>JBJXGX010000038.1:0-12276 GCA_046160305.1 Burkholderiales bacterium
GGTGCGGATCCAAACCGAGTGATTTCGAGAACGAGGCGACGAGGTAGGCACCGACGATGATGAATGCGGGGTTCGCCACATCGATAACGTTTTGCCGGCCGTAGGTAAGGCTGAGGCCGGCACCGACCAGGGCGTAGATCGCACCGTTCAGGAGGCCGAGCAGGATGACATTCAGCACGATGCCGGCGAAGGAGAATTTGCGTTGGGAAAAATTAGAGGCGCGAAATTGGAGGCGCGCCGCGACGATGCTCCCATGATCGCGGCGGGCATCCGGCTGGCGGCGGCGCGCCCGTTTCGATCAAGGCTTCGGATAGATCAATTTCCCGGTCGCTTCTTCCTTAGGCCAGACGATTACGCGCTTGCCGCCTTGGAACTGGGTGACGACCGTATCGGTCGGCGTTACATAGCCTTTGCTGTTGTACTTGATCGGCCCTTGTACCGTCTGAAAGGTGTTGGCGGCGATGTAGTCGCGCAGCACGTCGTTGTCGATGCTCTTGGTGGCGTTGACGGCTTGCTCGAAAATCTGCCAGCGCGCGTAGCCTTGTGCTGCGTTGTAGGTCGGTTCGAACCCCTTCGCTTCGGTATAGGCTTTCACGAATTCCGCGTTCTGGTGGGTTTTAAGGCTCGGCACCCAGCCGGCTGCGTACACCATGCCCTCCAGGGTCGCCGCACCGACCGATGGCAGAAAATTGGGCTGTGCGCCGGCCGTCAGTCCGATCGCAAGCATCTTGTACTTGAGATCCTGCTGCGCGACGGCGCGCGCGAAGAGCGTCGTATCGTTCACGAGACCGGTCTGGAACACAACGTCTGCGCCCTTTTGCTTCAGGTTCGAGACGAGCGGGGTCGCATCATTCAGGTTGGTAGGATAGGTAATGTCGAGCGCGGTCGCGAGCTTGAGGGGCTTCAACATCTCCTGGAGGCCTTTCGTCATCGCGGTAAATGCGATGTTCTCGACGGTCACATAGGCGATTGATTTGGGACGCTGCGCCTCCGGGAGCGTTTCGAGCATTTTGAAGACGCCAAGATTCACATCCTCGGAGAGCGCCGCGCCGGTGTAGAAAATGTACTTGTAGCCGCGCTCGTACAACGAGCGGGCGAAGCCGTTCGGCACGAGGAAGAGCTTCTTGTGCTGCTCCGCCAAGGTGGATTCGCGTTGCACCACAATCGATCCGGAATCCTCGAAGATGAAGTCGTACTTGCCCTGGATGAACCGGTCGTAGATCGCGACCGCCGCATCGGCATTGCTCTTATTGTCGAGGAACGTGAGCTCCACTTTGCGGCCGAGCAGCCCGCCGCGGGCATTGATCTGCTTCTCCCAGACCTCGTCGGCCCACATGGTGGGTTTGATCGCATCGGCAAGCGGCCCCGTCATGGAGACATTGATGCCGATTCGAATCGGGGCGCCCCCCTGGGCAATCGCGCCGCCCATGGCCATCAATCCGAAGATCGCCAATACCATTGCACGCTGAAGCCTGCTCATGATTTGTCTCCTCTTGTGTTCTGGTTGCACCGCACCGCTACGCCCGACATTTCGTCAACCGGATTGATTCCGTGCCTTCATCATCTCATTCCGTCGCATCATCGTAGCATCGCGATCGACGGATCCATCAGGTTCGAGAACAGTACCGTAGCACTCGCGTGCCTGCGCCGCCGACACATACCCGCGTTGCACATCGAGGGCAACCGCCGTTGGATCGCGTTCATGCGGCGGCCCGAAGCCGCCACCGCCCGCGGTGTGGAGGTGAACGCGCTCGCCGGTCTTGAGTGGACGTCGCGCGACTTTGTAGAGCGTCTCGCGGGCACCGTCCACCGACTCGATCTCGGCGTAGCACACTGCGCCCGGCTCTCCGCCGAGAAAGCCCCACGGTGCGCAGCGCGAGCGCTCCATGCTCAGATTGAGATCGCAGGGTGCGAGCACGCGAAAGACGCGATCGAGGCCAAGCCCACCGCGATGACGGCCGGGACCGCCACTATCCGGACGCCACGCGTATCGTTCGAGGCGCACGGGATAGAGTGCTTCGAGCGTCTCGACTGGAATATCCTTCGTGTCGGCGTGCGTGATCGATTTGTAGGGGCCAACGCCATCGGCCCTGACGGATCCGCCCCATCCGCCATGCGCGGTATCGAAGACATTGAAGAAGTGTCCCGAGCGCGGCTCGATGCCGCTGAATCCGTGGACACTGAACGAGCCGTGATGGCCGGCCGCGACACGGTCCGGCAGTACGCTCGCCATGGCCGCGATGATGGTGTCGACCACGGTCGGCAAGGGCGCGGAATAGCCACCGAGCGGCGCGGTGCCGGTTGCGCTTAGGAATTTTCCCGGCGGCAGGATGACCTTGACCGCCACGAAGCTGCCGTGATTCGGCGCCTCGTTGGGCGCAAACAGGTATTTGAATGCGATGCGGGCACATGTTTCACCGCCGCCTTGTGCGCCGGAGTTGAACGGTCCGCGCAGTTGCTCGCTGATCCCGGAGAAATCGACGATGAACTCGCCGTCGGCGATGCGCACTTTGATGTTGATCGGCACCGTGCGATCAAGATCGATGCCGTCGTTGTCGAGGAAACTGCGGGCCTCGTAGACCCCTTCCGGGATCGCGCGAATTGCCTTTCGAGCCGCCGCTTCGGAATCGCGCCAAATCTGATGGATCGCGGCAAAGAGCACATCCTCACCATGACGTGCAAGCAGTTGCTCGAACATCTGTTTGCCCTTGATGACGCCCGAATATTGCGCGCCGATGTCGCCCAGGAGCATCTCGGGTAGTCGCGTGTTGTACTCGATGATTCGCAGCACTTCTTCCACCAGCTCGCCGCGCTTGTAGAGCTTGACGGAACGCAGTTGCAGGCCCTCTTGGACAAGCTCGGTGGTGTCGGTGCCAAGGCATGAGCCGGGATAGGTTCCGCCGATATCGATCCAGTGCACCGTCACCACCATGAAGGCGAGCAGCCGGCCGTCGTTGGCGAAAATCGGCGTGGACATCGCCACGTTGTTCAGATGCTGCCCCATCGTCCCGGCGTGGTTGGTGACGATGGCATCGCCAGGTTCGATGCGATTTCCGTAGGTGGCGATCGCATCCCGAACAGCCACCCCCATCACGATCGTAAAGAGCGCGAGCCCCCGTGTTGCAAGCGCGATACTGCGTCCTTCGGCATCGACGACGCCGACGGCGTAGTCCTTGTATTCGTAGATAAGCGGGCTGAACGCGGTGCGCGTGAGATCGGTCTCGATCAGGTCGGGAATCGATTGCAACCCGGTGCGGATGATCTCCAATTTCACCGGATCAACCGTCGGCGTTCCGATCGTGCGTTCGAGTGCGGACATGGGGGATTCCTAGGTGTTCCGGCCGATGGTGATGCGCATTTCGCCGAGCGGGCCGATCTCGAAGCGATCGCCTGGCGGGATGAGCGTGGTCGACCCATATTCTTCGACGACCGCTGGCCCGTCGGCCGCGAACGCGAGGGGCAGCTCCCGGCGTTGATAGACTTTGGTCGCGACCGGGCGGTTCTGCCCGGGAAACACCACGGGCCGTGTCGGCGTGGCGGCCGGGCCTCGCAGCGGAAGATCACCAGCGAGGCCGGCGATATTCGGCCGCTCCGTGGTGGCCCGCACGGTGCAATGCAATGACACGATCTCGGCTGGTGCGCGTTCGATCGCATGACCATAACGCGCTTTGTAAGTGTCGAGGAAAGTGCGAAGGAGCGTGTCTACGTGGTCACTGGTGAGCGCTACCCGCACCGTGTGGTACTGGCCGACGAAGCGCATCTCGACGGCGCGCTCGCAGGTCGTTGGCAGCTCGCCAAAGTCCCGCACGATGGATGTGCGTAGATTCGTCTCCATCAAGGCGAACGCTGCGAGGACCTCGACAATCGATTCCTGGTTCAACGGTCGCACACTCGTGCGGCTTTCATCGCGGCGGATGTCTGCAAGCAGCATGCCGATCGCCGAGAAGTTTCCCGCTTCCGGAGGGATGACCACAATCGGGATAGCCAGCTCGCGGGCGAGCTCTGCCGCGTGCAGCGGCCCGCCACCGCCATAGGCGAACAGAACGAAGTCGCGTGGATCTTCGCCGCGCTGCACGGTGATGCGCTTGATGGCCTCGCTCATCTTCACCGCAGCGATCGAAAGAATGCCCGAAGACAATTCCGCGATGGCGGTCTCACCCGAGTAGCCAAGCGGAGCGGCGAGGCGCTCGGTCATCGCGCGATTCGCTGCAGCGAGATCAAGGCGCATCTCCCCACCTTGAAACCGTTCTGGATTGAGGCGTCCGAGCAGCAGATTGGCGTCGGTGACGGTGGGCTCCGCGCCGCCGCGACCATATGCGACCGGACCCGGTGTCGACCCCGCGCTCTTGGGGCCGACATTCAATCGCTTCTGATCATCGATCCATGCGATGGAACCACCGCCCGCGCCGACTTCGACGATATCGACAACCGACGCGCGAATCGGCGTGCCGTGATCGTAGCCGCCCGCATAGTAGATCGATTCGATCGCGAATTCGCCGTCATGTACGACCGCGCACTTTGCGGTTGTGCCCCCCATGTCGAAGGCGATGATGTTCTTGAATCCGAGTGCCTTGCCATAGGCACCCGCACCGATGCATCCACCGACCGGACCGGATTCGACCAACAGGATCGGCGCGGCGGCGGAATACTGCGCGGACAGCACCCCCCCGTTTGAGCCCATCAGAAGAAACTGGCCGCGGAATGAGCGATCACGCAATGCGCGATCGAGCGTGGCGATGTAACGACCGATCTTGGGTCCGGTATAGGCGTTTGCCGCCGCGGTGGCGGAGCGCTCGAATTCATACCATTCGCGGGAGAGGTCGACGCCGGTGGAAATGTAGACGTCCGGCATCAGTTCGCGCAACCACTCGGCCACCAGTCGTTCGTGCGACGGCTCGATGTACGCGTTGAGGAATGACACGGCCACCGCCGCGACACCAGCGTTCTTCAGTTGCTGCGCAATCGCCTCGATGTCCATGCGGCGCGGCGCGGTAAGCACATTTCCCTGTCCATCCACGCGCTCGTCGACCTCGAACCGCAACTCGCGTGAAACGAATGGGGGATCGCGACGAAAGAAGAGATTGAAGATATCGGTGCGATTGCCGCGTCCGAATTCGAGCACGTCGCGAAACCCGCGTGTTGTCAGGAGCCCGGTCAACGGCCCCGATCGTTCCAATAGTGTGTTGATGACGAGGGTGGTGCCGTGCTTGAACAACACCGTGCGACCAAGGTTCGCGTCCGTCTTGGCGACGCAGTCGAGAATCCCCTCGATCGGGTCGTGATGGGTCGTGAGGGATTTCGTGTACCGAACGTGCCCACTCGCGGCATCGAACATCACGAGATCGGTGAAGGTTCCACCGGTATCGACTGCAACGAACACACTCATCGCTGAACTGTCGCCTTCCGATCGGGATTGGTTTTGCTGCACACTGGAATCGGCCCGGACCACGCTCGGCCGTGCATTCGCCAAGCGGCGCGAATTATCATCAGATTCGATCCACGTGTCGATTTAGCACAGTTTCGCGAGAGGCGCCGGGCGACGTCGCGCCCGCCCATGGTCGCGCAGACGAAGTTGAACGTCCCCAAGCAGACCGGTGAGACCATCATGCCGGTGCGACCGATTGAGCGATATTCCATGGCCTTCGGGATATTCTTGTTTGATTCTGGAACTGTGATCACTCCGGTTGTAGTCCGGCATCCTTGACGATTTTTGCTACGCGCGCGATCTCATTCTTCAGCAGGGCTGCAAGTTCCTCCGGCCCGCCGATCATCGGATCGAAGCCGACGCTTTCGATCTTCGCGACCGTCTCCGGATGCCGGAGCACGGCGGCGAACTCGGCACTGACCTTGTCCACCGCGCCGCGCGGCGTTCCAATCGGTGCAAAGACACCGACCCAGGCCGAATACTCGAATCCGGGATAGCCGGATTCCGCGACCGTGGGTATGTTCGGCGCAGAGGCAAGGCGAACGGTGCTGGTGACCGCCAGCGCTCGAAGCTTGCCTGCATTGATGGCCGAGATCGACGTGCCAACCGGCTCGCAGACGACCTGCAGTTGCCCGCCCATCAGATCGGTGAGCGCCTGGGCGGTGCTCTTGTAGTTCACCATCGCAATGTTCACCCCGGCCGCTGTCTTGAACATTTCGGTGCAAAGCTTCGAGCCGCTGGTGGCGCTGCCGTAGAACAACTTTCCTGGTGAAGCGGTTGCCAGCGCGACGAGTTCCTTCAAATTCTGCGCCGGCACCCCCGGATGGACAACGATGAAATTGAACGCGTTCTTCAGCGCCATCGCGACCGGGACGAAGTCGTTGATCGGATGAAACGGCAGTTTGCTGCGAAGGCTGAAGTTGGCGGCCATGGTCGAGCTCGAACCGAGCACCAGCGTGTAGCCGTCGGGCGCCGACTTGGCGGCCGCTTCGAGGCCGATGATGCCCTCCGCGCCGGGGCGGTTTTCAATCAGGACCGCTTGTCCGATGCGCTCGCTGAGCTTTCCAGCGACGACGCGTGCGACGACATCGGTCGCGCCGCCCGCACCAAGGGGAACGATGATGCGAATCGGCTTGGACGGGTAGGGCTGAGCCTCGACGGATAGGCCAGCCATGGTCAGACAGGCCGCGGTTGTTGCGAGGGCCAGCCGTGATTGGAAGGACATGCGGATTCTCCTTGATCGTGAAAAACGTTCATCGCCGTAATCGATCGAATGTTCGCACACGGTGAGCGCCAGCATACCGGTCTCTTGCGCACACGCCTCGCGCGCACACGCTAAACTTGACCGGCGTGCTTGGCGATCGATGCATTGCTTGGCCCTCACCATGTCTGCGTCTCAACACAATGTGGCCCCATGACCGGCGAGCCGAAGATTTATCTGATCCATGCCCAGCGCGTATCGATCGATCCCATCGAGGCAGCATTTCAATCACTCTGGCCGGAGGCGTGCCTCGCGCACCTGCTCGAAGACTCGCTGTTTTCGGATTTCGGGCGCGATGGGGGGCTAACCGCAGCGATGATCGAACGCTTCCGTGCGCTCGGCAGCTACTGCGTGGGGGCCGGGGCGGATGCGATTCTTTTCACGTGCTCGGCGTTCGGGCCGGCGATCGATGCCGTGAAGCGTGACCAACGCATTCCGATCCTGAAACCGAACGAGGCCCTGTACGACGCGCTCCTCGACAATGGCGGCCGCATTGCGCTGCTCGCGACCTTCGCGCCGACGATTCCGTCGATGATGGCAGAGATCGCCGCGTATTCCGGAACAAGGAGCGCGGGAACAAAGAGCGCGTCGCCTCGCGTGGACGCGCATCTGGTGGAAGGCGCGTTGGATGCATTGCGGAATAATCGGCCTGATGAACACAACCGCTTGATCGCCGACGCTGCCCGATCGTTCGCGAACCATGACGCCATCGCGTTCGCGCAGTTCTCGATGGCTCCGGCTCGCGCATTGACGGAAGCGCACATCAGGATTCCGCTCCTGACCACACCCGACACTGCAATCCGCAAGCTCAAGTCATTGATGGTGTGATGTGAGCTTCAGAACCAGCGCATGAGCGATACACAAGAAGCCCGGCGTGCCCCCGCGTTCGATCGGGTGCTCGAGCGCCTCATGCAGGGAATCGAGCGCGTCCTGGCGTTGGCCTTCTGCGCGGCGGTCGCACTCAATTTCGTCAATGTCATCGCACGCTATGTGTTCAACGATTCGATCCACGGCGCCGATGAGCTGCAGGTGCAGGTCCTGGTTGCCATGGCGTTCCTTGGCGCCGCGATCGTGCAGTGGCGCCGCCAGCACCTGCGCATGGATGTCTTGGTCGGCATGATGCCCCGGTCGGTGCAGAGCGTGCTTCGCGTCGCCGAATCGATCCTCGTGATCGTGCTGGCGATTTTCGTCGTCGTGCAGTCGGGCCGCTACACGTTGCAGATGCTCGACCTCGCACGCACGAGCGACGCACTCGGCATTCCCGTGTGGATCTCGCATAGTCTCGTGGCGGTCGGCTTCACGCTGATCCTGGTCGCCGCGGCTCGCCAGGGATTCAGCAGCAGGCACCGCGAGGAAACGCGATGACTTTCGCGTTGGGTGTCATTCCCGTGCTGCTGCTCCTGCTCGGATTTCCGATCTATATCGTCCTCCTGACCGCGGTGTCCGTCGCGCTCGTGTTCTACATGAACATCCCGCTCGCGGCGTTGCACCAGAACATGTTCGGCGCGATCGATGTCTACGCGCTCCTCGCCGTTCCGTACTTTATTTACGCCGGTGAGTTGATGGGGCGCGGATCGGTGGCGCAGCGACTGGTCGATTTCGTGCAGGCAGGGGTCGGGTCGGTGCGCGGGAGCCTCGGCGTTACGACGGTCGGCACGTCCGCGATCTTTGGTGCCATCTCGGGCGCGAGCGCGGCGACGGTCGCGACGATCGGGCGGGTCATGCTGCCGGCCATGCGCAAGGCGGGCTATCCGGAGCGTTTCACCGCGGGTCTCATTACGTCGGTCGGCGCGATCGACATTATCATCCCGCCCTCGATCCCGATGATCGTCTATGGCATGGCCTCCGAAACATCCGTGCCGCGCCTCTACGCCGCCGGCGTGCTGCCCGGGCTGCTGATTGCGGCTCTGCTTGCGTTGTATGTCGTCTGGTTCGCACGACGGCATGGCATCGGTGCGGGCGAGGCATTCGATGCGAGGCGCTTCATGCGTGCATCGGCCCGCGGGGTGTGGGCGCTCGGTGCGCCGTTCATCATTCTCGGGGGCATATACGGTGGCGTCTTCGCGCCGACGGAGGCCGCCGGCGTCGCGTGTGTGTATGCAGCGTTCGTGACGCGTTTTGTTTATCGCGAGCTCACATGGCGCGACATCGTGCAAGCAGCCGGTACCACGGCGCTCTTCACCGGACAGGTGCTTATCATCGTTTCCTGCGCGGCGGTCTTCGCGTGGCTGCTCACGGTGAATCAGGTGCCGGCGACCATGGTTGCTTGGCTCGAGTCGCTCGCCGTTCCGAATTGGGTGCTGCTGCTCGCGATCAATGTCGGGCTGCTCCTGATCGGGTGCTTCGTCGATCCGCTCTCGGCCATCCTGCTGCTCTCGCCGCTACTCGTCCCCGTCGTGAAGGCCGCGGGCATCGATCCGGTCCACTTCGGTATCATCTTCACGGTGAATCTCGCGATCGGATTGTTTCATCCGCCGTTCGGCATGAACATATTCGTCGCGCAGTCGGTACTCAAGCTTGAACTGCCGGTGATCTATCGAGGGATCATTCCGTTTCTCGGGATCTATCTCGTGGCGCTCGTGCTGATCACGTACATTCCCGACATCTCCCTTGCCGGCATGCGTTGGCTGTTGCGCGTCGGCTGAATTGGCTCGATTGATATCGATGAGGAGACATGCAATGCGATTTTCCACAGGCTTAGCGGCGGCACTTGCCTTGTCGTTCGGCATGGTCGCCGGCGTGCACGCGCAGCAGTTCACGATGAAAATTTCTTCGCCTACGACCAACGACATCACGACTGAATGGATGCGCGTCATGAAGGCCGGCATCGAAGGGCGGGCCGGCGGCCGGATCAAGGTCGAGGGGTATCCGGCGAACCAGCTTGGGCAACTGCCGCGCGCGGTCGAGGGCGTTGCGCTCGGGACCATCGAGGTGACGATCTCGGCAATCGGTTTTTATGTCGGGCTCGAGCCCCGATTCGAAGCGCTCGAGGTGCCCGGCCTCTTCGAGGACATGTCGCACGCCCTCAAGGTGCTTGCTGATCCGGAAGTGAAGAAGCGGCTGGCGACATTCGGGGCGACCAAGGGCATCGAACCCCTGTGGATGGGTGTGCAGGCGCCGATCGCGCTGGTCTCGCACAAGCCCGTCCGCACGCTCGCTGACCTCAAGGGTCAGAAGCTGCGCACGCCCGGCCCGACACCGATCCACATGGACCCCTTGCGCCGATTGGGCGCGGCGCCGCTTGGCATGGCGCTCGGGGAAGCCTTGCCCGCGATGCAAAACCGGACCATCGACGGCGCGATCGCAACGATCAACGTGTTCAACGTCTTCAAGTACTACGACGTCGCGAAATCGGTGACCACCATGCCGCAGGCGTTCCTGGTGTTCGCGGGCGCGGTGAATCGCGCGTGGATGAAATCGCTTGGCCCTGAGCTCGAAGCGATCGTGCGTGAAGAAGCCGCGAAGGCCGAGAGCATCAACACGTCGTTCGGGCTGGCCGACTTCGAGCGCGCGAGCAAGTCCTGGGAAGCGAATGGCGGTCAGTTTCTGACATTGTCCGCGGCGGAGGCGGCGCGTTTCATCGAGGAGGTAAGCGCGGCCGTGGCACCGATTCTCGCAAGACAACCGCGGGTGAAAGAGGACTACGACGCCTTGCTCGCCGCGGCAAAGCGATTGCGCCAGTAGGCTGGGTGTGAGGTCCGGTCGGCGCAACGCGGCGATTGTCCGAAGGCGGGCTCCGGAATTGCTGCGTAGCCCTCGCCGATTACTCCGGTCGGATGCCGGCGTCTTTCGCCACGCTCTTCCAGCGCGCGACATCGCGCTCGATGCGCGTTGCGAGATCCTCGGGACTCGACCATTCAATGATCGCGCCCTGAGCGAGATAGCTCTCCTGCATGGCCTTGGCGGCAAGCACCGTCTTCAGCGCCGCACCAAGGGTTGCGACGATCGCAGTGGGCGTACCGGCGGGGGCGAGCACGAAGAGGCCGTTGGTGACCTCATAGCCGGGGAGGGCTTCGGCGATCGTCGGAATATCCGGCGCGCTTGCAACGCGTTCGCGGCTGGTGAGTCCGACGATGCGCAGCTTGCCGCCCTTCACCTGTGCGAGCGCGGCGGTCGCACTCGTTACGCCGATCCCGATCTGTCCACCCATCAGATCGTTGACCAGCGGCGCGGCACCTTTGTACGGAACATGCTGGATCGCCAGGCCGGCTTGTTTCTTGAGCGGCTCGACACTCAAGTGGTGCAACGTGCCGACACCGGGCGTGCCGTATGAATGCTTGTCCGGATTCGCTTTGATGAGCGCGAGGAACGCCTTCGGCGAGTCGGCCGGAACGGCAGGATGCGTAACGAAAGCGAGCGGCAACGACGCGACGCCCGCTACCGGGGAAAAGCTTGTGATCGGATCGAAAGGAAGCTGCGCGAAGATCGCAGGCGCCGTGACGAGCGATGCATCGGAGAAGTAGAGCGTGTAGCCATCGGCGGGCGCTTTGGCGAGGATCCCTGCCGCCAACGTGCCGCCCGCGCCGGGTCGATTGTCCACGGTGATCGGCTGGCCGAGCGCATCGGTGAGCTTCGCCGTCAGGATGCGGGCAAGCACGTCGGCGCCACCCCCGGCCGCGTAACCAATGAGCAGGCGGATCGGCTTGGCCGGATACGCTTGCGCATGCGCGATGCCATGCCATCCGAGTGCGAGCACGAACGCGAACGTCATGGCAAGGATCGTTGTCATCGGAGCCTACCTCCTCATTCATCGCGGTCAGCACGAAGAATACATTCGTTTCGCGCGGTGAGTCCGCGGTACGGCCACTATCGGGAATTCCGCGGAGACGCTCTTGAAGAGCGGTGGGTTTCCACGCCGCTGGTTGCTGCCGGCGAACGAGAGCAAACCGATGTCGGCCACGATCGATGTGTGCTGCACTACAATCCGGAACATCATCGTCCGTATGCACGGCGTACTCCAACAAGGGAGCGTAACGACATGGATAGATTCGAAGTGATCAGCCCGGCCGGCGTACAACTGATCGAGCAGAAGGCCGTGTCGCCGCGATTGCCGGATCTCAATGGCAAAACGGTCGGCGAGATTTGGAACGGCGTTTTTCGCGGCGACGAAACATTTCCGGTGTTGCGCGCAGGGCTCACAAGGCGATTTCCCGGCATTCGGATCGTGCCATTCACCGAGTTCCCTTTCTTTCCCGGCGATGACCGACCCCATGCGCAGCAGGCGGTTGCGCATGAGATCGCGATGCTCGCGAAGGCCAAGGGGTGCGATGCGGTGATCTCCGGCAACGGCGCCTGAGGGACCTGCACACCGGCCGCGGTGCGGCCGGCCGTAGAAGCCGAGAAACTCGGCATTGCAAGCGTGGTCATTGCCACGTCGGGTTTCACCATGCTCGCGAAGTTGCTTGCAAAATCGACCGGCATTGATCAGTTGCCGGTTGCAGAGTATCCCGGCCCGATGGGAATCGATGATCCCGATCGCGTTCGTTCGAAGATCGTCTCGCATGTCATCGATGGCGTGGTCGCGGGCCTCACGCGGGGCGTGAAGGCATCGGGATCCACTCCGGCGCGGATCGGCAAGCCAGGCGACATC
>JBJXGX010000039.1:0-57309 GCA_046160305.1 Burkholderiales bacterium
CTCACTGTCATCGAGGAGGTAAAAGCATGAATAAGCTCTTGTCCGTCGCATTACCCGCTGCCGCAGCCCTGTTCGTCAGCATTGCCGCGAGCGCCGACGATACGCTCGTGCGATTCAAGGGTGGAATTGGCGTGATTCCGGTCTCGTCGGGCGTGGCCGTCGCCCCGACACTCGGCACGGCTCTGACCGTCGAGAGCGTGAACCGGAACATTGTCCGCGGCGTTCAACCTCCGGGGCAAATCTGGGTAATCGCCGATCTACGGGCAAACGTGAAGCTCGACGGAAGCATCAGGGTCAAAGGAAAAGGTCTGCTGCTGGGCGGCGGTAACAATATCGGCCTCAACGGGAACCAAAGCGTCCGCGCCACACTGATTTGCGAGGCTGTCGCGCCGTTTACGTTGCACGACACCAGCGCTGCCGGTGTTCCACTCCAGGCCAACGGCGATTTTCAGATCGATGATGTGCTGAACCCGGTACCGGCTGGTTGTACAAGCCCCGTGCTCCTGATCCGCAACGTTGGTGGCGCCTGGTTCGCCGCCGGAATCGTCGCGTCTGGTAACGACGACTAGCATCACCTCGACATCGACACCGGATGCAAGGTCCGGTGTCGACCGAGTATCCGCGACCCTACCGATCGAAAAGCAAGACCTTGAACATCCTGCGTGGCCCTATGCGCAGCGACCGAAAGTGGCGCTGATCGAGGCTGAGGACTTCCGTAACGTCATGGCGCTCCGCCAACACGAAGGGCGACGGCAGAAGGGGCGGAGAAGCTTCAGCGAGAACGGATGCACACTCCTGATGAAATCGCTGACTCGAGTCGAACGCCGACAAAAGGCCGCTCGTGGCGACGAGAATCACGACTCGCCAAATCCCGACAACGCTTTGTAGACGCGCTCCGCTAGACGCGGCTTGCCGCTCTTGAACAGAGGTATTCGGGGCCGCGGAGTGCGCGCCTCGCGTGTCATGGTGCGCAGCACCTCGCGAATCAATTCCGCTTCGCTGACGCCGCGTGCCGCTGCCAACTCTTCCAGTGCCCGCTTAATGTCCTTCGGAATGCGAACAGTGGTCTTGTGCATGGCATACATCCTACCAAATGCTTACAGCCGGCGGCCCGGTCTTCAGCGGCCAATCGGCCGTGCGCAATTCGTCGACTGCTACAATCGCGCGACCCCAAGCCTTGAGCGCGCGTGAAACCCATCGCCAGACCCCATCCGTGGATGATCGTATTCGTCGGCTTCGTCGCGCTTGCGTTGTCGTTCTCCGCGCGCATGAGTCTTGGCGTGGCGATGCCCACCTGGGAGCAGGCACTCGGCTGGTCGCGCGAGATCATCTCGGGTTACGGCGCGATCGGTCTTATCGTGATGGCGTGCATCTTCCCGCTCGTCGGTGCGATCGTCGATCGCGTCGGCGCTCGCGCGGTGTTGCTCACCGGCTGCTTCGCCTTGGCCGCGGCCACTGGATTGATCGCGACCATGGACGCCCCGTGGCATCTCCTTGTCGCGTACGGCGTGTTCGGCGGCCTGGGCTTCACGCTCGTCGGCAACACCTTGGTGAGCGTGATGATCGCGCGCGTGTTCGATGCTAAGCGCGGCTTCGCGACCGGCATCGCCACGTCGGGTGCGACCGGCGGTCAACTGCTCTTCGTTCCACTCATCACCTTGGCGTTCACCACGATCGGTTGGCGAGCGAGCTTTGGCATCATCGCGGTGAGTTGCGTCCTGCTCGGTGCATTCGCGTTCATTCTGCTCCGTGGCGAGCGCAGCGGTTCACCGTCCATTGACGCCGGCAAGCGGACGGGCTTCGGCGAATCACTTGGCATTTTCCTGCGTGATCCCGGCTTTCACGCGCTAGCCGCGAGCTTTTTCGTCTGTGGGGTCACGACCACCGGTGCGATCGAGACGCACTTCATCCCGTTTGCCGGCCTCTGCGGGTTCCCGCCCATGCCAAGCGCGATCGCTTACAGCATTCTCGCCGGCTGCAACATCGTCGGCATGATGGTATTCGGCGCGCTCTGCGATCGCTTCAATCGAAGCCACCTGCTTGCGGTGATCTACGGCGTTCGCGCACTCTCGTTCATCGTGCTGCTCTATGTCGCCAATGACTACAGCATGCTCATTCTGTTCGCGATCGTGGCCGGTTTCGTCGAGTACGCAACGCTGCCCGCCACCGCAGGACTCGCCGCCGCGCGCTACGGCGTCTCGAACCTCGGTAAAGCGATGGGGCTGCTGATGATGGCGCACTCGCTTGGAGCCGCGTTGGGTGCCTACGCGGGCGGACGCATTTTCGTGAGTTACGGGAACTACGACGTGGCGTGGATCGGAAGTTCGCTGTCGGCGCTCGTTGCGGCGCTCATCGTGTTTGCGGCGACCGATCCTCGGCATCGGAGGCCGAGGGGGAACGTGGTGGGGGCAGCGGCGTAGCGGAGGTGGGCTTTTGCTAGCCTCGCAACGACGGCACGCCGTCGGCTTAAAGATTCGAAGATTGCCTCCGGCGGGAATCAGCAGGTAGAGCGACCGCGCAGTTCCTTGAAATCAATCGCCTGCCGATATAACATGTAGAAGTGTTATATGGAGGTCGCTATGAACTTCAACATCTACCTTGACGATGAGACTGGCGAACAGCTCAATCATGCGGCTGAGAAGTCTGGTGAAAGCCGGAATGCGCTGATTCGCCGTGCCGTGCGCGAGTGGCTGAAACGCGACGGCACGGTGCAATGGCCCGATGAGGTGTTGCAGTTCAAGGGCATAGCCGACATGACGCCCTTCGAGTCCAGCCGGGCAAAGCTCAAGGCACCCCCTGCCGACCCGCTGGCGTGAAGTATCTGTTCGACACCTGCACCGTCAGTGATTTCGTCAAAGGCCAGCCGAGCGTACTGGCACGCATCAAGTCGACTCAGCCCAATCTGATTGCTGTCTCGACGCTCACACGGAAGGAGGTCGCATACGGCCTCGCACTCAACGTTGCGCGAGCAAGAAAGCTGGCGCCCGTGCTCCAGGCCTTCTTCGCGGCCATCGCCACTTTGCCGTTCGACGAAGAGGATGCGCAGGCCACCGCCGCCATCCGGGCCGCACTGAAGATTAGGGGGAAACCAATCGGCGCCTACGACGTTCTCATCGCAGGGACAGCGATGGCAAAGGGATTGGTGGTGGTGACGTCGAACGTCGGCGAGTTCCGGCGGATCGACGGGCTCCAGGTGGAGGACTGGCGGTAGCGTTCGAAATCACATATATCGAGACAACAAACAGGAACTGCGAAATTTGGTCCAACGCTGCCGGCATCCGCGGGACTGAGCGACGCGCGTCGCGGTGTCGCGAGTCTCGGCAAAGCGACGGGGCTTCTCATGATGGCTCGCTCGCTGGGCGCGGCAGGGTGCCTTCGCAAGCGGACGCGTATTCGTGAGCTACGGAAACTACGACGCGGCGTGGATCGGCAGCGCGCTGGCGGCGCTCTCTGCGGCGTTGATCGTGCTGGTAGCGAGCGTTCCTCGGCATCGGGTGCCGAGGGGGAAGGTCGTGGTGGCGGGAGCATAGGCGACGCCTCTAGTGTCGACCGATGCGGGCCATTGAAAATGCGGCCTGAAGGACAGTTGAAGGCGGACGTTACTCGACTACGTCAGCGACCAGTTCGACTATCTCGTTCGTGGCGGTTGAATCGAGCTGATGTGCCAATCGGGTGAGTCGAGGAACATGAACGGTCTTTTTGAATGGAAGGCGATTTCCTGACAAATCAGCAAATAGCCTTTCCAAAAGTTCCGCACCATTCACGGATTCCAACCAAGCGTCTGAGAACGTTGGCGGAATTGCCGAGCCGTCACAGAATTTCCCCCCATGCTGGCTGAACCAGCCGGATACGACGTCCACGGACGTGGAAATTCCGTACTTCCAGCAACATTGAGCTGAGATAGGCTTCCGAGGACACGAAAGAGGAATCGACGAAGACATGATCCTCGTTAAACTGGGAAAGAAGGGCCGACTCAGGATCCCCAAGTCAATTCTCGAGGAAACCGGAATTCGCGAAGATGCTCCACTGCTGTTCGAGGCTGGCGCCGACGGGTCGATCATTCTTCGTCTGGCGGGCGTCAATTCGATTGAAATCTACGCGGATGCGCGGGTCAGGGAATTCGAGAAAGCCGATCAGATAACACCGGAAGAGGCGGCACGCATTCAGTTGGTGTTGAAACGAAACGTGGCCACATAGCGTTGAATGCGTGTCTTCATGAACGGAAACCCCGCGGTGTCGATGTGATGTTGTCGGTCGAGACGATCCGACGACATCTCAGATAGCCCTTCAGGCGTAGCTCCCGTTTCCCCAATAAAATCGCTACGCCCGCCGCGCAATAACGATATCCCACTTCGCCCGCCACTCGTTGACACCCTGGATCTTCTCGAAGATCGCAAGGAGCGTGTCGCGCGCACGGTCATTGCGGATCGATCGAAGCAGCCCATCGTCGTCGTTCTGTGGATGACCGGCGATATAGAGTTGCGTGGAGAAATCGGCAATCGGCGGCCCGCTCAAACGAAAGTGGATGTGCGGGGTGCGGCCAGGATACGGCACCGGTTTGATCGTTCGAAAATAGTAGCCGCCACCCGCGTCCGTGAGCGCGCGTCCGTAGCCCTGAAAATTCGGATCGAGCGGTCGCGCGCTCGTGTCGCCCGGATGATGGTAGCGGCCGAACGCGTTGCATTGCCAGATCTCGACCGCGATGCCGATGATCGGCTTGCCGCGGGTATCGAATACATTGCCCGACACATGCGTGAGATCGCCCGCGGCTACTTTGCTGCCTTGCCCCACGCGCGTCAGGTCGGAATCCGTTTCAGCAGGAGGTTTGGCCGGATAGAACGGTCCGAGCGTCTGGGCCGGCGTTGCAACGGTTTCTTGCGCAACAGAAACAGTCGGAACCAGCCACCCGGCAGCGCTCGCCAACCCAGCGGCCGAAACTGATCCGATCAAATCACGTCGTCGTCGATCAACCATGTTTTTCCTCGGCGTCCCCTGCGTCCTCTGCGGTGAAGATCCAGGCAAGCTCAATGCACCGGCTTATCCCGAAAATACTCCGCCCGATCGATCGACTTCACCTTGATATCGCGCATCTCGGCCCCTTGCAGCACCTTCAGCGGCACGTCGACGCCGGCCGCACCAACGCCCCACATCTTGCCGTAAAGTTCGGCGTGATTCGTGACCGAGTCCTTGCCCACGCCAAGCACCAGATCACCCGGTTTTAGTCCGGCCTTTTCAGCGGGGCTTTCCGGCGACACCCGCGTGACCAGCAATCGACCGTGGAATTCCTCGGTTGCAAGGCCGAGCCAGGGCCGGGTCGGACCGTTGCGTTTCCCCTTGCTGATCAGATCAGCGAGGATGGGTTTCAATACGTCGATCGGCACGAACATGTTGCCCGCCGCCGCACTGCCATCACCGCTGCTGTCCCGCACCAGCAAAGAACCAACGCCCACCAGCTTGAGCTCGCGGTTGATCAGCGCGGCGCCAGCCCAGGCCTGCGTTGGCGGGGACACGAAGATCGCTTGATCGAGCTGATACTCCCAGCTCCCGGCGAACGGGCGTTTGGACATGACCCGCGCGATGCTCGCGCTCTGCCGGCCACCATGCGGCAGAATGATCACCGGCTCCTGCGCGTTGAGCGATGCCGCACTGCCGATATCGATCGGCTTCACGCCAAGCGGCTGCGTCGCCCGGAGCACACCGAACCCGGTGGCGTGGTCGTAGCCCACCATTGTCGCCGGCACCGTCTTGTTCTCGCTCGTGGTGAGCTCGATCGATTCAGCCTCGATGACGAGATAGCCGATCGTGAGCACATGGCCCTTGGCGTCGATCACGATGCCGCTACCTTCACGGCTCGGCCCAAGCGTCGCATTCGAGCGTGCGTTCGGCAGCGACTTCACTTTCAACTGCACCACGGACTCCATGACGGCTTCCGGGCTTCCTGCGGCGGACGCACCGGACTCGGTTTTCTTGCTGTCCTGCGCAATCGCGCTCGCGCAAACCATCAACGCCAATCCGCCTGCAAGCCACTGCTGCGCGGTACGCATGGTCAATCTCCTAGGAGTCAGCTTTGAGGAATCGGATCACATCGATCGCGCGAAGCGGCATTTCGTACGACTCACCTATACTCTAGGCGTGAGTTCGCCGGTACGCAACCATCCGCCGTCCGAACAGAATTGACCGATGTTTTCGAGGAGGAGCCCGGCAATGCCATCATTGACTACTCGTTTGGGTATCGCGCTCGCAGCCGCAACCATCGCGTTCGGCGCCGGCGCCCAAGACACGATCAAGATCGGCGTTGTCACCGACCGGGTCGGTCCCGCCAAGCCCTATGCCGAACCCGCCACCGAGGGCATCGTGTTCGGCGCCGAAGTGCTCAATGCCCGGGGCGGTGTGCTCGGCAAGAAGATCGAACTGCTGATCGAGGACGACCAGGGGCGGCCCGATGTTTCCGCGGCCATGGCACGCAAGCTGGTCGACGCCGGCGCCGTGTTCATCATGAGTGTTTCCCTCACGCCCGCTACCCAGCAGCAGCAGACGGTGACGATGGAAGCCAAGACACCCCAGATGACGCCGATGAATTCCGGCGACACGCTCACCACGCAGCTCAACAATCCGTATTTCTGGCAGACCGGCCCGCTCGGTTCGGTGCAGATCGCGACCTTGCTGGCACATGCCCGCGCCAAGAATCTGAAGCGGGTCGCGCTCATCAGTGACAATTCCGATCTCGGTCAGTTGCTCGCGAAGTTCTTCCGCGCGGGACTGGAGAAATCGGGCATCGAGGTCGCGATCGAAGAGGTGGTCCCGCGCGGCGCTACGACCGCCGAGCCGCAGATGCAAAAGATTCGCGCGTCCAATCCGGACGCAATGTTCATGGCGGGCGTGTTGACCCCTGAGAACGTCCTCATCCTCAAGGCCCACCGCCAATTCGGGCTCAAGTTTCCGATTCATGCCTCGTACAACCTGTCGGTGCCACAGTACATGTCGGTGGCCAAGGGGCTCTTGAACGGCATCACCTTCGTCGATGCGTACGATCCCGAAAAGCCCGAAGTGAAGCAGTTCGTCGCCGACTACACCAAGGCGAAGAAGAAAGAGCCCTTCAATCTGCACGGCTATGGCTACGACGGGATCATGCTGATCGCCGATGCCATCCAGCGCGCCGGCGCCCCCGACAAGGAAAAGATCCGTGCCGCCATGCAATCGGCAAGCTTCTCGGGCGTGATGGGCGCGAAAGGCATGAAGTACCAGTTCCCCGACGGCAAGCGCACCGGCTACGATCCGAACGGGATGGTGGTGCGAGTATTCGAAGGAGACGTGCAAGGTCGCGTCGTCTACACCGGACAAAAGTGATCCGGTGCAGGATTTTCTCGAGCTGTCGGTCAGCGCCACGGCATCGGGTTGTGTCTATGCGCTGATCGCACTGTCGTACCTGCTCATGATCCGGCCGACCGGCATCATCAATTTCGCGGTCGGTGAGTGGGCGATGGCGGGCGCGTTCAGTGGATTTCTGCTGCTGTCCGAACTCGCGTGGCCGTATCCCGTCGGCATGGCGGTGATTCTCGTGTTCATGCTCGGTGTCGGTTGGCTGACCGAAAGAGTGGCGGTGCGTCCGCTGGTGAACGCAGGTGCGCCGATCCTCGCGCCGATTCTCGCTCTGCTTGGTGCACTCGTCGTATTTCGCGAATCGATCTCGCTTGGATTCGGACCCGATCCGCATCCGGTGCCCTACCCGTTCGGGTTCGGCCGGGTCGAGATCGGCCCGTTCGCCGGCTCCACGCAAAGCTTTTTCATCATGGCGGTAACGGTGCTCGTCTTCGTCGGCATCTGGTTGTTCTTCGAGCGGACGGTCGCCGGCAAATGCTTCGAAGCGGTCGCGATCAACCGGCGCGCCGCTGCGCTGGTCGGCATCAATCTGTCGCGGGTCACGGCCCTTTCGTTCGCTGGCGGTGCGGGCGCGGCAGGATTGGCCGGCCTGCTCGTCTCGCCTAACATTTCGGCCCACTATCTGATGGGCATTCCGCTCGCGATCCAAGGCTTCACGGCGCTGGTGATCGGGGGCGTCGGTCGAGTGGAAGGTGCGCTCCTTGGCGGCCTGGTGCTCGCCTTCGCTGAACAGTTCACGATTCGCTACGCACCCATCCCTGCCGGATTCTCACAGGGCGTGCCGCTCCTTTTTCTCATGGTGTTCCTGCTCGTGCGACCAACCGGGCTCCTGCGCGCGAAAGACGGTCGGGCATGAAATCCACCGCACGCTGGATGGCCACGGCATTGATCCTGTCGGTCGCCGCATTCTTTCTCTCCAGCTATTACAACGACGTCTATCGCAAGCTCCTGCTCTGGATCACGCTTGCCCTTAGCTACAACTTCCTCTTCGGTATTTGCGGACAGGTGGCGTTCTCCCACTTCACCTTCTACGGCGTCGGCGCATACGCGATCGTCATCCTGATTTTTCAGGCAGGGCTACCATTTCCACTCGCGGTGATCGGCAGCCTGTTGATTTGCGCCGGCATCGCCCTCATCGTTGCGATTCCCTCTACCCGGCTGGAGGGCTTCTATCTCGCGCTCGCGACCTTGGCGCTCGCGCAATTCTTCATCGTCGTGCTGAACGAAGGCGGATCGCTCACCGGTGGCACCGGCGGATTGGCCGACTACCGGTTACCGGACCTGTTCGGCGTGCGAATCGCGGGCCCGTGGTACACGGTGGTGATCGTGGTACTCATGCTGGGCACCATGGCGCTGCTCGATCGTCTCGATCGCTCCTGGTTCGGCCGTGCCTGCCGCGCGGTGCGCGACAATCCCGACGCCGCCTCCGCAATGGGTGTCGATGTCGCGCGCACGAAAGTCATCGCCTTCACCTTGACGAGCGCGCTCGCCGGACTCGCCGGCATGGTGTACGCATTCGTCGACAACACGGTGAATCCGCCGATCTTCGGATTGGAAAATGCGTTCCTGCTGCTCTTCATGGTGATCGTGGGCGGCTCGGGCCGGCAGGCAGGCGCGATCATCGGTGCCGTGCTGCTGTACCTGTTGCCGTATGTGTTATCGCCGCTCATCGGGCACCATCACGCCTTGGTGTTCGGTGTGCTGATGCTCGCGGCAATTCTCGTCAAGCCGCGCGGTTTGATCGGACTCTACGATGCAATGCGTGACGGGCACAGGCGCCGCGCTGCTTGAAGTCCGCGGCCTGACCAAACGCTTCGGCGGACTCATCGCCGTGGCGAATGTCGATCTCGATCTGCGTCCGGGGGAAATTCTCGGCGTCATCGGGCCGAACGGAGCAGGCAAGACCACCCTGTTCAACATGATCGCGGGCGCCCTTGCTGCCTCGGAGGGCAGCGTGCGATTCGCCGGCGCGCCGATTCTCGGACGCGCGCCTCACGAGATTGCGACGCTTGGTCTCATTCGAACGTTTCAGCACAACCGCCCGTTTTCCGGCATGTCGATCGTCGAGAATATTATGGTCGGCGCGCACACGAAATTCTCGTCAGGTTTGTGGTCGATCGCCGGAGGCCTTCGCACGGCGCGCGAAGAAGAAACGCAACAACGCGCACGGGCGAACGCGCTGGTCGATTTCGTTGGTCTCACCGACGTTCGCGAATCGGAAGTCGATACCTTGTCGTTTGGTCAAGGCCGCTTGCTTGAAATCGCGCGGGCCTTGGCGGGCGAGCCGCTACTCATCCTGCTCGACGAGCCGGCCGCGGGGCTCACACCGGCAGAGCTCGATCGCCTGGCCGCGATTCTGCGCAACATCGCGGCGCGCGGCATCGCGGTGCTGCTGATCGAGCATGACATGCGATTCCTCCTTCCGCTTGCCCATCGCATCGTGGTGCTCAACTTCGGCGGCATCATCGCCACCGGAACCTCCGATGAGATCCGCGCGCACCCGGCGGTGCGTGACGCCTACCTCGGCGAGCCGGCCACCCATGCTCGCGCTTGAACGATTGATCGCGGGTCATACCAGCGTGCCGGTCGTGCACGAGGTATCCCTGTCGGTCGCAATGGGCGAAACGGTCGCGCTGCTTGGCCCCAACGGCGCGGGCAAATCGACCCTGCTCGCGGCGATCGTGGGCACGCTTCCGAATCGATCCGGCCGCGTGATGTTCGACGGAGAAGACATCAATCGTCTCCCAAGCCACGAAATCGTGAAACGCGGCGTCGCACTGGTGCCTGAAGGACGGCTGGTCTTCGCACCATTCAAAGTCGAAGACAATCTTCGACTCGGTGCGATCCGACTTGCAGGCGGACGCCCGGCCGTGCGCGATCGGTTCACCTATGTCTACGAACTTTTTCCGCGCCTGGCCGAGCGGCATGCGCAGCCGGCCGGCACGCTGTCAGGTGGCGAGCAGCAAATGCTCGCCATCGGCCGGGCGTTGATGAGCAAGCCGCGCCTGCTGTTGCTTGACGAACCGTTTCTAGGACTCGCACCACTTGTTGTTGCCGAAATCCGGCGCGCGCTGGAGCGCCTGCGGGAAACCGGCCTCACGATCCTGATCGTCGAGCAAAAGCTCGATATCGCGCTCGCCTTCGCGCAGCGCGCGTACGTATTGATCAAGGGCCGCGTGGTGCTGCACGATTCGACGGAAGCGTTGGCGCGGCGATCGGATCTTGGGAATCTGTACTTTTCGCTTGCTACGGATACTGAGTAAGAAATTCACCACGGAGGAAACGGAGGGAAAGGAGGCTTTTCATCTGAATAGGGTCGACGGCAACCGCAGCAACTGTCAATTGCGGCGTGACCATCAGCCAGCAATGCCATTACCGGCAATTCCTCCTCTTCCTCCGTTTCCTCCGTGGTGAATTTTTGAGGCGGGAGACCACTGAATCGGTCGCGTATTCTTGGCGCCAAAATGTCACTCGCCGATTTATACTTCACCATCGACGTTGAGTTCCCCCGATGAATATCGCGACCGCCAAGCGTCAACGCATTTCACCCCGTTTCCCCGATTTGGCACACGAGTTGCTTGAGCGCGCCGCGGAAATTTATGGGGTAACGGTATCTCAATTCATCGTGCAAGCGGCCGTGAAAGAAGCGCAAGCGGTCCTCGCGCGGGAACGCCTGATCCGCCTTTCGATCGAAGATGCACGCGTTCTTGCAAAAGCCATGGTGCGTCCTCCCGCGCCGAATGCAAAACGGAAAAAAGCGTGACCAATGGCATCGACGCACGGAGCGTGATGCCTGACCTCAGCATACTCTCACGCGATGTCGAGCCGGATCACTCCTGCCCCAGATGCGCATCTTCCTCTCCGCCGTATCGAGCCAGTTCAAGACGTGTCGCGAGCAGATCGCGAGCGACTTGCGCGCGCGCGGGTGTGAAGTGCGGGTGCAGGAGGATTTCCAGCAAGGTCCGCGCACCCTCCTCGAACAGCTCGAAAAGTACATCGCCGAATGTGACCGTGTCATCGCGCTGATCGGCGATGCGCGCGGCGCAATGGCAGAAGGCGTCCCACCCAGCCTTGTCTGCGAGCCATGCTCCTACACCCAGTGGGAGTACATCTTCGCGATCGGCGAGCGTCTCAATGGCCAACGGATCGAGCAGAAGGATCTCTTCGTCTACGTCGCCGCCGACCCGTACTTGCAAGCCCATCCGGTCGAGCAGTCCCAGGAAGCCGCAGTTCAGCAACGCCGCTTCGTCGAGCAGATCAAATCCTCCGGAAAACACCGGACCCCGTTCGATACCTTGGACCAAGTGTGCCGCTGGGTGCTGCGCGACGGCTGGAACGAGAACGAACGCCCGCTGCCGCCGACCGATCCCGCGGCGTTGAACGCGCTGGACCGCGTGCGCACCCTGCTTGCGAATGGCGCCGAGCAACTGTCGCTCGACAAGCCGACCACCGAGGCAATCCTCCGCCACACGACGCAGGTCTTGCCGGTCGCATGCGGCGTTCCGTGGTTGGGCTTTATCGTCTTCCCGACCCACCGGCGCGTCAAGGCCCGCAAAGTCCGATTGACCACACACCACTTGCAAGACCGGCTGGATGCCTACGAAGCAGGCGCGATCACTTTCGCGGAGCTCAGCGCCTCGGTGCAGGGATGGATCAATCACGTGCGATATGCCGACACTTGGGGACTGCGCAAGCATGTGTTGTCGAAGCTGCGGTTGAAAATGCATCGGCCGTCGCACACGACGGCCGATCAGTGAACAGCGATCCGGTGAATCAGTGATCAGCGGACCGGGGGTCAGCGGTTCAAAAGGATGGGGGAGACACTCAACAAACGAAAACCGATGAGGTCGCCACGGTCACCGGGACCGACGTCGTTACGACACGCCGCGCGCGCGTCGTCTCGAAGGTTGACCCACGAGCCGCCGCGCACCACGCGCCGGACCCTCATCGGGTCGTCATCGCGGGACGTCTTCGACTTGCTTCGAGTCTGTTCCACCTTGATAGCGACGACCCCCGGTTGCTCGTACAGATCGAGACACCACTCCCACACATTGCCCGAAATGTCGTAGAGGCCTTGCCTCGAGACGCCGGCCGGGTACATCCCCACCGCGATCGTGCGGCTCAGCCGCGTTTCGTTCGTATCCGCATGGTGCTCGCCCCACTGCGCGCCCCACGGATATTCGAACGAAGGTTCACCCGACGTCGCTGCCTGCTGCCACGCCGCCTCGGTGGGCAGCCGCACTTCGTATCCGAGCTTCACGCTGAGCCAGCGGGCGTATGCGATGGCGTCGTACCACGAGACATTTTCGGCGGGGTGATTGGCGGTGGGGCGATACTGCTCACCGGGCGATTCCTCGCGTTTCAGGTCGGTCCACCATTGCTCGCTCCGATATCCATCATCATCATCGAGGAACGTCTTGTACTGGCGATAGGTCACCGGATACTTCGCCATCAAAAACGACGGTACGGTGAACGTGCCTTGGCCATACTCGAATGAGACAGTACCGCTTGGAACCGCGCACCAAACGATGTCGGGTACGCCGTCCCGCCGCAAGCCCACGCCCGTCCGAGGATCACCCAATTTGTCGAGCCGATCGCCGATTGCGGCGCGCCGTTGATGCGTCGTGGCCGGCGAGAGCGGTTCCGTCTGGATGCGATCGACCTCGGGTTGGATGAACGAGCGCACCGATTCCTCCAACGTCTGACGCGCCTTGCCCAGGCGCGCAATCGCGGCATCCACCGGCGTCAACCGCTCCTGCGGCCACAGATAGTGCGAATCCCGATCGGCGCGCACCCACTCGCTCGCCGCCGCCTCGACTTGGCGCATGAGCCGCAAATCATCGGCGCGCTCGGTGATCCACGTCGCCAGTCGCGGCCATTCCCTGAGGAGTGCCTCGTGCGCCACTTCGACGATGCTCACGCCGGAAGGTCCGCTGTCGGTGACCAGCAGCCGTGCCTTGGTGAAAGCGTCGATCAGCTTTCCAGCTTCCATCGATGCGGCGACGCCGTCGAGGGCAGCCCGCCGTCGCGTCGCCAGTCCGCGCTCGTCGACTTCGACCAGCTCACCGAAGACGCTCGGAAGAGCGGCTTGCACCGCAGTCGGCAAGCCGTCGAGGGTCGTGTCCGCACGCTTGGCGATCGCGCCTTTCACGCCGTTGAACGCGCGATACGCCTTGCGGGTGAGTTGGCGATCGGTGACCCCGGCTTCATACAGCTCGTGCTGCGCGAAGGCAAGCAGCGCGAGGCCACCGGGCGCCGCGCCTGTGTCGTCGACGAGTTGCTGCGCGAGCCCCGGTTCGAGCGTCAATCCGGCACGCGCGGCCAGACCGGTGATCATCTCGTACAGCGAACCAGAACCCGGAACGGCCAGCGGAAAAAAGGTGCCATGTTGCCGAACGCGATCCGCGAGCGCGGCATGCACCTCGACGGCGCGATGGTAGAAGTCGGCGCGAGCTTGGCCGCCAGCGACAGGAACGGATCGCCGCCGAATTCGCCCGGCGCGCCAAGCTCACCCGGCGTAAAGCGAAGGCCGGTCCATGTTCGACGCTCGACTTCGCCTGCCGATTGCACCCACGGGAGAAGCCAATCCTTGCTGCCCACCACGGCGTTGTGATTCCGCAGGCTTGGAATGAGGCCGGCCGCCACCAGCGACGATTTGCCAGAGCCTGAAGCGCCCGCGACGATGATCAGGCGTTTGGCTGGGTCTTTGAGCAGTTGCACGAGTTCGTCGATCTCGTTGCCACGGCCAAAGAAGATGGGGGCATCGTCGGGGGTAAACGGGCGCAAGCTTGGAAACGGGGAGCCGGGTCAGTTGGCGGACGGATCGATGGCCGACGAGCTGTCGCTCGCATTGGATTGGGGCGCCCTGGACACAGACGAGACTGGGCGTTGCGCCTCGACCAGCTCGTGCACAAACGTTCGGAGATGAGCTTCGAGCTTACGGCGAAAGTACGATGTCGCAGTCGGAAGGCTTCGGAAGTCCACGCTCGATCGCCGCCTGGGGATGCAGCGTGGCGAGCATCGGGGTTTCGGTGGCGGGATTGTCCCAGGCGACGACTTCGGTCGTGATGCGGTCCTTGAGCCCGGGGTCGTACCTCAGACCCTCGACAACCTCGCGCGCCTGGGCACGCTCGCTCGGGACGTCACCCGGCGATGCAACGAAGATACGCAGAGGGAGAAGAGACATCGGGGAACGCTGCGAAGGGCGTCTAGGGGTCCGTGGGATCGTTAGCCGCCGCTATTCTGATTCATTCTGATTGTCTGCGGCAGTTTGCTTGCAAGCCCAGGAACTGCGCGGTCTGCTGCGCAGATTCCCGGCGACGCGGTTGTCTGCTGTTCCTCCTTTTCCTCTGCGTCCTCCGTGGTGAATTTCTGACGGGGGAGAAGACTGAACCAATCTCGCTATACTGCGCGCCCCTTCAGTCTTCGATGCCGTCATGACCCACCCACACTATCCGCATCTCTTCACGCCGCTCAAGGCCGGCACGTTCACTCTCAAGAACCGGATCGTGATGGGTTCGATGCACACCCGCCTCGAAACGCTGCCGAACGGCACTGCACGCAAAGCGGCGTTCTATGCGGAACGCGCACATGGCGGCGTGGCGCTGGTGATCACCGGTGGCTATTCGCCGAACGATGAAGGGCGGATGGAAGAGATTGCCGAGGTGCTCTCATCCGATGCGCATGTCGCCGAGCATCGCGGCATCGTCGATGCGGTGCACGGTGGGGGCGCGTTGATCGCATTGCAGATCCTGCATTCCGGGCGATACGCAAAGATCGCGAAGCCGGTGGGTGCATCGGATATCCCGTCGCCGATCAACAAACGCACGATTCACGCGCTCGCGACCGAGGAAGTCGAACGGACCATCGATGATTACGCACGCTGCGCCGCGCTCGCCCAGAAAGCGGGCTACGACGGCGTCGAGATCATGGGATCCGAGGGCTATCTCATCACGCAGTTTCTCGCGTCCCGCACGAACAATCGTACCGACGCCTGGGGTGGTGCATTTGCGAAGCGATTACGCTTCTCGACGGAAATCGTGCGCCGCACCCGCGAAGCGGTGGGTGCGAACTTCCTCATCATCTTTCGTGTGTCGGCGCTCGATCTGGTCGAAGGCGGATTGACCGCTGATGAGACCGCCGTTCACGCGCGCGCGATCGAAGCCGCCGGCGTGGATCTGATCGATACCGGCATCGGCTGGCATGAAGCGCGCGTGCCCACCATCGGCTACATGGTGCCGCGCGCCGCATGGCGCGGTGCGACGGCGCGCCTCAAAGCTGCGGTACGCATTCCGGTGCTCGCAACCAATCGCATCAACACACCCGAGCTTGCGGAAGAAATCGTGGCGGCGGGGGACGCCGACGGGGTTTCGCTTGCGCGCCCGTTTCTCGCCGATGCCGAATTCGCGAACAAGGCGAAGGAAGGTCGCGCACGCGAAATCAACACCTGCATCGCGTGCAATCAGGCGTGCCTCGATCTCATTTTCGGGAATCAGGTCGCGACCTGCCTCGTCAATCCGCGCGCATGCTACGAGACGGAGATCCGTGTCGTTGCCGCCGCAACCGCCAAACGCGTCGCGATCGTGGGGGCAGGCGCGGCAGGACTGGCCTGTGCGGTCACGGCGGCGGAACGCGGCCATCAGGTCACGGTCTTCGAGGCGGGCAGCCGTATCGGCGGGCAGATGCAACTTGCTGCGCGCGTTCCGGGCAAGGAGTTTGCCGAAACGATTCGTCACTATGAAGCACGCCTTGCCAAACTCGGCGCATCGATCCGCCTGAATACAAAGCCGGATGCAGCGGCCCTGACCGGATTCGATGCCGTGGTGATCGCCACCGGCGTACATCCACGCCGCCCGGAAATTCCTGGCATCGAGGGCAGGCAGGTTCTTCGCTACGACGAGGTCCTCTCCGGTGCAAGAAAAGCGGGGGATCGCGTGGCGATTATCGGCTCGGGTGGCATCGGATTCGACGTTGCGGTTCTCCTGGCAACACCTGACGACCATGTGAAGGCGTTTCTTGTTGATTGGGCAATCGATCCGAGCGGCGCCGCGGCGGGCGGCCTCGCGCCGGCGGTGGCACTTCGCAGCAAACGCAAAATCACGATGATGCAGCGAGCGAAATCACCGCCCGGCCGTACGCTCGGTGTTTCCACCGGTTGGGCCATTCGACTGGAGCTTGCACGACGCGGTGTGGCCATGCTGGCCGGCGTGGAGTATCAACGCATCGACGAGCGTGGCGTCCACATCATCCACGATGGCGCAGTCAAGCTCATCGAAGCGGATACCGTCGTGGTGTGCGCGGGGCAGGAATCGGAGCGCGGGCTGGTCGATGCGCTCGCAGCGCGCGGTGTGACGGCCCATGTGATCGGCGGCGCCGACCGGGCGGGCGAGCTCGATGCAATGCGCGCGATCAAGCAGGGGACGGACGACGCGCTGGCGTTGTAAGCGTCTTCGCGAAATCGATGGTCTCGGCGGCCAGTCGCACCGCATCGTCCGGGGATTTCATTACGGTCCCCGTGACAAGTACGCGTTTGCCGAGCGCCTCGATATCCTTCGCTGCGCATGCATCAGCGCGATCGATCACCCAGGCATCGACCCGCCCGGCGTAGTGCCTGGCAACGCCAAGCGCCGAGACTTCCACACCAAGCTCGGTCATGATTTTCGCAGCCGGTCCTTTGATCGCCCGGCCTCCGACGATCGGCGACACGGCAACAACCGGGACATGACGGGTCGACCACCATCGCTCCACAGCGAACATCGCAAGAAGCGGCTCAATGCTGAGATAGGGATTCGACGGACAAAGGATCAGCGCTTCGAGGTCACCCGACGCCAGCGCGCCGGCGAATAGCGGCGATGGGTTCGCTTTCTCCACGCCGTGCAACTCGACGCTCAATAACCGCGGTCGACATTGGCGTCGCACGAAGTAGTCCTGAAAAGCGAGTCGTCCGACATCGGTATGAACGAAGGTGCGCACGGCATCATCGGACATCGGCATCACGCGATGGCGTATACCCAACCGCTCGCATAATTCGCGCGTCACCTCGCTCAAAGTCGAGCCGTTGCGCAGGCGTTCGGTACGATAAGTGTTCATGGCGAGATCCCTGTCACCCAGCCGGAACCATGTCGGCCCGCCCAACACTTCGAGTGCCGCCATGAAGTTCCACGTCTCATCGGCGCGCCCCCAGCCGGTGGTGCGATTCGCAAGGCCCGCCAGCGTGTACATCACCGTGTCGACATCCGGTGATACATGCACGCCGAGATGCTCGAAATCATCCCCGGTATTCACAACGATCGCGAGCGCCTCGGGTGGGAGGACCAACGCGAGTCCCTCGGCGAGCCTGGCGCCGCCGACGCCCCCGGCGAGTGCGAGAAACATGCGGCTAGGAATTCGCGCGGTTGACCGCGCGAATTCCTGGATGCAGAGCCAAACATCGGTGACAACTCATCCCGGCAATCGAAGACATGTTGCGCTCATAAAAACAGAAAGCAATCGTTCGCATCGCGAACCCTAAGGAATCCGGGGGCGTCAGCACGTGGATTCCTAGCGAAAGAGATCTTCATCGCGCGCCCGGATCAACTCGCGCACGCTTGCATCGCGACGGCCATACGGCACGCCTCTGATATGGACCGCGGGTGTTCCCTCATCCGCCTGCCCCATCAGGATCGAGGCGGCCGCGGCGATCTCATCGGCAACACCGATCATGGTGATCTCGAGCTTTCTGCCGAACCGGTCGGGCGCGCCGCGCCGATCGACCAGGGCAGGTACGCCGGCCACACCGATCGCCGTGCCGACGATTCCATTGCGCCACGCCCGCCCGATGCTGTCGTTCATGATCACGCCGATCTCGACACCGAACCGCGCCATCAAACGATCACGCATCACGCCGCATGATCGATCCGGATCAATCGGCAGCAACAACGCACGTTCGCGCCCATCGCGGTCCGGGCCGATATTCGACTGATCGATGCCTGCGCTTGCCAGCACCATGCCGAGCCGGTGCTCGACGACGAGTACGTTCTTGCGAGTGCGAAGCACCGCATGCGACTCGCTCAGAATAAGCTCGACGATGCGAGGATCCTTTCCCGTCTTCCCGGAAAGCTCGTTAGCGCGTGCTGAAGGCACGACCGTGTCAAGAACCACGAATCGATCTTCGGCTTTCGAGAATATTTTCTGCGCGATGACGATGACATCGCCGGCAAGCGGCGGATTGACGGCGCGAGCAAGGGCATCGCCGACGATCGCGGCCAGGTCGTCGCCCGGCCGTACTTCGGGAATGCCGGGCAAAGCGGTGAGTACAAGAGAAGAGGAAGCGGTCATTGGGAATCCATGCGGATGGGCAATGTTACCTTGAGGATTCGCGGGACAGCTCCTAATGCATCTCAGAAATTTGCCACGGAGGAAACGAGGGAACAACGAGGCGATGGAGTACGACCGGATTCGGAATGGCGAGACTAGCAAGTGCAGCGTTAATCCGTCTCCTGCTCCGCGCCCCTCCTCACTTCCCTCCGATTCCTCCGTGGTGAATTTTTGAGGCCGAACTTGTTACGCCTTATCATCCCCCCATGAGTCTCGTCTTGAAACTCTCCCTCGTGCCGCTGGTCGTCTGGCTCGCAAGCGAAGCAGGCCGCCGATGGGGGCATTCCGTCACCGGCTGGATCACCGGCCTGCCGCTTATCGCCGCGCCGATCAGCATCTTTCTCGCACTCGATCCCGGGCCGGAATTCTCATGGCAGACCGGGCAGATCATTCTGCAAAGCACGCCCGCCGCCGCGCTCCATTGCGTTGCGTTCGCCCTCGCCGCGCAACGATTCGGATGGCTTGGCTCGCTCTTGATCGGTTGGCTGTGTTTCCTCGTGCTCGGTTTCATTTGCACGATGGTCGTGATGCCCGTTTGGCTCGCAGCGTGCCTTGCATTCGCTTCGCTTGCGATTGCGCTGGCTGCGCTGCCAAAGGTGGAGCGTAGCATCGGGCCGGTGCACATCCCGCGCACCGAGATCATTGTTCGAATGCTTTTCGCGCTGGCCATCGCGGCAGCCGCCACCATTGGCGCAACCACGCTCGGCCCTAAGTTCTCCGGCATTCTTCTCACGTTTCCGATATCGGGCTCCGTCATGCCGGCCTTCACAAGGGCGATCTACGGCGGCAAGGCAAGTGTGCAATTGCTGCGCGGCTTCGTTCTGGGTCTGTTCGGCTTCGCCGCGTTTTTCGTGGTTGTCGTGGTAGGGCTTCCCCGAATGGGAATGCTTCCGACCTATTTTTTCGCCGCGCTCATTGCGGTGTCCGTGACCCTTATAATCACCCGTCTGGCAACGCGGCTCGGTATCGCCCGAGCGCCCCTTTCCTGATTCCCCGCTGACTCCCTTCGAATCCCACTCATGAGCACTCCTCCCGTGACACCGCGCCCAGCGGCGACGTTGATCCTCGTGCGCGACGCGTCCGACGGCCTCGAAGTCCTACTCGCCAAGCGTACGCAGTTGGCCGAATTCGCAGGCGGCGCGTATGTATTTCCGGGCGGCGCCGTCGACCAGGCCGATGCAGCACCCGAACTTGCCTCGCTCGCTTCGGGCATCGACGATATGGAAGCGAGTAAGCGACTGGGCATCGAACGCGGGGGGCTGGGGTATTGGGTCGCGGCAATACGCGAGTGTTTCGAAGAAGCCGGATTGCTCTTCGCGCATGCACACGACGACGTGTTGATCGATATCGATGGTCACGCCGCCCCCCACTTTGCCGCCGCGCGCAAGGCGATGGCCGCGGGCGATTCGACGCTGCTACACGTCCTTCAAGCCAACCGTTTGCGGCTTGCGACCGATCGTCTGCATTACTTCAGCCACTGGATCACGCAGGCGGGCCGTCCGCGCCGCTTTGACACGCGTTTCTTTCTCGCCGAGGCTCCGGCCAGGCAGACGCCGTCGCATGATGGCGAGGAACTCGTGAACCATATTTGGATCCGTCCAGCCGAGGCGATCGAACGCAGCGGTCGCGGCGAGCTCAATCTCATGTTTCCAACGATGAAGTCGCTTGAGTCGATTGCGAAGCTGCGGGATGTCGCGGCAGCCATCGACTTTGCTCGCACCCCTAGACCCATGCAGCCGATGACCCCGCGCGCAGGCACCGGCCAAGGTGGGAAGAAATTCCTGGTGCCCGGTGATTTCGCCTACGCGGAGTTGGGCAAGCTCGACCCCGACCAGAAAGGTACCGCCTCATACGAAATCGTTCCGGGCACGGCCGTGCGCCTATCGGAGCGCGTGCAAAGACTCACCGCACCCAACCCCGGCGTCATGACCGGCCCGGGCACCAACACCTATCTCATCGGTGACGCTGTCACAGGGTTCGCGGTGATCGATCCGGGGCCACCCGATCCCCTGCACATCACACGCATCATCGAGGCCGCCGCCGCACCGATTCGTTGGATCCTCTGTACGCACACGCATCTCGATCACTCTCCCGGTGCAGCCATTCTCAAGGACCGCACCAACGCGGCCGCCTACGGCATGGTTGCCAGACATAAGCCCGGGCAAGACCAGACGTTCGTGCCGGATCACGCATTGATCGAAGGCGAGCGTCTGGCGATCGCAGGCGTTACGATTCGCGCGTTGCACACGCCGGGCCACGCCTCGAATCAAATCTGTTACCTGCTCGAAGAAGAGCGGATGCTATTCACCGGCGATCACATCATGCAAGGGTCGACTGTCGTCATCAACCCGCCCGATGGCGACATGTCGCTCTACTTTGCCTCGCTCGAACGCCTCTACAAAGAGGAGATCGATTGGCTGGCGCCGGGCCACGGCTTTTTGATGGCAAGACCCCATGAGGTTGTCGAGCGGCTGATCGTGCATCGGCGCAACCGCGAGAACAAAGTCGTCAACGCCCTGCGCGGTGTCGGCCGTGCGAATGTCGAAGAGCTCGTGCCGACGGTCTATGACGACACGCCCACGAGAATGCACGGCTGGGCGATGCGATCGCTGCTTGCGCATCTGCAAAAGCTGGAGGTCGATGGCCGCGCGAAGCAGGACGAAGGCGCGTGGCGGCTGGTGGAATGACGCGCGCCTGAGCAACAGGCGTCGTCAAGGTTCAGGCGGGTACGTTGGCCTCGGCTGGCGGCTCGGCGTCTTCGAACACCGCGGCAAGCGGCATCGAGAAGCGCACACTTTCCAGCTCGCAATCGCCATCGCCTGAAAATTCATGGAGTACCCAATGACCGGTTGCGTCCCGCCGGAAGCTTTCGACGCGACGTGCGTCGATGTCGACGATCACATACTCGCGCAAACTCTCGAGTCGGCGGTACGCGGCAAACTTATCGCCACGATCAAATGCGGCGGTGCCGTCGGACAAGACCTCCACCACCAGTGTCGGATGCCGGAGATAGTGTTTCGCCGCGTGATCGCGCGCATCGGAGCTCACCATTACATCAGGATAGAAGCCCGCGTCGGCCTCTGCGACGCGCAGCTTCATGTCGGACATGTAGGCGCGGCATGGGCCCCCTCGCAGGTGCGATTTGAGAGCGGAGGCGACGTTCAACGAGACCGTTACATGCGCCCGGCGCGCACCACCCATTGCAAAGACTTCCCCCGCGACGAACTCGTGCTTGTCCGGCTGGCCGCTCTCCCAGTCGAGGTATGACTCGAAATCAAGCTTAAGGATCGGTTGGGCGTGTCCCATGATTGGCTCACGTCGTGCAAGACTCGGTCACCATAGCATGGCGAGACGGTCGCCTCAAGGAAGCAGGTGTCGTGACCGTTGACCGGTTGGCGGGGCCGCGCTACATTGGCGCCGATGCGACAAGGACGGTTTAAAACCGTCTAAGAATTTATACCCGCATGAAGGGCAGAACTTTCCGCGAGTGGCCGTGCATTTGCGCCGCGGCGCTGCAGCGGTATCGCGAATGCGCATGCCGCATTCTGCAATCTGACCTGGAGCATCGAATGAAAACAATCACCAGCCTCCTCGCAGTTTCATCGTCCGCCGCGCTGCTCTTCGGATGCGCGGCGCCTGGCGGGCCAGCCAAGCGGATTCACGTTACGGATGAGGTCTACCCGGCGATCGGCCCGTACTCGCAGATGGTGCAATCGGGTAATTTGATCTTCCTGGCCGGGGTGATCCCGCTGAACAAGGCGGGCAATGCGGTGCAGGGGGCGACGATCGACGAACAGACGCGCCTCGTCCTCGAATACATCGGCGCCAAACTGAAGTCGCAAGGCCTCGGTTATGAGAACGTGCTGATGTCCACCGTCTACATGAAAAACCTGAATGACTTTGCGGCGATGAACAAGATCTACGCCGAGTTCTTCAAGAGCCAGCCGCCGGCACGCGCCACCGTCGAGGTTGCGCGCCTGCCGCGCGACGTGCTCATCGAAATCGCGGTGATCGCAGCCAAGCCCTGACGTCCGGCGCTCGCGCCAACCGCAATTTTTCTTAAACGGCCGATGCAAATGCCGGCAATTGCATCGGACTTCCCACGTCCGGCACCAACGCAGGAGATGTTCAACTACAGGAAGTAGTCATGGCGCAGGAAGAAGCGGTATCTGAAGAGCAGGCGCTGGACGCTGTCCACGAGGCGAAGGAGAAGCTCGAGTCCTCGCGTCGCGCGTTCTTCAAACGCACCGGTGTGGGATTGGCCGCCATCAGCGCGGCTGGCATGGGCGCAAGTTCACAGGCTCTGGCCTCTGGCGGCGACCATCACGGTAGACGTCACGGGGGCCGGCGCGGGGGGCCTTACGCGCACGCCTTCATACTCGACGATGACACGCTGTACATGAACATCGGCACGACCGGCTCGACCCCGCGCGACGTGCTGGAGCAACTGGAAGAGAACAATGGGCTGATCGCGCGGGATCCGTTGGAAACGTTTGCTACGCAGACCCTGCGCAACATGATCGCGGCCGGTTTCGGGGCCGACCCGAACGAGATCGTGATGAGCTTCAACACGACCGACGGCATGAGCAAGATCATGGCCGGGCTGGCCTTGTCCGCAGGCGACGAAATCATCACCACCAACATGGAACATCCGGGTGGCAATTCGCCGATGGCGATTTCGCGCGACCGCGATGGTGTGGTGCTCAAGCGCGTGAACCTGCCGACCAATGATGCGATGAGCGACGCTGCAGTGCTGGCGCGTTTCGAAGCAATGCGCACGCCGAAGACGAAGGCGATCTGTTTTTCGTCGCCGCCGTTCCTGACCGGCATCCGGATGCCGGAAAAGGAGCTGTGCGCGTGGGCTACGGCCAACAACCTGATCTCGATCGTCGACGGGGCACACACCGTGGGCATGGTGAACCTCGACTTCCATACCATGGGCGTCGACTTCTTCGCGGGTGCCGGGCACAAGTGGCAGTGCGGCCCCGGTCAGACCGGGATCATGTACGTACGCAATGGGATCAGCCCCGCGGCGTACTCGAAAACCGTCACGGTGTACACGACACCGACCAACGACGTGACCGCCGACATTGTGATCAGTTTGCCCGGCTATGCGAACACCCGCCCACTGACCCGATTCTTCCCGACGGTGTCGGGCGCCTACACCGGAGCAGCGGGATCGGTACTGGCCAACGGCACCCGCAGCCCGGCGGAGAACGTCGCGGCCACGATGATGTCGATCGGCAATCCCTCGTATCCCGCACTCAAGGCGCTGCAGGAATGCTGCACGATGTGGGATGCATGGGGGCGGCAGAATATCGAGGACTACCTGGTATCGCTCGCGCAGTATTTGCGCTCCCGCCTGGTGGGCATCTGGGGACCGCGCTGCCTGGCCGCGCCGTACAACGCTGCGCCTCCGCACTTCGCGCGCGTCGGACTGACCTCGTTCAATCCGTTCTCGGCGGGCTACGACTACAACGCCGTACTCTCGGTGGCCGAGGCCGCGGCGCAGACCACGACATCCGGCAACGCGGTCACGGCCCTACGCGATGTGCATCGCATTGTCGTGCGCAACACGAACGTCCCGCACAGCCTGCGTGGAAACCCGAGTCAGAACGCCAATACGACTGCCGCCGACGGGCCGGTGACCAGTTCGCATCCGCTGCGCATCTCGACACACCTGTTCCACAAGAGCAGGGATGTTGACCAGCTGATCAAGGCCTTGCTCGAGGTCGTGCCGCATCCTTGACATCGCATTCGGCGTGCCATGTCGGTGCGCCTGCCAGGAATTCATCGGGCGCCTTCGGGCGCCCGTTTTTTATGTGCGCCCGGCAGGGGCGCATTCTTGCGGGTGTGAGTCCCGCCGTAAGTTGATCACAGCGAACGAAGCAAAGCGCAACTGCAGGAGGGCGACCGAATGTGGGGAGGAAGCGTGGAGTGAAGCTGCGAGCCGATAAACAAGAACCGGATAGAAGGCGTTGCTGAGCAGGGCGAGTGGGCATAATTCTGCGAAGCTCTCGTGATCAAGGCGAAGCGGCGTAAATCCGGCGGTTGTGCAGCGAAGGAATGCGTTCTTGCCCGGGGAGACCTCGCCTGATGGCTGAAAGGCCGACGTGGTGACACGGAGCGAGGAGTCAGCAGAGGCCGTAGTAGCTGCCCTCAAGGGGCGAAGGGCCGAACGAGGGGAAGTGTTCAAGGTCATGTCGATGCAGCAAGCCATTCGTGTCGTCTCCCACCCTATTTCACCGTCAATCTCTTACGATGTTTTCCGGCGTTTGGGGCGCGCTCAACCATAATCAGTGATCGCGTCAATGAATGTGGGGTGTTTCTGGTGGAGGCGCGGCGCGCAAACGAAACGGCCCGAATCAATCGGGCCGTTTGGCGTTCTAAACTGAAATTCCTCCCTGCGCTGAGCGAGTTTGTTCATACACGACACGGGCTTGGGGTGAGATTGGCGTTGCGGTTGCTGCCTACAACCGGATCTTCTCGATGAGTTCGAGGGCGCGCAATTGCTTCGGGTTGGGCGTGGTGGTGACCTCGAAGGTTGGCGCATCGGGTTTGGCCATGGGCGTGCGGCAGGTGTTGCGCACGATGGTGGTGAGCTCGGCCAGCAGGGTGGAGAAGCTGTGTGGGGGGGTGCCGTCATCGAGGGTGTGCCGTGTCACTTTGGCCAGCGCGGCCGTGGAGCGGCGGGCTGGCGCCTCGGGATCGCGCAGCAGACGCTCGCCCATTACGAGGTCGGGCGGCTGCGCGTCGCCGCTTCCATGTTGCCCACGCTCGCGCAGACGCTGGGCACATCGGTCGAGGAACTGATCGGCCAGAGTCCTGCGCGCGGAAATGGCAAGCGCGGGCCTGCCCCACGTCTGCAGCAACAAATGGAGCGCCTCTCCGCTCTTCCGAAACCCAAGCAACGCGCCGTCATGGAAGTGCTCGAATCCATGCTCGCCCAAGCCGCGCGCGAGGAGGCACGCACATGACCGAACTCGAACTGAAATTGTCGTTACCCGATCAGATCGCCAACCAGGCGAAGGCTGCGGGACTCCTGACATCGGAGGCGATCGAGCGCCTGGTGCGCGAGGCGGTCAGGAAGGCCGCTGCGCAGCGCTTCATCGAGTACGGCCGCCGCCTGCGCGAGCCCGGCGAGCCCGAAATCACCGAAGCAGAACTCGAATCTGATCTGAAGGCGGTGCGTGCCGAGCTTCGCGAGGCCCGTGCGCGTCGTCCTTGACACCAACGTCGTTGCCTCGGCGCTCCTTTGGGGTGGAACTCCCGAGCGGCTGATCGAGGCGGCCGGCGAAGGCAGCCTCGAATGCTTCACCTCCGAGGCGCTCATCGCCGAGCTCGCCGGCATCCTCGGCCGCGCCAAGCTCGCCGCCAAACTCCTGCAGAAGAATCTCTTGGCCGCCGAGTTCGTCGCGCGCTATCGGGAGATCGCCGAAACCATCAAGGCCGCGCCGGTCGAAGAGGCGCGGCTGCGCGACCCCAATGACGCAGCCGTGCTTGCCTGCGCGCTCGCCGCCCAGGCCGACGCGATCGTCTCCGGCGGTGACGATCTGCGCACGCTTGGCAACTACCAGGGCATCCCCGTCCTCTCGCCCGCCGACTGCCTCAATCGCATCGCCACCGGTCTCTCCCCGTCCACTTCGTCCTGCTTCAGCCGGCGCGCCGAAAACATCCGCTCAAGAAACCCTCGCCCCGATATCCTTTGCAAGATGCAAGCACTGCGCAAATGGCCTACAGGTGGGCGTCGATAGCATCGGCCATCGGGAATCCACGTGCGCTGCCGTGCAGATTCCTTGTGCCGCGTATCGCTTATCATCGCCGCTCGACTCATCTCGCATCGGGGCACGACGCAGTGGCATTCAACAACATCGGGCGACTGACGACCACCCTGTTGCTTTCACTGGCTTGCGCATCGCCTGAGATATTGCACGCGCAGGCGTGGCCCACCCGGACCATCCGGATCGTCGCGCCATTCGCCCCGGGTGGGACCGCTGACACGCTGGGGCGCTTGGTGGCGCAACGGCTTACCGAGACCCTGAAGCAGTCCGTCATCGTCGAGAATCGATCGGGCGCCGGTGGCTTCATCGGTTCGGATCTGGTCGCCAAAGCACCACCGGATGGCTATACCTTGGTTATTTCCGGCATCGCCTCGCATGTGCTGGCACCAGCGGTGGCCAAGGCACCGTTCGACCCGATGCGCGACTTCACCCATATCGCGCTTCTTGGCGGGCCACCGACCGCGCTGATCGTCAATCCGAATGTCACGGCGAAGAACCTCGCCGAGTTCATCGCGCTCGCACGCGCGAAGCCCGGCGAGTTGTCATACGGATCGCCCGGCAACGGCACGCATGGGCATCTCGTCGCCGAACTGCTGAAGCTCACGGCCCGCGTCGACATGACGCATGTGCCCTATAAAGGCGCGTCGATGGCGCTGGCGGACGTGATCGCCAATCACATTTCGGCGGGCGCATTCACGCTTACGACATCGAGCGCCCAAATCCGCGCAGGAAAAGTGCGGGCGCTTGCCTCCACCGCCGAGAAGCGGCTCGTGGACTACCCGGATCTTCCGACATTCGCGGAGCTCGGCTATCCGGCACTCACCGCGATCACCTGGTTCTCGCTGTCCGGACCCGCGGGGCTGCCGGCCAACATCGTGATACAACTGAACGCAGAGGTGAGGAAGGCGCTCGTCCACCCGGAGGTCCGCGAAAAGACGAAAATCGAGGGCATCGAGCCGAACGATCTGGATGCGCAGCATTTCGTCGAGTTCGTGCGCGGCGAGATCGCCCGCTGGACACCCGTCATCAAGGCCGCAAACGTAAAAGGCGGCTGAATCATCGTGCAATCCGCGCCCCCTCCAACGCATCAATTTCTTCGAAAGAACGCACTCCACTCTTCATGGCCAAACTAAAGCTGACGTTTTCCTGCTGGAACTACGATCGCACGCGCGCGCTCGCCGATGGCTCGGTCCAACCCGATGGCATCGAACTCAACTGCCTTTCGCTCCCGGTCGAGGAAACATTCTTCCGCATGCTCCGATACCAGGAGTTCGATGTCGCGGAGATGTCGCTGTCCTCGTACACCGTATCGCTGCAGCGGGAGAATCGGCCGTTCATCGCCATCCCGATTTTTCCATCGCGATTTTTTCGCCATTCGTCGATCTACGTGTCGACGGCGAGCGGCATTCGCGAACCGAAAGACCTCATCGGCAAACGCATCGGCACCCCCGAATTCCAGATGACGGCGCCGGTTTGGATTCGCGGCATCCTGCAAGACGAGTACGGGGTCGCGCCATCGAGCGTGGAATACTGGACCGGCGGCGAAGAGGAACCGGGACGCGAAGAGAAATTGAAGCTCGATCTGCCCGCCGCGATCAAGCTCCGGCCGATCGGGCCCACCCAAACACTCTCGCAGATGCTTGCCGCGGGCGAGATCGATGCGCTCCATACGGCGCGCTCGCCTTCAACGTTTCGCACGCGACCGGCCGATGTGAAGCGCCTGTTCGAGAATTATGTGGAGGTCGAGCGTGCGTACTATCGCAAGACGCGGATCTTTCCGATCATGCACACCATCGCGATCCGCCGCGAGGTGTACGAAGCAAATCCCTGGATCGCGCAGTCCCTGTACAAAGCATTCGTCGAATCACAACGAAGGACGTATCAGGATCTGTCGGAAACCGCCGCGCTGAAAGGGATGCTCCCCTGGTTGACGGCGCATGTCGAAGAGGCGCGTCGCGAGATGGGTGACGACTGGTGGAGTTACGGACTCGCACCGAACCGGCACGTACTCGATACGTTCCTTCGCTACCACCACGAGCAGGGGTTGTCGAAGAAAAGACTCGCGCCCGATGATCTCTTTGCCAAGGAGACATTGGAGGCATTCAAAATCTAGGTGGAGGTCAAGGGAATGAATGTGCTCGCTCGCATTGTCGGAACCGTACTGCTCGGGTTGCTGTGCGCTATGCCCGCTCAGGCACAAGAACCGACCCGCAAGGACGCCTTGTCCGCGCTGGCGAGCCCGGACGCCGAGGCGCGCCGGCGCGCGATCATTCAATTGGCGAAAGTCGGCGAGATGGCGGATTCGGACGCGCTGGTGCGCGCGCTGCGGGATGAGGACGCCATCGTCCGGAATTACGCGGAGCAGGCGCTATGGATTATCTGGAGCCGATCCGGTGACCCGGAAATCGACCGCCAATTCGCGGACGGGCTCGCACAGATGCAAGCCGGATCGATGCAGGCCGGCGCGGCAATATTTTCCCGCATCATCGAAGCGCGCCCGGAATTCGCCGAAGGCTGGAACAAACGGGCCACCATCTATTTTCTGATGGGTGACCACGAGCGCTCACTCGCCGATTGCCATGAAGTGGTCAAACGGAACCCAGTGCACTTTGGCGCGCTGGCGGGATACGGGCAGATCTATGCGCAGCGCGGCGAGCCTGAGCGGGCGCTCGACTATTTTCGGCGCGCCCTCGCGGTCAATCCGAACATGGAGGGCGTGCGCTTGAACGCAGCCGTCATCGAGCAAGGGCTGGCCGACAAGGGTCGCAAGGGTATTTGAACGGACGCCGAAGCCTTGTGATCCGTTCGAGTCGATCTCTTTGGATCTTCAGGCACCCGACAAGATGTGCACCGCCCGCACCGCGACCAGCTCGCGCGTCTTCGCGCCGTAGGCCGCCATGTGCGGTGCGGCGGCATGGGCCTTGAGCGCGTCCATGCTGGCCCATTTCTCGATCACCATGAAGGTGTCGGCCCCGATCTTCGTTTGAAACGGCAACGCGTTCTCTGCATCCGTCACCGCCTGGTACTCGATGCAGCCTTGTTCAGCCCTGACCGCGGGAACGTTGGCGCGAAATGCCTGCAGAATCGATTCGCGCATGCCAAGCTTGGCGGTAATCACTGCGACGACGTGAATCATTGTGCCTTCTCCTGTTCGACGACGATGAAAACCGGGAATCCCTGCATCACTCCGCTTTGATCCCCGCCTGATTGATGATGCGTGCCCACTTGGCAGACTCCTCTGCGATGAGCGATGCAAACACTTCCGGGCCATCCTCGTGCGTATCGGCGCCCTGCTCCACGAGGCGCGTACGGATGTCGGGCGTGCGCACGACTCGAATGATCGCATCATGCAGCAATTGGAGGATTTCACGCGGCGTTCCGGCTGGCGCAAGGATACCGTACCAGATGGATGCGTCGTAGCCAGCCAGGCCGCCCTCGCCAATGGTTGGTATATCCGGCGCCACGCTCGAGCGCGTTGCGCCGGTCAGTGCGATCGCGCGCAGCTTGCCGTTCTTCACATGCGGCAGCGCGGTCGTCAACCCACCGAAATAATAATCGACCTGACCACCGATCAGATCCGCCATCGCGGGTCCGCCGCCCTTGTACGGGATGTGCACAAAGCGGACGCCGGCCATGCTTTGCAGGAGCTCGATCGCGAGGTGCGTCGGGCTGCCCGACCCGGCGGAGGCGAAATTGAGTTTTTCCGGGTTCGCCTTTGCGAACGCGACGATCTCCTGGACCGTCCTGGCGCGCGCATTCGGATGCGCCACGAGCAGCATCGGGTTCGACGCAATGCGCGCGATCGGCGCCAGATCTCTTCGCACATCGTAGGACACCTTGGACAGGAGCGGTCCGATGGCCAGTGCGCCATTCGAATTGAACAGCAATGTATAACCATCCGAAGCGGTTCGAATGACCGCTTCGGTGGCAATCGCGCCGCCCGCGCCGGCGCGGTTCTCGACGATGACCGGTTGTTTGATTTGGTCGGCGAGCTTCGGGCTGATGATGCGCGCGATTAGATCATTCGGCCCACCCGGCGGGAACGCGACGATGAGGCGGACCGGTTTGACCGGGTAAATCTGCGCGATGGCGAACCCGCTCGATGCGATGAGGCACATCGCGGCCAGCCTGCGTGCGAAGTCTGCAAGGAAGCGTTCACGCATCAATGCCTCCAAACTAATCCGGTCCGCCATCCGCCGGATCGAATGCCCGAATCGTCATGACCTCAAGGTCTTGACGATGCCTGTCGAGAGCGTATCCATCGATGCGTAGAGGATCGCGCCGGCCTCGCGAAGCGCGTGGGTCTTGGAGGCGAGCGTTCCCCGGTTCCCATCGACCATTGCGCCCGCATGGCCCATCGTAACGCCTTCAGGTGCGGTCACTCCAGCGAGAAGAACATGCACCGGTTTCGCGAAGCGCAGCGCTTTGATTTGATCGGCCAGATCCTCTTCTTCGCTTCCCCCGATCTCGCCAAGGACCAGGATCGCTTTCGTTCCGTCGTGTTTCGCGAAGAGCGGCAGCAGGTCCGCAAAACGTGTTCCCTTGACGGGATCGCCTCCCACGCCGACCCAGATCGACTGTCCGACTCTCCGCTCGGCAAGGCGCCAACACAGCTCATAGGCAAGCGTGCCACTCTTTGACATGACCCCGAGCGGTCCCGGACGTAATGCCACATCGGGCAGGAACCCGAGCTTCATCCGCCCGGGAATAGCCATCCCTGCGGTGGAGGGACCAATCCACGTGGTACCGGTTTCGCGCGCACGGCGAACGATCGCAAGCGAATCATGGATCGGCACGCCCTCGGTCACGCAGACGATCAAACGCACACCGGCTTCGATCGCGTCGAGCACCGCCGCGCGTACGCCCTGCGGAGGAATCAGAACGACGCTCGCTTGCGCACCGGTCGCCGCAACCGCCGCCCTGCAATCCAGAAACACGGGAATGCCCTCTACATCGCCGGCGTCTTGCCCAACGCCGGCGACCACGTTGGTTCCGTAGGCGCGCATTGCCACCGCATGCTGGCGACCGGTGCGTCCGGTGATGCCTTGCACCATGACCGGCAAACGCTCCGCGAGGATGAGATCCTGCACTATGCGTAGCTCGCGACGATATCGATCGCCCGATCGAGATCCTGCTGGAGGATGACTCGTTCGGCGTCCTTCGCAAGAACACGACGCGCTTCGTCAAAGCCATTGCCGATCAGGCGCGCGACGATCGGCACCTTGAGATCCGGTACCGCTTCGAGGGCTTCGACGAATAGCCGTGCGAATTCGCCAAGATGCGTGATGCCGGCAAACACATTGACCAGCACGACTTTCACCTTGGGCCCGCGCGCGAGCCATGACAATACCTGGATCAATCGGGTCGGATTGCCGCGAAACTGACCGGTGCGGATATCGACGAAGTTGAACGGCCGATGACCCTTCGCGCGGAGCTCATCGATCAGCATCATCGACAATCCCGCACCGGTGGTGAGCAAGCCGATCGTTCCCTGCGGATCGACCTCGACATAATCGAAGCCGGTCGTGAACTTGAGCGCGGCTTCCGGATAGGCGAGCCGGCGCGCCTCGACCAGCGCGGCAAGGGTCGGACGGCGCACCAATGCATTCTCATCGATCGCCAACTTGAGATCACCCGCGGTCCACGTCCCGTGTTCGCCGATGAAGAGGGGATTCACCTCGACGAGCGTGGCCTCGCACTCGAAGAACACGCGGCTCAACGCGCTGAAGGCATCGATCATCGCGGATCGCGTGCGCCGGTCAAACGCGCCGCTCAGCCGCTCGACCGCACCTGCGATGGCTGCCGGTTCCGGCGCGGCCATTTCGGACATCACACCGGCGCCATCACGATGCAACGCCTCGATATCGACACCGCCCCGCTCACTCAACATGACTTGAACCGCGGCTGCCGCCGGATTGATCATCAGCGCCGCGTAGGCTTCGCGCATGCCCACGACCGTCGATTCGATGCGACAGCCCTTGACCCCATGCCCGCGATGCATCGCGCCGGTCATCGCCTGCACATGCGCCTTCACCGCATCGATCGTGGCCGCCGGCTGGATCAATCCTGCCTTGCCGCGTCCACCCGCCGGAACTTGCGCCTTGACCACCCACGGTCCGGGCGGCAGGCGCGCCGCGCTGATCGAGGCGATCGATTCCGCGAGGACCCCGCCCGGCACATGGAGTCCGTGCACCGAGGCGAGCACCTTGGCGTCATGCTCGAGGAGCATCATCGGCTTGGCCGTTATTTCTTGGCGCTGCGTCCCTCGAAGAACGCCTGGACCGCCGCATCATGCTCCGGGGTGAAGTGCGCTATCGCTTGCAACGCAGCTGACATTTCTAGGAGCGAGTCGAGTCGCGTATGTTGGCCTTCGCGCAGCAGGCGCTTCGACATCCGCAAGGTCACGCCGGGGTTGGAAGCGATGCGCCCGGCGAGCGCCCTCGCTTCGTTCATGAGATCGGCGGCGGGAACGACGCGTGACACCAACCCGCAGGCAAGCGCTTCCTTCGCGTCGATGCGATCGCCGGTGTAGGTCATCTCCGCGGCTTTCGACATGCCCACCACGCGCGGCAACAACCACGCGCCGCCATCGCCCGGAATGATGCCTAACTTGACGAAGCTCTCGGCAAAGAGGGCGGTGTCCGATGCGATCCGGATATCGCACATGCACGCGAGGTCGTTGCCCGCACCGATGGCAGCGCCGTTGACCGCGGCGATGCTCGGCACCTCGAGGTTGTAGAAGGCAAGCGGAATGCGCTGGATGCCGTTGCGATAGCCGTCCATGATTTCGCGGCTGGAACCCGAAGCGATCCCTTTCTTGTCCCGCATGTCCTTCACATTGCCGCCCGCGCAGAACGCCGGACCGGCGCCGGTGAGGATGACGCACTTCACCGATTGATCGGCGTTGATGCGCGTGCAGGCGTTGACGAATTCATCGAAGTGTCCGGTGAGCGGATTGCGTTCTTCCGGTCGATTCATCGTGAGCGTGACGATCGCGCCGTCTTTCTCGTACAAAAGAAAATTTTCCATGGATGTCTTTGAAATTGATCTGCCTCGGATCTGCTTCGAATCGACTTCGAATCTACTTCGAATGCGCGGCGCGGATCGCCTGCCACACCTTTGCAGGCGTAAGCGGCATATCGATGGTTTTCACGCCGGCTCCACGCAGCGCATCGAGCGAAGCGTTGTAATAGGCGGCGATCGATCCGGTTGTTCCCGACTCGCCCGCCCCCTTTACGCCAAGCGGATTGTTCGGGCTTGGCACGCCGTTGTCCCCGACCCGCAGATCGGCGAGCCAACCGGCCCGGGGCATGCAGTAGTCCATATAAGAGCCCGCAAGGAGTTGACCGGTCTCGCGATCGTAGATGCCGTGCTCACCCATCGCCTGGCCAATGCCCTGCGCCATGCCGCCAATCAACTGGCCTTCGAGCAAGGTATGGTCGATCACTTTCCCGCAGTCATCGACGGCCGAGTAACGCACGAGATCGATGACGCCGGTTTCCGGATCGACTTCGACCTCCGCGATATGCTGACCGTTCGGAAAAGTCGCGCCGAAGACGCCTTCGCCCCATGCATTGAGCGGGTGGTATTCGCCTTCCGAAAGATCTTTCGCCAGACGCGCAATCAGCGATTCCATCGACAACGACTTGCCCTTGGCGTTGAAAACGCCATGATCAAACTTGATGTCGATCATCTCGGCGCCGAGCTCTTCGGAGGCATAACGTTTGGCGAGATCGAGCGCCCGGCGCGCCGCGAGCAGGCACGCGCTGCCGGCCCCGACGGTCGACCGGGAGCCACCCGTGTGATTGCCGATGAGCTTCGTGTCCGGGAGGCTCGCTTTCAATCGGATCTTTTCGATCGGGATGCCGAGCACCTCGCCCACGATCATCGGAAACGCGGTTTCATGTCCCTGCCCTTGGGTCTGCGTCACCGTGAAAATGGTGATGCCGCCGTCTCGCTCGAAACGAATCTCGGCTTGATCCTTGGGGAACGCGCCGGCGCCCGTCCCCTCGATAAAACAGGAGATGCCAACGCCTCGCAGGCGGCCTTTTTGCTTCGCCGCGGCACGGCGCGCCGGAAACGCTTCCCAGTCCACCTGCTTCATTGCCATGGCAAGGCCGCTTGCATAATCGCCGCTATCGTAGGTGGCCGCGTTCGGTGTCTTATAGGGAAACGCGTCTTTCGGAATGAAGTTGCGCCGGCGAATTTCAGCAGGATCGATACCCATTTCATGCGCGGCCTGGTCCACGATCCGCTCATTGAGGAATGCGACATCCGGCCGACCGGCCCCACGATAGGCGGCCACCGGCGCGGTGTTGGTAAGCGCCAGGGTCACGCGCCCGTAGTGAGCCGGCGTCTTGTACACACCCACCGCGCAAACGGCGGTGTTGTTGGTCGCGAGGAACGAACCGGTGAGCGATTGGTACGCGCCAAGGTTCGCCGTGAACTGGAAGCGCGAGGCGAGGAACACGCCGTTCATGTCGAGGGCAAGCTCGCCGATCATCGAGATGGCGCGCCCGTGGCTGTCGGTGAGGAAGCATTCGGAGCGGGAGGCCACCCACTTGATCGGCCGCCCGAGCCGCTTGGTGGCCACCAGCATCGCGATGTATTCGGGATAGGCCGCGCTTCGCACGCCGAAGCTGCCACCGACATCGTGCGCCTCGATGATGAATTTTTCCTGCGGAATATTCAGGATCCCGGCGAGCTGGCTTCGCATGTTGAGCAAACCCTGCTTCGGCATGGCGAGGCGATAGTTCCCAGTCGACGGGTCGAAACTCACCACGCATGCGCGCGGTTCCATCGGACTGCCGATCACGCGATTACTCTCGGCCGCGACCCGGGTGATGTGATGCGCCTTCTTGAAGGCCTCCTCCACCGCCGCCGCATTGCCGGTCTCGCCTTCGTAGCAGATATTGCCTGGGATGTTGTCATGCAACCGCGACGCATTCGCGGCCATTGCATCCGATGCTTCCGTGACGACCGGCAGGTCGCGATACTCGACGACAATCGCATCGGCCGCATCGCGCGCGACCGTGGGCGACTCCGCGACCACCATGGCAATCTGCTCGCCGACATATCGAACCCGCTTCTCCGCGAGGATCGGCCGATGGGTGCGGATAAGGGCCGTCCCGTTCCGTCCTTCGTACTTGCCGAGGATCGGGAGCGGACCCAATTTGGCCTCGACCAGATCGGCAGCGGTATACACCGCGATCACGCCCTTCACGGCGCGCGCGGGCGCGATGTCAATCGCGAGAATCTCCGCATGGGCGCGATCGGCTCGAACGAATGCGGCGTGCGCCTGATTCGGAAAATTGAAGTCCGCGGTGTATTGGCCCTGGCCGGTGATCAGGCGGTGGTCTTCGGTGCGCCCGTGAAAGTGATCGCTCAATGTTCTCTCCTTCGAAATCGTTTGCTTGTCAGCGAATGCAATCTGCTCGGAATCCATGTTCCCACATCGGAAGATTCCTGGTTTTCGCTATCGGCAAGGATGGCCGGCGCGACGTTTCCGCGGGCGACCGTGGCTATCGATTGCTCCCCGCCCGTGCCCCGACGACGCGGCGCAAGGCCTCCAACATGGCGTGATGATTCGCCTTGTTCTTGCCGGCGATGTCAAGCGCGCTGCCATGCGCGACGCTGCTGAACACGATCGGCGTTCCGATCGTCATGCCTGCGGTCCGGTTGAGCGCCAAGGTCTTGGCAGCGACATGCCCTTGATCGTGCATCATCACGATGAAGGCGTCGTACCCCGTTTTCGCGAACATCGTGTCCGCGCCGAACGGTCCGTCGACATGAATGCCTCGCGCTTTCGCGCTCGCTATCGCCGGTGCGATGGTTTCGATCTCTTCGTCGCCAAACATCCCGCCTTCGCCGGCGTGCGGATTGAGCCCGGAGACGGCGATTCGCGGCGCCGCAATGCCGATTTTGTTGAGCGCGACCACGGTCGCCGCAATGGCGCTCTCGACCCGTTTCCGCGTCACCAGCTCAATCGCCCGGCGCACACTGACATGCAGCGTTGCGTGCACGATGCGCATGGCGTCGAAGCAGATCATCAGATACGCATCATCGATCGGCGTGCCGGTACAACGCGCGACGAAGCTCGGATAACCGTCGAATTCGAACCCTGCGGCCTTGATCGCCAACTCGGTTTGCGGCGCGGCCACCACGGCATCGACTTCCCCTGCAATCGCGGCCGCGATCGCAACGCGGGTGGAGTCGATCGCGGCGCGCCCGTTCGCCGCGCATACGGATCCGATCGACAGCGCCTCGTCTGCGAATTGATCGCGACGGAGAAGCCAGACGCCGTCCAAGTTATCGACAGGTTCGTGTGCCCGCTCGATGACGCGAACGTAAGGATGCAGGCCGCAAAGGGCCGCGTGCGCCTCGATCACACGCGGGTCGCCGACGAGAATCAACGTGCACATCGCCCGCGCCTCAGGATCCATCGCAGCCTTGAGTGCGATCTCCGGGCCGATTCCGGCGGGATCGCCAAGGGCGATCGCGATGCGTGGCTTGGACACTTGCGGATTCATCATGCAGCCTCGGCGGAATTTGGGGGATCGTTGAACGGCGCCTGGGAACCACGCTCGCGCGTGCAATGATGCCGAGTCGGTCGCGGCGGACAGCATCACGGCGGAACGCGCACAGCATTCTTGGCCGGCATAAGCGCGCCGCAAGCGACACGTGTGTGCAGGCGTCCATCCTGTGACGTGCATCACGCTTGATCCCGACTTTGCCAAGATTGGCACGTTTGCACGCGTCGGCGCAACGCCCTGGCATACACATTGCGATAACGAATGTCGCAAGGGGGCTACGAGCGCCAAAAAAAATGCGGAGCGCTCGCAAAGTGGTATAGGCAGCCAACGGTAACGGGGAAGCAGTGGAACGGCCGCGCGTCATGGACGCGCGGCCGTTTGCGTTTGCGGTGGCCGGACATCGAACATCACACCTCTGAAAGCTATTGCGGCTTGCGGTTGGTGCAATGCTTGAAGCCGTCTTGCCAGCCCTGGACAAAATTAGGCACTCCAGTCGGCTTGGGCGTCGCCACGACGCCGACCGCGGCACAACCATCGGTAAACCCTTGACGGTACTCGGGCGGAAAACCTTGCAAGTTGATCGATTGCGTCGCGCGTTCAGCCCGCTCCTGCCGCACTTGCTTGGACGGTTCGAATGCGCAGCCCGCGAGGAACGTCACCAGTAGTGCAGCCGCGACCGGTTGCATGGAGCGGTTCGTTGGTTCAAGCATTTCTATACCTCTGAATTCAAAGAGACGGTTCGACACCGCCGCCCATGCACGGCCTTCGACCGACACCGATAGAATGCCATGGACCTTCCCGACCCATCATCCATGCGCCGTCCGCGTTCCAATCGCCACCCAGCGACCCGATGAATCGACCCGTCATCGCGCTCATCGCAGCCCTTGCTCGCAACCGCGCGATCGGCTTGGACAATCGAATGCCCTGGCACCTGCCCGATGACCTGAGGCGCTTTCGACAACTCACGACCGGTCATCGCGTAATCATGGGACGCAAGACATTCGACTCGATCGGACGGCCGCTTCCCGGGCGCACCAACATCATCATCAGTCGATCGAACACATTCAATGCGCCCGGCTGTACGGTCGTCCACTCGGTAGACGAGGCATTGGCCGGGGACGATCCCACCGGAACAATCTCGTTTGTGATCGGAGGCGCTGAAATCTATCGGCAGGCGCTTAGCCGGGCCTCGCGAATGTTCCTGACCGAGATTGACGCGGAGTTCGAAGGCGATACGTTTTTCCCGCCGATCGACAAGCAGCATTGGAATGAGATTCGACGGGAACGACGAAATTCCGACGCGACCCATCCGATCGTCTACGATTTCGTCGAGTATGAACGCCACTGATCCCGAGGTGCGCATGCGGGCTCAATGCGCGACGAACAGATTCGAGAGGCGCTCCGGATCGTTGAGAAGCTGCGCGCTCGGACCGGCGTAGGCGATGCGGCCGCGATCGAGGACCAGCGCCTGCTCGGTCATCTGCAACGCGCGCTTCGCGGATTGCTCGACCAGCACCAAGGTGAGCGAGTCTTCGCGAATCAGCTGGCTAACGACGGCCATGATGCTCTCGACGATGATCGGCGCCAATCCTTCGAGCGGCTCGTCCATGAGCAGCAAGGTGGGATTGCCCATCAGCGCGCGGCCGATCGCAAGCATTTGCTGCTCACCACCGGAAATCTGATTCCCCATGTGGCTCCGCCGTTCCGCGAGGCGGGGCAGGATGTCGTAGACACGCTCGAGGCTCCAGCGCCCGGGTCGCCCGGCGACGGTGAGGTTTTCTTCCACGGTGAGCGACGGGAAGATCTCCCGCGCCTGCGGCACGTAACCGATGCCCAGGCGCGCGCGTTCATAGGGCGGCAGGCGATTCAACTCGCGCCCGCGAAAGACGATCTTTCCAGCATGCTGGGTGGTATGGCCCATCAAGGTGGCAAGAAACGTCGTCTTGCCCACGCCATTGCGCCCGAGCACCGCTATCGTCGCCCGCTCTTCCAGGATCAGGCTCACGTCTTCGAGTACAACCGTCGCACCGTAGCCCGCACGAAGATCGGCGACTTCCAATACGCTAGACATGGTCTTCCCCGAGATAGACCTGCCGAACGCGTACATCGCTACGAATTTCCTGCGGGGAGCCCTCCGTCAAGACGGCCCCTTGCGCGAGCACGGTGATTCGTCTGGCGAAGCGGAATACCAGATCCATATCGTGTTCGATAATGAGAACAGCGATCTCAGAGGGCAACGTCTCGATCACTTCGAGAATCCGATGCGATTCGAGCGATGGGACACCCGCGGCCGGTTCGTCGAGCAACAGGACCTTCGGCTTCAGTCCGAGTGCGATCGCAATCTCGACCAGGCGCTGCTTGCCATACGGCAGCCCGATAACGTGAGCGCGCGCGTCGTCCGCCAGACCGAGCGATGCCAGCAGCGCCATGCTTTCGCTGACGACGGCGCGCTGCTTGCTTGCCACGCCGATCATGTCGCCACTCACGCCGACGCGCTCAGCCACCGACAGCGCGACATTGTCGACCACGGTGAGATTACGAAACAAGGTGTTGATCTGGAAAGTCCGGCCGAGCCCGCGCTTGACGCGCTCGCTCTGCGATGACCGGGTGATGTCCGCGCCGCCAAGCACGATCGATCCCGATGAAGGCGGAATGCGCCCCGTCAACATGTTGACGAATGTCGTCTTGCCGGCGCCGTTCGGACCGATCAATGCATGCCTCGCGCCGGGATCGAGTCGAAAGTCGATATTGTCGGCTACCGTCAATGCGCCAAAGCTCTTGCAGAGCGCGCGCGTTTCGAGGACGGCAGTCATCGTGACCCGACTCGTGACCCGAGTTTTCCGATCCACGCGCGGATCGCATCGACGATGCCCAGTATCCCGCCACGTGCGAACAGGACGATCACCACGAGGAGCGCGCCGATCCAGAAGTACCAATACTCCGGATACTGTTTGGCGAGTAGGTCCTGGGCGACCAGATAGATCAGCGGCCCGACGATCGCGCCGTAGAGTCGCCCGACGCCACCCAGGATCAGCATCACCAACAGGTCGCCCGACAATTCGAACCCAAGGACCTTGAGCCCGACGAACTGCGTCGTGTGCGTGAGCAACGCGCCCGCGACGCCAGCGATCATCGCGGAGATCGTGTAGACGACCACCATCCGCCGATACACCGGTGCGCCGACCGCGTGCATGCGGACCGGATTTTCACGAATGCCTGCGAGCGTTGCACCAAACGGCGAGTAGATGATGCGACGTACGATCCACCAGCCCACCAGCAGAAACACGAGGCTGTAGAGGTACGCGGTTCTGCCGAACATGTCGAACCTGAACTGCCCGAAGATCGGATTCATCGTAATGCCGGACAGGCCATCGGCACCGCCGGTCCAATCGGTCGCCTTGTTCGCCACTTCATAGCATATTGACGTGATGGCAAGCGTCAACATCAGCAGGGTCAAGCCGTGCGTGCGCAGGATCACCGCCCCGGTAATCAGCCCGAATATGCCGGCCGCGATCGCGGCAACCGCCAAGCCAATGAACGGATCGGCCGTCGCGAATTTGGCGAGGATGCCGGCGGCATAGGCGCCGATGCCGAAATACGCGGTATGCCCAAGGGTGATGATGCCGGCGTACCCGAGGATCAAATCGACCGACAACGCAAAGAGCATCAGGATCAGTATGTAGCTGCCGAGCGGCAGATATTCAGGCGCGACGAAGTAGATGACAATGGCCGCGACCCACGGCAGGTACTCGATCGATCGGATCCGCGGATCCGCGACATAACCGCCTGCATGGGGCGGTAATCGAATTGCTGTCGGGGCTGCCGTCTCAGTCGCCATTCAAGCCGTCCTTCCGAAGAGCCCGGCCGGTCGCCACAACAGGATCGCGATCGTCGCCGCATAAATGAAGAACGCGCCGAACTGCGGCAACCAGTATTTGCACGCGGTGTCGGAGACACCGATGAGGAGTGCCGCAACGAACGGGCCGCGCAACGTACCCATGCCGCCGATCGCCACGACGATCAGAAAAAATACGAGATGCTCGAACGGATAGGTCGGCTGGATCGCGAGCAGCTCGGCGCCCATTCCGCCACCGATCGCGGCCAGCCCGGATCCGAGGGCGAATGTGAGCGTGAAGAGTCTCGATGTATTGATGCCGATCGATTGCGCCATCGGACGGTTGTCGACCGCGGCTCGCAGCATCGCGCCCCAACGCGTCCGCTCGACGCTGAACCAAAGGAGGATCACGAGCACAAGGCTGAATCCGATCACGATGACGCGATACGCGGGAAAATCGCGCCCGAACAACTGCATCTGCCCTTTCATATAGTCGGGCAGATTGACTGGTTGCTGCAACGTGCCATAGAGCATTCGCGCGGCAGCGATCGACATCAGGATGAGTCCGATCGTGAAGAGGACCTGCGCGAGTTCGCCCGCCGCGTAAAGCCGCGAATAAAGCAGGCGTTCCAACACGACGCTCCCAAGCGCGACCCCAACGAAAGCGATCATGAGGGCAAGCGGGAACGGCACGCCAAAGCGATTCATCATCGACAGCATGAGATAGCCGCCTGCCATCGCGAACACGCCGTGCGCGAGGTTCGCGAATCCCATCAGCCCCATCGTGACCGACAACCCGACGGAAATGACGTACAGGATCATGCCGTAGGCCACGCCGTGAAACGCGACGCTGACAAGTTGTCCTAGAAGGGCTTCCAAGATGGGGTCTGGGTTGGATTAAGGAACCCGATGCGCGGCACCGATGCGGGAATGGAACACGACGCAGCGGCGTGCGGTACGGCGCGATTCAGATTCGCGGGAGCGTGACCCCTTGCTGGCCTTGGTACTTGCCGCCGCGATCACGATACGACGTTTCGCAGACTTCGTCCGACTCGAGAAAAATCACCTGCGCGACGCCTTCGTTCGCGTAGATCTTCGCAGGCAGCGGCGTCGTGTTCGAGAACTCCAATGTGACATGCCCCTCCCATTCGGGCTCGAGCGGGGTGACATTGACGATGATCCCGCAGCGCGCGTATGTGGACTTGCCAAGACAGATCGTGAGCACGTTGCGCGGAATCCGGAAGTACTCGACCGTACGGGCGAGTGCGAACGAGTTGGGCGGGATGATGCACACATCCCCTTTGAAATCGACGAACGAGCGCTCGTCGAACGCTTTCGGATCGACGATCGTGGAGTTGATGTTGGTGAAGATCTTGAAGTCACTCGAGCAACGGATGTCGTAGCCGTAACTCGACGTACCGTACGAGACGACGCGCTGGCCGTTGACTTCCTTGATCTGCTCGGGTTCGAACGGCTCGATGATGCGATGCGATCGCGCCATGCGGCGGATCCACTGGTCCGATTTGATACTCATGATAGGTCGGCGCGTTGTCGTTCTAGCTGTTCTGGATCACGATGTTCGGGAATTTGGACGTCATATCCTTTTGCAGATCGCTGATCCGGATCGCGACCCGGCGCGCGATCGCGCGATAGATTTCGGCGATCGGCCCATCCGGGTCCGCCACGACCGTGGGCTTGCCCGAATCCGTCTGCTCGCGGATGCTGATATCAAGCGGCAAGCGGCCCAGCACCTCGATGCCATAGTCCTTACCCATGCGATTGGCGCCGCCTTCCCCGAAGATATGCTCGGTGTGCCCGCATTTCGAGCAGGTGTGCAAGGACATGTTCTCGACGATACCGAGAATCGGCACCCCCACCTTCTCGAACATCTTGAGTCCCTTGCGGGCATCGATCAGCGCGATGTCCTGTGGCGTGGTCACGATCACGGCGCCCGTCACGGGCACCTTTTGTGCGAGCGTGAGCTGGATGTCGCCGGTGCCCGGGGGCAGGTCAACCACGAGGTAGTCGAGTTCGCTCCAACGGGTGTCGCGGAGCAGTTGCTCGAGCGCCTGCGTCACCATCGGCCCGCGCCACACCATCGGCGTGTCGGTATCGATGAGGAACCCGATCGATGCGGCCTCGATGCCATGCCCGATCATCGGTTCAATCGATTTCCCGTCCTTGGATTCCGGACGGCCGGAGATTCCAAGCATCATCGGCTGCGACGGCCCGTAAATATCCGCATCGAGCACACCGACTTTCGCGCCTTCGGCGGCGAGCGCAAGCGCCAGATTGACCGCGGTCGTGGACTTGCCGACGCCACCCTTGCCCGACGCTACCGCGATAATGTTCTTCACGCCGGGAATCAGCTTCACCCCGCGTTGCACCGAATGCGCGACAATTTTCGAGGTCACATTGACCGATACGTTCTCCACACCGCCGATCTCGCGGAGCCGGGCGGACACGAGCTTTCGAATCGGCTCGAATTGTGACCTCGCCGGATAGGCGAGCTCGATATCAAGCGACACATTCGCGCCATCGACCTGCAGGCGCCGGATGGCCTTCGAGGCGGCGAAGTCTTTGCCGGTATTGGGATCCTGAATCGTTTTGAGTGCGTCTTGAACTTGCGCTTCGCTGATCGGCATGCGAGCTCCGGTGAGTATTGGGTGCCAAATGCTAAGGGCGGGCAGGTTAGTTTAGCAGTGCGGGTATCCACGCTAGAATCGCGGGCTTGATTCGTGTCCCGCTCGGCCTTACCCACGCACGCCAACACAGACGCTCCCGACAATGTCCCGCCGGCTCTTCGTTACCACTGCCCTCCCCTACGCCAACGGTGCTTTCCACATCGGGCACATCATGGAGTACATCCAGGCCGACACCTGGGTGCGCTTTCAGCGCATGCAGGGCCATGAGGTGCATTTTGTCTGCGCCGACGACGCCCACGGCGCGCCGATCATGTTGAAGGCGGAGGCGATGCATCTCACGCCGGAGGCCTTGGTCGCCGAGGTCGCCGCCGATCATCTGACCGACTGGCCGCGCTTTCATGTGAGCTTCGACCATTGGCACAGCACCCATTCGCCCGAGAACACGATGTTCTCGCAGGACATCTATCGCAAATTGAAGGCACGCGGACTGGTGTATTCGAAACCGGTCGAACAATTCTTCGATCCGGTGAAAGGCATGTTCCTCGCCGATCGGTACATCAAGGGCGAATGTCCGAAGTGCGGAGCGAAGGATCAGTTCGGGGACGCCTGCGAGGAGTGTGGTGCGGTCTATTCGCCCACCGATCTCAAGGACCCTTTCTCGACCTTGAGCGGTGCGCGGCCGGTGCTCAAGACCTCCGAACACTACTTCTTTCAGCTCTCGGCCAAGGAGTGCATCGAATTCCTGCGGAGCTGGACACAGGACGGCAAGCTGCAATCGGAAGTCGCGAACAAGGCCCGCGAATGGCTCGACGGAACGCTCGCCGATTGGGACATTTCACGCGATGCGCCCTATTTCGGTATCGAGATTCCGGACGCGCCGGGAAAGTACTTCTACGTCTGGCTGGACGCGCCGATCGGCTATCTGGCGAGCCTCAAGAACTACTTCGATCTTGGCAAGGCGCGCTCGCAGACGATACAGACGTTCGAGCAATTCATGGCCGATCCCGCGGTCGAGCAGATTCATTTCATCGGCAAGGACATCATCTATTTCCACACGTTGTTCTGGCCCGCAACGCTCAAGTTCGCCGGATACAAGATTCCGAACAATGTCTTCGTGCACGGCTTCATTACGGTAAGCGGCGCGAAGATGTCGAAGAGCCGCGGTACCGGCATCTCGCCCAAGCGCTATCTCGAGCTCGGCATGAATCCCGAATGGCTGCGCTACTACATCGCCGCCAAACTGAATTCGCATGTCGAGGATGTCGATTTCAATCCCGACGATTTCGTTGCGCGCGTCAATAGCGACCTGGTCGGCAAGTACATCAACATCGCCAGCCGCGCCGCGCCGTTCATCACGAAACATTTCAACGGGATGCTCGCTTCGCAGGCCGCCACCGTCTACGACCTCGCCGCCGCGACGAGTGCCGCCCACGACGTGAAGGAGAACTTCGAGGCACGCGAATTCGGACAAGCCCTGCGTGAAGTGATGCGGATCGCGGACCGGGTGAACGAGGAATTCGATCGATGCCAGCCGTGGAATCTCGCCAAGGATCCCGCCAAGCGTGACGAGCTGCACGGCGTGTGCTCCCGTGCGTTGTTCTCGTTTCAACTGCTCTCGATCCTGCTCGCACCGGTGCTGCCCAAGACCTCCGAACGGGTAGCGAAAGAATTGTTCGGACTTGATCGCCCATTCCGTTGGGACGATGTTGCACGCGTGCCCGCGGGCATTCGGCCATACCAGCATCTGATGACGCGGATCGATCCGAAGATGATCGATGCGCTCTTCGAACCGCAGGCGGCGGCCGCAATCGAGGCACCCAAGGTCGAGGCACCCAAGGTCGAGGCACCCAAAGTCGCGGCAACCGTCAAGCTCCCTGATATCTCGATCGAGGACTTCGGGAAACTCGACCTGCGCGTCGCGAGGGTTGTTGGCGCGGACCGCGTCGAAGGCGCCGACAAGCTGCTCAAGCTCACGCTCGATATCGGGACCGAAACCCGAACGGTCTTCGCCGGCATCAAGGGATCCTACGATCCGTCGCAACTGATGGGTCGTCTGGTCGTAATGGTCGCGAACCTCGCGCCGCGCAAGATGAAGTTCGGGCTCTCGCAAGGCATGGTCCTCGCCGCATCATTGGATGACACGCCAGGTGGCGGCCCAGGCATTTTCGTTATCTCACCCGATACCGGCGCCCAGCCCGGAATGAAGGTCAAGTAGATCGCGCCGGGCGCGCCAAACATCAGCTCGCACCCGACGCTTCACCCATTGATTCCAGCCGGCCACGCCGCCAATAGTCGCCATCCATGAACGGTATCCAGATCGTCGGCTGGTTCTTCCTTCTTGCATCGATCGTGGTGCTTGGCCTCGGGGTGGTATTCATCGTCGCGTTGATGCGTGCGTCCGAATTGGAACGGCGCCATCTCGTGAACAATGCCATCAACGAGATGGTCATCTTCGGCATCTGGATCGCGGGGTTCGCGGGAAGCATTGGCGTTCTGCAGGCAAAGCCCTGGGGGCGGTGGATGCTCCAGTATTTCTGCATCGTGCTGATCGCGCTTGGCTGCCTGACGGCATTCCAGAAGGGCTATACCGCATGGAAAGCGGGCGAGCGTTCAGCCTTGCTCGGCATCGCGATCTTTCTCATTCCTGTCGTGCTCGCAAGCATCGGGGCGATTTACGAGCTCAACGGCGAGGCGGCGGCAGCGTGGTTCGCGCGGTAGTTCGGTAGCCCGGAATGTCAAAGACTGCTGCCGTGCGGCAATTTCACGCGTTTAGGTGATGGCGGTGTCATTGACACAATCTATTCGAGACGGCAAATTGAGTGATCATGATCACAATCCAGCTCGTCAAGAATCTGCGCATTACCGGCTTGGTGCAAGGCGTCGGATTTCGCGACGCCATGGTCGTCGAAGCCAATCGCATCGGGGCCCGCGGCTGGGTCCGTAACCGCAGCGACGGCAGTGTCGAGGCGGTCGTGGCCGGAAGCGAGGGGCATGTCCAGGCGATGCTGGAGTGGGCGCGTCACGGCCCGCGCGGGGCCCGTGTTGACCAGGTAGCGGTGAGTGAACTCACATCCCCCGGTATCGAAATTGGCCGCTTTGGACTGCGGCCGACGGTCTAGCTCGCGTATACGATCTCGACGTTTTCCGGCGTCAGCCAATCGGTCAATGCACTGATCAACGTTTCGTCCGGCGAGACTTTCCAGGAATCACCGAGACGGGCCTCACAGATTGCATCACCGCGCTGGTAGCGCACCTGAACCGGAAGCAGGCCATTGCGATAGGGTCCGAGCAAACGGGCAAGCTTCTGCGCATCGGCTTCCCCGTTCATCGACAGCTTGAGCTCCCGTCCGAAGCGCCCGCGTAGCGTCGCCAGATCGTAGATAGACTCCGCGGTCACCCGGATCCCGCCCGAAAAATCGTCCTTTTGAACTTTGCCTTGCACGACGATCGGGTGATCCTCGCGAATCGTGTCACGACACTGCTCGAAGAGTTCGTTGAACACGGTGACTTCAACCTTGGCGGTGCCATCGTCGATCGTGACGATTGACATGCGCCCGCGTCGGGTCATCTGCGTTCGTGCCGACTCGACCATTCCACCCAGCAAAATCGACTCATTGCGCGGCGCGAGGTCCGACAACCGCGTACGGACAATCCCGCCGATTTCCTTGCGATAAGAGTTGAATGGATGTCCGCTCAAGTAGAAGCCGAGCGCGGTCTTTTCTTCCTGCAACCGCTGGCGCTCGCCCCAGGGCGGCGCATTGACGAGCGGGATCGCCTGCGTCACGCCTGAATCATCGTCGAACAGGCCCACCTGCATGGCGCCGGCTTCCGCCTGCTCGGCGGCCTCCATCGCGATTCCGACCGATGCGATCAACCGGGCACGATGGGTGTCAAGGGAGTCGAACGCGCCGGCGCGAACCAGCGACTCGAGCGTGCGGCGATTGACCATCCGTTTGTCGACGCGCCGGCAAAGATCGAACAGATCGGCAAATGGCCCGGCCTCGCGCGCCTTGACGATCGCACCGATCGCAGACTCGCCCGACCCCTTCACAGCGCCCATTCCGAAGCGAATCGTCTTCGCGTCAACCGGCACGAATCGGTACTCGCTTGCGTTGATATCGGGCGGCAGGACGGCGAGGCCGTTCTCGCGCGCGTCGTCGTGGAACTGGCGGACCTTGTCGGTGTCGTCCATCACCGCGCAGAGGTTCGCCGCCATGAACGCCGCGGGATAATGCGCCTTGAGGTATGCGGTCTGGTAGGCGACCAACGCATACGCGGCCGCATGGGACTTGTTGAACCCGTAGCCCGCGAACTTCTCCATCAGATCGAAGAGCTCGTTCGCTTTCGGCGCGGACACATCGTTCTTCGCCGCTCCGTCGACGAACTGGCCGCGATGCTCGGCCATCTCCTCGGGCTTCTTCTTGCCCATCGCACGGCGCAGAAGATCGGCGCTGCCAAGCGAGTAGCCGCCGATCGATTGCGCGATCTGCATGACCTGTTCCTGATAGACCATGATCCCATAGGTCGATCCGAGGATCGGTTCGAGACGGGGATCGGGGTAGATCACCGCTTCGAGCCCGTGCTTGCGCTTGATGAAGTCTGGAATGAGATCCATCGGACCGGGCCGGAAGAGGGCCACTAATGCGATGATGTCCTCGAACCGATCGGGCCGTGCGCGCTTCAACAGGTCGCGCATGCCGCGCGATTCAAACTGGAAGATCGCGCTGGTATTGGCGCTCTGAAACACCTTGTACGACGCGGGATCGCCAAGCGGCAACCCCTCGAGCGTGACCGTGCTCGCGGGATCGAGCCGCTTGATGAAACGGAGCGTCCAATCGAGAATCGTGAGCGTGGTCAGGCCGAGAAAATCGAACTTGACCAGCCCGATCGCTTCGACATCATCCTTGTCCAACTGGGAGACGACGCTACTCGATCCTTCTGCCGCATAGAGCGGGCAGAAATCCGTCAATTTTCCCGGTGCGATCAGCACGCCGCCCGCGTGCATGCCGACATTGCGCGTGAGGCCTTCGAGCTGTTCGGCCAGCGCGAGGAGTTCGCGCGTATCCTCTTCGTCCCGCTCGCGTTCGGCCAGACGCGGCTCCATCTCGCGGGCCATCTTGAGGGTAATCAGCTTGCCCGGCTGAAACGGAATCAGCTTCGCGAGCTCGTCGGTGCGGCCGTAGCCCCAGTCCATGACCCGGCCGACATCGCGCACGACCGCCTTTGCCGCCATGGTGCCGAAGGTGACGATCTGCGAGACGGACTCCTTGCCGTACTTCCCGCGAACATACTCGATGACGCGATCGCGGCCATCCTGGCAGAAATCGATATCGAAATCCGGCATCGACACACGCTCGGGATTCAGGAACCGCTCGAAAAGCAGGTCGTAACGCAACGGGTCGAGATCGGTAATCCCGAGTGAATAGGCGACCAGCGATCCGGCGCCCGAGCCGCGGCCCGGCCCAACCGGCACGCCGTTCGACTTCGCCCAATTGATGAAGTCGGCCACGATCAGGAAGTATCCCGGGAATCCCATCTGGATGATGGTCTTGCATTCGAACGCGAGGCGATCGTCGTAACGAGATGTCTGCGCGGAACGTTGCTCGGGATCGGGATAGAGCGCGTCCAGGCGTTTGACCAGACCGGCCCTCGCCTCGCGCACGAGATGATCATCGAGGGTGATACCGGCCGGCGTCGGAAAGAGGGGGAGCTTCGGTTTGCCAAGCTCCAGCACGAGATTGCAGCGCCGGCCGATTTCCACCGTATTCGCCAAGGCTTCCGGAATGTCGGCGAACAGATCGACCATTTCCTGCTGCGACTTGAAGTAACTGTCCGGCGTCACCAGACGTGGCCGGCGCTGATCGGACAGCACATAGCCTTCGGCAATACAGACGCGCGCTTCATGCGCCTTGAACTCCCCCGGATCGAGAAACTGCACCGGATGCGTCGCAACCACCGGAATGCCCAGCCGGCCGGCGACCGCGAGCGCACCTTCGATGTACTCCTCGGTACCGGCGGCATCGGCACGCTGAAGCTCCACGTAGTAGCTGTCGCGGAAAATCTGCGCCCAGCTCTTGGCCAGCTTCATGGCGGTCGCGTCATTGCCGGCCGCCAACGCGGCACCGACATCCCCATTTGCCCCGCCGGAAAGGGCGATCAATCCATCCGCGCGTTCCGCTATCCAGTCGCGCCGAAGCTCGGCGCGCCCACGATGCCGATTCGAGATCCACGCATCGGACAACAGTTTCGACAGATTGAGGTAGCCCGCCTTCGACCGGCACAGTAGAAGCATGCGGGAAGGTTTGTCGCGGTCGATATCATTGGTGATCCAGACATCCGCACCGAGAATCGGCTTCACCCCCGCCGCGCGACCTGCCTTGTAGAACTTGGTCATCCCGAACATGTTGGACAAGTCGGTAATGGCCAATGCCCCCATATTGTCCCGGGCGGCGCGCGCGACCACGTCGTCTATCCGTACGACACTGTCGGTGACGGAGAACTCGGTATGCAGGCGAAGATGGATGAAACGCGGCTCGGCCATGGGGAACGCAATGCACCGTCCGAAGGAGTGGGCGAGGATTCCTGGTCTGCTGGTTGCCGGGATCAGGCGTCGAAAATTCTACCACTCGAACCCGCATCGCCTGCGGATTAACTTTCGCCCGAAGATCGCGATCAACACGGTGCGCCCGCTGCAACCGCTCAACCGATCGTGACCGGCGCGGCCCCTGAATGATGCGCCGCTATCGTGCCGATCCGATACGCGGTCTCACCGTTCGAACGAAGCGAATCGAGCGCATTCTGCGCCTCGCCGCTCGCCACGACGACGATCATGCCGATCCCGCAATTGAAGACGCGATGCATTTCGCTGTCGGCAATGTTTCCCGCCTTCTGCAACCACGAGAAGACGGGGAGCGCGGGCCACGCCGCACGCTCCAGCACGGCCATCGTTCCCGCGGGAAGAATACGGGGAATATTCTCTACGAGTCCGCCACCGGTGATATGCGCGAGCCCCTTGACCGGCACCGCCTCACGTAGCGCGAGCATCGACTTCACGTAGATCCGCGTCGGTTCCAGCAGACAGTGACCGAGCGTTCGACCATCGAATGGCTGCGCAAGGTCGGCACCTGCGTCCTTGAGGATACGTCGCACCATCGAATAACCGTTTGAATGCGGGCCGCTCGAGCCAAGACCGATGATGGCATCACCGGGCCCGATGTCACGGCCATCGAGAATGGCGCTTCGCTCCACGACACCGACGGCAAAACCCGCGAGATCGTATTCTCCCTCTGGATACATGCCCGGCATCTCGGCGGTTTCGCCGCCGATCAATGCGCAGCCGGCCATTTCGCAGCCGCGCGCGATGCCGCCCACTACTTCGGCGGCGACATTGACATCGAGTTTCCCGCAGGCGAAATAGTCCAGGAAAAAGAGCGGCTCCGCCCCTTGCACAAGCACGTCATTCACGCTCATCGCCACAAGATCGATGCCCACGGTATCGTGCTTGCCAAGTGCGAAGGCGAGCTTCAATTTCGTGCCGACGCCGTCGGTGCCCGATACGAGGATCGGTTCGCGATACTTCTTTGGAATCGCGCAGAGCGCACCGAACCCACCGATGCCGGCCAACACCTCCGGGCGCATCGTGCGCCGTGCAAGGGGTTTGATGCGTTCGACCAATGCATCGCCCGCGTCGATGTCGACGCCTGCGTCGCGATACGACAGGCCGCTTTTCCGCGAGTCGGAATCGGAGGTGGTCAATGCGTGTTCCGCTCGGGTGAGATGCGCGCGATAGTCACTCTGCTAGAGTTCCGTCCGAAGTGCCGATCGATTCTACTGGAAAGATGGAACAATTCATCCTGGAGCTGGCCACGCCGCAGGCGCCGACACTCGCGAGCTTCGTCGCGGGCGGCAACGCGCCGGCGCTGCAGGCGCTCCGGTTGCTGATCGACGGCCGCCCTCCGCACCGCGTGCTTTATCTTTGGGGCCCGATGGGCGTCGGTCGTACGCACCTGTTGAAATCGGTCGTCGATGCCGCGGCAGCCGCAGGGCGCCCGGCCGCGTATTTTGATGCACGAACGCTCGATGTCGATTCGCTGTTGGACGCGCGCGCAGACCTTGTCGCGATCGACAACATCGATGGCTTGGCCCCCGCAGGCGAGCACGCGATATTCGAGTGGTTCACAGGGCGAAGCGGCGATGCGATTCTCCTTGCCGCCGATCGTCCGCCCGGATCACTCGATGCGCGGGAAGATGTCCGCACCCGCTTAGGTTCCGGGATCGTGTTCGAGATCGTGCCGCTTTCAGACGCCGATAAACACGCCGCGTTGCGCGCGCACGCCATGGCTCGCGGCCTGCCCGACCTTGACGAGGTCATCCAATACCTTCTCGCCCGCACGGATCGCGATATGGGCATGTTGATCGCGGTCATCGATGCCCTGGATCGTTACTCGCTATCGACCAAGCGCCCGCCGACCTTGGCGCTCGTACGACAGATTCTCCGACCGCCACCGACCAAGACCACTGATGGAACTGACCCTGTTCGACCTGGATAACACCCTCCTCAACGGGGACAGCGACTATGCCTGGGCGCAATTTCTGATCGATCAAGGCGTAATCGAACGCGAAACCTACGAGGCGCGCAATCTCGAGTTCTATGAGCGTTACAAGGCGGGGACTCTCGACATCCTGGAGTTCCTCGATTTTCAGTTGGCCCCGCTCGCACGGCACACCCGCGTGCAGTTGGACGCTTGGCATCGCGCGTTCATGCAACACACCATCGAGCCGATGATCGCGACAAGGGCGCTCGCGCTGATCGAGGCACATCGAACCCGGGACCGCACGCTTGCGATCGTGACGGCGACCAACACGTTCATCACCCGACCTATCGCGGATCGTCTGGGCATTCCGAATCTGGTCGGCACGGAGATCGAAGAGATCGATGGTCGATTTACCGGAAGGCCGAGCGGAACACCGTCGTTCCGGGAAGGCAAGATCGTACGCGTCGAGCAATGGCTGCAAAGCCTCGGGCGAACATTGGCGAGTTATCGCGCAGTCTGGTTCTACAGCGATTCGGCCAACGATCTGCCATTGCTCGAGCGTGTCAGTCATCCGGTCGCGGTGGATCCGGACGAGCGTCTCGCCGCCATAGCATCGGCGCGCGGATGGCCGATCATTTCACTTCACCAAGCGCAACCCTGAGCGTGCCTGCCGTGTCTCGCCGCGCGGTCATCCTCGCCTTTGTTGGCGCGGCGCCGGTGGTGATGGTGCTCGCCACCCTGTTCGGCAGCGTGGAGCTTGGCACGAGCGAATGGTTGGCGGCGCTGCGGGGCGATGGCGAGGCAATCAATCGGGAAATTCTCTGGGGCCATCGCATGCCCCGCGTGTGCGCCGCATTCGTCACGGGCGGCCTGCTCGCCCTCGCCGGCGTACTGCTGCAGACCCTGCTTGGCAATCCGCTTGCCGATCCGTATGTGTTAGGCGTATCGGGGGGCGTCTCCGTGGGCGGACTGCTTGCAATGCTGCTCGGACTGGGCCAATTCTTCATTGGAGCATTCGGTCTGCTTGGCGCATGCATCGTGTCGGCGATTCTCATCGCCTTTGCGGCAAGATCATCCGGTTGGGACCTCTATCGTGTGCTGTTGGCCGGGGTTGGTCTGGCCTCGGCGTGCGGGGCCGTCGTTGCCCTCATTCTTACGATTTCTCCTGCGGGACAAGTGCAAGGGATGCTGTTTTGGCTGATGGGCGATCTATCCGCTTCGAGTGACGCGCGACAGCCGGCCGCCATCCTGATCGTGCTGACGGCCCTCTGCATCGCGCTGCGAAGCAGCCTCGATGCACTGACGCTCGGGGCCACGAAAGCGCGGCTGCTTGGTGTGTCCGTCGGCTGGACCCAGTCCATCGCGTTTCTTTGCGCCTCGATCGCAACGGTGACGGCCGTTCTCGAAGCCGGTGCGATTGGTTTCGTCGGGATCGCCGTGCCGCACGTGTTTCGGCTCCTGGGACTGCATGACCACGGCGCGCTCATTCCGCTCTCGGTGCTTGGGGGTGGCATCCTCCTTGCGATCGCCGATACCATTGCACGCACGGTCGCCGCGCCGATCGAAATCCCGGTCGGTGTGGCGACCGCGGCGATCGGCGTTCCGGTCCTGTTGTGGCTGATCGGTCGATCACGATGACGCTCAGGATCAAGGATCTCGCCATCCGGATCGGCGATCGCGTGTTGGTGCAGCCAACCTCCTGGACGATTGGACCGGGTGAGTGCTGGGCGGTGCTCGGTCCGAACGGCGCGGGAAAATCTCTTTTGTTGCACACCCTCGCGGCGCTTGAGGTACCGCGCCTGGGCAGCGTGCTCCTGGATGACAAACCGGTCCACGAGTGGGTGCGCAGGGACCTGGCGCTTCGCATCGGCGTGCTGCTCCAGGACGAATCGGCGGACTACTGGGGATCGGTGCGGGACTACGTCGCGCTCGGACGGATGCCACACCGGGGATGGCTTGCCAAGAGCGCATCCGAGGATGATCTGCGCATCGTGGAGGCGATCGACGCACTGCGGCTGACCGGCCTCCAATCGCGGCGATTTCGAACACTTTCCGGAGGCGAGCGACAACGCGCCAGGATTGCCCAACTCATTGCGCAGGCGCCCGATCTGCTGCTTCTGGATGAGCCGCTCAACCATCTCGATCTTGCGCAGCAGATTCTTGCGATGACACTCTTCTCCGCGCACGCCGCGGATGGTGGTACTGTAGTCTGCACGCTTCACGATCCCACATACGCTCTCCGGCACTGTAGCCACGCCCTCTTGATGTATGATGCGGGCCGCCTCGAACTGGGGCCCGTTTCAAAGGTCGTTACTCGATCGGCGGTCGAGCAACTCTACGGCTGCCGGCTGGATTGGCCCATTTCGGGCCCCGACTTCGGACCTTTCCCCCGTTGATCAAAAGGTTGATTCGTAAGGTATTTCGACTCCAGGACGGTCCGGAGCCGGACGTCTTACCATTCGCGAAGCATGGCATTCGCCGAGATGCGATCAGCCACGGTGCGCGCAAGGTATGCGAGACCCTGACCGAGGCCGGCTTCGAGGCCTATGTCGTCGGGGGCGCGGTGCGCGATCTCATGCTTGGCGTGCATCCAAAAGATTACGACGTCGCCACCAACGCGACCCCTGATCAGGTCCATCGCCACATCCGCCGCTCGCGGCTGATCGGGCGCCGTTTCAAGCTAGTGCACGCGATGTTCGGTGATGAAACGGTCGAGGTCTCGACCTTTCGGGCCGAAACGCCGTCGGAAACCGATGAGCATGGGCGCGTCTTGCGGGATAACGTCTTCGGGACGCGCGCGCAGGATGCCGCCCGCCGCGACTTCACCATCAATGCGCTCTACTTCGACCCCACCAAGGAAGCCGTGCTCGACTATCACCGCGGCGCCGCGGATTTGCGCCGCAAGATCGTTCGTATGATCGGCGATCCCGAGTCCCGCTATCGTGAGGATCCGGTGAGAATGCTGCGGGCGGTTCGTTTCGCCGCAAAGCTCGGCTTCCAAATTGATCCGAAGACAAGAGAGCCGATCGATCGCCTCGGCCCGCTGGTCGAAAACGTGCCGGCGGCACGTCTCTTCGATGAAATGCAAAAGCTGCTGCTCTCCGGACACGCTTATGCCTGTGTTCATCGCCTGCGGCAAGAGGGCCTGCATCGCGGCATGCTGCCGCTGCTCGATGTGATCCTCGAGCAGCCTCTTGGCGAGAAATTCGTGAATCTCGCGCTTCAGCAAACCGACGACCGGATCCGCGACGACCGCGGCGTGTCGCCCGCGTTCCTTCTTGCGGCGCTGCTATGGCACGAAGTCCTGGCCGCGTGGAAAGCGCATGAGGAAGACGGCGAGCGCACGATTCCATCGCTGATGTCGGCGATGGACGACGTTCTCGAGATGCAGACCGAGAAGCTCGCGATTCCACGGCGATTTACGGCAACGATGCGCGAGATCTGGGTGCTGCAGCCGCGGCTTGAGAATCGCACCGGAAAGCGCGCGATGCTGGTCCTCGAGCATCCACGATTCCGCGCGGGCTACGACTTTCTCGCTCTCAGGGCAGCGAGCGGTGAGGCGCAACAAGAGTTGGTCGATTGGTGGACCAAGTTTCAGGACGCAAGCGATAGCGAGCGAAGCGCAATGCTCGCACCGTCCCGCTCCCTTGCCGACAAGCCGCGCAGGCGGCGCCGGCGCAAGCCCCTCCGCGAGTCCACGCAAGGCGCGGGAGATCCACCTGCCGCCGCGCCGGGTGATAGTTCGGACGCATCGACCTAGCTTGAAGCACCGTTCGGCCACCGCATTGATCGGTCTTGGTGCGAATCTTGGCGACGCGCAGAATACGATCGATCGTGCGCTCGATGCGCTTTCGAATCTCGAGAGCACGCGTCTGGTCGCGCGATCATCGCTCTACTCTTCTGATCCGATTGGATACCTCGACCAGCCGCCCTTCATCAACGCGGTGGCGGCGATCGAAACAAGTCTCGAACCGGAGACCTTGCTCGAAAGACTCTTATCGCTCGAGACGCAGTTCGGCCGGATACGATCGTTTCGCAACGCGCCGCGCGCACTCGACCTGGATCTCCTGCTGTACGGAAATGCCGTAGTATCGTCGCCGACATTGACGCTCCCCCATCCCAGGATGCATGAGCGAGCTTTCGTATTGATCCCGCTTATCGAGCTCTGCCCAGACATCATGATTCCGGGGCATGGCGCGGCATCGGCGCTCGCGGGGCGTTGCGCCGCACAGCGTGTTGAGCGCGTGGAGCGAAGTAGGTAGCCACCGGAGGACACCATGCAGGTCGTTGATTCGGTTTCCGCCATGCGCGGACTGCTGGCACGGCGCGGCGGCGTTGCATTCGTGCCGACCATGGGCAATCTTCACGAGGGGCATGTCGCGCTGGTTTGCGAAGCACGTCGACGCGGGCGCATCGTTGTTGCGTCAATCTTCGTCAATCGCCTGCAATTTGGGCCGCGCGAGGATTTCGACCGCTATCCGCGCACCTTCGCGGCCGATTGCGCGGCCCTCGCACGTGAAGGCGTCGACTACGTCTTCGCACCCGACGAGAAAGAGCTTTACCCCATTCCGCAGGACTACTTCGTCATGCCAAGCGTCGAGCTGGCGGAAATTCTCGAGGGAGAGAGTCGACCCGGATTTTTCCGCGGGGTGTCCACGGTCGTGTCGAAGCTCTTCAATATCGTACAGCCCGAGCAGGCGATTTTCGGCATGAAGGACTATCAACAGTTGCGCGTGATCGAGCGGATGGTTGTCCAGATGAACATGCCGATCGAGATCGTTCCCGTCGCGACGGTAAGAGCCGAGGACGGCCTCGCGCTCTCTTCGCGGAACAATTACCTCACGGCGCCCGAGCGCGATGAAGCGCCCCATCTGCAGCGCGTGATGCGCCAGATCAACACGGTACTATGCGCGGGCGAGCGAGACTTGGCAACGCTTGAAGGCAAGGCGGCGGCACTGCTACAAGAGCGCGGATGGCAGGTCGACTACATTACGGTGCGAAGGCGTGCGGACCTCAGAGTGCCTTCGAAGGCGGATGAACCGATGGTGATTCTAAGCGCGGCGCGCCTCGGCAAGACACGGCTCATCGACAGCCTGGAAGTGGGTTGATCGACGAAGGATAGGAAAAAAATAGGGCGGCCGAAGCCGCCCCGAAAACGCTCCCCTCCCTGTGAGCCCTTCTAGCAGGGGCGGTGACGATCCAGGAACGCGATGGTCCGGTTCCTGTTGGTTACTTCGTCCCGCTCCA
>JBJXGX010000040.1:0-49916 GCA_046160305.1 Burkholderiales bacterium
TTGATCCGGCGCATCATCGCCATTTCCACCGGCGATTTGTAGCGGAGGATTTCATCGCGCTTCAGTTGCCCCAATCCATGCTCGGCGCTGATCGAACCACGATAACGTGCCGCGCCGTCGTGCACGATCAGGTTCACGCGGTCTTGTTCGCCCTTCATGAACGCAGGCGCATCGACGCCATCGGGTGCAGCGACGTTATAGTGCAGGTTGCCATCGCCGATGTGCCCGAAGGTTACCAACTGCACGCCGGGAATCGCGCTTCGCAGCGCATCGTTCGTGGTGGCGATGAAGTCCGCGATCGCAGAGGCCGGAATCGACACGTCGTGCTTGATGTTGGGCCCTTCTTTCTGCTGCGCTTCGGACACGTTCTCGCGGAGCGCCCACAACGCCTTCGATTGCGCGTCGCTCGCGGCCACTACCGCATCGCGAATGAGTCCGACCTCCAGCGCGGCTTCGAGCGCAGCCTCGGCAAGCGAGCGCACCGCATCGACCGATTGCGTGTCGGACAATTCGACCAGCACGTATTGCGGATGCGCTTCGGTGAATGGCCGCTGCGTCTCCGGATAATGCTTGGCCACGAGATCAATGCAAAGATGCGAGAGGAGCTCCACACCGGTTAGTCGCTCGCCGCAGCGCGATTGCATGAAGCCGAGGAATTCCACCGCGCGTGCGGGCGAGTCGACCGCGACCATCATCGTCGCATTGCCCACCGGCAGCGGGAAAAGCTTCAGCACGATCGCCGTCACGACACCCAGGGTCCCTTCGGCGCCGATGAACAGATGCTTCAGATCGTAGCCGGTGTTGTCCTTGCGAAGACCGCGCAGCCCGTCCCAGATCCCGCCATCCGGCAGCACGACTTCGAGCCCGAGGACCAACTCGCGCGTGTTGCCATACCGCAGCACGGCGACACCCCCGGCGTTGGTCGACAGATTGCCCCCGATCGCGCAGGTGCCCTCCGAGGCGAGACTCAAAGGAAACAATCGTCCCGCTTCACGTGCCGCCTCCTGCACTTTGGCGAGCACACAGCCCGCCTCCACGACCATTGTGTTGTTGGCGGTGTCGATCGATCGCACCTTGTTCATGCGAGTGAGGCTGATGATGACCTGGGTCCGGCTCTTATCGGGCGTCGCGCCGCCGCATAGCCCTGTATTCCCACCCTGGGGGACGATCGCGATCAATTGCTCGTTGCACAGGCGCACGACACCTGCGACTTCTTCGACCGATTTCGGCCGCACGACGGCCAACGGCTTGCCGAAGAATTTCCGCCGCCAATCGGTGGCGTAGCCTTCCTGGTCACGCTCATCGGTGAGAACGTGCTCGGCGCCGACAATCGTGATCAGGCGTTCGATAACCGCGTGCATCGTTGGATCCTCTTTCGATTTGCGAGTCGACAAAATGAGCGTGGCGGCCTCAGCCAATGAATCCACGATCGCATGCGGCGAAGAATCTTCGACCGCGCGCCCTTCGTTGTAGCCATAGCGCACCGCGAAGACCTTGCAGCCGGCGCCGAATCCGGCGATGAAATCGTTGGCGGAATCGCCGATGACCACCGCGCGTTCCGGTGCTATCCCGAGTTGATCGCAGGCATGGGTGAACGGCAGCGGGTCAGGTTTCTTGCGGGCCAGCGTATCGCCACTCACGACGATATCGAAATACTTGGCAAGGCCGGTTTGAGTCAGTAGTTCTTCAGTGAAGCGCCCCGCTTTGTTGGTCACGCACGCGAGTCGCACGCCGGCGGCGCGCATCGTCTCCAGACCATCGATGACACCCGGATAGGCGATCGCGCGCCGCCCCGATTCCTCGGTATAGAAACGTTCCATGAGCGGCATGGCGCGCGCAAACAGATCGGGCTCGGCCTCGGCGTCCATATCGGTGGTCAAGGCGCGATGGACGAGCACTGGAATGCCCTTGCCGATGTAGCGCGTGATCAGTGCGGTATCGTGCGGCGCTCGTCCAAGCTCCGCGAGCATGCGATTGATCGCGGCAGCCAAGTCGCCTGCCGTATCGAGCAACGTGCCATCGAGATCGATGAGCGCGGCATCCAGCGACGGGCCGGAATGCGCGAGCCGGATCATTTCGCCACCGCCTTCGCCAGCTCCGCCCGCATCGCAATGATCGTCTTCGTGTAATCGCCTGCACCGAAGATCGCCGAGCCGGATACGAACGTATCCGCACCGGCCGCTGCCACCGCTCCGATGTTGTCGACCTTGATGCCGCCATCGACTTCCAGCATAACGTCGCGACCGAGCGCATCGATACGCTTTCGCACGGCCCGGATCTTATCGAGCGTGTAGGGAATGAACTGCTGGCCACCAAAGCCCGGGTTGACGGACATGATGAGCACGAGATCGAGCTGCGGCAGCGCGTAATCGAGATAGGACAACGACGTGCCGGGATTGAAGACGAGTCCGGGCTTGCAACCGCACTCGCGAATGAGATTGATCGTGCGATCGACATGGCCGCTCGCCTCGGGATGAAAGCTGATGATGTCGGCGCCGGCCTTCGCGAAATCGGCGACGATGCGATCAACCGGGCTCACCATGAGGTGCACATCGATCGGCACCTTCACATGCGGACGAATCGCCGCGCACACGAGCGGCCCGACAGTCAGGTTAGGCACGTAATGATTGTCCATCACGTCGAAATGGATGATATCGGCGCCGGCCGCGACGACGTTGCGAACCTCCTCGCCCAGGCGCGCGAAGTCCGCCGAAAGGATGCTCGGAGCGATACGACATTGCAGTGTGCGCATGCGGATTCAACGTATGGAGGGAAATTCCATTTTACGCTTGGCGCTGCTCGTATCGAATGCCGGGCCACCGAATGCTTGTCACCCTGGCCGATTTCGGGTGGAATAGCATTCCTCAGAATTCCACGAGGCATGCCGCGCGGAATCCTATAAGCTGGCGCGCTGCCTTAGCGTTCGGTTGAGCGATTTCTCACAAAGGCAAATTGCTTCATTGCGGCCATCCATCATGATCCCGTCAAGCGCCACCCATTGCGTCAGCCGTCAGGAGTCTGCGCGGACTCCCGCGTAATTTCCCATGGCCGACAAACACAGCATCCAAGTCACCGCCCGCTCCGAGTATCTTGCGGACAAATCCGACGAGCGGCGCGACCATTACGTTTTCGCCTACACGATCACGATTCGCAATACCGGCACCCAGGCGGCGCAGTTGATCAGCCGGCATTGGATCATCACCGACGGCAGCAGCAAGGAGCAGGAAGTCAAGGGGCTGGGTGTCGTCGGCGCCCAGCCCACGCTCAAGCCGGGCGAGGCGTTCGAATACACGAGCGGTGCGGCGATCCGCACGTCGGTCGGAACGATGCGCGGGATCTACCACATGGTGGGCGCGGACGGATCACGTTTCGAGGCGCCGATTCCCGAGTTCACGCTGTCGGTGCCGCGCGTTTTGCACTGAAGCGATCAATCCTCGCGTTTCGCAATGTCGGCGGGCTCGCGTTTCTTGCGCGGCACGGTCCACCAGACAATGAATAGGAGCATCGCCAGCGCGAGGAGCGATTCGAGCAGGATGATCCACAGTCCGTCTTCCATCGAAATGTTCTCGCATGATCGATCGATAGGGTGAGCAGGCATGATAGCCCAACCGTTATCCCCCCTTGCCCTCGCACTGCTTGCACTGGCACTCATCAGCGTCGGTCCGGGCGGATCAAGCTCGACCGCGCAAACGACCCGCGCACCCGAAGCGGCATGTCCTGCGCTCGAATGTTCGACATGCCCGGCAATGACCTGTCCCGTCTGTCCGGTATGCGCGATTTGTCCGACCTGTCCCCCCGAGACAGCGACCAAACCCGCCGCGAAAACCCTGGAAGCGGCGTCCTTTGCGGAGTTGTCCGGTTGGGCGGACGATGATCATCTCGCCGCGCTTGTCGCGTTTCGCCGCGGATGCAGAGTCCTCGAAAAACGGCCCGGCTGGAAGAATAGTTGCGATGCCGCGGCCGCGATACCGGACTCGCCCAACTCGCGCGCCGCCGCACGCGCGCTTTTCGAATCCCGATTCAAGGTCTATCGCGTCACGAACGCCGACGGATCCGTCGAAGGCCTCGTGACCGGCTACTACGAGCCGATCCTGCGTGGCAGTCGAAAACGGGTCGGGCCATTCAATTACCCGCTCCACGCGCCGCCCGATGATCTCATTTCGGTCGATCTGGTGAGCGTGGTGCCCGAGGCGGCGGGCCTGCGGTTGCGCGGCCGCATAGAGGGCAGGAAAGTCGTTCCGTACTACACACGGGATGAGATCGAACAAGGGAAGGCCAAGCTCACCGGGCGCGAGCTGTTTTGGCTCGACGATCCGATCGAGCTGTTTTTCCTGCATGTGCAGGGGTCAGGCCGCGTCCGCCTGAACAATGGCGAAATGGCGCGGGTAGGGTATGCCGACCAAAACGGGCACCCGTATCGGTCGATCGGCCGTTACCTGGTTGAAAAAGGCGAGCTCAAGCTCGAACAAGCGTCGATGCAAGGCATCCAGGCATGGGCCCGCGCCAATCGCGGAAGGGTTGCCGAGCTGCTCGGGCAGAACCCAAGCTATGTCTTCTTTCGCGAGGTCCCCACGAGCGAAGTGCCGCTTGAACTCGGTGCGCGCGGCGCGCTCGGCGTGCCGCTGTCGCCCGGGCGTTCGATCGCGATCGATCCGAAATTCGTGATGCTCGGCGCGCCGGTGTTTCTCGCCACGACGCATCCGACCACGACAAAGTCGATCCAGCAACTCGTGATGGCGCAGGACACGGGTGGCGCCATCCGCGGCGCGGTGCGTGCGGATTATTACTGGGGCTTCGGCCCGGATGCGGGTCGCGATGCGGGCCGGATGCGTCAGCAGGGTCGAATGTGGGTGCTGCTACCGAATGAAATCGAGCCTGGCAACTAGGAAATCGTTCAACCTAACGCAGTACGTAGTGATGAACCACCAAGGCACCAAGGGTGGTTCTGCCTGGCAAAGGATAAATCGCGATGAGGTGCGGGCAATGAGGTGCGGTCATGCACTTTGATCGACGCGTCGCCTCCAAGTTGTCGAACCTGTCGAATCCGATGAACCTTGGTGTCTTGGTGCCTTGGTGGTTCAAATTTCCGGTTGAGCCGTCGTGGTTGCCGGACAGGTCTAGCGACCGCAACCCTTACTTCTTCGCCGCCGCGTCGATCATCTGCGAAAGCTGCGCGGCCGGTCGCAGGCCGCTCACCCGCTCGCCGTTGGTGAAAACCAGGGTCGGCACGCTCTCGACTTTGTGTTTCTTCCCGAATGCCACCAAACTCTCTATCGGCGTTTCACAGTTGCCGGCCGCAGAGGGCATCGTATTTTTCAACATCAGGTCGAGCCAGGCCTTCGTGCGATCAGGTGAGCACCAGACCGCCTTCGCCTTCGGCAGCGAGTCGGCGGACAGAATGGGAAAGAGGAAGACGTGGACGGTCACATCATTCATCTGTGCGATTTCCTGATCGAGCTTGCGGCAATAAGGGCAGTTCGGATCGGAGAAATAGGCCATCTGCCGCTTGCCGTTGCCTCGCACGATCTTGAAGGCGCTATCAAAGGGCATCTCGTCATACTTGAACCCGACCAGTTTCTTGACCCGATCCTGCGTGAAATTGCGGCGCGGATCAGTGCCATCGAGAATGTTGCCATCGAAGATGAACGTGACCTTCTCATCCACATAGAGGAGGTCGTTGTCGTCCATGCGAACCTCGTACAAGCCGGCATAGGGGGTCTTGGTCACCCCTGCGATACTGATGCCGGGGATCCGCTCGCCGAGCGTTTTCCTGATGGCGGCCTCGGCTGCCGCGTTGGATTGAGCGACGGCGGCAAAGGCAAAGCCGCCAAGCAGCAGCGCAAGAACAGTGGCGATCACGCGATTCATCAGGGACACTTTCCGAAGAAGACGATAAGAAATACGAGTAAGAAATAACGAACCAATTCGCCTATTTACCACAGAGGTACCACGTGGGAACCACAGCGGTACCACAGCGACCGTTCTTGATTGATGGCACGACGCGGGCGCTGGACACGTTCATCGCAGAGGGAGCAATTTACCCCATTGCGCGTCGCGCAAGCAGCGAACGTAGGACAGGCAATCGCTGGGTCAAGTTCAATCCGGCATTGCGCAACAACGTGGGAAACGCGCCGGGCAGCTCAAACAAGGCGTGCAGGCCGTGTGTGGCGGCGAGCATCGCGATGATGGGCTCCGCACGCCGGCGACGATACCGTCGGAGCAGCCGCGCGCTGCCGATATCGGCAATTGGTCCGCGTTCCATGATCACCCGCGCCAGCGCCTCGGCATCGCCAAAGCCAAGATTCACGCCCTGACCAGCCAGCGGATGGACGACGTGGGCGGCATCACCGATGAGAGCAATGCGATCAGCAACAGGATCCGGTACCGTGATGCGTGTCAGCGGAAACGATTTCGCACGGGTGATCACATCGAGCCGCCCGAGGCGCCGTGCGGTCGCGGCGCTCACGGCGTCTGCCAGCCCGGTATCGGACAAGGCAAGCAGCTTGTTCGCATCGGATTCATGTGCCGACCACACCAGCGACACTCGCTTGCCCGGCAGCGGCAGGAGCGCAAGGACGCTGTCACCCCGAAACCACTGGAAGGCAGTCCCGAAGTGTGGCTCGGTCGCAGCGAAATTCGCGACGACGGCCAGTTCGCGATAGTCGTGCTGGCGCGACGGGATCCCGGCAAGCTCGCGCACCTTCGAGTGGGCACCGTCGGCACCAATCAACAGGGCGCACTGCAAGGACCGGCCCGATGCAAGATCAACACGCACGCTCGCCGCGCCACGACGAACGTCCGCCACCCGATCCGAATGCAGAACCGTCACGCGATCGGATGAACCGAGCGCCTCCGAAAACGCCTTGAGCAACGCACTCGATTCGAGCATATGGGCCAACGCGGGGACACCTGCTTCGTAAGCGTCGAATGCCAGACGCGAGCCGCTGCGATCACCGAATATTTCCATCTGCGTGCAAGCCTCGAGCCGCCCGGAATCGAGACGGCGCCACGCACCGAGTGCGTCCAGAAAAGACGCGCTCGCAGGACTCACTGCGTAGATGCGCGCATCCCAAGGGTCATACTGCGCAGGTTCGTCGGGGCGGATGGCGGCGGCGGGTGCCGGCTCGCTATCGATCAAAGCCGTGCGCACGCCGGCCTGCCCGAGCGCAAGCGCGAGGCTCGCGCCTATCAGCCCGCTGCCGGCGATCACGACCTCGAATGTCGACTCGACCATCCTGCGCATTCTATCCGTGGATGGTCGGGCGGCAATTCAGCACGAAGGGCCGATAAGCCGCCAAAAGCGGTCCGTCCTCGGTCATTCTCAAACGATCCTCCTGTACAGGATAGGAGGATCTGTCGCCCCCTCAGTTGCATCGCCAGCCGGATATGAAATGACGCCCGCTCCCCTCGCACGAAGCCGCGGTCACCGAAGGCGAAACCGCCCCGGCTGGCACTACGTCTATTTCCTGCTTGCGGGCTTCAACCTCATGACAGTGGCGCTCGGGCTTTATTTGAGCCGCGAGACAGCATTGGTCTACACGCGCTCGATCGCGGTCAATCAGGTCTGGGTCGAGCGGGTCGCGAAATACTCGCAGCTCGGCGCGCTCGCACAGGCAGTGAACGCGCCAGGCAATGACGTCTTCGATTCGCACGACGTTCTCAAGGAACGCGAGCGGCTCGACAGCGCCCTCGCCCACTTTGATGCGCATCTGACCAACGCGCGTGCGGAATTACAGCGCAAGGTCGATGCCGCCGAGGCCGCGCCCTTGATCCGACAATTCGATGCAATCGCCCTCGCGATGAATGCGATGGTCGACGAATCGAGGCAGATCTTCGAGCACCTGAAGGCCGGGCGGAGCGATCTGGCCGGCAAGCGCATGGCGACGATGGACCGGAAGCATGCGCAATTGACCGGCACACTCGCGCACCTTCGCGATGCGGTTGCGCAGATCCAGCAAGCGCATCTAGAGAAGCAGGCCGCCGTCGCGACCGAGCTGAAGCGCTACGAAGCCCTCATCGGCGCACTGGTCGTGATCATGGTGCTTGGCGCTATCTGGTACGGACATCGCGTGTCGCGACAGTTCGATCTCGACGCTGAAGAGAAAGAGCGCCACCTTGCAGAAATTCGCGAGTCACAATCGAAGGCGCAGAGGAGCGAGGACCGGTTGCTGACCGCGATCGATGCGCTTGATGACGCGTTCGTCCTGTTCGACGCCGATGACCGGCTGGTTCTTTGCAACGAACGCTATCGGGCGATGTATTCACAGTTGGCGCCCCTGATCGTGCCCGGCGCACGTTTCGAAGACATCCTCCACGCGAGTGCTCGCGCCGGTCTACTCTCGGAAGCGGAGGGTCGGATCGATGAATGGGTGGCCGAGCGCATGGCCGCCCATCGCCTGGCGAGCGGGCATCTCGAGCAGCGCATGGCCGATGGCCGTTGGGTGCGCGTGGCGGAGCGGCGAACGCCGGACGGCGGCAACGTCGGCTTTCGGGTCGACATCTCCGGCCTGAAAGGCGCGCAGGAGCGCGCCGAGGCGGCGAACAAGGCGAAATCGCAGTTCCTCGCCAACATGAGCCACGAAATCCGCACGCCCATGAATGGCGTGCTCGGCATGAGCGAGTTGCTGCTCGAGACCGGACTCGATGACCGGCAGCGCCGCTTTGCCGAAGCGATCCATCACTCCGGCGCCGCGCTGCTTGGCATCATCAACGACATTCTCGATTTTTCCAAGATCGAAGCCGGTCGGCTCGAGCTGGACCATATCGAGTTCGACCTACGCGCGCTCTCCGACGAAGTGATGGAACTATTCTCGGACATGGCCGACCGCAAGGGCCTGGAGCTCACCTGCCGCATCGACGACGCGCTACCGGCGCATCTGATGGGCGATCCGCTCCGCCTGCGCCAGATCCTCACCAACCTCGTCGGCAATGCCATCAAGTTCACCTCGAGTGGAGAAGTTGCGGTCGAGATCGTGCCGGCGCCTGCCGATTTGATCCAGCCCGCCGGCGATGGATCGGGGGCGATTCCGAACTGTGCGATCCTCGCCCGCGTGCGCGACACCGGGATCGGCATGGATCCGCGCACGCTCGACCGCCTGTTCGAGGCATTCAGCCAGGCCGACGGATCGACCAGTCGCAAATTCGGCGGGACGGGTCTAGGACTCGCGATAGCCAAGCAACTTGCCGAGCAGATGGGCGGGGGCGTGGGTGTTGCGAGCACGCTGAGTCAAGGCTCGACATTCTGGTTCTCCGCGCGTCTGGAAATCGCGGAGCATGTGCGGCAACGCTCGTCGCCCGTGAGCGCGCTCGCGGACGTACGGGCGCTGCTGGTCGAAGACAATCCGACGAACCGCGGCATCCTCGAGCATCAGCTCGCAGCCCTGGGTCTGAGAATCGACTCGGCCGAGGATGGCGTTCGCGCGCTAGAGTTGCTGCGCGACGCCACATTGCGCGGACAACCCTATCGGCTCGCCCTGATCGACAAGAAGATGCCAAGAATGGACGGGCTCGCGCTCGCCTTCGCGGTGAACGCGGACGTTACGCTCACCGGCCTTCGGATGATCATGCTCTCCTCGGTCGAGTCACCCGATGAGCGCAATCAGGCTCGAGCGGCCGGCATCGCCGCCCATCTTGCGAAACCGATCCGACGCGCTGAGTTGGAACGCGTTGTTCTGGACGTGCTCGGCATCGATGCGACCGCGCGCCGAAACGGGACCGAGGCGCCCCGGCGGAGCGAAACATTCCAAGTGAATGCACGGGTGCTGCTCGCCGAGGACAATCCGATCAATCGCCAGATCGCCATCGTCATGCTCGAGCAGCTCGGCTGCTCCGTGTCGCATGTCGCCGATGGCGCGGACGCGATTCGACTCGCGCAAGACGAGCCGTTCGATTTGATCATGATGGACTGCCAGATGCCGGAGGTTGACGGGTTTGCCGCGACCGCGGCGATTCGGGCGCAGGAAGCCCGCGCGCACGCCGCGCACCACGAATGCGCGCAGGGCGATTCCGGGCCCGCTCGACCCGGCGCGGGCCGCGTGCCGATCGTTGCGCTGACCGCCAATGCGATGGACGGCGACCGGGAACGGTGTCTGGCCGCCGGCATGGACGACTACATCTCCAAGCCCTTCGGCAAGGCGCAACTGCTTGCGGTGCTCGAGCGATGGGCCGGCGGGCGCATCGTCAAGGCCTCCGCGGTCGCATCGGTGGCGCTCTGACAGGTGCACAACCGTCCCACCCCTTTCGCTCGCCCCAGATGGCCAGCGGAACGGCGGCCGTGCGGGTCCGATGGATGGCAAGCGGCGATGGGTTTCCTGTTTCCCTTTTCACGTTTCCCGTGCAATGCGCTATGGTGCTTGACATGCCTTCCAGCCGGCTCTGATAATTCCGCCCCTTGTCGATGGCACGGACCTTCGTGCCACCGATCGTGGCGAATTAGCTCAGCTGGTTAGAGCAGCGGAATCATAATCCGTTTGTCCGGGGTTCGAGTCCCTGATTCGCCACCATAATCTTCGTTGTTTCAATACCTTGGCACGCATCATCGCGAATCGATCGGCATCTATTGCAAGCGGTCTTCTGGCCGGAATCGCGGTCGCGCTGATCCATTTGCCCGCATTTGCGCAAGGGGTTCGCCCAATCCCAAGCGAGGCGGTTCGTGGAACGATCACGCACCGCTCGGCGTTCCTGGTCGAGGTCAACGGCGTACCGACGCAGCTTTCCGCCAATGTGCGGATCTGGAATGCCGACAACCTGTTGATCGTCCCGTCCGCCTTGCCGCCCCGCTCGCTTGTGAAATACCAGCTCGATACCAACCGGCACATCGAGCGGATTTGGGTATTGACCAAGACAGAAGCCGATCAGCCGGATCCCAGGCGCCCAAGTGAACCCGATCGGCGGCAGATTCCGTCGACGCAGGGGGTCATCACGATTCCGGTGACACCGCAGGTCCCTCGGTGACCAAGAAGCTGTACATCAAGACGTTCGGCTGTCAGATGAACGAGTACGACTCGGACAAGATGGCCGACATTCTCCATGCGACCGGCGGATTCGAGCGCACGCAGGATCCTTCGAACGCCGACGTGATTCTCTTCAACACCTGTTCGGTGCGCGAGAAGGCGCAAGAGAAAGTCTTCTCGGATCTCGGGCGCGTTCGGCCGCTCAAGCTCGCGCGACCGGATGTGCTGATCGGTGTGGGCGGTTGCGTGGCGAGCCAGGAAGGGGACACCATCGTGCGTCGCGCGCCCTATGTCGATGTCGTGTTCGGCCCGCAGACCATTCATCGTCTGCCCGCGCTCCTCGCCGCGCGCCGCGCATCGGGCCGTCCGCAAATCGATATCTCATTTCCGGAGATCGAAAAATTCGATCATTTGCCCCCGGCAAGGGTCGAGGGGCCCACCGCATACGTATCGATCATGGAAGGGTGCAGCAAGTACTGCAGCTTCTGCGTCGTGCCCTATACCCGCGGCGAGGAAGTATCGCGCCCGTTCGATGACATCATCGCCGACATCACCGATCTAGCCGAGCAGGGCGTGCGGGAAGTAACGCTGCTTGGGCAGAATGTGAACGCATGGCGGGGACCGATCGAGGGCGACACGGCCGATGACTTCGCCGGGCTGCTCGAATACGTAGCCGCGATCGAGGGCATCGAGCGGATCCGCTACACGACCTCCCACCCAAAGGAATTCACGCAGCGCCTGATCGATGCGTATGGTCAGCTCGACAAACTCGTCTCGCATGTGCATCTGCCGGTGCAGTCCGGGTCCGATCGCATCCTCGCCGCCATGAAGCGCGGCTACACGTCCCTCGAATACAAATCGATCATCCGCCGGCTGCGGTCCGCGCGCCCGGGCGTCTCGATTTCTTCCGACTTCGTCGTCGGATTCCCGGGTGAAACCGATCAAGACTTCGCGAAGACCCTGAACCTCATCGACGACATCGGCTTCGATGGCTCGTTCAACTTTATCTTCAGCCGGCGGCCCGGCACGCCCGCCGCCGATCTGCACGATGACACGCCTGCGGCCCGCAAACTCGAACGCCTGCAAATCATCCAGGCACGCGTCGACAAGGCGGCAAGCGACATCAGCGCGGCCATGGTGGGATCCCTCCAGCGCGTGTTGGTCGACGGCCCTTCGAGGAAAGATCCGAGCGAGCTCGCCGGACGCACCGACAACAACCGCACCGTCAATTTTGCGGGCGATGCGCGTCTGATCGGCCGTTTCGTCAATGTCGCGATCGATGCGGTACTCGCGCACACCCTGCGCGGCAGCATCGCGACCCGCCCACCCACCCTGCCAGAGGTGTCACCCCATTGAGAGCTGCCACCGTCGATCTACAGCTTGCGCCGCTTGACAATGCGCGGCTCTCGAACCTGTGCGGAGCGCTCGATGAAAATATCCGCCAGATTGAAACCGCCTTCGACGTTTCAATCGCCAGGCGCGGCGAACGATTCACCTTGCAGGGGGATGCCAAGCAGGCGGCACGCGCGGCGAAGCTGCTCGAAAAATTCTACGCGGAGGCGGCCGGCACCCTGACCGTTGATGACATCCAGCTTGGATTGGTCGAGTTTCAGCAATCGACATTGAAGGATCCGCCGAGCGAGGCGCGCGGAACGACCCGTAAGGCCCTGCGCCTGGCCGACGATCCGGATCAGCCCGCGCTCATGACGCGCAAGCCCGACCTGCATGGGCGCACGCCACGGCAGCGCGAGTACCTGCACAATATTTTCGAGCATGACATCACCTTCGGCGTTGGCCCGGCCGGCACCGGCAAGACGTATCTCGCCGTTGCGTGCGCCGTCGACGCGTTGGAACGGGACGCCGTCAAACGCTGCGTGCTCGTGCGGCCCGCGGTGGAAGCAGGCGAGCGCCTCGGATTCCTGCCGGGTGATCTGGTGCAGAAGGTCGATCCCTATCTGCGCCCGCTTTATGACGCCCTCTATGATCTGATGGGATATGAAAAGGTCGGCAAATTGTTCGAGCGCAATATGATCGAGATCGCACCGCTTGCGTTCATGCGCGGCCGCACGCTCAATCATGCCTTCATCATTCTCGATGAAGCGCAGAACACCACGCCCGAGCAGATGAAGATGTTTCTCACACGGATCGGTTTTGGCTCGAAGGCGGTGATCACGGGCGATGTGACCCAGATCGATCTCGCGCGCGGCCAGAAGAGCGGCCTGATCGAGGCGCAGCGCATCCTCGCGAAGGTACGCGGCATCGCATTCACCCAGTTTCAATCCGAAGACGTCGTCAGGCATCCGCTCGTGCAACGGATCGTGACCGCCTACGAGGAATATGAGCGGCGCGACATCGACGATGAGCCGGCGCGGGGACGATAGAGGCCGGTAAGGCGTGGCAGACCACCGCCTTCGCCCGCGAACATCCGGCGCTCCGGACAATGGCCGCGATGCACCGCCACATCTGGTCATTCCACATCTGGTCATCCAATACGCAACGCGCCGTCGCGTCGGACTGCCACAGCGTCGCTCCATTCAGCGCTGGGCCGATGCCGCGATCGCCGGCGGATTCGTGGTGACGATCCGGTTCGTCGATGCGATCGAAGCGCGCGCGCTCAATCGGCGCTATCGTGGGAAAGACTATCCAACCAATGTGCTCACGTTTTCGTATGACGGCGCGCCTGCGGGAAAGGTCCAGTCAGCGGAGCGGGCGGCGGCCGGAGCGAGACAGGCCGGTGACATCGTATTATGTTCGCCCGTCATAGCCAAAGAAGCCCGTGCGCAGGGGAAGCGGTTACGTGCGCACTACGCACATCTGATCGTGCACGGACTCCTGCATCTGCAGGGCTACGACCACGAGCGGGAACAAGATGCCAATAGAATGGAATCGCGTGAGCGGGAGATCCTGGCCGGACTCGGGTATTCTGATCCCTACGCGCCGGTTTGAGCGCCACTTGAACTCACGCTGCAAATAAGAAAGTAGCCCGTCCCCGCCCGCCATGGAAGAAGCGCGACCGCAAAAGCACCCCTCACTTCTTGAGCGGCTTTCAGCATGGATCCTCCGCGAGCCCGAGGATCGCGAGCAACTGCTCGCCCTGCTCCACTCCGCGTTCGAGCGCAACCTCCTCGATGGTGACGCGCTCTCCATGGTGGAAGGCGCGCTGCAGATGTCGGAGATGAAGGTGCGCGATGTGATGATTCCGCGCGTACAGATGGAAGTGATCGACGTGAACGACACGCCCGATACCTTCATTCCCTCGGTAATCGCGACCGCCCACTCGCGTTTCCCGGTGGTCGATCGTGATCGCGACCGGGTGATCGGCATCCTGCTCGCCAAGGATCTGCTCCGGTATTACGCGGGCGAGGAAGAGTTCAATGTGCGCGAAATGCTGCGCCCTGCGGTCTTCGTTCCCGAGTCGAAACCGCTGAATGTGCTGCTGCGCGAGTTTCGTACCAGCCGCAACCATATGGCCATCGTCGTCGACGAATACGGCGGGGTGGCGGGTCTGGTGACGATCGAAGACGTACTCGAACAGATCGTCGGTGAGATCGAGGACGAACACGATTTCGATGAAGTGGACGACAACATCATCACCGAACCCTCGGGTGCCTATCGGGTGAAGGCGCAAACGACGCTCGACGATTTCAACGAGCATTTCGGCACCCACTTTTCAAGCGACCAGTACGACACGATCGGCGGGATGATCATCGCGAGCTTCGGGCGCCTGCCCAAGCGCGGCGAGCGGGTCACGCTCGACCAACTGCGTTTCACGATTCGGCGCGCCGACTCGCGCCGGGTCCATGCGCTGCAGGTGGAGCGGCCAGAAAATTCCACGAACGAGCGCGCAGATTCCTGATGGCCGGCGCGTGAAGCTCTCGTGCGCGGCCGCAGCCCTTCTTGGCGCGGTTGCGGTGTTGGGATTCGCGCCCTTCGGCTATTGGCCGGTGCCGATCGCCTGTCTGGTCGCGATGCTGTGGCTGTGGCATCTGCATCCTGCCCCACGCACCGCGGCGTTGCTTGGATTCTGCTTTGGGGCCGGACATTTCCTCGCAGGCGTGAGCTGGGTGTATGTGAGCCTGCATACCTTCGGCATGATGCCCGCCCCGCTTGCTGCCTTCGCAACGCTCGTGTTCTGTCTCATCCTCGCGATCTATCCGGCCGCGGTTGGTGCACTCTCCGCCCCATGGGATGTGACGCGCCCGTCGGTGGCGCTCATCCTCGTCCCAGGCATGTGGACCAGCCTCGAGTGGCTGCGGGGATGGTTCCTCACCGGCTTCCCATGGCTTTCTCTTGGCTATTCACAAATCGACACGCCGCTTGCGGGCTTCGCGCCGATCGCCGGCGTATACGGCATTTCGTTCTTGACGGTCGCGGTCGCGGGCCTGGTGTGGCTCATGGTGCAATCGCCGATGCGGATCCGATGGGCCGCGCTCGCGATCGGCATCGTCCTCTACACGGGCGGCGCGATGTTGATGCGAACAGCGTGGACGACGCGCGCCGGTCCCGGGTTGGACGTGGCGCTCCTGCAAGGCAATGTCCCGCAGGAAATGAAGTTCGTGCCCGGTCGCTTTGAATCGACCCTCGCACTCTATACGCGGTTGATCGAGCAGACGAGCGCGCGACTGATCGTGCTCCCTGAGACCGCGATACCAAGATTTTATGATGACCTGCCCATCCCGTTCATCGAACGGGTGAAAGCGCACGCCCTGCGCAATGACGGCGACGTCCTGGTCGGCCTGCCGACGGGTGACATTCGCGGCCGCTATTTCAATTCATTGATATCGATCGGCAGCGCACCAACCCAGATCTACAGCAAGCATCATCTTGTGCCGTTCGGCGAGTTCGTCCCGACGGGCTTTGGCTGGATCGAGCGCGTGCTTGCGATTCCCTTGTCGAATTTCACGGCAGGGCCCGCGACCCAGCAGCCCCTCACGATCGCCGGCGAAAAGGTCGCCGTCAATATCTGCTATGAAGATGCCTTCGGGACCGAAATCATCCGACAACTCCCCGCCGCATCGGTGCTGGTCAATGTGAGCAATGTCGCCTGGTTCGGGGATTCGCTCGCGCCAATCCAGCACTTGCAGATCGCGCGGATGCGCGCCTTGGAATCAGGCCGGTTCATGTTGCGCGCAACGAATTCCGGCGTGACCGCAATCATCGATGAACGCGGACGGGTTATCGATGCGCTGCCGGCTTTTACCGAAGGTGTATTGTTTGGCCGAGTACAAGGATTCCAAGGGGCGACACCCTATGTCCGCTTTGGCGATTCGATCGTGCTGGCCGCGCTGGCCGGCGCCGCGATCATGATCGCGTGGTCGTGGCGCCGGGCACGCGGACTCCGCTGACTTGAAAGTGGGAACCAACAAGGAAGCAACCAAGAAACCACAAATTGAACCACCAAGGCACCAAGGCACCAAGTTGGTTTCAGATTCGGTCAGCATCATCCGCGAGGCGAGCCCACCATTTCCTGCTCGCACCCACATGCCGATCAAAACTTGGTGCCTTGGTGCCTTGGTGGTTCATTGCTACTTTGATTGCGCTGCCTTCCGTTGAGTCGCGCGCAAAGCCGGTAGAATCGCCCTCCAATTCGAACGACCCGCCCCCCTGTGCCGTCTTTCCAAGAGATTATTCTCACCCTCCAGACGTTTTGGAGCCGCAACGGTTGCGCGCTCCTGCAGCCCTACGACATGGAAGTCGGTGCGGGCACGTTTCACACCGCCACGTTTCTGCGCGCGATCGGCCCTGAACCCTGGTCCGCCGCGTACGTGCAACCCTCACGCCGGCCCAAAGACGGGCGGTATGGCGATAATCCGAATCGTTTGCAGCACTACTATCAGTATCAAGTCGTGCTGAAGCCCTCACCGCCCGACATCCAGGATCTCTATCTGCAAAGCCTTGAGGCGCTTGGCATCAATCCGCGTGAACACGATATCCGCTTCGTCGAAGACGATTGGGAGTCGCCGACACTTGGCGCCTGGGGCCTCGGGTGGGAAGTATGGCTCGATGGCATGGAGGTCACGCAGTTCACCTACTTCCAGGAAGTGGGGAGCCTCGTGTGCAAACCGGTACTGGGCGAGATCACCTACGGACTGGAACGTCTCGCGATGTATCTCCAGGGTGTCGAGAATATTTTCGACCTGGTCTGGACACAAGGTGTCACCTATGGCGATGTCTACCACCAGAACGAGGTCGAGCAGTCGAAGTACAACTTCGATCACAGCAATGCTGCATGGCTGCTCAGCCAGTTCAACGACTTCGAGCGCGAGGCCAAGCGGTTGATGGAAGCAGGACTCGCCCTGCCGGGCTACGAGATGGTCATGAAATGCTCGCATACATTCAACCTTCTCGATGCCCGCGGCGCGATCTCGGTCACCGAACGGGCGGCCTACATCGGACGCGTCCGCGCGCTTGCACGGCAGGTCGCACAAGCGTATTTCACGTCGCGCGAAACGCTCGGATTCCCGATGCTGAAGAAGGCGGCGGCATGAGCGCGAGCGCGAATCTGCCACATTCGCAAGCAAGCCTACTCGTCGAGCTTCTCACCGAAGAGCTTCCGCCGAGGGCGGTCCGTTTGCTCGGGGATGCGTTCGCGGAGGCGTTGGTCAAGGATCTGCGCGCCGATGGACTCGCCGCGGCGAGTGCCGCGTTCAGCGCTTTCGCCACGCCGCGACGACTCGCCGTGCTGATTCGCGAGGTCGAAGGACACGCCGCCGATCGCACTGTTGTCGTGAAGGGGCCGTCCGTGAAAGCGGGGCTCGGCGCCGACGGATCCGCCTCACAGGCGCTGCAGGGGTTCGCGAAGAAGCAAGGCATCGCGGTCGAACAGCTCGAGCGTCAGAGCGATGGCAAGCAAGAGGTTTTCATGCATCGATCGATCGTACGCGGTGCGAAGCTGGATGCGGTGCTGGCCGACAAGGTCGGCCTCGCGTTGAAGAAGCTGCCGATCCCGAAAATGATGCGCTGGGGCGATACCGATCATGAGTTCGTGCGGCCGGTATGCGGGCTCGTAATGCTGCATGGCGAGCGGATCGTCCCGGGCTCGGTGCTCGGGCGGGCAAGCGGCCGATCCACGCGCGGTCATCGCTTTCTTGGCAAACCGGATGTTCAAATCGCCAACGCCGACACGTATGAACAGATTCTCGAATCCGACGGCAAGGTGATCGCGAGCTTCTCCGCGCGTGCGAACAAGATTCGGGCCGAACTCGCGCAAGCGACACGCGGGGCGACCATCGCGGCGGACGATGCGTTATTCGATGAAGTGACCGCGCTCGTCGAGTGGCCCGCCGTCTACGAAGGAACGTTCGACAAAGCGTTCCTCGATGTTCCGCAGGAATGCCTCATGCTCACCATGAAGGCGAACCAGAAGTACTTTCCGCTCGTCGATGGCCAGGGCAAGCTGCTGAATCGATTCCTCCTCGTGAGCAATATGGCGATCGACGATTCCCGGAATATCGTTCGGGGTAACGAGCGTGTGTTGCGTGCACGACTCTCCGATGCCCGGTTCTTCTTCGACCAGGACAGGAAGCAGACACTCGCCTCGCGGGTCGAACCGCTATCGAAGGTCGTCTACCATAACAAGCTCGGCTCACAGCACGAGCGGGCCGGACGCATCGAGCATCTTGCTGAAGTCATCGCCGGGCTATTGAAAGCCGATACGAGCACCGCGCGCCGGGCGGCGCATCTTTGCAAGGCAGACCTGCTCACCGGCATGGTGGGGGAATTTCCGGAGCTGCAGGGAATCATGGGGCGCTATTACGCACGCCATGACGGCGAGTCCGAACGGGTCGCCGACGCGATCGAAGCGCACTATCGTCCGCGCTTTGCCGGTGATGCACTGCCTGATCATCCGACCGGCGATGCGGTGGCCCTTGCGGACAAGTTGGACACGCTGGTCGGCATTCACGGCATCGGCTTCGCACCCACCGGCGACAAAGACCCGTTTGCGCTGCGCCGCGCCGCGCTTGGGGCGCTGCGCATCCTGATCGAACATTCGCTGCCGCTCGATCTTCCGGAGTTGCTTCGTTTCGCGCGCGACGGATTCGCCGGCAAGGCTTTGCATGAAACGGTCGACAACGATGTGTTCGTCTTCATGCTCGATCGCCTGCGCTCGATCCTGCGCGATCGCGGCTACGCGCCCGACGAAATCGAGGCGGTACTCGATGCGATGCCCGCCCGGATCGATCTTGTCATTCCGCGCCTGGAAGCCGTGCGCGAGTTCCGCAAGCTGCCAGAATCCGGGAGCCTTGCCGCCGCCAACAAACGCATCGGCAATATTCTCAAGAAATCGGGCTTCGCGGACCTGGTCGATCCGGATCTGCTGGTGGACGCGGAAGAAGTTGAGCTCTACGAACACCTAGAAAGGCTGGAACCAGAGATCAAGAGATTTATGGACGACCAGCAATACGCTGACGCGCTGCGATGGCTTGCCAGCGTACGCGATCGCGTCGATGCGTTTTTCGACAAGGTCCTGGTCAACGCCGACGATCCAAAGCTGCGCAACAACCGGCTCGGCCTCCTGACCCGTCTCAACCGGCTGATGAATCAGGTGGCCGATATTTCCAAGCTCGCGACGTAACCGGTCAACGCGACATGAAACTCGTCATTCTCGATCGCGACGGCGTCATCAATCAGGACAGCGATCGTTTCATCAAAAGTCCCGACGAGTGGCATCCGATTCCAGGCAGCCTCGAGGGCATCGCCAAAATGACGCAGGCGGGGTTTCGCGTCGTCGTCGCAACCAATCAATCAGGGATTGGCCGAGGGCTGTTCGACATGTCGATGCTCAACACCATCCACGAGAAGATGCATCGCGCGGTGAACCAGGCAGGCGGGCGCATCGATGCGATCTTCTATTGCCCGCATGCGGCCGATTCGACCTGTGAATGCAGGAAGCCTAAGCCTGGCATGTTGAAAGAGATCGCCAGTCGGTTTCACACCACACTCGCCGGCGTTCCGGCCATTGGCGACTCGTTGCGTGACCTCGAAGCGGCGGCGAGCGTGGGCGCGCGTCCGATCCTCGTCATCACCGGCAAGGGCAAGAAGACCAGGGACCAATGCACCCTCCCCGCCGGTACGCTGGTGAAAAACGATCTCGCGGCAGTCGCCGCCGCGCTCACGCAAACATGATGCATCTTCGCTCCGCGCTCTATCTGCTCGTCCTGGTCGTGGTGACGCCACCCTATGCGATCTTCGTCATTGCGTGCGCATGGTTGCCGCGCCTTGCACGCTGGCGCGTGATCTCGTGGTGGCCGCGCTTCGCGACCTGGCTCGCGCGCTGGCTGCTTGGCATCACTTACGAGGTGGAGGGCAGGGAAAACATTCCCAGTGAGCCATGCATCATTCTCTCGAAGCACCAGTCCGCCTGGGAAACGCTCGCGTACAACGGTGTGTTCCCGCCGCACGTATATGTCCTCAAGCGCGAGCTGTTCTGGATTCCATTTCTCGGCTGGGGCCTTGCGCTCTACAGTCCGATCGCCATCGACCGTTCCAATCGCAAGGCGGCAATGCAAAGAGTGATCGATCAGGGACGTGAACGATTCAGCCAAGGTTTTTTTATCATGATGTTTCCTGAAGGGACGCGCGTCGCCGTCGGCACGAGAAAAGCCTATCGACCGGGCGGTGCCCTGCTCGCGAAGCAACTCGGGGTGCGGGTCCTGCCCGTCGCGCACAACGCGGGTCTGCGCTGGCCGCGCAATTCGTTCCTCAAATTTCCTGGGAAGGTCACCGTGCGCATTGGCGCACCGATAGAATCCGCCGACAAATCTCCCGAACAATTAATGCGTCAGGTCGAGGAATGGGTCGAGACACAAGTCGCCGAGCTCGTGGCACACCGCTAGTGATCGATCAACTCGAGTTACCCCTGCCGGAGCCGCGCGCGCAAAGTCCTGTCGCGGGCGTGTCGATCCGCGCGATCCAACTTGGCAAGCGCATTCTCACTTACCGGTTTCGGCGCGCTTCGCGCCGCACGATCGGGATCAGCGTCGGACGCGAAGGGCTCGTCGCGGCGGCACCACGATGGGTGACGATCGCTGAAGTCGAGGCATTCATTCGCGAGAAGGAACGCTGGATCATTGAGAAGCTGTTCGAATCGGCGTGCGCCGTTCGACCGCGCGTCGAATGGGTGCCGGGCGTTCGTGTCCCGCTCCTTGGGCGCGATACGCGTATCGAACTCGGCGCACCGCGCAGCGCAGCGCGACTGGACGGCGGTGTTCTCAACCTTCCCACCGATACGCTGCCGGGCGATTGCCTCAAATCAGGGCTCATCCACTGGATGAAACATGCAGGGCTTTCGCACTATGCAAAGCGTGCATCGGCGCTCGCGCCGCGCCTGGGTGTACCGTTCCCGCGCGTGCGGATCTCCAATGCCAAGACGCAGTGGGGACACTGCACGCAGAATGTCGTCGGCGATGCCCGCGTCTATCTGCATTGGCGGTTGATGCACTTCGAAGAGCGTCTCATCGACTATGTCGTGGTCCATGAGCTCGCGCATATTCGCGAGATGAACCATTCCGAGCGCTTCTGGGATCTGGTCGGCACCGTATGCCCCGACCATCGCGAGCTTCGCAAAGAGATCGACGCGCGCTCGCGCACCCTGCCGGAGCTGTAGCGCCGTCGTGTTCGCCTGAGAAATGCGGTAGCCTCCCGGCTCGATCCACCGCGTTGACGAGGGCTTTTCCATGCGCATGCTCCATACGATGCTCCGAGTCGGCAATCTCGACCGCTCGATCAGTTTCTATACCGAAGTCCTTGGCATGCAGCTCTTGCGCAAGTCGGACAATCCGGACAACAAGTACACGCTTGCTTTCGTGGGATACGGCTCCGAAGACGCGCATACGGTGCTCGAGCTCACTTACAACTACGGGGTCGAGAAATACGATCCGGGCACCGCGTATGGGCATATCGCGCTCGCCGTCGACGATGCGCACAAGGCTTGCGAGGACATCAAGCGTCGCGGCGGCAAGGTCGTGCGCCCAGCGGGTCCGGTCAAGGGCGGCACGACGGTCATCGCTTTCGTCGAGGATCCGGACGGTTACAAGGTTGAATTGATCGAACGGAAATAGCCGCCATGCCCGCCATCGGAGACTTTCGCGTTGATCGGGTGGTCGAAACCGAGGGCCCCTGGGCACTGCTTGGGGACTTGCTCCCCGATTTGACGCCGGATCTAATGGCCGAGCACGGCGAGTGGCTCCGGCCGCGCTACATTGATCCGACCGATGATCGGGCAGTGATGAGCTTTCACAGCTTCATCCTGCGTACCGGCCGGTACACGATCCTGATCGATAGCTGCGGCGGCAACGACAAGGAGCGACCCGCTCGACCAATATGGCATCGGCAGCAGCATCCATACCTCGCGCGGATGGCGGCGTTCGGTGTGCGTCCCGAGCAGATCGATTTCGTCTTCTGCACCCACCTGCATGCCGACCATGTCGGTTGGAATACGCAACTGCGCGATGGGCGCTGGGTCCCGACCTTCCCCAATGCCAAGTACCTTTTTCATGGACGCGAATACGAGTTCTGGGAGCGCGCCCATCGCGAGGCGATTGCCGCGGGGACGCCGGCTCCCAATCACGGCTCGTTCGCAGACAGCGTGCTGCCGATCGTCGATGCGGGTCGTGCGGTGTTCGTTGCCGGTGACCATGAAATTGAACACGGCATCCACGTGGAGCCGGCGTACGGGCACACGCCGGGCGCCTGCCTGCTGCACGCCAAGAGCCGCGATGATCACGGCGTCTTCATCGGCGATGCGCTGCATACCCCGGCGCAGCTTGGCAATCCATCGCTTTCTTCCGCATTCTGCTGGGACCGCGAGATGTCGGCGCGTACGCGACGCGCCCTTTGCGAAAAATATGCCGACACGAATGCGTTGATGTTCGCGACGCACTTCCCCGATCCATCGGCCTATCGGTGGACGCGTCATCGCAACGGCTTCAAGTTGGTTTAGAAATTCGTAGATCGCCCGGAAGCAACGCGGAGGGGAATGGCACTTACTTGAGCGGATCTCATCGATCCGCCGATCGGTGCCGCTTTGAAGAAGAACTTCCAAGGGCAATGCTGCTCTGCTCAAGTCTCCGTTCGCCCTGAGCACTTGTTCGTGAATTCCGGTAACGACCGCAGCGAAACGAGCACCCGGTGCAACCGCTCTCATTGATCTTGATCCTCCACTTTTCCTCTGCGTCCTCCGCGTCCCCTGTGGTGAATTCTTGAGGGGTTGGCGCACCGCCCCGATTCCTATCGATGCAGCAGAGCCGCGGCGATCCGCGCGAACTCGTGCACCGACAACGCTTCCGGTCGCAAGCCCGGATCGATGCCAAGGGTCTCGAGCAGTGCCTGATCGGCAACCCCGGCCAGCGCATTGCGCAATGTCTTGCGTCGCTTGGTAAATGCGCGCGTCACGACCGACTGGAACACCGGTTCGATCGCGCCCGCGACAAGCGATGTGACGAGTGGCCGCATTCGCACGATCGCCGATTCCACTTTCGGTGCCGGCGTGAAAGCGCCCGAACCCACCACGAATAGTCGTGCCATCTCGAAGCGCGCCTGCAAGGTCACCGACAAGCGTCCGTATTCCGGCGTCGAGGGATGGGCCACCATCCGGTCCACCACCTCCCGCTGCAACATGAAATGCCCATCGACGATTCGCTCGCTGAACCGGGCGAGGTGGAATAGCAACGGCGTCGAGATGTTGTAAGGCAGGTTGCCCACGACACGCAAAGGCCGGGGCAGGCTTCCGAAATCGAACCCGAGCGCATCACCTTCATGAATCGTGAGGGTCGCCGCATCGAAGCGCTCACGCAGCGATGCAATCAGATCGCGATCAATCTCGATCACATGCAAGGTATCGATGAGATTCAACAGTGGCGCGGTCAATGCGCCCTGGCCGGGTCCGATCTCGACGAGATTGTCGCCACGTCGGGGATCAATCGCCGCGATGATCTTCGCGATGACGTTTCGGTCGTGCAGAAAGTGCTGGCCGAATCGGCGCCTCGGGACATGCATCATCGATCTGGCCACCGGCTGCTGAGCTTTACGTAACGTCGTGACATCGCTCAGCCCCCTCGTCCCCGGCCCTTGTGGCTTCCACTAACCTGAAGGTAAGTGTTCGCTGCAACAAGCTTCGCGTGTTGTCCGATGAAAGGAGAAAGGCCGTTGTGCGGACAGGGATGTCACCCATATCCGTGTTTCTCGTATTGCCCGTATGTCGCTAGCGTGCGTGGATCGCCATCATCGCCGCGCACTCGATCGCTTCAATGAGGCTCGACGGGTCGGCCTTTCCCGTTCCGGCGATGTCGAGCGCGGTACCGTGATCAACCGATGTTCGCACGATCGGCAGCCCGAGCGTGATGTTCACACCCTTGCCGAAGCTCGCGTACTTGAGGACCGGCAACCCCTGATCATGAAACATCGACAGCACGCAATCGGCCCCCTTGAGATGATCGGGATTGAACAGCGTGTCGGCCGGCAACGGACCGATCAAATCGGCTTCGAGATGGCGCAGCGACGCGAGGGCGGGTTGAATGATTTCGATCTCCTCGCGCCCGAGGTGTCCCGACTCGCCGGCATGCGGATTCAGTCCGGCCACCAGTATTCGCGGACGCGCAATGCCGAATCGCCCGCGCAGATCGCGGACCAATACTTCGATCACGGCGACCAGACCTTCCCGGCTGATCGCACCGGACACCGCGGTCAACGCAAGATGCGTCGTGGCCAAGGCGACACGAAGGCCACCTCCCACCAACATCATCACCGGCTGGAGAGCACCGGTGCGCGCTGCAAGATATTCGGTGTGCCCGGTAAAGGGAATGCCGGCGTCGTTGATGACGCCCTTGTGGACCGGTGCGGTCACCATTGCGGCGACGGCGCCCGCCTGACATTCGTCCGCCGCGCGATCGAGAAGATCGAGGACGAATCGGCTGTTGCGCGGATCGAGCTTGCCGGCCTCGACCGGCGCAAGCGCGGGAATATGCAAGACCTCGAGACCGCCACGACGGACGGACGCCGTCTGATCAAACCGGCGCAGGCGAACAGGCAGGCCGAGAAGCCTCGCACGATCGGCCAGCACTTTCTCGTCGCCCACCACGACGATGCGTGCCGGCAACCGCTTACCGGACAGCGCGAGGCAAATGTCGGGACCGATCCCGGACGGCTCGCCCATGGTGACCGCGATCAGCGGGCGCACCGGCACACCGTGTCGGCGCGGCGTGCGCGACGTGCGGCGAGTGATCGCGCGTTTGGCGGGACGAGGGGTGCGGGCGCGGGCCACGGCTAACGATCGTCGAGCCGGTATTCGACATAGGCACGGTCGCGCAATTGGCGAAGCCACTCCTCGTAGGCTTCATCGGCCTTGCGGTCGCGCAGGACCTTGCGTGCTTCCATACGGACCCGGTCGGACGACAGCTCACCTGTGCGACGCTCCAGCACTTGAATCAAATGCCAGCCGAACGGTGATCGGATCGGCGCGGACAACTCGTTGGGTTTCAACTGCGCCATCGCGTTTTCGAACTCGGGAACGGTATCGCCGGGATAAACCCAGCCCAGGTCGCCGCCGCGCGCGGCCGAAGCGTCTTCGGAGTTGAAACGCGCGATCTCCTCGAAGGTCGCGCCGTCGACAAGTCGCTGCCGGAGCCGATCGATCCGCCTGCGCGCTTCCGTTTCGGACACGGATTCATTGGCTCGCACGAGGATGTGGCGGGCACGCGTCTGCTCGAGCGGACGACCTTCCGACTTTACGCCGCGCCGCTCGACCAGCTTGACGATATGAAAGCCCGCAGGACTTCGCAGGATGTCGCTTATGTCGCCCGGCTTCATGCGATCGACCACGTCGGCGAACAATTCCGGCAGGCGATCGCGCAATCGCCAGCCCATCGACCCGCCCTCCAGCCCGTCGGGGGCATCGGAAAAAGCAACCGCCACCTTGGCGAACTCGGCACCGCCGCGAAGCTCATCGAGCGCCGAACGCGCACGCGACTGCAGGCGTTCGAGCTGATCGCCGCTTGCCCCCTCCGGCACGCGCACGAGCACATGCGAGAGGTTGAATTCGGTCAATGTACTGGTCGAGCTCGCGCCGTCAGCCAGATAGTTGTCGATCTCGCTTTCGCCCACCTGGATCCGGCTGTCGACCTCGCGTTCGCGAAGGCGCTGCACGGTCATCTCGATGCGGACGTCTTCACGAAGTTTCTCGAACGGCACGCCATCACGATCGAGGGTGCGGCGAAATTCGGCAATCGAAAGGCGATTGGATTCGGCGATGCGCTCGACCGCCTTGTCGAGTTGCTGGTCGTCGATGCGCAGTCCGGATTCCTTGGCGAACTGCACCTGGGCGCGATCGCCGATCATGCGCTCCAGCACCTGGCGTTCGAGGACATCCGCAGGCGGCGGCTCGACCTTTTGCTGGCGCAGTTGCTGCAACACGAGGCGGATGCGATCGTCGAGTTCGCTCCGGGTAATGACCTCGTTGTTGACGATCGCGACGATCCGATCGATCGGCACGATCGGCGGGCGCGCGGCTTGGCCGGCGACCTGCATCGCCCATCCTGATAGCAGGCACATCATCCACCAACGCATCGTCGTGCCCCGGATCTGTTCGTGTGGCAATCGTCCAAGGAATCCGCGCGGCATGACGTGCGGATTCCTAGTTGTATAAATCAAGCGCGTGCATGCTCGCGTTGCGCGGGGTTCCAATCGAGTAACCCGGCACATTGCGTCGGAGCACCTCCAGCAGGTTGGATCCCAGGCGCGAAAAACCGTCCAGTTCGAGCTGGACGAAGAACACGCGATTCTGGTCACCGGTGCTGGTAATGAACCGCTGCACCACCGTGCGCACGATCCAACACCCGGCATTATATTCAAAGCCCATCAAGGTCTCGATCGGCACGCGATCAGTGATCGAATAGTTGTAGCGCCCGATAAAGGAAACGCCATGCGCGATCGGCCAAGAAGCGGATCCATCCACTTGGCGGCTGGGCGATCCCACGCTGCCAAGTACGGGTAGCGGATTCACGTTATACGCGGCGTTGGTATAACGATAGCTGAGATTGAGGAGCTGATCCCGCGCCGGTTGATAGCGGGCACCGATGTTGAATCGCTCCGGCCTGAATCGCTGCGAGTCGAGTTGCGCGGTACTCTCCAGCGTAGTGCGAGGGAGGACCTGACCGCTGAGACCGAACAGGTACGACGAAACCCGCTCATCGCGCGGTGGCACCGCCTGCGACAGGCCCACGCGCCGGGGATCGAAGTAGTGCCGCTGGGCGAACAGGGCACGAAAGGTCTCCTGGCCATTGTCCGTTCGGATCAGCCGCGACGTGAGGGCAAGCGTAAGCTGATTCGCGTCACTGATGCGATCGGACCCGACATAGTAGTTTTCCGAGAAGATCTGCGCGTAGTTGAAGTCGGCCACACCGGTATCGAACAGCGGCAAATCATCCTGATTGCGGTAGGGCACGCGCAGATAGTAGGCGCGAGGTTCGAGCGTTTGCACCGTGTCGATGTCGCGCACTTTGATCGGCCGCTCGAACGTGAACCCGGAATCGAGCGACAGGATCGGCACCGCGCGGCGCGGCTCCGGATCGATTGCGGGATCGATGCGCGTCAGACTGTACTGCGTAAGATGCATGCCGACCTTGGGCGTCAAGTAGGCGCCAGGCGACAAGAACGGATAACTCAGGGACGGATAGGCCACCGTTCTGCGACCGATCGGCAAGGTGGGATGGTCGAACGCCACGAATTCGCCGGTCCCAACCAGATCGAACCCCGCCACATCGTAGCGTTGCCCGGCCAAGAGGATCTGCGGGACGCGCTCGTAGGGCGGTGTCACGGGGGCGACCGAATCCTGAAGCGTCTGGAATCGCTGCACGCGGGTGGTCACGTTCCACCACGGCGACGGGACATATTGGAATGATCCCTCCCGTGGCAGATAGACCTGCGTCGCCAATGACAGCCGGCCCGACAGCTCGCGAAAATACGCGTCATCGGATACCTTGTTGATATTGACCAGCCCGACACCGACACCAGGCACATTGAGCGCATGTCCCCATGAATAGGCGTGACGTTGGCCGCCAAGCACATAATCCTGCGGGAGATACTCGTATCGAAGCGTACTGTTGTTGAACCGATCGAGATAGCGTGTTTCGGTCAACAACTGCACGCCGCGCAAGGTCATGTAGCGCGGCGTCAACGTGGTATCGGCGTTGGGCGCGATGTTCCAGTAATAAGGCACGAGGAGCTCGGCGCCGACCTTGCCCTGCGCGCCGAACGTGGGCGGCAGCAGTCCTGACTTGCGCGCGTTGGACAACGGAAAATCGATCCATGGCAGGGTCGGCGTCGATACGCCCTTGAATGTGAGCTTGGCGCCACGCGCCACGCCCAGATCTTCGGCGAAGTCGAGGTCCATATTGCGGGCGCTCAGATACCAGTCGTCGACGCCCGGCTTGCAGGACGTGAAGCGGGCATTCTCCAATCGATACCGTTCCTCGCCATCCATGCGGAGAATTTTCGCGTCCCCGCGCATTTCGACCGACGTGCCGGTATGCAATCGACTCGGGCGCGCGGCCATCGTAAATTCCGGTTCATTCAGCACGCCGATGTTCTCATTGACGCGCATGCGCAGCCGCGGCCCGCGAAGAACGTCGCCCTCGGCCCACACCTGGACATTGCCACTCGCCTCGGCCTCGTTCAGATCCTGCCAATAGCGGATGTGATCGGCCTGCAGGCGCAAGCCGTGACGGCGCACTTCGGCCCGGCCGGTGAGCACCGCTTCGCCGTCGGTGAAGCCTTCCATGCTGTCGCCGGCGATATGGAGCGGCGCGCGCTCCGCCGCGCCGGCCGACAAGGGCTGCAATGATCGATGCAGCCTGAGCGCCGGCTCCTCCGCACGCGCCTGGGTGACCGCCGTCGCGCCAAGAATGAGGAAGAGCGCAAGCGCGTTGAGTTGCATTAATGTTGTCGCATCTTGATTCGAAAATGACTAAGCTTTGGACCCATTTTAACCGCATGGTCGAGCGACGTTGACACTTCCCGCATCGATTCGTTTCAATTTAGTCCGGCGCTGGGTCGAGACGCAGTTCCCGGCAACGGCGCATCACATCGCGCCTGCGTCGGCGGATGCGAGCTTTCGGCGCTATTTCAGGGTCACTCCGGACGATGGTTCCGGCAGGAATTTCATCGTCATGGACGCCCCGCCCGAACATGAGGACTGTCGACCGTTCATCCACGTCGCCGCGTTGTTCGCGAAAGCCGGCGTGCATGTTCCGGTCGTGCTGGCCCAGGACCTCGAGCAAGGATTCCTGTTGCTCTCCGACCTCGGGTCGACCACCTATCTGTCAGCGCTCGACGGTGCTTCAGCCGAGTCCGCGAATGCACTCTATCGGGACGCGATCGACGCGCTCATTCGCATTCAGACGGCGACCCACCCGCACGTACTGCCCGCGTACGATCGCACGTTGCTCGAACGCGAGCTTCGCTTGTTTCCCGACTGGTTTCTCGACAAGCAGCACGCCTACGTGCTCACCTCGGCGGACCAGGCGGTGCTGGAAGAATCATTCGAGAAGATTCTCGCCAATACGCTCGCGCAGCCGACCGTGTTCGTGCACCGGGACTACCACTCACGCAACCTGATGGTCTGCGATGACAATCCGGGCATCCTCGATTTCCAGGACGCTGTGATCGGCCCGATCACCTACGATCTGGTATCGCTCTTGCGCGATGCGTATATCGAATGGGACGAGGAGCATCAACTCGATTGGTGCATCCGCTACTGGGAACAGGCGCGCCGCGCCCGCTTGCCGGTGGCCGATGATTTCGCCCTGTTCTACCGCGATTTCGAATGGATGGGCGTCCAGCGCCAATTGAAAGTGCTCGGGATCTTCGCGCGCCTGTCGCATCGGGACGGCAAGGCGCAGTACCTGAACGACCAGCCTTTGGTGATGCGCTATCTTCGTGCCGCGTGCAGGCGGTATATCGATCTCGGACCGCTCGCGAAACTGCTGGACGCGCTCGCCGGCGAAGCGCCGCGCAAAGGCTATACATTTTGAAGGTAATGATCCTCGCCGCAGGGCTTGGTGAGAGGATGCGGCCACTCACTGATACACGCCCGAAGCCTTTGCTCGAAGCCGGCGGCAAATCCCTCATCGAATGGTTGATTGCGCAGCTCGCCCGGGAAGGCTGGACGGAGTTCGTCATCAACCACTCGCATTTGGGCATGCAAATCGAGGAGCGCCTGGGCGATGGCCGCGCATTCGGCGTATCGATCGCCTATTCGCGCGAGCCCGCGCCGCTTGAGACCGCGGGAGGCATCGCGACCGCGCTGCCGCTGCTTGGCGAAAGCCCGTTTCTCGCAGTGAACGCGGATATCTATTGCGACTATCCGTTCGCCCGTTTGCGCCAATACGCCGGCCGACTTGGCGAGCGCAGCATGCTGGGTCATCTCGTCATGGTCGACAATCCCGCGCATCATCCGATGGGTGATTTTGCCTTGCATGATGGATTGATCGCCACCGCGCGCGCGCCGCGTTACACATTCTCCGGAATCGGCCTCTATCATCCGGCGTTGTTCGTTGATACGCGCGCGCATCACCGCGCCAAACTGGCGCCCCTTCTGGTCCGCGCCGCCGATGATCAGCGCATGGGTGGTGAGCATTACGGCGGCATCTGGCACGATATCGGCACACCGGAGCGCCTCCGGGAACTGGATCGAATGCTTCGGGCCGGAATCCGCGCGGCGGACGACGCAGATTCCTTATAAGCTGACGCGGTTGATTTTCCCAGGCTTCCTATTAGGCATCCGCGCGGCAGACCGCGCTGATTCCTCTGGAGTACCAATGAATGCAGTGACCCCATTCGTCGAGCGCCGCGCGCGCCTGTTGCACACCATGGGCGCGGGGATCGCGATCGTTCCCACCGCGCCGGAGCGCATGCGCAACCGTGACAGCGACTATCTGTATCGATTCGACAGCTATTTTTATTATCTGACCGGATTCATCGAACCCGAATCGTTGCTGGTACTGATCGCAGGGGCCGAGCCGCGTTCGATTCTTTTCTGTCGCGAACGCAACCTCGAGCGCGAACAATGGGACGGTTATCGCGTGGGTCCGGAGGCTGCACGCGAGCGATTCGCCGTCGATGCGACGCATCCGGTGAGCGCGATCGACGAAGAGTTGCCCAAGCTCATCGCCAATCAACCCACACTATTCTATGCACCCGGCGCCGACACCGCCTGGGACCTCCGCGTGATGACCTGGCTCAACCAGGTGCGGGCACAGGCGCGTACCGGTGTGACCGCGCCGCTCGAGATCCGCGATATTCGCGGCGCGCTCGACGAGATGCGTCTCATCAAAGACGCGCACGAGAAGGACACCATGCGGCGTGCCGCCGACATCGCCGCGGGCGCGCACGTCCGCGCGATGAAGTCGACGCGTCCCGAGGGCTGGGAATACGAGATCGAAGCCGAGCTGCTGCATGAGTTTCGGCGGCATGGCACGCAGTTCCCGGCCTACTGGCCGATCGTCGCAAGCGGACCCAATGCCTGCATCCTGCACTATCGCGAGAACAACCGGCGCATGCGTGACGGCGATCTCTTGTTGATCGATGCGGGTTGCGAATTGGACGGCTACGCCTCCGACATCACGCGCACATTCCCGGTCAACGGCAAATTCTCCGGACCGCAGCGCGCGATCTACGATCTGGTGTTCGCGGCACAAGCGGCGGCGATCGCAATCACCAAGCCCGGCAGCTCCTGGATCGCACCGCACGATGCCGCAGTGAAGGTGCTGGCGCAAGGCTTCATCGATCTTGGCCTTTGCACCGGGACCTTGGATGGCTTGCTCGAATCAGGCGACTACAAAAAATTCTACATGCATCGCACCGGGCATTGGCTTGGCCTTGACGTGCACGATGCAGGCGACTACAGAAAGTCGGGCGATTGGCGTCCGCTCGAACCGGGCATGATGCTCACGGTGGAGCCCGGCTGCTACATTCGCCCCGGGGAAGGCGTGCCGGAGCGTTTCTGGGATATCGGCGTTCGCATCGAAGACGATGCGCTGGTCACGTCCGCCGGGTGCGAAATCATCACCGCGAAAGTACCCAAGCGCGCGGACGATATCGAGGCATTGATGCGGGGCTAGATGACTATTTGAACCACAGGGGACGCAGGGGACACAGAGGAAAAACGGGAAGCTTGGTTACGATACCTCAGGCGTACGGTCTGAGATCGCCGCTCACCCACTGAACCGAATTCATGTCTTCCTCTGTGTCCCCTGCGTCCGCTGTGGTTCATGACTTGGGAATTGCCACGGCAACGCATGATCATGCGCCGGTCACGCCCGCGCGCTTCGATGTCGTCATTGCCGGGGCCGGTGTCGTCGGCGCGGCACTCGCCAGCGCGCTGCGCGAACTGGATCTCAACGTCATCGTGGTCGCGCCCATGCCGCACGATCTCGTATCGTCTGGCGAGCGCGCGCCAGTCCGCCCGATCGCACTCTCGTTTCCGAGTCGCGATGCCTTAGGCGCATTGGGTCTTCTCAATGACGATGCCGGAACGCCGATCCGTACCATCCATGTATCGCAGCGAGGCCGTTTCGGTCGCACGGTCTTGCACGCGAGCGAGCATGGGCTTTCCGCATTGGGCTTCGTGTTCGATGCAGCCCGGCTCGAACGCGGCGCCTACCAACGCGTCGCACCGTGCCACACCGCATCGCGCGTGGTCGGCTGGTCCGGCACGCCGGATCTCGTCAACGTCACATTGGACGATGGTGCCGGCACGCGCAGGATCGACACGCGGCTTCTCGTCTTGGCCGACGGCGGAGCCCTCGCACGACTTGAGACCGTGCATGATTATTCGCAAGTCGCCTGGTTCGGAACGGTCCACACCAACAAAGCGCATGCGAACATTGCCTATGAACGCTTCACGAATGAGGGGCCGCTCGCCCTCCTCCCGTTCGGTGATCGCTATGCCTTCGTGTGGGCCACCAGTCGCGCAAGGGCCGACACGATGCCCACGGCCGACGATGCGTTCTGCGCTGCGCTTGCTGAGGCGTTCGGCGAGCGGCTCGGTCGCTTCGATCGCGTGAGTCCGCGGTCCCGGATTCCCCTCGCATTGAAACGCGAGCGCGATCAACATGGTGCACGGGTGGTCGCTATCGGCAACGCGGCGCAGATGCTGCACCCGGTGGCCGGACAAGGCCTGAATCTTGGCTTACGAGACGCACTGGAACTCGCCAAGATGATTCGCTCGACACCGCGTGCAAGGCTGGGCGACGCGGCATTCATTCGTGCCTTCGCGCGCAAACGTTGGGCGGATCGAACCGCAACGATCACGGCGACCGACCTGTTTGCCCGGATATTTTCCAATGCGGATCCCGTTATTTCAGCGCTGGGAGGCCTTGGACTGGCGGTGCTCGATGCAGCGCCGCATGCGCGCGGATTCCTGGCTCGGCGCATGATGCTCGGCGCGCGCGGGATTCCTTGATTGACATGTGATGCCTGATATCCATTGGTCTTTTCAATTCAAGACCATCGACGCGTCATTTAAGATCGCTTATGCGTAGTGTTCACGACGCGAAAACATTGATTTGACTTGGCTTGAACAGCGCTGAGATCGAGTAATCCCGGGATGTCAACACCATCAATCGACCAATCTGCTGTCAGCCATTTTCCAACACGCGATTCTCCTGTTGCATTGACGTTGCACACCGCTTCAATCCATATACAATCCGTCCTCCGTTCTCCACCCAACACTAATTCCCTTCTGCGATGCGCATCGGCACCCATGTGCTGAAGAACAACCTATTCGTTGCGCCGATGGCGGGTGTCACCGATCGACCCTTCCGCCAACTGTGCAAGCGATTTGGTGCGGGCCTCGCCGTATCAGAGATGGTCGCCTCGAACGAACTCACGTGGAACAGCACAAAAACGCAACTGCGCACGAACCACGACGGCGAAGTCACGCCGATCTCGGTGCAGATTGCGGGCGCCGATCCGGCCATGATGGCTCGCGCGGCAGTGCGCAATGTCGAGGCCGGTGCGCAGATCATCGATATCAACATGGGTTGCCCGGTCAAGAAAGTCTGCAACACCATGGCCGGATCCGCGCTGCTACGCGACGAAGCATTGGTGGCGCGCATACTCGAAGCCGTGGTGCGGGCAGTCGAAGTGCCGGTCACGCTCAAGTATCGAACCGGTTGGGATGCAGCCAACAAGAATGCGATTCGCATCGCGCATATCGCCCAGGAATCGGGCATTCATCTGCTCGCGCTGCACGGTCGCACCCGTGCGTGCGGGTTTCAGGGTCGCGCCGAATACGAAACGATCGCCGAAGTAAAGGCGCATACGCGCCTGCCGGTGATCGCCAACGGCGATATCAATACGCCGGACGAAGCGAAACATGTCCTCGCGCTGACACAGGCCGACGGCATCATGATCGGGCGGGCGGCACAGGGCCGGCCATGGATATTCCGCGAGATCGCGCACTACCTTGCCACCGGGCAGCGTCTGCCGCCCCCGGCAATGGACGAGATCCGCGAAGTCATCGTGCACCATCTGCACGCACTACACGAGTTCTACGGGCGGGGGCCGGGCGTGCGAATCGCCAGGAAACACATCGCTTGGTACACAAAGGCGTTATTACGGGGAACTGAAACGTTCAGAGAGCGTTTCAACCGCCTGGAAAGTTGCGAGGAGCAGCATCAGGCGATCGCAGAGTTCTTTGGGGAATACGAGCGGAATCCCGGGCAGGATTCCATGCGCCTGTGCCACAAGGAGGAGAGGCTTGCAGCATGAGACATGCGACGCAAAATGAAATCGGCGACTGCGTGCGCCGATCGCTGGAACGTTATTTCAAGGACCTGGACGGCGGCAAGCCATGCGCCATCTATGAAATGGTGTTGGGCAACGTCGAGAAGCCGCTGCTCGAGATCGTGCTGAACCAAGCCGAGGGCAATCAGTCGATCGCCGCCGAGATGCTTGGCATCAATCGCGGAACCTTGCGCAAAAAGATGCAGCAGTATCAGATCAAGCTATAGGCGGCCGCGGACGTTTCGAATGCGCATCAAGATCCGGCAGGCACTGATCAGCGTGTCGAACAAGACCGGGTTGATACCGCTTGCCCGCGCTTTGCATGGCATGGGCATTGCGATTCTTTCCACCGGCGGCACGGCGAAGCTCCTGGCCGGAGAAAATATTCCGGTCACGGAGGTGGCGGACTACACCGGCTATCCGGAAATGCTCGATGGCCGCGTGAAGACGCTCCACCCGAAGATCCACGCCGGCATCCTCGCGCGACGCGATGCATCCGAACACATGTCGGCGCTCAAGGAAGCCGGCGCCGAGCCGATCGATCTGGTGGTCGTGAATCTCTATCCGTTCGGACAGACCATCGAGCGGCCGGGTTGCACCCTGGATGAGGCGATCGAGAACATCGATATCGGCGGACCGACCATGGTGCGCGGCGCGGCAAAGAATTATGCAGGGGTCGCGGTGGTGACCGACCCCGGCGAATACGACGCCATGCTCGAAGAACTCCGGGCGAACGACGGCGCGTTAGGTCTGCCGACGCGCTTCCGGCTGGCACGCAAAGCGTTCGACCATACCGCGGCCTTCGATGGCGCGATCAGCAATTACCTGAGCGCACTGGGGAACGCAGGCGCTGTATTGATGAATGCAGACGCCGCATCGGGGAATGCAGACACTGCATTGGGGAATGCCGCCGTGCGCGCCGAATTTCCCGATACGCTCAACCTGCAACTCGTCAAGATGCAGGATCTGCGCTACGGCGAGAATCCGCATCAACGCGCGGCGCTCTACCGCGATGCGCTGCCTCGCTCCGGCACGCTCGTGCGCTATCGGCAATTGCAGGGCAAGGCGCTTTCGTACAACAATATCGCCGACGCGGACGCCGCCTGGGAATGCGTAAAGAGCTTCGGCGCACCCGCATGTGTCATCGTGAAGCACGCCAATCCGTGCGGTGTCGCGGAATCGAAGCGCCTGGAGGATGCCTATGCCGCCGCATTCGCGACCGACCCGACTTCCGCGTTCGGCGGCATCATCGCGTTCAATGGGCCGGTGGACGCGCCGGCCGCGCGTGCGATCTCGAAGCAATTCGTCGAAGTCCTCATTGCCCCCGCATTCGATGCCGGCGCACTGGAAGTCCTCGCCGCGAAGCAGAACATCCGGGTGCTCGAAGTGCCGTTGCATCATGGCATTGCCGGATTCGATTTCAAACGCGTCGGCGGCGGGCTGCTCATGCAAACCGCCGATGCGCGCAATGTCGGCCCAACCGATTTGCGCGTCGTCACGCAACGTGCGCCCACACCGGCCGAAGAAGCGGATCTGCTGTTTGCGTGGCGTGTCGCGAAGTTCGTCAAATCGAATGCGATCGTTTTCTGCGCCGGCGGCCGGACACTTGGCGTCGGCGCAGGACAGATGAGCCGCGTCGACAGCACGCGCATCGCGGCCCAGAAGGCCGGTAACGCCGGACTCTCATTGCAGGGCGCTGCCGTGGCTTCCGATGCCTTCTTCCCGTTTCGCGATGGCCTCGATGTGCTCGCCCAGTCTGGGGCAAAAGCCGTCATCCAGCCCGGTGGAAGTGTCCGCGACGACGAAGTGATCGCCGCCGCGAACGAACACGGGATCGCGATGGTATTCACCGGAGTCCGCCATTTCAGGCACTGACCATCGCATGAAGGCCCTGGTGATCGGCGCGGGCGGGCGCGAACACGCATTGGCGTGGAAGCTCGCGCAAAGCGCGCGCGTGCAGAAGGTGTTCGTCGCGCCCGGCAACGCCGGCACGATCGCGGAATCACATGTGGTCAATGTACCGATCACCGACATCGAGACCCTCATCGCGTTTGCGGAACGAGAGGGGATCGGATTCACCGTCGTGGGGCCCGAGGCACCGCTCGCGGCCGGCATCGTCGATCGTTTTCGGGAGCGGGGGCTTCGCATCTTCGGTCCCACGCAGGCCGCCGCGCGACTCGAAAGCTCGAAGGACTTCGCAAAGCAATTCCTTGTTCGGCACGGCATACCGACCGGTCGGTATGCGACCTTCTCGGATCCGGCCCCGGCACACCGCTACATCGATGACAACGGCGCACCGATCGTCGTCAAGGCAGACGGCCTCGCGGCCGGCAAGGGCGTCGTGGTCGCCACCAACACGGCCGAGGCGCATGAAGCGGTCGATCGCTTCCTTGTCGATCACGCGATGGGCGAAGCCGGTGCGCGCGTCGTCATCGAAGAATTTCTCGCCGGCGAAGAAGCGAGCTTCATTGTCATGGCCGACGGCAAGAACGTGCTCGCGCTTGCGACCAGCCAGGACCATAAACGATTGCACGACGGCGATCACGGTCCGAACACGGGCGGCATGGGCGCCTACTCGCCCGCCCCGGTCGTCACGCCAAGCGTGCATGCGCGGGTCCATCGCGAGATCATCCTGCCGACCATGCAGGGTATGGCGGCCGAGGGTATTCCGTATTCGGGATTCCTCTATGCCGGACTGATGATCGATCCGAGCGGGCATGCACGCGTGCTCGAATTCAATTGCCGGCTGGGCGACCCGGAGACCCAGCCGATCATGATGCGGCTCAAGTCCGATCTCGCCGAGCTTATCGAACACGGGATCGATATGCGGCTCGATCACAGCGAGGTGCAATGGGATCGGCGGCCAGCGCTTGGCGTCGTGCTCGCGGCCGGCGGCTATCCGGATGCACCGCGTCATGGCGATTCGATCAGCGGGTTGCCCGCGTCCGCCCTGGACTTGCAGGTGTTTCATGCCGGCACATCAGAGGTCGGCGGGCGGCTCGTTACCAGCGGCGGCCGCGTACTTTGCGTCACCGCGCTGGGTGAGAGCGTCCGTGCGGCGCAGAAGCGCGCGTATCAGGCGATCGAATCCATCCGGTTCGACGGCATGCAATATCGCTCGGACATCGGGCATCACGCGATACACCGTTGATGCCGTGAACATCGACGCGGTCCGTTCCTATTTGACCGAGCTGCAAACGCGCATTGTTGCCGCGCTCGAGACGATCGATGGCACACCGTTTCAGCGCGACGCGTGGGCCCGTGACGAGGCAGCGAGCGCGACCGCCTCGCCCCTCAAGGGACGCGGCACGGGATTTGTCATCGAAGACGGCAACGTCTTCGAGCGCGGCGGGGTGAATTTCTCTGACGTACAGGGCGACCGGCTGCCGCCGTCGGCGAGCGTAGCCCGACCGGAATTGGCGGGCCGCGGCTTCGAAGCAATGGGCGTCTCCCTGGTGCTCCATCCGCGCAATCCGTACTGTCCGACGGTCCATCTCAATGTGCGCTGCTTTGCCACAACCCCGGATGCAGCCGGCGCACGGCACTGGTGGTTCGGCGGCGGCATGGATCTCACGCCGTACTATGGTTTCGAGGAGGACGCGCGCCATTTCCATGGGACGTGCAAGAGCGCGCTCGATCCGATCGATCCGTTGCTGTATCCACGATTCAAGGCGTGGTGCGACCACTATTTTTTCCTCAAGCATCGCAACGAGCCGCGCGGCATCGGCGGCGTTTTCTTCGATGATCTGGTCGAGGGCGGGTTCGAACGCTGCCTCGCAATCACGCGGGCGGTAGGCGATGCGTTCCTTGCGGCGTATGCACCGATCATCGCGCGGCGCCGGTCCTCTGCGTTCGCCGAACGCGAACGGGAGTTCCAGCTCTATCGGCGCGGGCGCTATGTGGAATTCAATCTCGTGTTCGATCGCGGCACGCTGTTCGGGCTGCAATCGGGCGGTCGCACCGAATCGATTCTGATGTCGATGCCACCTCTCGTGCGCTGGCGCTACAACTGGCAGCCCGAACCGGGGTCAGCAGAGGCCGCGCTCTATTCCGAATTTCTGCGACCGCGCGATTGGGTTTGAACCTTGGGCCACGCCTAAGGACTAGTTCGCTAACGCGCTCAAAAAATCGACACGGAGGATTCGGAGGGGAAGAAGGAGGAAATGGAGGAGGAAGGAATTTCTCATCCAGAGTGATCGTGAGCGCATGGACCGGCCCGTTCGTGTTTCCTCCGTGTACCTCCGTTACCTCCGTGGTGAATTTCTGACGCACTGGATGCTTCAACACGACAAGTTCCGTTTTACGCCGGCAGCCCCGGATTGGTCGCGGCACGATAGTGCTGGTGCGCGTCTGATTGCTTGCCGATACGCTCCAACAGCCGCGCAAGCTCGATGTGCGCGGTCTTCGATTCGTCCTGCGAAAGGCTCGCTTCAAAGTAGCTTTGGGCCTTGCCCCATAGCTCCCGCTGCACGCACAGCCGGCCCAGCGTGAGGAGCAGATGTGCATCCCGTGGATGGCGCTCCAGCCATCGTTCGGCAAGCTCGATCCGCTCCAGCGCATCGGTATCGAGGCATTCACCGTAGGCGAGCACCAGCTCGTCGTTCCATTGATGCTCGATCGCATCGCCGAGAATGACATGCGCGGTCCGACAGTCGCCGAGCCGCATGAACAGGCGCGCCGCGGTCAGCGCGACCCGCGGCTCGAACTTCTCGTCGTCTTCGACGCCTCGCCAGAAGTGGCGGATGCTGTCCGCATCGAGCGATTTCTTGCGAAGATTCTCGACGGTCGCGGTAAGCGAGAGCTGTCGCGCGGACTCGCCGGTGAGAACGCCGCGTTTCTCGAGCGTCCGGACAATGCGCAAGACCTCGTCCCAATTCTGGAGCCCTTGCTCGGCCCGCAACAACATGCGCAATGTCGAGACATGGCGCGGACCGGACCCTTGCAGCTCATGCAGAATCGCGCGCGCTTCCTCGAAGCGTCGCTCATCGAGCAGCAGCTCGGCTTGCGTCGCGAGCCGCGCATGGCGCGAATCGCCGACCACGCCTTCCGCGCGAGCGAGCCACGCGTCACGCTGGATGGCGTCGCGCATGAAATGCGCCGAGCGGGCCGCGATCAGGGCGGCGATGCCGGGTGACTCATCCAACTCGTAGGCACGCGCTGCCATCTTGTGCGCACGCCCATAGCGCCCTTCCAGATAGGCCTGCCACGCGGCGCGCAACGCCACATGCGCGCGGGTACTACGCTGGCGCCGCCGAAACGCCGCGACATAGGACGGCAGGCGCAAGGTATGCATGACCAATCGCAGCGCCGAGTACACCAGCGCAAACAGGGCCACCAACAGTATCAGCGCCAACGCGAGTGAAACCTCGATTCGCCATGGCGGTGCGACGATCAGCACATAGCCCTCGTTCATGCGCGCGAGCAACGCGAGCGCGACCGCGAGCGCGGCGACGACGAGAAACCAGACGAGTCCGCGCATGATTTCCGCCTAGGAGTCTGCGCGGAAGAGCGCGCACACTCCTCTGGGAAGACGCAACTTTTCAGCCGAACGACGCTTTACAAACAAAATTTGGTCCTTTTCACGGTTATTGTTTAGGGCATTCGCGGTAATAAAGGCACGTAGCGTCTTCGATCAGGAATCTGCGCGCTCTGCCGCGCAGATTCCTAGCCCCGCTTATCCACGCTGACCTTGAAGTTGCGGATCGCGCCAAGACTCTCGGCAAGCGTCGGGAGGTCGATGTTGAGCGTGGTCGTGGCGAGCTGGTCGACCGTCGCGAGCGTACTGCTCACGCGTTTCTGCCGGACATCGAAATAGCGGTTCACCCAACCCGCCGCGATCTTGAGATCCGCACGGAAGACCGTATCGTTTCGCTGCATCAAGGCAAGCCGTGCATGCATCAGCCGAAGCTTGAGATTCTCGCGAAGGAAGTAGCTTTGCTCGGGTGTGAGAAGGCCCTGGTCGGAGTCATCGAGGCGCTGTACGCGGATCAACTGCTTCACCTCGCTCCAGACCACCCCGGATATTCGCGCCCACAGGCTCTCGTCTGCCGGTCGCTCCTCGGCCGTGGGTTGCGGACGACCATCAGCGAGCAGCGCGAGCTCATCGATACTGCTCGTCACCTCATCGAGCCGCAATGTGAGTCCGGGCAGATCGACGGAAGGGAGCGCTTTCAGCCGATCGATGTCCCGATTGATCACCTTGCGCAGCGGAATGAACTGCGGCCGATCCGAACGCGCCAAGCGGGCATCGGCCGCCTGCAACGCAACGAGCGCGCCCTGGACGTTTCCCGCGAGCTGCAGTTGCTGCGAGGCAAGCGCGATGGTCTGCTCGATTTCCGTGAGTATCCATTCGTCGCGGCCACGCGCGAGTTCCTGATAGAGCTGCTCGAGGGCCACCTGGTGATTCTGCGAGTCGGTGATCTTGCCTTCCAGCACGGCGAGGCGTGACTGCGAATCGCGCACCGCGTCTTGGGCTTCCTTGGACACGAGGCGATTGTCCCGAACTTCGAGTTCGGCCATCTGCACGCGGCGCGCAACGTCATCGCGAATGCGATTAAGCTCGCCATTCGTGGTGTACCAGACGAGCACCACGAGCACGACGACCCCACCCACCGCGAGCGCCAGCGGCTGGGTATAGGAAGACGGCTGGCGAGGCGCCGCAGCGGGGGATGCGGCGGCTTCTCGTTCTGACTCGGACATCGTATGTTGCTCGGGGGAAGGGGAACCTAAGGGAATCTGCACGATCCAGGAATCTGCGCAGTCCATCCGCAGATAGCCGGACTGGTCAAAAATTCAGCCTTCTACTTTAGCAAAAAAGGCGTCGATCGCCCGCACGATCGCCTGATCGCCGGTCGCCGTTTCGATCACGTCCGTCAGATGCAGCGCCCGTGCCGCGAGCGCGATGCGCCCGTGCGGGACGAACATCGGCGTTCGCGCGAGCAAGTCGGCATTTCCGGCAAGCGATCCGTGCAGATTTCGAACGGCTTCGCTCGCGGTACAGATCACGGCGTGGATCCGCCCGGCGCGCCATCGTTCGACCAGCGCGCCCGAGTCGCCGCAGGGATCGGCGCGCGCATAGACCTCGGCGATTTCCACCAGGGCGCCACGCTCGGCAAGCGTGCACGCAAGCACGTCGCGCCCGCCCACGCCCCGCACGATCATCACGCGTTTGCCAACCGGGTGGCGCAGGACCGCCATGTCCAATACGCCTTCGCTGTCGAAGCGCTCGCCGGGCATCAACACGCGAGGAATGCTCGCCGTCGCGAGCGCCTTCGCGGTGGCCGGACCGACTGCGATCGCATCGACCCCATGCGGCCATCCGGACGGTGCAAGCGCGAGGCCGAAGGTCACTGCGTTGGCGCTCACGAAGATCACGTGATCGAAATCCGCGAGACGCGCGAGCAAGGCGGTGGCGCGTGCAACATCGTCAACCGGTGTGATGGCGATGGTGGGAAAAAGGACGGGATCGCCGCCCTCTGCCCGGATCAGGTCCAGCAGCCCCGCTGCCTGGGCGCGCGGCCGGGTAACGAGAATGCCGCGACCGCCAAGCATGTCAGGAATCCGGGCGGTCTTCAGCGCGGATTCCTAGCGCATCGAGAATCGCCTTCGCGCCGCGTTCGCGCAAATCGTCGGCAAGGGCTTCTCCCAGCATTTCCGGCTCGGATGCCATGCCCTCACGCGCTGCGCGAACGACCTGCTTGCCGTCCGGGGCGGCGACCAGACCAACGATCCGCAAGCGATCACCGTCGCGCGTCGCGTGGGCACCAAGCGGGATCTGGCAGCTCCCGCCGAGGCCGCGGCTCACTGCACGCTCGGCACGCACGCAAAGCGCGCTGTCCTCGTCGTCAAGCCGACTGATCCAACGCGCGATATCGGGATCGGTGGTGGAGACCTCGATTGCCAGCGCACCTTGTCCCGGGGCGGGGAGGCTCGCCTCGATCGACATTGCCGCGCGAACCCGGCTTGCCAGACCCAGCCGCGTGAGCCCTGCCACGGCGAGCACCGCCGCATCGCAGGCACCGGCGTCGAGTTTGGCCAGACGCGTGTCCAGATTCCCGCGCAACGCCGCGAATCGCAGATGCGGAAAGCGCTCGCGCAGTTGCGCTTCACGTCGCAGGCTCGAGGTGCCGATCAACGCACCATCAGGCATCGCCTCGAAGGATGGGTACCGGTTCGACACGAAAGCATCCCGTGGGTCCTCGCGCGGAGGAATCGCCGCGATCGCGAATCCGTCGGGCAGCGTCATGGGGACGTCCTTGGCTGAATGCACCGCGAGGTCCGCGCGCCCGCGCCCCATGGCGATTTCAAGCTCCTTCACGAAGAGTCCTTTGCCGCCGATCTTGGACAGGGAGCGGTCAAGCACTTCGTCACCGCGCGTCGACAGTGGCAGCAGTTGGACGTCACAGGCTGGATATAATGCCCGCAAGAGTGCCCTGACATGCTCGGCCTGCCACAAGGCGAGGCGGCTTTGTCGCGTAGCGATGATGAGTCGCGATGGACTCGATGAGCGATCGGTCAAGGACGCGCGTCCGGAGCACGGATCGCGTTATTGCGACGGGTGCGGTGGCATGCATGCATAGGCGGAGACGAAAAATTCTAGCACGCGATCACGCCATCGGCGCCGCGCGTATCCTGCCCAACGCGAGGCGCATGGTGCTTGGCGCGGCCTTGGTCGCGATCCTCGCGATGGGTGCGGCCTCCGCGGGGGAGCTTCGCTACGCAAGCGATCTGGCGCTGGAAGCGCGTGCGGCGGCCGCGCAAGGCAAGGTCCTGGTCGTCTTGTACGGGACCGCTTCCTGTCCTTGGTGCGCGAAGGTAAGGCGCAATTATCTTGCGCCGCTCAGCCGCAATCCGGCGGCGGCGATGGCGATCGTCGAGATCGATCCCGAGGTGACATTGCCGCTCATTGATTTCGCGGGTCGCGCGACGAATCATCGTTCATTCGCCCGCGCAGAACGGGTGCGACTCGTTCCGACTCTCGTGATCTACGGGCCAGCGGGCGAACAGCTCGCCGAACCGCTCGTCGGAATGTCGAGCGACGATTTCTATGGCGCTTACTTGGAAGAGCGGCTGGCAGCCGCGGCCAAGCGGATCACGAAGGATCGATAACCTCAGGATCGACAACCGAAAGATCGATAACCACGGCCGGACCGCGATCGCCTCTTGGCGTCTGCCATCAGGAAGCTGCGCGGTCTGCCGCGCAGATTCCTAAGCGGTCACGAGGCTCTTCACCGCTGACCATTGACGCCGGCTGACCGGCAAGCGGTCCTCGACGCCATGCAGCATCACCGCCCAACCGGCGCTCTCGCCATCCGGATCGGTGGCCCGCTCGAAGCCCTTGATCAACCGGCGCGCCACCAGGCAGGACCGATGTATCCGCACGAACACGCCGCCGAATTCCTGCTCGAGCTGCGTGAGTGATTCTTCGACCAGGAATTCGCGCTCCTTGGTCCGCACCGTCACATATTTGAGCTCGGCGCGCAGGAACACGATATCCATGATCGGCACGAGCGTAATGCGGCCGCGCTCCGACACCGAAAGGTAGTGCCGCGGCGTATTGGAGGACGCCCGCTCGAATTGCTCGCGCTGCGCCGGACCCGAGGTTGCCGCCTTCTGCAGGGCGGACCGCAAACGCACGGCGCGCACCGGTTTCAACAGGTAGTCGAGCGCGTTCAGTTCGAACGCCGCGACCGCGTATTGGTCGTGCGCGGTGGTGAAGATCACGGCCGGCGGACGCTCCAACTGCATCGCATGCCGCGCGAACTCAAGGCCGTTCATTTCAGGCATATGGACATCGACCAGCGCCACATCGGCCGGCGTCGTGGCGAGCATTATCAAGGCTTCTTGACCATTTGCCGCCTCGCCCACGACCGTGGTCGCGAGGTCCATCGACAGGTCGCCCAGCACCTCTTTCAAACGGGCGCGGGCAGGGGTTTCATCATCGATGATGAATACGCGGATCGGAACGCGACTCGAGCTTGTCGTCATCCTTCTTTTACCTCCTTCCGGGATCGCCGATACGGCAGATCCACATGGATCTCATACCGATCGCCGACTGTTCCACTGGTGAGCGTAGCTTCCGCATCGAAATGCAATGCCAGTCTTTCCTTGATATTGGCAAGGGCGATGCGATTGCCTTGGCGGTGTTGATGTTGGGGATGATAGGGGTTCGCGAGCCGCATCGCCAGCCGATCGTCGCGCCGAACGATATCGATCTCGATGATTCCGGGCCCCTTGCCGGGTTCAACCCCGTGATAGACCGCGTTTTCGACCAGGGGCTGCAGGAACAACGGCGGCACGAGCGCATGTTTCGGTGCACCGTCGATGCGCCAGTGTATGACGAGGCGATCGCCCAGGCGCAATTGCTCGATGTCGAGATACCCGCGTACCAGCCGGATTTCGTCCTCAAGGGTCACCAATTGTCTGCTGTCGGCCATCAGGGTGCGGAACAGATCGGCGAGATCCTCGATCACCGCCTCCGCACGCCGCGGATCGGTGCGGATCAGCGACAACACCGCGTTGATCGAATTGAACAGAAAGTGGGGCCGGATCCTCGCCTGCAGCGCCTGCAACCGGGCTTCGACGAGCGCCGGGGACAACGCGCGGCTTCGCATGCGAAAATATTCAAGCATGAACAGCACCCCGAGCGCGGCGAACGCGAGCGCGCGGGCGAACGCGAATCGTGTGGCGCCGGCGTCGAATGTCGAGACAAGGCCGAACACGAATGCGGTCACCAGCATCACGAACAGCGTGATCAACACCACCGCGAATTCATAGCGGAGCGGCGCAAGCTTGGCGTGACCGATGTAGAGCGCGATCAGGCTGGCGAACAGGATCGGCTCGACGATCGCCGCCTTGGCAAGTGCCATCGGCACGAGTTCCGCGTCGGTTTGACTGGTGACCGCGACCGCGAACAGCATCGCCACATTGACGATGACGAGGACGCGCCCGATCACCCCGGTGCTGCGGAAATCAGGGAGCACGTCGCTCGGCACGCCGGTTTCGGAGTCCATTCGCCGTCGGGTAGGGGTGAGATTAGCGCTAGAATCCGCGGTTCGAAGCATCACAACCTCGACGGCGGCAAGCTTCGTCCGCGAAGCGGAATCCGCAAGCATACCGAAGCGCGTCTTGTGTGCCTCGACGGCCTGCGATACGGGCCCTCGAGCCATTGTGCCGGCGGGCCTGCGGCCCTTCGAAGATACGTTCGCAGTTTGCATTGTCTGCCCGAGTCCCCCCCATATCAAGGCGTCATGGCCCTTCCCCCGGAAAACCCTCACACAGACGGCACATGGTCGGGCCGATTCGCCGAACCGGTAGCCGATCGGGTCAAACGCTACACCGCGTCGGTCGGTTTCGATCGACGCCTTGCGCATGTCGACATCGAAGCCTCGCTCGCGCATGCGCGGATGCTCTGCAAGGCGGCCATATTGTCGGGCGAGGATCTGCGCCAAATCGAAGCCGGGATGGCAACGATCCGCATGGAGATCGAGGCCGGGACGTTCGCATGGTCGCTCGACGCCGAAGACGTCCATCTGAATGTCGAGCGGCGACTGACCGCGCTGGTCGGGGACGCCGGCAAGCGCCTGCACACCGCGCGTTCGCGCAATGACCAGGTGGCCACCGACATCCGCCTCTTTCTGCGCGGGGCTGCGGATGAGATCGGCACCCTCGTTCGCAACCTGCAACGCGCGCTGGTCGATCAGGCGGAGCGCTATGCGGCGACCCTGATGCCCGGATTCACGCACTTGCAGGTTGCGCAGCCCGTCACCTTCGGTCATCACCTGATGGCGTACTACGAAATGCTCGTGCGCGACGCGGGGCGATTCGCCGATTGCCGCCGGCGCATGAACCGCCTGCCGCTTGGCGCGGCCGCGCTGGCCGGCACCTCGTTTGCGATCGATCGGGAAGACGTTGCCCGCGCGTTGGCGTTCGACGACGTGTGCGAGAACTCGCTCGATGCGGTGTCGGATCGTGATTTCGCGATCGAATTCTGCGCGGCGGCCTCGATCACCATGATGCATCTGTCGCGCCTGTCGGAAGAGCTCATCCTCTGGATGAACCCGCGCTTCGCGTTCATTCGCCTGCCCGACCGCTTTTGCACCGGCTCGTCGATCATGCCGCAAAAGAAGAACCCGGACGTGCCGGAACTCGCGCGGGGCAAGACGGGACGCGTCGTGGGTCATCTGGTCGGATTGCTCATACTGATGAAAGGCCAGCCCCTCGCCTACAACAAGGACAATCAGGAAGACAAGGAGCCCCTCTTCGACACGGTCGATACGTTGGTCGACACGCTCGCGATCTTCGGCGAGATGATCGCCGGAATGGAAGCGAATCCCGACGCGATGCGCAATGCACTCGACGAAGGGTTCGCTACCGCGACCGATCTGGCCGATTACCTGGTGAAGCGCGGCGTTGCGTTCCGCGATGCCCACGAGATCGTGGCCCGCGCGGTGCGTGCCGCCGAATCGCGCGGGAGTCGTCTTGAAGATCTGACGATCGACGCGTTACGTGCGTTCTCACCGGTCATCGCGGAAGACGCCTACACCGTGCTGAGCCCCGCGGGCTCGGTATCGAGCCGTGACCATCGCGGCGGCACCGCTGCCGCGCAGGTGCTCGCCCAGGTCGCACGCGCGCGCACTGCATTGAAATGACGCCGTCCCTGCACCCGGAGGCGGTGGACGAGGCGATCATTTCGCGCCGCTCGGTTCGCCGCTTTCTGCCGACACCGATACCGCGCGCGACGATTGAGGCGATCCTCGCGGCCGCGAGCCGCGCACCATCGGGCTCGAACATTCAACCATGGCGGGTGTACGTACTGACCGGTGCCGCGCGCGAATCACTCGTCGCCGATGCCTTGGCTGCGCACGACGCGGAGCGCGGGGCCACCGAACCGCAACATCGTGCGGACTACGAGTACTACCCGCGCAACTGGTTCGAGCCTTACATCGGTCGCCGGCGGCAGCTTGGCTGGTCCCTCTACAACTTGCTTGCCATCGGCAAAGGCGACTTCGACAAATCGCATGCGCAGAGCGGGCGCAATTTCCGATTATTCGATGCACCGGTCGGGCTGATGTTCTCGATCGACCGCCGCCTGGAGCAAGGAAGCTGGCTCGACTACGGCATGTTCATTCAGAACATCATGGTGGCGGCGCGCGGACGCGGCCTCGATACCTGTCCGCAGCAGGCGTGGTGTCGCTTTCACCAAATCGTCGCGCGGCATGTCGGCATGACCGAGCACGAACAACTGGTCTGCGGGATGGCGCTTGGCTACGCCGACCCGCAGAGCATCGAGAATCAGTTCAAGACGGAGCGCGCGCCGGTCGAGGCGTTCGCGCGCTTTATCGGCTAGCGTGAAGCGGGGACCGCTTCCAGCAATTTCTTCAATTCGCCGGATTCGTACATCTCGCGCATGATGTCTGACCCGCCGACGAATTCGCCATTCACATAGAGCTGCGGAACGGTCGGCCAACTCGCGTACGTTTTGACGCCTTGGCGAATCTCGGGCTCTTCGAGCACATTGACGGTAAAGGGTGCATCGACGCCGCACGCTTCGAGCACCTTGATCGCCATCGCACTGAAACCACACTGCGGAAATTGCGGCGTGCCTTTCATGTAGAGCACGACGCGGTTGGAGCTCACCTGCTCGTGAATGGTCTTCTGGACATCCATTGCAAACCTCACTTGAAATCCTACGGAATTAGTCGGGAATTCTATCGAGCCCACCGCGCAGGGTCAATCGGCAGTTCACACTGGCGATGCCCCCTCGTGGAGCGGTGCAGCTTGCGTTGCGACGGATTCGCCGCCGGCAGCGCACCCTGTAGCATATCCGACCCGATCGGCACGCGATCGTTCACCTTTCCATCGAATGCCTCATCCGACCCGTTCCGCCTCGCCTGCCAAGTCACCGCGCCCGTCGAGCCGGGCCCTGCTGGCGCAATTGCATCTGCGCATCCATCTCGGTCCGGCGGTTGCCCTTGGACCCGGAAAGGCCGATTTGCTCGAAGGGATCGACGCCACGGGCTCGATCGCCGCCGCCGGCCGCCGGCTTGGGATGAGCTACAAACGGGCGTGGGTGCTGGTTGACACAATGAACGCATGCTTTCGGACGCCCCTGGTGGCCGCCGCCAAGGGCGGGAAAACCGGCGGCGGCGCTGCCCTCACACCGCTGGGGACGCAGGTCCTCAACGCGTACCGACGCATGCAGGAGCGGGCCGCCCGCGCGGTTACGCGGGACGTCGCTCAACTCAAGCGACACCTGCTCCGGTCGCCGCGGCGGATCTGAGACATCGCCCGCAGGAGCCAATGGATAACGCGTCAAGGGCAATGCCTGAATCGTCAAAGCGTCACCAGTTGGGTAGCGTCGGCCATCGGCTTCGATAGTCTTCGATAAGTGTAGCGTCCCGTTTTGTTCGTTTCGAGTGCAAGTCGGTTCCAAGCAGATCCAATCCCTCGCTACCAACCGCGATCATGTGCTGGGCTGGGTTCATGACGGCCGTGCGGGTACCGCGCACTAAGTCGTTCATCGCGCTCACCGCCCACATGCCCCTGCGCGTTCGACCATCGATAGTCTTCTGAGCTTGCCACCATCCGCGCTCGCACCGGGTTCTGTTCGGTGTACCGATACACCGTCAGTAGGAAGCCTTCGCTCTCGACCAGACTCGACTTGTAGCGCCCTTCCCAAGGGTTTCGCTTCTTCCGTACGCCCGGCTCACATCATTCACGTCGTGACGACCGAGGGTCTGCATCACCTTCGCCAGCGCGCCGACCCACGCCGGTGTAAGCAGTAGACGCACATGATTGGTCATCACGCAATACGCGTGGAGCGCCACACCGTAGGTTTTACATACGCTCGCGAGCCAACATTGAAGACAGACCAAGTAGTCCGCCTCGGTGAAAAAGCATGCCGCAAGCGCGTTGCCGCGCTGAATCACGTGTTGCGAAACCCCTGCCACTTGCAGTGTTGCAGTGTTCCTCGCCTTGCCACCGACCTCTCCCATTCCAATCGGGCTTGCTTCAACAGACGCTTTCAATGCCTCCGTTCAAGGAAACATCGCTCTGACCCGAATGGCGCTTACTTAAGCTTTTGCGGATGACCGTGTTTGCGAACATGCGCTTGTGCGATGAGGCGTGGTTTCATAAGCATTGGGAAGGGTCTTGGTCGGCGTTTGATGGCGCGGGGCTCGA
>JBJXGX010000041.1:0-101599 GCA_046160305.1 Burkholderiales bacterium
GGTCGGGGGCTCGAAGTTTTCGGTGACTTCGAGCCCGATCGACATTCCAGGAGGACGTTGCCCGCCCGGCTGCGCGGCACGTGCAATCTCACTGAGCGTGCGTCGATGCTGCGAAGCGCCTTTCAGCACCACCGCCCCATCACGCAATTCGAGATCGCGCACATCGCACTCCAGCAGGAAGCCACCGATCTCGAGCACCTTCCGGCGCAAGACCTTGCTCGCGGCCAGGATCGCGCCCGATGAATTCACCGCACTGCGGCTGGCGATCGTGCCGTAGCCATTGGCGATCGTCGCGGTGTCCGCAAGCAGAATCGTGACGTCCTCTGGGCGCACGCCCCATTCATCCGCTGCGACCTGCGCGAATATCGTCTCGTGTCCCTGCCCTTGCGAGCACGCACCGGTGGCGACAATGATGCTGCCGGACGGATCGATCCGCACCATGGCACCTTCGAACGGCCCGGCGCCGGTGCCTTCCACATAGCAGCCGAAGCCCAGCCCCAAGTAACGCCCTTCGTCGCGGGCTTGGCGCTGCGCTGTACGGAACGCAGCCAATCCGCCGATTGCGTCGATCGCCAATCGCATCAAGGCCGGATAGTCGCCGCCGTCGTAGGTAATCGGTACGCCATCCCGATAGGGAATTCCAACGCTATAAGGCATTTGCTCCGGCTGGATCATGTTGCGCATGCGCACCGTCGCCGCTTCGAGTCCAAGCTCGCGCGCAACGAGGTCGATGAGGCGTTCCATCACGAACGTGCCCTCGGGTCGCCCCGAGCCGCGGTAAGGCGCATTCGGTGCCTTGTTCGTCGCCACCACGCGCGCGCGCAGATCAAGATTGGGAATGTGGTACTGCCCGCACAGATGGCTGATCGTATTTGATGGCGCGCCGATCCCAACCGGCGTGTAGGCACCGGAGTCTTTGATGAAATCGTCGATCAGCGCGTGGATGCGTCCCTCGTCATCGAAAACGATTTCCGCATCATGCACATCGTCCCGGGCGTGCGTGGAGCCCAGCAGGTTTTCGCGGCGATCTTCGATCCAGGCAACCGGCCGCCCAATGCGCCGCGCGAGCCAGGGAATGAGGACGTCCTCCGGATAGACATGCCCCTTCACACCAAAACCGCCGCCGACATCCCGCGCGGCGCAACGCACGCGCCCCTCCGGGAGCTTGAGCTGCTTCGCGACTTCGCGCCGCACCCAATGTACGACCTGCGTCGCGGACCAGACCATCATGCTGTCCTGGCTGTCGTCGTAGTCGGCGACGACACCACGGCATTCAATGGGTGCCGCGAGGATACGATGATTGGTCAAGCGCCGACGAATCCGCCGCAGGCCACGCAGTTCCTCGGCAGATGCGTTGCCCTTTCGCACCCGGAATTGCGCGACGATGTTGCTCGTGTGCCCATCATGAATTGCCGCGACGTCCGAACTCATGGCGTCGTCAATGCCGCCCACCACGGGTAGCGCCTCGAGCGCCACATCGATCCGTTCAACGGCATCGTCTGCGATCAGGCGACTTTCGGCGACCACGATCGCAAAGGCCTCGCCGACATAGCGCACCTTGTCCGCGGCCATCAGCGGCGTATCGGGAATATTGAAGTCGTGCTCGATCGCATCGCGCCACGACAACGGCGGTCGATTCTGCATCCCCGGTACCGCATCCAAACCGATGTCTCGCGCAACCAATACGACCAGCACACCATGCAAGGCTTGTGCGCGCGACACGTCGATGGCGCGTATCCACGCATGCGCAAGAGTGCTGCGCGCGAAAGCAACGTGAACCATACCGGGCAGTTGCAGATCCGCAATGAAGCGGCCGCGCCCCGCAAGAAGCCGCCGGTCCTCTTTGCGCGAAACCGATTTCCCGACGACGCGGCTGACGCTCATCGTGCCGGCAGCTCAGCGCTTTCGGAGACTGCTTTGCAGCGCCGCCTTGAACACCTTACGCGTTTCGGCACCATGGATGAACGGGTAGTCCTTGGGCGACTCTTCGCCCGGCTCGATATGAAGCGTCACGAAGGTCGGGCCGTCGGCCGACAGCAATGATGGAACGGCCGCCGCGAATTCCGGTAGGACCGCGAATTCGTGGACATTCCGATACCCCGCCGCACGAGCGAATCCTGCAAAGCTGACTTCTCCACGACGGGGAATCGGCACGCCGCCATTGGCTTCGTAGGTTCCGTTCTCGCACACGAAGTGCACGAGATTCCGCGGCGCGGCCTCCGCGATCGTGACGAGGCTCCCCAAATTCATCAGTAAGCTGCCATCGCCGTCGAGCACGATAACCTGTTTGTCCGGGCGACCCATCGCAAGGCCGAGCCCGTTCGACGACGCGAGCCCCATCGCGCCTACCGAGAAAAAATTCAATGGATTCGGCTGGATCCGCATCCAATCGAACGCCGCATGATAGACAGCGACGACGATCTGATCGGTCCGATGTCGCGCCAGCTCGCGAAAACAAAGATCGCGCTTCATGCCGCGCCTTCCGGCCGGCGGCCGATCAACACCGCCAACGGTTTGGAGTCTCGATACGCGCGCGCAATGGCAGGTTCGATCAACGGTACGTCCGCATCGGTTTCAATCAGGAGCCGCGTGATGCCCATGGCGTCGAGAATCGGCTCGACGATGCGCACACCGTAGTCGGCGGAATCGCGTGGCGCTCGGTCGACTTCCTTGCCGATGAGCCCGACCATCAGGCAGATCGGCAGGCTGTACTCGACGGCATTGGCGCGCAACGCATTGATGGAGTCGAGAAGGCCCGTGCTCTGGATAAGCAGCAACGCACGCTTGTCGCAAAACGAGAGGCCCGCGCAGATCCCCACGCCTTCATCCTCCTTGCATACGCGGATGAATCGAAAATGCGCATCACGCGCGATCGGCTTGAGCAGACCCTCGACCGTCGTGATGTCAGGCAACGCGGCGATGAACTCGATGCCGCTTGCCTTGATGGCGGCGATGATCGTACTGCCTCGAAGAATGCCCCGCGCGACGGGTGGCGGATTCGGCATGGTCGCCTCGGCGGATTGCGTGCCTGCGACAGATCGGCGTTTGTTCATGCAGGCTCAATTGGCCGTCGCACCGATGGCCTTGATGACCGGCCCGATTCTTTCGAGGTCGGCGCGAATGAATGCGTCGAAATCGGCCGGTCCCAGATCACGCGGAAAAATCGCCTGCGCAGCGAATTTGTCCGTGAGCGCCTTATCGGCGGTGACCTGGCGGATTTCCCGGCTCAGTTGCTCGATGATCGGGCGCGGCGTCTTGGCCGGCGCAACGAATCCGTAGTACGTGGCGTACTGGAAGCCCGGCAGACCGGCGGCTTCTTCGACCGACGGCACTTCAATCGGCGACTTCAACGGTTCGCGCGTCGTGACCCCGAGCGCCAGCAGCCGTCCGTCCTTGATGTGCTGGAGCAAGAACGCAACCGGTACGGCCATGGCCTCCACGCGGCCCGCCACCATATCGGCGACCAGTTCGCCCCCTTTGTACGGAACATGGACCAGCTCGATGCCCGCGCGGGACGCGAAGTACGCCGCGCCGATATGCGTGGTGGTGCCAATCCCAGCGGACCCGTAGTGGATTTGTCCTGGGACCTTCTTGGCCGCCGCGATGAACTCTTTCAGGGTGCGCGCGCCAAGCTTCGGATGGACGACGATCAGACTCGGCGCCTCACCGATCTGCGCGATGCCGGCAAATTCGGTCAAGGTGTCGTAGGGCAGCGATTTGTATAGGGTCGGATTGATCGTGTGCTGCGAGTTGACGATCAGAATGGTGTAGCCGTCGGGTGCCGCTTTCGCCACCGACTGGCCCGCGATCGTGCCGCCTGCACCGGGGCGATTCTGCACAACAACCGACTGACCCAACCGGGGCGCAAGGAGCTCGGCGTAGGTTCGCGCCACAAGATCGATGGTGGTACCGGCCGCAAGCGGCGCCACCAGTTGAATCGATTTGTTCGGAAACTTGTCCTGCCCGAGAGCAACACCGGCGAGCAATACCAGGATCGGAGCAAGAATCACGGACTTTAAGTTCATTGATTTCCTATGTTTGTTTTCAGTTCGCGAGCTTGATGCCGGCCGCCTTGATGACCGCACCCCATTTCTCGAGATCGCCTTTGATCATCGCAGAGAGTTGCGCCGGCGTGCTCGTCGCGGGCTCCAGGCCAGCGGTGATGAGCCGATGTTTGGTGTCCGGATCGCCAAGCGATCTGCCGACTTCGCTATGCAATTTCTCCACGATCGGTCCCGGTGTCCCCGCCGGCGCCACCAACCCATACCAGAGGCGGTACGTGAATTCGGGAAATCCAAGTTCGGCCAAGGTCGGGCTATCAGGCGAAGGCGGCTCTCTGCCGGTTCCGGTGACCGCAAGTCCCCGCAGTTTGCCGTCTTTCGTGTAACCCGCGTACGGCAGAAACGTCGTAATGGCGAAATCGATATCGCCCGATAGAAGCGCCTGCAGCATCGGCGGCGATCCCTTGAACGGAACGTGCACCATGTCGATGCCCAACTTTGCCTTGATCTGCTCGCCGATCAATTGCGGCGCCAGCGCCGATGAACCGAACGTCAGTTTGCCCGGATTCGCCTTGGCGAAGGCAATGACCTCATGGAAATTGGCACCGGGCGCTTTCGCACTCGCGACGATGAAGAGCGATTGCAGCGCTACGAGGGAAATAGGCGCGAAATCGCGGATCGGGTCATAGGACAGCTTCGCGTTTTGCAGTGGGTTCAAGGTGAACGTGCTGTCGACGAACATGAACAACGTGTACCCATCAGGAGGCGCCTTCGCCGCTGCTTCGGCCGCGATAATGAAATTGCCGCCGGGACGGTTGTCGACAATAAAAGTCTGACCGAGGTTGTCCTGCATTCTCTGGGCAAGTTGCCGCGCGAGAACATCGGTGATACCGCCGGGCGGAAACGAAATGATGATGCGCACCGGCTTGGCGGGGTACGGCTGCGCATTGGCGGGCCCCGCCAGCAGAAGAAGCGCGCCAATCAGCAGCGCGCGCGCCGCACGTAGACAAGCTGTCATGATTCTCCTCGGTCGGGCCTGGAATGCGTCGTGGATTGTACCTTTGCGATGCGGGCTGACCCGCTTCGGGGATAACACGATGTGCAATCGAGCCGTGATACCGGGCGTGCCCTGGTGGAACCGTCGATGTCAAACCGTCGATGTCACAATGTCGCCTCCGCCTTCATTTGGAGCCGAAATGAGTGCTTGGTATGCGGTCGTTCTCGCCTTGGTGATCTCGGTTGATGCATACGCCCAGCCAACGAGCTTTCCCTCGCGTCCGATACGCGTGGTGGTGCCGTTCCCACCGGGTGGCCTGAACGACGTTGTCGCGCGGGTCATCGCACAAAAGCTCGGCGAGAATCTCGGACAGAGCGTCATCATCGAGAATCGCGGTGGCGCGACCGGCACCATCGGATCTGCCGCGGTGGCCAAGGCGCCGGCCGATGGCTACACCTTGCTCTCGAGCGGATCGACCACGGCGGCGGTGGCGCCCCATTTGTATTCGAATCTGCCCTATGACCAGGCGAAGGATCTCGTCGCCGTCGGGCGCATCGGTGCGGTATCGAGCATCGTGCTCGTGCATCCCTCGGTACCGGCGGCGACGATGGGCGAACTCATTGCTCTGATGAGGGCGAAGCCTGGCACGATCAATTTCGGGTCCGGTGGATCGGGTGGGTCGCAGCACATCGGTGCCGAGCTGTTGAAAACCCTCACCGGTGTGGAGATGACGCATGTGCCGTACAAGGGCGGCGGTCCGGCGATGATCGACCTTGTTGCCGGGCAGATTGCCATGATGATCGAGCCGATGCCAACGGCGCTGCCACAGATGCGGGCGGGAAAGGTAAAGGGGCTCGCAGTGACCACGCCGCAGCGATCAAGCGCGGTACCCGATCTACCTACCGTGTCTGAAGCGGGCGTTCCGGGCTACGACCTTACGATCTGGCTCGGCTTCTTTGCACCAGCTGGAACGCCGCGCGAAATCATCGCAAAACTGAATGCCGAGATCGCAAGGGTGCTTCGTACCCCTGAGATGCGGGATCGACTCGCGCAGCAAGGTGTCGATGCGATCATCGATACGCCGGAGGAATTCAGCGCGTATGTTCGCGAGGAAATTGCACGCTGGGGCAAGGTGGTGCGCGATTCCGGGGCGAAGCTGGATTAGGGAAAATAGGGGACAGACCAGAATGGCACTTACTTAACGTGCGCTGCCCAAGACTCCGTTCGCCCTGAGCCTGTCGAAGGGTAACGCAGGCTTGTCGAAGGCGGGCGATCGTCTGCTCACGGCTACTCCGGCATTCACCCTTCGACAGGCTCAGGACGAACGGTAAGTCCCCTGATTCGCTTAAGTAAGTGCCATTCGGGACAGACCACGTTTTCTGCGGTCCTTCTCAGAAAACGTGGTCTGTCCCCTATTTTCGCGCGTCGATGCGCTTCAATCCATCGCCAACACGCCCTTCGACTTGAAGATATCGCGAATGCGTCCGGCGTAGTCGTTGAATGCGGCCGGCAGCTTGTCCAGGCGCCGCGGTCGCGGCAGATCGATATCGATGATCTCGACGATACGTCCGGGTCGCGGCCCCATGACGACAACGCGATCGGCCAGCAACACCGCCTCCGGAATACTGTGGGTGATGTGCAGCGCGGTCTTGCGCCTTTCCATCCACACGCGCTGGATATCCATGGAAATCTGTTCGCGGGTGAGCGCATCGAGCGCACCGAACGGCTCATCCATGAGGAGGAGCGTGGGATCGTGCAGCAACGCTCGGCAAATCGAGACTCGCTGGCGCATGCCGCCGGAGAGCTCGTAGGGCTTCTTTTTCTCGAATCCTTCGAGGCCCGTGGTCTTGAGCAGATTCATCGCGATCGGCTCGTACCTGGCGCGATCCAAGCGGCGAATGTCGATCTGGATCATCACGTTCGCGAGCACGTCGCGCCAATCGAGCATGATCGCATCCTGAAATACGATCCCGACATCAGTCTGTGGACGATCCACCTTCCGGCCGCCAACGGTGATCGCCCCGGCGCTGTGCGGGATCAGGCCGGCGACCATCTTCATGATCGTAGTCTTGCCGCAACCGCTGGGGCCGACGATCGCGACAAACTCCGACTCGCGGATATCGAGGTTGATATCGACGCATGCTTCGACCTGGCCGCCCTTTGTGTCGTACACCTTGGCGACGTTACGCAGTCGGATATAAGGCTCGCTCATTGTCGCGCGGGGGGCTCGCCCGTGGTTGTTTAGTCGCGATGCAGCGTCACTTGCGCGGCAGGTAAGGCGGCTCGGACAGGTAGCTGTTCGTGAAATAGGCGTTCACGTCCGGCTGCGGCTTGAGTTTGGCGAATTTCTCGAGCAGGTCTTGGCTGTCCTTCCAGTCCTCCTGCGCCGACCAGCCGATCGCTTTGCCCTTGGTGCGATCGGTGCGCACGATCGTCATCGTGCCGTCGATTTCGAGCAACGCGATCTCTTGCGTGAACACCGGCGCGGACTTGCGGAAGATTTGCGCCGCCTCGTCGCGGTGGTCCGACGTATATTGCCAGCCACGCTGCGAGGCGCGCAAAAAGCGGCGCAGCGCATCCTGGTTCTTCTGGTCTTTCGCCCAGTCGTTGTTGACGATGATCGCGCTCGATAGCGTGGTCACGCCGGCCATGTCATAGAGGCGCGTCCAACCCATCTTCACGCCGGTCTGCAATTGCATGCGTGGACCTTGATCCATGAAGTAGCCAAGGAGCGCATCGGCCTGCTTGCTCAACACCGCCTGCTCCTTGCCGGCCGGCGTGGCGACCGTGATCATTTGCACGTCATCCACCTTCATACCGAGTTTGCCCATGAACGCCGTGAATATCGCGAGACTCGCATCACCCGCGGTGATCGCGATCCGACTGCCTTTGATTTCGGAGACCTTGGTCGGCCGCGCCGCATCAGCGCGATAGATGAACGCCATCGGGCTTTGCTGCAAGGTGACGCCCACGGCCTTGATCGGCATGCCGGCACCCACGCCACGCATCATCGTCGCCGCATCGACATAGGCGACCGGATTGGTGCTGTTGGCAACCAGCTGAGCGACGGTGGTGGAGCCGCTGCCCTCCACGATCTCGACGTCCAGCCCTTCTTCCTTGTAGAAACCCTTGTCGCGCGCGACGAAAAAACCGGTGTGCTCGCCATAGAGCGTCCAGTTCAAGCGGAACGAGAACTTATCGAGCGTTTGCGCGCCGGCGCCCGTCACACCTATCGCAGCCAGTGCTACGACAGCACAGAAGGACGAGATGATTCGTTTCATGGTGATCTCCTCTTCAATGAAGAAACAGCTACGCCCGACCGGCGGACGCTACATCGTGCCAGACTCCTCGCGCACGCGGTGCGTGACGTGCCACGGGATCAACAACGCTTCGAGAAACTCGACGGCGTAGAAGAAGATCAAACCGATGAATGTCAGCGCAAAGAGCGTCGCGAACATCAGCGCCGTTTCGAGATTGGAATTGGTCACGAGCAAGAGGTAGCCCAACCCCTTATCGGCGCCGACAAACTCACCGACCACGGCGCCGGCCACCGCGAGCGTCGCCGCCACTTTGAGACCGCTAAAGAGGTACGGCAGGCTGGTCGGCAACCGAAAGCGAGAGAACACCTGCATCTTGCTCGCGCCCATCGAGCGCGCCAGGTCGTTCATCTCGGTGGACATCGAGCGCAATCCGACGGCGGCGTCGATCACGATCGGGAAGAACGAGATCAGGAACGCAACGAGCACCTTCGGCAGCGCGCCAACGCCGAACCAAACCAGAAACAGCGGGGCGACAGCGACCTTTGGTACGACTTGAAAGAACAACATCGTCGGCATGACGAATTTGTCAAAGCGCTGCGACGATGTGATCGCGATCGCCAGTGGAATCGCGATCACCGCCGCCAGCCCGTAGCCGAGCAGCATCTCGTACGTCGTGACCCACCCGTGGTACGCGAGCTTCGAGAAATTTTCTATGAAGGTCTCTACAATCACCGTCGGCGCCGGCAACAAATAGAGCGGCGGCTTGAAAATCTTCACGCCCAACTCCCAGACCGCGAGGAACGCGAGCACCCCGGCGAATGGGGTCAGCTTGGAGAGGATGACGGCGACGATGCGCCGTTCAGGCTTGGTTGGTACTGCCACCAGGCTTGTGCTCATGATGCGGCCTCGACTACGCCTGCACGACCAGGCACAGCGACGCTTCTGCGCGCCCATTGGCGATCACACCAAGGCCGGGCGTGGCAGGTAGCCGGACAATGTCGTCGACCGCGCGGAACTGCGCATCGATGGTGCCGCGACCTTCGATGTACTGCGGGCCGTTCAATGCGGCCGGTCGCGCGAGTCCCGCCCACGCGAAGAGGTGGACAGATGCCGCGAGCGACCAATCGGGATCGGTCAAGCCGGACGCAAAGAGCAACAAGCCGTTCTCATCGAGCAAGGTGACGATGCGCGACGCGTTCCACAGGCCGCCACACCGCGCGATTTTCATCGCGATGCCATCGAGCATACCAAGCGCGATGAACTCGGCCGTTTCGACCGGTGAGACGATGCCCTCATCCATCACGATCGGCAACGCGCCTTGACGTCGCAGCGCCTGGTAATCGCGAAGGCGATTCGGCGGCAACGGCGACTCGATCGCCTCGAATCCGGCGTCCGCCAACTTGGGTGCCATGGCAAGCGCGGTGTCGAGGTCGTAGCTCGTATTCGCATCCGCCCAGTGAAATCCTGAGGGCGCGAACGCGCGCACCAGACGCACAAGCTCATGGTCGTACTGCGGTGATTGCGGATGGCCGATCTTGACATTGAAGCTCGAATAGCCAAGCGCCTTGCCCTGCGCGAGCAACGCTTCGGCACCCGCCAAGGTTGAGGATTGGACGGTCCAACTCAGCTGCACTTGATCTCGCTTCACGCCGCCGAGTAGATCAGCCACGCGTCGATTCGATTGCTTGCCCCACAGGTCGTAGCAGGCGAGATCAATCGCGGCCTTGGCGAGCGGTTGCCCGATGGAGAAAGAGGGCCGGATGGCGTGATCCATCCGCGCGTGTACGTCTGCGAGATCGGACGGATCAGCACCCAGAATCGCGGTGGCGAGGTACTGCGTGAGCGTGGATTCGACGCTTTCGACGGTCTCATAGGTCCACGTTTCGACCGGCACCGACTGGCCCCAACCCTGGATGCCGTCTTCGTCCGTCAAGCGCACCAGCACCGAAGGGCGTTTGCCGCCCTTGAAGAACTTGAAATCACCGACCAGCGCGTAGTCGAACCGACCGGCCTCGACGCGAACGATCTTGCTCATAGTGGTGCACCGCGCCTCTTGAGTGACCGGGCATTCTAGCCTTTGGTTCGGACGCTAAGGAGTTCGCTATGTCGAGTCCGATCCGGTACGACGCTCGTCATATCCAATGCGCACTGAGTGCAGCCGCATGCACCGCGCTTTTCTTTGCCCAGCGCTTGCTCAATTCGCACTCAAGGGCCGGGCAACCTCTTCGAGCGGTTTGCGCTCGGCATCCACGCCATAGGCGAGCGCGATGATCGCGGCGATGAGCACGAGCACGGCGCCAATGCCGTAGCCCGCGAATATCGCGCCGCGACTTGCGGTCTCGATCAGCATGCCAAACAAGGCCGGTGCGAAGAAGCCACCCACGCCGGTGCCGATCGCGTAGAAGAGCGAAATCGCGACGGCGCGCATCTCCAGTGGAAAGATTTCGCTCGCGGTGAGATAAGCGGAGCTCGCGGCCGCGGAGGCGAGGAAGAAAATTGCGGACCACGCCAAGGTTTGCGTGACCGCATCGAGCCAACCCATCATGAAGCCGTAACCGATCGCCGCCAGCCCCACGCCCGACAACGCATACGTCACCGCGATCATTATCCGGCGCCCGACCCGATCGAACAACGGGCCGAGCAGAAGCGGCCCCAGAAAGTTGCCAATCGCGAAGGGCAGGATGTAGAGGCCGACGCGCTCATCCGCGATGCCGTAGAAACGCGTGAGCACCAGCGCATAGGTGAAAAAGATCGCGTTGTAGAAGAAAGCCTGCGACACCATCAGGGCGAGGCACAGCACTGCGCGCCTGGGGTATTGGCGCAACAGGATGCGCGCGATCTCGCCGAAGGACGGTGACGGGCGCAGGCGCACCGCGAGCCGTTGGGTGACCGGCACGAGCGGCCCATGCTCACGTGCCACCTCCGCCTCGATACGCTGCAGCTCCGCCTCGGCACGATCAGCATGGCCGTGCAGCACCAGCCAGCGCGGACTCTCGGGAAGATTGCGGCGCACTATGAGAATCGCGACACTCAGCAGCGCGCCAAGGCCGAACGCGACCCGCCAGCCGATCTCGGGACCGAGCACATGCGGGTCGAGAAGCACCAGACTCAACGCCGCACCGAGCGCGGCGCCGACCCAGAAACTCCCGTTGATGGCAAGGCTCACGCGCCCACGCACGCGGGCCGGAATGAGCTCGTCGATCGCAGAGTTGATCGCAGCGTACTCGCCACCGATACCGAATCCCGTGACGAACCGGCATACGACGAACGACGTAAAGTCGAAGGTGAACGCAGTCGCCAGCGTCGCTACGAGATAGACCGCAAGCGTGATGAGGAACAGGCGCTTGCGGCCGAAGCGGTCAGCGAGGCGCCCGAAGAAGAGCGCGCCCAGCACCGCACCGCCGACATATGCCGAGCCCGACCAGCCGATTTGCGCTGCCGAAAGCCCGAGCGTATCGGGGCGCGCCAGCACGCCGCCAAGGGAACCCACGATGGTGACTTCCAGGCCATCGAGAATCCAAGTGATGCCAAGCGCAGCAACGACGCGCCAGTGCCAGCGTGACCATGGGAGCGCATCGAGCCGCGCGGGAATGTCGGTGGTCAGGTCCGCACGATGCGCGCGTTGCTCCGGCGCCACGGGCGATACAGGGACCACGCTTCAATCGACTTTCACACCGGAGTCGCGCACCACTTGGCCCAACTTGGCGATATCGGATGCGATCAAGGCGGCGAAGTTGCTGAAGGACGCGGTGTAGCCGTCGGCCGGCGCCCGCTTGGCAATCTCGGCGGTGACGACACCCTCCGCGCCGGGCCGATTGTCGACCAGCACGCTTTGCCCGGTGCTCTCCGGGATTTTCTGTGCGACGGCGCGCGCGACCGGATCGGTCACCCCACCCGGCGGAAAGGGCACGATGATCGTGATCGGTCGGACCGGAAAATTCTGCGCCGATGCCAAGGTTGCCCATGCACGCAGAAGTGCCGCCAGGATCGAAGCGGGACTCGTTCCAGGATGCAGCATGGTTCGTCTCCTTGCTGGGTTGCATTTGCCGTCATCGTAATACCGATCCCGAAGGCCAGCATGTTGGCGATCGCCTGGATCGCAAGAGCGCCATCGTGATCATGAAGTTCAAGCGCTCGCGGGTGGCAACTCCGGGCGCGTCGATCAAGTGTCTGAAGTCGGCTGTGCAGCGGCGACGTTCGCTGTGTAAACTAGCCATCCCTACCGGCGGCAACAACGAGGGGGGTTGCGTGGCGCAATACATTCCAAGCCCAAGAGACTGGGTGCGTGAGCAGGTCGAGCTTTATGCGCGTACCAATGGCGCGCAAGGCAACACGCTGCGTAGTACCGCGCTGCCCGTCATCATCGTCACCAACATCGGCAACAAGACGGGTGCGATTCGCAAAACAATACAGATGGAGCAGACATGAAGTTACGAAAAGTACTGTTCGGTGCCGCAGCGATTGCACTTCTAGCAAGTGGCGCGGCGAACGCCCAGATGACCAAGGCCACGATCAACATCTTCGCGGTGGACAATGCGCTCACCGTCTGGATCGCGAAGGACAAGGGTCTCTTTGCCAAAGAGGGGCTCGATATGGATATCTTCAATACGCCATCATCGGGCGTGCAGATGCAGGGTCTGGCCGATGGCCGATTCCAGTTCGTCGAAACCGCGCTCGACAACATCATCGCGTATCAGGAGGGGCAAGGCACCGCGCCGCTCTCACGCTCGCCCGACTTTTTCGTCTTCATGGGTGTCTCGCAGATCGAGTTGCCGCTGATCACGCTGCCCGAGATCAAGTCCTACGCCGATCTGAAGGGAAAAACGCTTTCCGTCGATTCCTTCTCCACTGGGTTCGCGTTCGTATTGCGGAAGATGCTGGAGAAGAACGGTCTCGGTCTTGACGACTACAAGTTCGAAGCCGTCGGTGGCACCCCGGTGCGCTGGGCCGCGCTGAAAGAACGCAAACACGCTGGGACACTTTCCGCGCTTGCATTCGTGCCGGAAGCGCGTGCCCTCGGGTTCACGCATCTTGGCAATTCGCTCGATGTGTTGGGTCGCTATCAAGGCCTCGTGACGGGCGCGAGCCGCGCGTGGGCGGCGCAGAATGAGAAGGCCGTGATCGGATTCATCCGCGCGCGTCTGGCGGCGATCGACTGGCTCTACGATCCTGCGAATCGGGACGAGGCAGTGAAGATTCTGCTCAAGTACTTGCCGAACATCCCGCCAGCCGCGGCACCCAAGATTGTCGCGGACCTCACCACAGAGAAGCTTGGCTACTTCCGGCGCGGCGAGATCGATCCCGTTGGGACGAAGGTGGTGCTGGATTTGCGCAGCCAGTACGGCATCCCGCAAAAGACGCTTACGGATCCGTCGAAGTACATCGATACGAAGTATCTGAACGAGGCACTGAAGGGGAGAAGGTAGGGAAGCTGTGCGGCGCGACCAGAGAAATGGTGGTCGGAATGATTGAGGAATCGCAAGATGTGCGAAGGTCACTCCATCTTGATGTTGGCGGCCTTGATGACCGGCCACCATTTCTCGATCTCGGCCTTGTGGAATGCCGCCAGACCTTCGGGCGCCTGCTGTTCCCACGACGCGATGTCGAGCCCGAGGTCGGAGAAGCGCGCCTTGACCGCCGGGTCCGCGAGCGCCTGCACCATCGCGGCGTTCAATCTGGCGACGACTTCCTTCGGCGTGCCGCGCGGGGCGAACAGCCCGAACCATCCTGACGCGTAGAGCCCGGGAATGCCGCTCTCCGCCGAGGTCGGCACGCCGGGCACCACCGGCGAACGCACCGGTGAAAGATTAGCGAGGATCTTCACCGCCCCGGCGCGCGCCTGTGGCAGCGTCACCGCGGCCTGCACCACCATCAGGTCCACCTGCTGGGCGAGCATGTCCTGCATCGCCGGTCCCGCGCCGCGGTAGGGAACGAACAGTACCTCTGTGCCGGTCGACTGCTGCATCAGGATCCCGGTGACCTTTGCCGCCGCGTTCTGCTCGACAAAGGTCGCCTTGCCCGGGTTGGCCTTCATGTAGGCGACCAGGCCCTTCAAGTCATCCGCCGGGAATCCCTTGCGCGCGATGATCAACTGCGGGTTGACCGACATCAGCCCGATCGGCTCGAAGTCTTTCTGCAAGTCGAAGGTGAGGGGATAGATGATGCCCCCCACGTGCGTGTCCCACTGGCCGATGTCGATGGTGTAGCCGTCGGGTGCCGCACGCGCGACGCGGCCCACGCCGATGGTGCCGCCGGCGCCGCCGACGTTCTCGATCACCACGGTCTGGCCGAGCGGCGTGCGCATGCGCTCGCCGATAATGCGTGCCGCCGTGTCCGTCGAGCCGCCCGGCGGGAAGGGCACGATGAGCGTGACAGGCCGCGAGGGATAAGCCGGCGCCTGCGCGTAAGCGAGCCCGGACAGCAGAGCGAGCGCAATCACCGCGACCAGTTTCTTCATGTCATGCTCCCGTCGAATCCCGATGAGTCGTTGTACACAAACTTGGGCCACAGCGCGTCCGCGGGCGGCGTGAAACGCCCGCACGCCGCGCCTGCGCGTGTTTGGCGAATGCGCCGTACGCCGTGAGAGGGTCAAGTCCAGCTAAGTACCATCTTTCCAACCAGATGCAAAGAGTCAGGCCTTGCCTTTTGTCTGCGCGGATGTCTCTTGCCTGCTCAGATGCGCGAGGCCGACAATCCGAGTTCCCGGGCCATGGTGCACATGCTCAGGGCGCCTTACGCGTGCGCACGGGTAGGCAAAAAGCAAGACATGACCACATCCTCACGTGACCCCATCCTCAGTGCGACCATCGGCAACGATACAGGCCGTCATACAGTCGCGCGTACCACGGCCATTGGCTTCAATTCCGCATGAACCGCCGACGAGACCTATTTTGCGGAGCCACCGCCGCCGTCCACCACGATATCGAAGTGCAATACATCTTCGCGCGAACCCAGTTTTGTATACAGTGCAATCGCAGGCTCATCTTCAATACCCGTATCGGCTTGAACGAAAATCACATAGGCGCCACGGGTTGCCGCGATTTTCTTTAGCTCGCCGATCAATGCTGTCGCGATTCCTTTTCGCCTGTGCGCTTCGGCCACAGCCAGATCGTAGATGTAGATTTCGCTCCGCTCCTGCTCGAACTTCCGCAGTTCGTAGGCCGCGATTCCACCCACCACCTCCTGGCCCTTCATCGCGGCAAGGGCGATAAAATAGTCGCTGCCGAGTAATTGGCGCGTATAGCCAGCACTGGGGCGCTTGGCGGCGTAGGTCTTGATCGCATTGAACGCCTTGCCGAACGTCGCCAAGAGACCATCCATTTTCGCCAGGTCGTCCGGCGTGAGCGGGCAAATGTCGTAACCGGCATCGATAGACACAAGGACCTCCTGATCTCTATGCGTGGGCGACGATTGAATATTGACCGAGGGTGGGCACCTTTCTGGTTCCATTCGCCTGCTCTTCGGTGCCTTTGCGCACGGTGCCGTGTCCGTCGTTGACTCTTCTGCGCGTTAGGTTCTTAGCTCTACTGAAAACGTCATCGCATTCTTATCTGGAGAAGCACTGGATAAGCGTCTTCCCCGCGAAGGCGGGGAACCAGTTTCCTTGGAAAACCCTGGATTCCCGTCTCCACGGAAATGACATTTTGGGGACTCATTCAGTGTTTCCTTACCTTACGTTGCCCTGGCGCGTGTCTGCCGAGCGCGCCACCATCTCCCGGATCGGCCGGACTGGCCGCACTTCAACGCAGCCCACCCGTGCCGGCGGGATTTTGGCGGCGAGTTGAATCGCTTCGTTCAAGTCGCGCGCCTCGATCATGTAGAAACCGGCAAGCTGCTCTTTGGTTTCGGCGAACGGCCCGTCGGTGACCGCGAGCTTTCCGTTTCTGACCCGTACCGTGCTGGCGCTGCGCACAGATTGGAGCGCCTCTGAGGCTAGACACTGCCCGCTCTTGCGTATCGAAGTATCGAATTTCACGCAATCTTCGTCGGGCACTTCATTCAGCAGGTTCTCGTCGAGGTACACCAGGCAAAGATAATTCATTGTGCGCTCCGTTCGGTTCAGCGATAGGTTGGCAGACACCTGACTTGCCGGCTAGTCCCTCAGAATCCTTGGCGCTCGAAACCCAGCGCCAAAGTCTGGGCGTCCTCGGCAATCGGCCGTAATTCCACGCTGCCGTTTCGCGCCCCCGGAATTCGTGCCGCGACCTGGACGGCGTCGTCCAGGTCTTTCGCTTCGATCAAGTAGTAGCCGCCGAACTGTTCCTTCGTTTCCGCGAAGGGGCCGTCGGTGACGGTTACCTTGCCGCTGCGTACCCTCACGGTGGTGGCGCTGTCCACCGGCTTCAAGCGGTTGGCGCTCAGAAAGTGGCCAGATTGCTTGATCTGGCGAGTGAACTCGGCGTACTCATCATAGTGTTTTGCCGCGTCCGCGTCCGTCATCATTTCCATGACCGTATCGGCGCAAATCATGCAGAGGTATTTCATCGCACTCTCCCGGCTCGCATCACTGGGACGATTTTTCGGCGGCGGTCGTCAGGCTAGCCAGGCCCGCCTCGAAATCCTTGCCGACCATCTTGTCCATGTTGATGAAGACATGAATGATCTTCGCGAAAAAAGGCACCGGACCTTCCATCGCCCAGGTCAGATTGGTCGTGTCGCCCTGCGGCTCGAGCGTGAACGTGACAATGTTATGGGCTTCGAAGGGTTTGACGAAGTCGAGTTTGAGGGCGACCTTGTTCGGAGCCACGGACTCCACGATCTCCATGCCGCCCTGGCCGACGTCTTTGTTGCCCTCCCACGTATACGTCGCGCCCTTGCCGACAGTCGCGGCGCCGTAGTCGCGCTTCATGGACGGGTCTTTCTTTTCCCAAGGTGACCAGACATCCCAGCGCTTGAAATCATTAATGAACGCAAAGACCTTTTCCGGCGGCGCTTTGATGCTCGCCGAGCGCTGGATGCGAAAAGTGTCGGGTTTGGTGGCGGCGAAGATGAGAACACCGGCGACGAGTACGACAATGAGTATTGCGATAACCTTGAGCATCGATTCCTCCTTGATTGGGGACTGCGATTGAACTCAGCCGCGCGTGGAGGCCACAGACCGGAGCGTGTCGGCTGGAGCGACGGGTTCGGCGTGCCTTTACAACCTCAACCGCGAACCGCCGCCTCGATAGCAGCAACGTCGATTTTTCTCATCGTCATCATCACATCAAACGCCCGTTTGGCGGCTTTGCGATCGGGACTCGTGTATGCTTTCGTCAAGGTGATCGGCGTAATTTGCCAAGAGATGCCCCACTTGTCTTTGCACCAGCCGCACTCGCTCTCCTGGCCGCCGTGGCCGACAATCGCGTTCCAGTAGCGATCCGTTTCGGCTTGGTCAGTGGTTGCGGCCTGAAACGAGAACGCTTCGTTGTGCTTGAACGCGGGCCCGCCGTTGAGCCCGAGGCACGGAACACCCATCACGGTAAACTCGACAGTCAATACGTCCCCTTCTTTCCCCGATGGATTATCCCCAGGTGCGCGGTGCACCGCGCCGACCGACGAATCGGGAAATGTCTTGGCATAAAATCGTGCCGCATCCTCGGCGTCGCGATCGTACCAAAGGCAGATCGTGTTCTTCGCAATATTTGTCATGCCACCTCTCCGTTGAAATTAGGGATTTCGCTATTCAGCACGGCTTCAAAATGTTTCGCATAGCGATCTAACGCCCTGGTTCAGCGGCCCGTCCGCTGCAACCGGTTAGCCGCGCACGCGCCGGTAGTGCATGGCGACCGCGCCGCTGCGGAGCGGCTTCGCAGAAACAAGTTCGAGCCGTCGCGTGCTGGGCAGCCCGCTCTGGTACAGAGTCGGGCCGTGGCCGGCGATCCTGGGGTGGACGAGGAACTTGTACTCGTCGATCAGATCCAGTCGCTCCAGCTCGGTCGCGAGCTTGCCGCTACCGAGGAGCACGCCGGCCGGGGTCGCGTCCTTCAGCTTCTGCACGCCCGTGCGCAGGTCGCCGGCGATGTGGTGGCTGTTGGTCCACGGGAAGCTCTTTCGCGTCGACGACACGACGTACTTCGGCTTTGCCTCCAGTTTGACCGCCCACTCGCGCATCGCTCGCGGCGCCTCTTCGTCGCCGCGGGCGACCGCCGGACAGTAGCTCTCCATCATCTCGTAGGTGACGCGGCCCCACAGCATCGCCCCGCCCTCGTCCATGAGGCGGGTGAAGAGAGCGTGTGTCACGTCGTCGGCGATACCCTCCCGGTGGTCGACGCAACCGTCGAGGGTGACGTTGATGCTGAAGGTCAAGATTCCCATGGCGGCGCGTCTACTCCGAGTTGAGGGGGACCGATGGACTGTGACTTGTCGACGAGTACCTCGCAGCGGCTAACAGATAATCAGCCAGCCATTTTTTGCATGGCTTGTTGCATCTCTTCGAGACTCACTTTGCGCTTTTGCGTTGCCACCGACCAGGAGTGACCGAAGGGATCCTCGATCTTGCCGTAGCGGTCGCCCCAGAATTGATCTGCGACCGGCATCGTGACCTTGGCGCCCATGGCTACCGCACGCGCAACGAAGGAATCCACATCTTCCACAAAGAGATGAAGCGTGACCGGCGAGCCTTTCAGTGATTTGGGGCCGAGCGCGCCCCATTCGGGCATCTCGTCCACCAGCATCACGGTGGAATCGCCAATTCGGATTGCCGCGTGCATAAGCCTGCCGTTGGGGCCAGGCAGCCGCATCACCTCGACGGCGTGAAAGGCTTTCTTGTAGAACTCGATGGCATCGGCGGCACCAGCGCAGATCAGGTGCGGCGTCACGGAATGCATATCATCGGGGATCGGTTTCACTTTGATCATGGTGCTTCTCCTTCTGAATTATTTGGGTATTTTATTGTGGGCAGTCTGCTCTCGAAGACGCTCTTCCTGCTCCCGCAGCTCCGGGGTAAATCCAGCGCCGAAGTCTTCGGCCTCGAAGACCTGACGGATCTCGATCTCGGAATCCCCTGGCATCGGATTGGGACAACGCTTCAGCCATTCGATCGCTTCGTCCTTCGATTTGACGTTCCACAGCCAGAAACCGGCGATGAGCTCCTTGGTCTCGACAAAGGGGCCATCGAACACGGTTCGCTTACTCCCGGAAAACCGTACGCGCGCGCCCTTCGAGCTGGGATGAAGCCCTTCGCCCGCGAGCATGACCCCGGCCTTAACAAGTTCCTCGTTGTATTTGCCCATTGCGGTCAGCAACTCCTTGCTCGGCATAACGCCCGCTTCGGAATCGTTGGTGGCTTTTACGATGATCATGAATCGCATGATTTCAAATCCTTATGTGAAAATCGAAGATAAACCGTTCTGTCGGACCATTCTGTTGCCAGTCCTAAGTAGTCGAACAGCAAACTCGGAAATCGACACAGCACGCCTCAAATTGTCTGATTTTCCATGGCGTGAATTTGGGGAGAAATTTAATACCACGACTTTGATAAGTCGTTAGCGAAGCGCCCGTGTAGGCGGCGGAACGACCTTGGCAATCGCCAAGCCGGCAAGGAGCCAACCACCCACCTGATCAATACATTGGGCGAAACCGGCCTCGCGCGGATGTATGAGTGCCGCCATGAAACGTTTGTCCTCAGCAACGGCCTGCAGCGGCGTCGCACTGGTGGATTTCTTGGTCACGCCTGGGCTGCCGGCGACGGCGGCGCCGCTGCAGCACCGTTGCGAAGGATGCGCGCGGCCACCGCGCTGGCCGCCAGGAGAATCACCGCGGCGACAATCGCCGCGACCTGCACGGCATCGACGAAAGACGCGCGCGCGGCGTCGGCGAGCGCAAGGTTCAACGGAGGCGCCAGTGAAGCCGACGCGTTGACCGCGCCGCCGAGCGTGGCCAGTGCCTGCCCGGCCACGTCAGGGGGCACGCCGGTGGGCATCGCGCTTTGTAGTCCGCTGCGATAGAGCACCGCGCCGACGCTGCCGAATAGTGCGATGCCGAGCGCGCCGCTGAACTCCGAACTGGTCTCCGAGATCGCCGAGGCCAACCCGGCGCGCTCCGGCGGTGCGGCGGTGATGATCATTTCGTTGCCGAGCGTAAACACCGGCGCCATACCCAAACTCATGACGACCGTAGCAGCAATCAGCACCGCCAGCCCAAAAGGCTCGTCCACCAGTGCCAGTAGCGCGTAGCCAAGCGCTGCCACCACCAACCCCCACACGAGCACACTCAACGGCCGCATACGGCGCGCCAGTTTCGGCGCCATCAGCGAGCCGGCGACGAAGGCCAGTGCCCACGGCACGGTGGCCAGGCCGGCGTACAACGGAGTCAGGCCGAGCACCAGTTGCAGATACTGCGTGATGAAGATGTAGACACCGAACATCGCCAGGCAGGACAGCGCATAGGCCAAGATTGCTGCGCTGAACGTGGCACGGCGAAACAGGCGCAGGTCGAGCAGCGGATACGCGAGCCGGCCCTGGCGGCGGATGAACAGCACGCCCATGGCGACGCCGACTACGATCGCGACCAGCGCGATGCCGGATACCGCAGCGTGCTCGGCCATGTGCTTCAAGCCATAGATCATCGGCAGTACTGCGGCCAGCGACAATGCGACGCTCCAAAGATCAAGCCTGCCCGCATTCGGGTCGCGGTACTCCGGCAGCAGCCAGGGCCCAAGCAGCAGCAAAGCGGCCATCACCGGCACGGCGATCAGGAACACCGAACCCCAGGAGAACCATTCGATCAACAGCCCGCCGACCAGCGGGCCGATCGCGCCGCCGAGTGAGAAGCTTGCGATCCACACCCCGATCGCGAACTGGCGCTGCTGGTCGTCGTGGAACATGTTGCGGATCAGACTCATCGTCGATGGGGCCAGAGTTGCGCCCGCTATGCCCAGCAACGCGCGCATCGCGATCAGCATTTCGGCACTGCGTGAAAAAGCGGCGATGGCCGACGCGATGCCGAAAGCCGCGGCGCCGATCAGCAGCAGCCTGCGCCGGCCGATACGGTCGCCGAGCGTGCCCATCGTGATCAGGAAGCCCGCCACCATAAAGCCGTAGATGTCGATGATCCACAACAGCTGGGCATTTGTGGGTTGGAGCTCGGCGCTGAGAGCCGGCACGGCCAGATTCAGCACGGTCAGATCCATCGCATAGACCATGCACGGCAGCGCGATGATCGCGAGTCCAGTCCATTCGCGGTGCGTGGCGCGTGCAGATGTCATGTTGCAGATGCCGTCTTGATTCGCTTCGTGCCTGCCATGGCCATGCCCACCTTCGCCTTTACCACGCTCGCGATCAAGTCGACTGGCATTGGCTGGTCAAGGGAAAACCTGAACGTCGCCTTGCCCGAGGCGTAGCGCGCCAACTTCTGACTGTACGCGGCTTCGTCGGCATGTATCGGGTACAGGCCAATGTGCGTCTTGAAGCCGGCGAAGTAGATCAGATAGCGGCCTTTGAGCTTGAATGCCGGGATGCGGTAACTGATCGCTTCTTCGGCGCCCGGTGCGGCTTTGGCGATGGCACGCCGGACTCTCTGAAGTTGCGCCTGCACGTGTTTGGGAAACGTGGCGATGTAGTCGTCGATGGTATCGAGGCTGTTCCGGGCAATGACGTTACTCATGACGCCACCTTGAATCGGTAGCTCATCTCCACAGTTCCCCAAGGCAACTGACGGGTATGTATCAATTCGAGTGCATGGCGCCGCGCAATGTCCTTGAACAACAGATTGCCGCGACCCAGTACGATGGGGTGGATCGCGAGCCGCAGCTCGTCGATCAGTTCCGCCTCGATCAGGCTCGACACCAGTGCAGCGCCGCCAACGGCATACATGTCCTTGCCGGGTTGCTGCTTCAAACGCCGGATTTGCTCGACGTCCCGCACGATGCATGTGTTGTCCCATGTCGCACTCTGCAGGCTCGTCGATAGCACCACATGAGGCGTGTGCCGCGCAAAGTTTGCGTAGTCGACCTCACCCTGCGTCGCCACCTTGCCACTGAAGGGCAACGGGGCGCCCGGCTCGGCCAGTACCGCCGTCCAGTACTGCTCATAACCGGGGTACATGCCGGCTCCGAGAATACAGGTATCCACCTGCGCCATCAGTCCGTACGAGTCTTCCCAGTTTTCGATCCAGTCGAGTTCGCCGTCCGGACCTTCGATGTAGCCGTCGAGCGATATCTGCATCGCGGCGATGATGTTTCGCATGTCCGTGCTCCGATTGCTTTGATTCACTCGATGACCTTGGTGTGCTTTTGCACTGTGGGCCAGTGCTTGTCCACCTTGATCACGAAGCCCGAAACGTCGGCGCTCCACTGCTTTTGCACGTCGCGGTTGTAGTTGAAATAGAGCTTGCCGTTGGTCACGGTGAATGCGGCCGGATCGGTGGCCGCTTTGTAGCCACCGGCCATGCCGAAGGCGCAGAAGCCACCGTACTGCGGTGCGTACTTAACCGGGCCTGCGATGAAGCTGTCGCGATTGGCCTTGGATGCAAAGTGAAAGGTCGAACCTTGGTAGCTGGGTGTGTTGCGCCAGTCCCTTCAGTGGCCTCTTGTGGACGAAGTACGCCACCGGGTCATAGCCGCGTAATGCCACGCCATTTTTTTCAAAGAACTCGCCGGCAAGAGAGGTCCTGACGAAGACGGCGGCCAGGACGGCCAGCACCGTGAAGAAGAAACTCGGCCATGCGGTGTGCTTTCTCATGGCATTCTCCTTACAGGTTGACGACGACCTCGAAGCCGCCGTAGATCAGACGCTGGCCATCGAAAGGCATCGGGTTGTGTTTGGGGTCCATGCGCGGATCGGCCATCACCTTCTTCCAGCCTTCGTCGCGCACCTGTTTCGACGGCCAGGTGACCCAGGAGAAGACCACGGTTTCATCGCTCTTGCGCTGCACCGCCATCGGAAACGAGGTCAGCTTGCCGTCGGGCACATCGTCACCCCAGCATTCGACGACGCTCGTCGCGCCATGCTCTTTGAAAGCCTTCGCGGCCTGTTCGGCGTGGCGCAAATAGCGCTCGCGGTTCGCGGTGGGCACAGCGGCAACGAATCCATCAACATAGTTCATGGTTACTTTTCCTCTAGGTTAGGGTTGGTGATAGGCCTGCTGCAAGCGGGCAATGTCGATCTTGCTCATGGTCATCAATGCCTACATCACGCGCGCGGCCTTGTTGGCGTCGGGGTCGTTGACCAAGGTCAGCAGCGCCGGCCCTTCAAGCTGGATCGAAGTCCTTCGCCCGCGAGCATCGCCCGGGCCTTAACAAGTTCCTCGTTGTATTTGCCCATTGCGGTCAGCATCTCCTCGCTCGGCATACCGCCCGCTTCGGAATCCCTGGTGGCTTTGCTGATGATCATGAATCGCATGATTTCAAGTTCTTATGTGATAGTGAACGCAATCCGGGTTGCTGGATGATTGCGTTACCTGCACCAACTAGTCGAATAGCAATCCGGCAGATCGACAGGTCGCGGAAAAAAATTTCTGCCCTTTCGATCGGGGAAATTGCAGCCGCCGCCCCATTCGGTCGCCGATCGTGCCCATCGTGATCAAGAAGCCAGCCACCATGAATCCGCAGATGATGACAATCCGCAGCAACTGGGCGTTTGTGGGTCTGAGCGGGGCCCTGAGCGCGGGCATTGCGAGATTCTGCACCCTCAGTGCTATCGCTTAAACGAGCCTTGGCAAGGCGAATACGGCCAGGCCGATCCACTAGCGGCGGGCGGCTATTTTTGATGGCGCGTAACTTGTGAAGGTTCGGTCCGGAATTTCGGTAGAACCCTCTGATTTCTCACAATACTGGATTCGTCGATGTCGATATCGATATCGACAACGGTGTGCGCAGTTGCCGCCGACTATTGCATATAAGGGTCCCAATACTCCGGCGCAGGTTCGATCTGCTGCACCACGTCCACCCAGGTGCCGCTAGGGTCGAGCAGGCCGAAGCGGCGTTGCCCCCAGTCTTCGTCTTTTAAATTATAGGAAATCGTAACCCCGGTTTTGTTCAAGCGCTCGAACTCGGCAGCGGCGTCGGCAACCTGCAAGGTGATGAACATCCCTTTGCCGTTGAATGCCTCCGGCCCCGGCGGCTGCGAGGGATGATCCGGCGTCATGAACGCGATGCCGAGAGCAGACGTGCCGCGCGCAGCCAGATAGATGAACCATGATGATTCGAACGCAACCTCGAATCCCAGCCAGCGGGTATAGAAGTCGCGGCATTGCTGCATTTGAGCGGTGACGATCACCGGGTAGAGCGATTGCAGTTCCATGGGGTTCCTTGTGTGGGTTGAATGCTTCGTCGCCTCGCCTCCCGCCGCAGGCGCGGCGCAGGACAAAGCGAACATCAACAGTGCGGTGCGCAGCGTTTTCATGTCGATCCGCTTATGCGGCCTGCAACGGCAGACAAATCGCGGTGCGCCACTGCGACGGGGGTAGCAAGTGCGCATCGTTCAGGTATTCCTCGAAACACGGCTGGTCCGCGGGATCAAAGCCGGACTGCGGCAGCCAAACTCCATAGAGCCAGCGATAGCGAGTCTCCAGTTCCGCGTACGGCCCGACGTGAATCAACACCGCGCAGCGTCCACCGGGTGTGTGCGTGATGCGGTACTCGCCGTCCGCCTCAATATCGTCAGAGACGCTCAGGCAGGCATCGGAGCGCAACGCCCGGGTCGGTATCGCGCTCGGATCGTCGTAATAGATGCCGAATGAGCGCGCTTGCGCTCCGATCAGTTTTCGACCGGCGGCCCACGCTGTCAGGCGCTCGAAACTGTTGCCGATGTCCTGATAGTCACCCAGATGGCGCAGCGCGACGACGCGCTGACGGGCGATAGTCTGAATGTTTACATCAGCCATTTTCTCCTCCTGTGTGGATGCACTGCGCTGCCGCTCGGCCACGTGACGCCCCCGCGCCCGATACGCTGCCGGCGCGACGCGATGCGCCTCCTTGAAGGCGCGACTGAACGCTTGCACGCTTGAGTATTGCGCTTCGTGAGCGAGCCGGGCAACCGGTGTGTCCGAGGCCAGCAACTTCACTGCCGCGCGGTGCAGTCGCAAGCGCCGCAAGGTGTCCGCAACGCTCTCGCCGATCATCGCGCAGTACACGCGATGAAAGTGGTAAGCGGAGAAGTGGGCTTCCTCTGCCAGCCGGTGCAAATCGAGCGCGTCGTCCAGATGATCGGTTAAGTACGCGATGACATGCTGGATGCGCTTGCTGTAGGACTTGCGAGTTGTTACTTTCATTCGGTTCTCCAGTACGCATTACTGTAGCCGGAGCGTTTTAACTTTTCTTGCGAACAATCACCTCGCACCACATCTGATGGAGCACTTCGGACTAATAACCGAGCGCGACGCCAAACATCACTGTTGCGCCAATTGCCGCCGCCGTTCGGACGTGATTCCAGAATGTCCAGTCGGCGACGTAATTTGTCCATAGCCGCTCGGCTTCGAGGTCAGTAGGGAGGGCGACGGCGAGGGCTTCGTTCCTGGGAACATTGAACTTCATAGTGACCCCAAACGTGCCAACCAAATAGAGCACTGAGCCGGTCAAATGCAGAGCGGAGCCGGGCATGGTCCACCGAAGAAGTGAGGCAATTAGCACCGCAACGCAAAGCATTGCCGTTCCGAGAAAAGCCCCGAGAAACCAGGGGTTCAAAACAGCCACATTGATGGACTGCATCGCCGCCATGCCTTCGTCTGGCGGTCGGCGAGCGAGAGCCTTCATGACGAAGCTGGAAAAAGCGAAGAAAACCCCGGCTATCAGCCCGCTCCCCAGAACACAAAGGAGTGTGAGCAGAAAGAGAAGTTTCTCAATCATGCGCTTGCCCGCCGGTCGTGTTCATCTGCAAAAATCGGGAGCTGATCTAACAGACGGTGTGCGATGGCTTCCAGTTCCAATCGCTCTCTGCGCAACGAGCTCCCATTCGATACGGTTAACGGTGAACGAATCAAACCGACCCACTTTAGACATAACATTCTCCGACTCCTTTGCCAGATAACAGTCATTCGATTCTGACGGCACTTGGCCCGCTATCGATCAACCACGACGACACCTGAACTGATCTCGGCGACTTTTCACCCGTTGCGCGGTGGGAGCTTCTCACGGCACTTTCCCCTCCATTGGAATCCACCGATGCCCCTGAAGCATGATCCTCCCGACCCCGGCTGTCTGGCCCAAGCTCGCGCCGGCAATGCGCCCGCCTTTGACCGCTTGGTCGCCCCCTACCATCGCTTTCTGCACAGCCACTGCTACCGCATGCTCGGTTCCCCGCACGATGCCGACGATGCTTTGCAGGAAACGCTCCTCGCCGCCTGGCGCGGGGTGGCATCGTTCGAAGGGCGCAGTGCGCTCGGCACTTGGCTCTATCAGATCAGCACCAACGTCTGCCTGCGCCTGATCTCGCAGCGGCCGCGCCGCATGGAGTCGCCCGACCACGGGCCGTCGTTTCACACCACCGCAGACCTGGGCGAGATGGTCCCCGGCCCAGTGTGGTTGGAGCCACTCGCAGACGACGAGGCGCCGGCCCTAGGCTCGCACGAGGCAGACCCGGCCGCCGCACTCGCTCGGCGCGAAAGCGTAGCGCTGGCCTTCGTCGCCGCGCTGCAGAATTTGCCCGGCACGCAGCGTGCCGTGCTGCTGCTGCGCGACGTGCTCGAATACTCCGCCGCGGAGGCGGCCGACATGCTCGACACCTCGGTTGCCTCGGTGAACAGTGCCTTGCAGCGTGCGCAAAGAACGATGAGAGACAAGATGCCCGCCATTTCACAGGCCGCCGAATTGCAGTTGCTCGGCGAGGATGGCCAGCACAAGCTGCTGGCCGCCTTCGTCACTGCCTGGGAAGACCGTAACATCAAAGAGCTTGTGCGCCTGCTCACCGACGACGTCCGCTTCACGATGCCACCGCTGCCATCGTGGTTCGACGGCCTGGAGTTTGTCGAGAAGTTCATCGTCGAGCGGGTGTTCGCCACGCCGTGGCGGATGTTGCCGCTGCGGGCCAACGGGCAGGTGGGTTTTGCCTGCTACATGTTGGCCGATGGGGACGACAGATTCCAGCTCGGCGCGATCACCCTTTTGAGCCTGCGCGGGGGCCGCATTGCCTGCCTGCACAGCTTTCTCGACCCGGCTGTGCACCGGCGATTTGGCCTGGCTGAAGAGATTTCTTGATCGAGGCCGGTGTAGACCGATGAGTTTAGGCATCGCCCTGTCTCTCAAGAGATGACACGCCCCGGATGTGCCGGGCCGTGGCGCTTCTTGACCCCAGACAGAAAGGTGAACTACTCATGGCCAAACTCGTTTTCAGCAACATGATCTCCCTCGATGGCTACTGCGCCGGCCCCGGCGGCGACTTGAGCCGTCTGCCCATGGGCCCGGTGTTCGACGACCACAACGTCGAGCTGTTGCGCTCGGCCGGCACGCTTCTCTTCGGTCGCGTCACCTTCGACATGTTCCAGGCCTTTTGGCCCCAGGTGATGAAGGACCCATCGGCCGATCCGGTGCTGGCCGAGATCGCGGCCCTGACGGCCAAGGTGGACAAACTCGTGGTTAGCGACACTCTCTCGCTGCCGGCTGACGCCCCCTGGGGCGATGCTGAAGTGGTGCGCCGTGCGCATGCCCATGCGCGCATAAGGGCGCTGAAAACCAGTGCCCAACGCGACCTGCTGGCCTACGGCAGCCACGTGCTGATGAATGACCTGCTGGCGCATGGCCTGGTCGACGAAGTGCGGTTGTTGGTCGGCAACGTGGTGCTGGGGGAAGGCGTGCGCACCTTCGAGGCCAGCCTGCCCGCACCGCTTGCGCTCATCGATGAGCGGCGTCTCGCGGGGTCCGACATCCTGATGCTGCGCTATGCATGCGGTTCTCGCGCATGAGAAGGCGCTGACCTCGCAGCTGCACTGGCGCCGTCAGGAGGTGCCGCCCGTAGCGCCGGCCCGGTGCCTGCGAGATCGCGTCAGCCGTCTGCTGGGGAGTTCTTGGAGAGCTCGAAAACCGACATTGTCGAACGGCCGGAAGTGGCCCACAACGGCCGGCGATCGGAATATTCTTCGTAGCTTTTGAACCGCTGCTCTGAATATCAAGACTCGGTCCGTTCGGACACTGCCTGTTAGATCAGATTCCGACAATTGCAGTTCATCCCATACGCCGCTTCATGCCGCGTGGCCAGCATAGTCGGAGAAATCGCCGGACGCGCGTCCCAAAGCACGCTGCACGCCGTCGGCCAAGCGCGCATTGCGGCGATCCTGCCCCGCGTGACCGGGACTTCGCCGCATCCCTAACCTTGTGCGGATACCGGCGTTGGCACTGCTCGTCGCCTTACTTACTCGCGGGAGAATTTACGAGAGACCATCCGTTTTCAGCAGCTCAACCGTTTTATTGGTACGGGCCGGAATTCGGGCCCGGTACACCAACGGGAGGCTGGCACATGTTGCTCGAAAACAAAGTAGCGCTTGTCCACGGAGCTGCGGGTGAGGTTGGCCGAAAGGTCGCAGAAACATTTGCTGCGGAGGGTGCCATGGTCTGGCTGACGGGACGGCAGTCACAGAGATTGGCCCCCATCGTAGCCGCCATAAGAAACGGCGGCGGATCGGCAGACCCGCTCACGATAGATGCGCTCGACGCTGCCTCGGTCGATCGTTGTACCGAAGCGGTGGTTCAATCTTCGGGCCGCATCGATGTGGTGTTCAATGCGATTGCGGTCGGGCAGGCCAGAACCATCATCGGCCCGAGCACCGAGGTCCAACCCGACGTGTTCCTTGAATCATTCAGGACGGTGGTACTTTCTCAATTCCTCACTGCGCGCTCGGCCGCCCGTCACATGCTGCGTGCCGGAGGAGGTGCGATCGTGTTGTTGACGGCAACCCCGGGGCGGGGCGTCGCGCCACTGATGGCCAGCCACAGCGCGGGCCACGCAGCAATCGAAGGCCTCGTGAAATGTCTCGCAACAGAATGGGGACCGGGTGGAATTCGTGTAACGGGGCTGATGTCGGGTGGCATGCCCGAGACTGCCCGCATACGTGAAGTACTCTCTGCGATGGCGGGTTTTGCGAATGTGCCACCGGAGGCGATGAGCGACATGGCGCGACAGAAAACCCAGTTGAAACGGATGCCGACTCTTGAGCAGACAGCGCGCGCCGCGGCATTTCTCGCGTCGGACCACGCCGGCAGTCTCTCGGGCACGATTCTCAATGCATCCTGCGGGGAGGTCGTCGATTGACCAGCAGCCGCGAAGAGCGCAGCGCAACTTGGGACAGCGTGCGCCGCGAACTGATCAACTACGCCACGCGCATGGTCCTGCGAAAAGACGTCGCCGAGGAGCTCGTCCAGCAAGCGGGGTTGCGCTTGATCGAGGCAGAGTCGCCACCGCAGGCGGGTGAAGGCACGCGGGCATGGCTGTTTCGCGTGGTGACCAATCTCGCGATTGATCATCTGCGCCGGTACAGCACCAAAAACGAGCGCATCATGGCCGAGACGAAAGATGCCGCCACGGCAAACGAAGCGTTCATGGCCGAGATGGGACAGATGCGCGGAACGGAGGAACACCGTGCCATGGCCCGGGATCACCTGTCGGTCTGCTTTTCCTGCACGATGCGGGTGTTTCCCGCCAACCAGGCGGCCGCGCTCCTGCTCGTCGAAGTGTTCGGATTCAGCGTTGCCGAGGCCGCGGACATTCTTGGTGCACGCGCGGCGCAGGCGAAGAATTGGATTCAGTCCGCGCGTGCCGGCATGCAACAACGTTATGCGCAAACCTGCGCCTTGGTAAGTAAGAACGGGGTGTGTCATGAATGCGTCGAGCTGAGCGGATACTTCACGGGCGTGGCGGAGAACCCGCTTGCCAATACCGCCGGCGACATCGATTCGCGACTCGCGATCCTGCACAAGCGTCGCGAAAGTGCGCTGAACCCCTGGCATACCAAGCTCATGCTGATCGTCGATGGGTTGCTCTCGAAGTAAGGTCTGCGCGTGCCAGGGACCTGATCCCGATAGAGTCCTACGCCGCCGTTCGTTCGAGCCGGGCATTGCACGCGATTTCCGCCGCGCGAAGAGCAAACGACATGACGCTTGACTCCAGACCCGTGTCTCGGGTGCGCCGCCAGCTTGCGCCGCACGCGGCAGTCGAGAACCGCATGTTCGGTGGGGTCGCATTCATGATCAAGGGTCACATGTGTCTGGGTGTCCCTGGCAGTGAACTGATCGTTCGTCTGTCTCCGGAATCGGCCGAGACGGCGCTCGCCGAGGGTGGCACACGACCCTTCGATCTGACCGGGCGCCAAATCAAGGGCTGGTTGCTGGTGAGCAGCGAGGGCACGCGTCACTCCGCCGCGCTTTCAAAATGGATTCGGCGCGGTGTGGCATTCACGGACGAGTTGCCGAAAATGAGCTAACTCGGCCGAGGCCAGCCAAATCGAAACCTGCACCAGTCCACGCTTTTCGGACGTTGGTTTTCATAACGATGATGCGAAGTCCTCCGAGAGGATATTTGCTGGGCCGCATCGGGCGTACCACCGCCTAAGCATTGGCGCACTTGGCGACCGTTTCGAGCGTTCGCGTCGTGACTTCGGTTCCAAAGGCGCGTTCGATGAGGTTCATGAACACCGGCCCCTTGTCTGTTGGGACATATGCCGTGAAAGCTTCTCGGCCAATCATGCAAAACAGCGATGCGTGATCCCGCGCCAAGGGCAAGGCGACACGCGGCTCTCTCGCTTCACGAAGAAAGCTAACCACTCGCTTGGCGTGGGCGGGGATGCCATGCCCAGCGAAGGGATCGGAGGCAAGCAGACTTCTGAGGTATGCCGAGGGGCGAATGATCGCGTAGAAACTCCGACCCAAGGTTTGCAACATTGCTTCTTCGGCTTGGCGCTCAAGCGCAGCTTCCGTGGACGCCGCGGAGTCGAAAACCACGTTGCCACTAGAGAGTACAGTTCGGACGTTGGTGAATCCTGCCACCTCGAAGCAGCGCTTCAACACGGGCATCTTCGCGTTCACTGGGCTGACGCCGCGTAGGAGGGCTACGAATCGTGGCATGGCTTATACGAAAGACTCCAACCGTCCTCCGGGTTGAGTGAAACGTGCGCCAGCTCAGGATTACTCGCGGTTACCGAAGCCACCAGGGCTTTCATGACCTGAGTGCCGGGATTTCGGATTGCCTTTCCCATTCTGTCGTATGCAAAGAAGCTCATGAAGCGGAATTGCTTGTATTGGCGACATCCTCAGGCCCTTGATTCGCGACCGGCGTCGCCTGTTCCTCCATCATCGCCGTATAGCGCCTTTGCATTTCCTGGGGCGTGACCTCCTCGATGCTGTGGCCGATGTTCCAGCGATGACCAAACGGGTCGCGTATCACGCCGCTTCGCTCCCCGTAAAACGCATCGGCCGGCGCCATCTCCAGTTTCGCGCCTGCCTGCACTGCCCGTTCGATGATTACGTCGGCGTTGTCCACATGCAGATGGATGGTGACCGGCGTGCCGCTGGAATCGTTCGGTCCCTTGATGTTGTACTCCGGAAATTCATCGCACAACATCAGCGTGGCGCCGCCGAAATCCATCTCTGCATGACCGATGCGGCCGCTGGGTTCGGTCAGGCGGAACTTCTCGGTTGCGCCAAACGCGGCACTATAGAAGGCAATGGCCTTCGCCGTGTCGCGGACGCACAAATAAGCGAATAGCTCATGAATCATCGTAGGTCACTCCCCGGCTAGTTGGGTGGAATACTACGTGGGCGACGGTAGCATGGAGCCCCGTAGCGGGACGTAATCGGGCGCTGAGGAGACTGTCCAGTTTTGTCAATTGCTGAAGCGGACCTTTCACGGAGCAGATCTGATCGAGAGCACTCCGCCCATGCGTCCCCCAAAGGTCGCACAACGATGTATGGCGCTCGGCCAGCTCGGCCGCACTGACGCCAAACAAGGCTTGAGCGGCACCGGGGCGCAGTTGTGCGCCTATTGACACGACCGAGGCGCCGATTTCCTTCGCGTAAAAGCTGGATCGCGCACCGCCCACCACCGGATCCAGTGTTGTTTTGCCTTCCAGATCATCGTTGCTGTTGAACAGACGCAGCGGGGGGCCAGAAAGCCGAAACACAAGATGCATCTGACCGGTGGGTAACACGTGCTCGCGTGAGCTGATCGAGCCCTTCACCGAGTTGCTCCACCAGAAGCTTTCGATGAAAGGCCCGAGTGCCGACGATGGCTTCAACAGCAATTTCGAGTGCGCCATATTGCGATTAGAGCACTGATGAATGGATGCTCCACCCGCTTGGAGCCAACGCGGCAGCGCGCCCATGCCTCCCTTCCCGTGGACGCCCCCCGGTTGGCGTTCCCCGCGCGACCGTCGCGCGCTTAGAGCGGCATCACCGGAATGCAGATCTTGCACTCGAACGCGCCGGTGCGCGGGTCGTCGTTTGCATCTTTCGGGTAGTACTCGAAGCATGGCCGCGCATCGAGTTGCAGCCCGCTGGAAGGCAACCAGTCCCGCAGCAGTGCGGACCACGCCTCACCGATGCGCTCGCCGGTACCCTTGAAGTCCAACATCGCGTATTTGCCCCCCGGGAGCGTCGTCTTGAGTGCGCCACCCGAGGCAACGAATTCCGGCGGGACCTCCGCGCAGGCATCGTAGCGGCATTGCTCAGCGGCCGTGATGCCAGGATCGTCATGGCTGATTCCGTAGCGCGGCCGGTCGAGCAGATTGTTCGTGGCGGCCCAAGCGTAGTAAGTGTTCATCCAGAACTGCTCGATCGGTTTGCCATAGGGCCCGAGATGTCGAAGGTAAGCAACGGTAGCGGGTTGCCGGTCAATCACTTGCACTTTCATGATGCTCGCCTTATGTGAGGTTGGGGAGGCTTCATGATCTGCCGGACGATGGATCAGTGCATGACCTAGATTGCTATTCATCTGACCAGGATTGCTCTTCGCGCCGCGTTGCGTGGCCTGTTCTAGGCGCCACGCGGACGGCGAGCAGCCAAACCGGACCCTGAACGCGCGAGAAAATGCTTCTGCGGAGCCAAAGCCCACCGACAAAGCCGAATTCAAAACGCTCAAGCGCGGCTGGGCGGCGAGCCGCATGGCCGCGATCTCCACACGCCTGCGGCGCAGGTAATCGCCAAGCGTTTCGCCCATCCAGGCGGCGAAGAGTCGATGGAAATGAAACGGCGAAAAATTGGCCACTGATGCCAGCGTGTCAAGATCGAGCGCATCCTCCAGATGTCGATCGATGTGCTCGATCACCCGGTGCATGCGGCTTTGGTACTCCGAGCGGCTGTGGTGTGTGCGCATGTGGCTCCGAAGCTTGCGCGATCTTCCTCGCCATGTCTGTGGGCAGTCAACCCTGCGCGTACGCCCGCTGCAGTTCGGCGATGTCGATCTTCTTCATCTTGAGCATGGCCTGCATGACGCGCTGCGCTTTCCCCTGATCCTTGTCATTCAAGTAATCGCGGAGAACCGGCGGAATGATTTGCCAGGACAAACCGAACTTGTCCTTCAGCCATCCGCACATGCTCTCGGTTCCACCATCGGCGGTGAGTTTTCCCCAGAAGTAGTCGATCTCGCCCTGGGTGTCGCAACTGACGAAGAACGATACCGCTTCGGTAAATTTGAACTGCGGTCCGCCGTTCAGCGCGTAGAAGATCTGATCGCCAAGTGAGAAATTCACCGACATCGGATTGGCGCTGAGAATCTTCGAGTCCTTGAAAATCGAGGAATAAAACCTTGCGGCCTCTTCGGCCTTGCCATCAAACCACAGGAACGGCGTGATCTTTTGCATACGGTGATCCTCCAATTGATTGCCGGCTCATGCGCTAAGTAGTCGTTCGGTGGTAACCGAATTCGACATCGAGCGGGCCATAATTTTCTTTCGCGGGCCCGCCACGCGCTACAAACCCACAACCGGCCGGGCGTTTCAGTCCCGGAATTCGCGCAGGCGCCGTTCGAGGAAGCGCCGCTCGGGTTCCTGACGGGTCAATGCAAGCGCCCGTTCGTACGACGCGCGCGCCTCGATCGTGCGCCCCAAACGCCGGTAGAGATCCGCGCGTGCTGCGTGTATAAGGCGATAATCGTCGAGGTCGCCACGCGCAAGGATGGTGTCGATCAGCGCGAGACCGGCCGCCGCACCATCGCGCATTGCGATCGCCACGGCGCGATTCAGTTCCACCACCGGCGAGGGCTCGATCCGCAAGAGCACATCATAGAGTCCTACGATCTGGGACCAATCCGTCGATTTTGCATCGGGAGCCTCGGCGTGCACTGCCGAAATGGCCGCTTGCAGCGCGTAGGAGCCGGTGCGGCGCGACGACAAAGCTCTTTCGGCCAAGCCCGTGCCCTCGGCAATCAGCTCGGAATTCCAATGGGATCGGTCCTGCTCTTCCAGCAGAATCAAATCACCGGTGGGTGAGGTGCGTGCGCGTCGACGCGATTCGTGAAGCAACATGAGCGCAAGCAACCCCATCGCCTCGGGCTCCGGCAACAATTCATTGAGCAAGCGGGCCAGCCGTATCGCCTCGCCGGAAAGATCGTGCCGCGTTAGCGAGGCGCCCGAGGATGCGGAATACCCTTCGTTGAATACGAGATAGATGACGCGCAACACGCTGTCCAGGCGATCGGGAAGTTCGTCGCGCCCAGGTACCTGGTACGGAATCTTGGCGTCGCGGATCTTATTCTTGGCACGCACGATGCGTTGCGCGAGCGTCGGCGCGGCCGTGAGATAGGCGTGTGCGATTTCTTCAGTCGTCAGACCGCATACCTCGCGCAGCGTAAGCGCAACCTGGGCATCTGGCGGCAGCGCGGGATGACAACAGGTGAACATCAGTCGGAGCCTGTCATCCTCGACCTCCTCATTGCCCCAATGCGCGGGATCTTCGGGCGAGGCGATCTGCTCGGCGTCGTCGTCGAGCGTGCTAAACCGCGCCTGGCGGCGAATGTGATCGATCGCCTTGAAACGCCCCGCCGATACGAGCCACGCACGCGGATTGGCCGGAATGCCGTCACGCGGCCACTGCTCAATGGCGGCCTTGAACGCGTCGTGAAGGGCTTCCTCGGCGAGGTCAAAATCACCGAGCAGACGGATCAATGTGGCAAGGACGCGGCGCGACTCGGCGCGATAGATGGCATCAACCGATTCACGCGCAAGGTTCGTAGATTCCGTGCTCATCGGTCAGAACCCTCGGCCTCTCCCGACATCGCTGGATACCATGAGCAGCATGAAGTGCAGTGGAGATGGTCATCGGAAAAACCGGCAGCAACTTCTGCGACGAATTTAAGCAAGAAGCGGTGAGATTTGCAATGCGCTGAGGAGTGAATATTCCGGCGGTGCGCGATCTGGGGTTGAAACGAAGCGTGGTGCGTCACTAGTAAACCAACCGAAACACGGACACCTCCCTGACTGAGTTGGTCCGGCCACTCAAGCGTTGCACCGTTCGTTGTAGTGCGCCGTTCAGATCAGCACGCCAGGAAGCTACACGGCAGCCATGGCGCTCACCGCCGGAATTCACGCTATCCTTCCGCTCGTAAGGCGTGCAAAGAATCGGTCACCAACGGCTGTGCCATAAGATGCGCGGGCGGCCCCATCGACGTCATGGGCCGCGCGCTCGGCCAGCGCTGGGGTGAGGTCTGGGGGCAATCAGTGCTTATTGAAAACCGTTCCGGCGGCAACAACGTGATCGCCGCCGAGCATGTCGCGCGGTCAGCCGCCGATGGCTACACGCTCTATCTCGCTTCTGAGGCATCGTACGCGCTCAACCAGTTCCTCTTTACCAAGCTGCCGTACGATCCGGTCAAGGACTTCGCGCCGATCATGCGCATCGCCACTGCGAACATGGCACTGGCCGTCGGCAATCACCATCCCGCCACCAATCTCGCGGACTTCCTCGAATCCGCCCGCAAGAATCCGGGCAAGGTCACGTATGGTTCCGGCGGCATCGGTGGCGCGCAGCATCTCGCGGCGGCGTGGCTCGCCAGCATCGCCAGTGTCGAGATGAATCACGTGCCGTACAAGGGCTTGGCACCGGCGCTACAGGACATCATGGGTGGCCAGATAGACTCCGTGTTCGGCGCCCTCTCAGTCATTGGGCCGCTTGCCACGGCCGGCAAGGTGAAGGTCATGGGCGTGGGGGGCAATAACCGCGCGCGTCTTCTGCCCAACGTGCCCACGTTTGCGGAGTTGGGCGTCAAGGACTTCCAGCCGAATTTCTATATGGGCCTCGCCGCGCCGTCTGGCACCCCGGCACCGGTTATCGACAAGATCGCCAGCGACACGCGCGCGATCGTGCTTTCGGCGGACTTCCGTGAAAAGAACATGGATCGATTCGCGTTCGAGACCGTCGCAGAAGGCCCAGCCGAGTTCACCGCGCGGCTCGTGAAGGATCGCGAGCGGCAGGCTCGGCTGGTCAAGATCTCGGGTGCGAAGCTCGATTGAAAAAATAGGGGACAGACCAGAATGGCACTTACTTAAGCGACTTAGGGGACTGACCGTTCGCCCTGAGCCTGTCGAAGGGTGAATGCCGGAGCGTCCTTGGGCGGACGATCGCCCACCTTCACAAAGCCTGCGTTACCCTTCGACAGGCTCAGGGCGAACGGAGGCTTGCGCAGCGCACGTTAAGCGTTAAGTAAGTGCCATTCGGGACAGTCCACGTTTTCTGGAAGAGAACCCGGAAAACGTGGTCTGTCCCCTATTTATATTGGCTACATCAACCCTTCCGCCTTCAGCGCCTCGATCACTTTCGGCCGTGCTTCCATGCGCTTCTCGAACGCGACAACATTCGGACAGGCCGACAGATCGAGCTCCACGCGACGCGCCCAACGGATCATGTTGTACAGATAGCCGTCGGCAACGTTGAAGTTCGCGCCCATCAGGTAGTTCTTGCCGGCGAGCTGCTTGTCGACATAGGCGAAGCGCATTGCCAGCCGGTCGCGAAAGATCTTCTTCCCTTCGTCGGGCATGGCCGCGTTGAAGAGCGGCGAGAAAGTCTTGTGCAGCTCCGAGCTGATGAAGGTCAGCCATTCCTGCAAGCGATAGCGCTCCATCGTGCCCGCTTTGGGCGCGAGGCCGCTGTCCGGTTTCTGATCAGCGATGTACTGCACGATCGCCACGCCCTCGACCAGCACTTCGCCGTTGTCGAGTTGCAGGGCCGGGATATAGCCCTTCGGATTGATCGCGAGGTAGTTCGCGCCCGAGGCGGTCTTCTTCTCCTTGAGATCGACTTTCTCGATTTCATGAGCGAGACCAGCTTCGCATAATGCGATGTGCGGAGAGATCGAGCATGCGCCCGGCGTGTAGTAAAGCTTCATGTGCTTACTCCTGGTTGGACTTCGAAGATGATACGGCCCGCGCACATTCGGTGCATGGGCAACATGCGGTGGCTATCTCGGAGTTCGCGGGACGACACGCGAAGCAGAGCCGCCCGACGCCAGCGCCTGTTGCTGCTATTGTAGATGGGTTCCTGGTGAAGGCCGGTTTCAATTTGCCGATTCGAATCCGCCAGGTCGCCGATTCGCGCTGTCCGTAGGGTTATCGTTGGAAGCCATCGTTGCCGCCGTCGGGACTGCCCTGCAATTGCTTGCGGGCGCCGACCCCAAACTGGTCGACATCATTCTGCTCAGTCTGCGCGTCAGCCTGACCGCGGTGCTGCTCGCGTGTCTGGTCGGACTGCCGCTCGGTGCCGCCATCGCCGTGGGGCGTTTCGCTGGTCGTCGCACGGTGATCGTGATCCTCAATGCGCTGATGGGCCTGCCCCCGGTCGTGGTCGGTCTGCTCGTGTATCTGCTGTTGTCCCGCGCGGGGCCGCTCGGAGAGTGGGGCCTTCTCTTCACACCGACAGCGATGGTCATCGCGCAGACCGTCTTGATCACACCGATCGTCGCGGCGTTGGCGCGGCAAGTCGTCGAAGACGCCTGGGAGGAATATCGCGATCAACTGCGATCGCTCGGCGAGACACCGGTCGGTGCCGCGATCACACTGCTATGGGATCTGCGCTTCTCGTTGGTGACCATTGTATTAGCGGGGTTCGGGCGGGCCGCCGCGGAAGTGGGTGCGGTCATGATCGTCGGCGGCAACATTGACGGCGTCACCCGGGTGATGACGACGGCCATCGCGCTTGAAACGAGCAAAGGCGATCTGCCGCTCGCACTCGGCCTTGGCATGGTGCTCGTCACGGTCGTGCTCGCACTCAACGCCGGCGCCTATCTCATCAAGGAATCGGCGCAACGCCGTCTGGGTTGAAAGCGATCCGGACCGTGCGCGCCCCGAATACCTTTCTGCCCTTGCAACTCGATGAAGTCGTGTTCGCCGTGGGTGACCGCCGGATCATTGATAGCGTGACGCTCACCATCGAAGCGGGTCCGCGAACGATCCTGGTCGGCCCGAATGGCGCCGGCAAGAGCGTACTGCTGCGGCTATGCCACGGCCTGCTTGCTCCGACCAGCGGGAAGATCCGTTGGAGCCATCCGGAGGTGGCCGGCGCACCACGACGGCAAGCCATGGTATTTCAACGGCCGGTGATGCTCCGGCGCTCGGCGATGGCGAATGTCCTCTACGCATTGAAAGTCGCAGGCATCGCGCGAAACGAACACGAAAGTCGAGCGCACGAGGCGTTGCGCAAGGTCGGCCTGCTGGCATCGTCCAGCCGTCCGGCGCGGGTACTCTCCGGTGGCGAGCAGCAACGCCTGGCCTTGGCGCGCGCCTGGGCGATTCACCCGGAAGTGTTGTTTCTTGACGAGCCGACCGCGAGTCTCGATCCGGGTGCGACCCATGAAATCGAGGCGGTCATCCAGGCGATGCATACCGATGGCACCAAGATCGTCATGGTGACGCACAATCTCGGACAGGCCCATCGCCTCGCCGACGAGATCGTGTTCATTCATCGCGGCCGCATCGCCGAGCACGCACCGGCCGATCGATTCTTCCGGCATCCGGTCTCACAGGAGGCCGCGGAATTCATCAAGGGAGAGCTGCCGTGGTAGTCGCGTGCGTTCGGACGGTGCTCGCGTTTGGTCTCGCGCTTGGTGTAACGTTTGCGGTGCCGGTCGGTGCGATCGCCCAGGATCGATTCATCACGGTCGCCTCCACGACCTCCACCGAGCAGTCTGGCCTGTTCGGCCATGTGCTGCCGATCTTCCAGAAGAAAACCGGTATCCAGGTGCGCGTCGTGGCGCTTGGGACCGGGCAAGCACTCGATCTCGGACGCCGTGGCGACGCCGACGTCGTGTTCGTTCATGCGCGGCCTGCCGAAGAGAAATTTGTTGCCGAAGGGTATGGCGTCGAGCGGCGACCGGTGATGTACAACGATTTCATTCTCATCGGACCGCGCGGCGATCCGGCGAGGATCAAAGGCGGCAAAGACATCCTCGCAGCGCTGAAAGAATTGGAGCGCACCAAGCCCGCATTCGTGTCACGCGGGGACAAGAGCGGCACGCACATGGCCGAGCTGGCGCTGTGGGATGAAGCCGGCATCGACATCGATCGTGCGAAAGGGCCTTGGTACCGCGACACCGGACAGGGCATGGGACCGGCGCTCAATACTGCCTCGTCCCTCAACGCCTATGTGCTTGCCGATCGCAGTACCTGGCTTGCCTTCAAGAATCGCGGCGAGCTCACGGTCCTCGTCGAAGGGGACCAGCGCCTCTTCAACCAATATGGGGTCATGCTGGTCAATCCGGCCAGGCATCCGCATGTAAAAAAGGATCTCGGACAGCAGTTCGTCGACTGGATCGTTTCCCCGGAGGGGCAGCAAGCGATCGCCGGTTACAAGATCAACGGCGAACAGCTGTTCTTTCCGAACGCGGGTCAGGCCGGCGTTTGACCCGGCGCATGACGATCCTTGCAGGGATCTGGGACTGAAAACCGCCCTCCAGCCCGAGTGGCCCTTATGTAAGCGACGGTGCTCAAGCTTCCGTTCGCCCTGAGCTTGTCGAAGGGTAACGTAAGCTTGTCGAAAGCGCGCGATCGTCCGATCACGGACGCTCCGGCATTCACCCTTCGACAGGCTCAGGGCGAACGGTCAATCTCCAAACGCGCTTAGATTCGGTTGGGTACGTGCCACTCCGCTCTGGCCCCTATTATTCCGATCAACAACGCGCCGGTTACCATCGCCGCGGCGATCCACCAGCGATTGCGCGTGCGGGCGCGCGCGCGAACTTCGCGCTGCACGAACCTCTCGCCGATGCGCATCTCGTTGTACGACCGCAGGAACCCGGAGATCCGCCGGACTTCCTCGTCGCTGATGGCGGTCCCCTCGGCCCGACTGCGAACCTCGCGTTGGTTCAGTTCCTCCGCAAGTCGACGGTAGCGCTCCGCGTTGTCCGTTGCATCGTCGATCATTGCGCGTTCCGGCATTGAGAGATATGTCGCGCGGACGATCGGCGCGAACGACTCGATCGCATCGAGGAGCGGATGATCGGCACGCGGAAAGATCGCGATCCACGCGGCCGCGATCGCCAGCACCGTCACGACCGTCCAGCGCAAGGTAGCGACCCATCGCCAGCCACGCCGGAATTGGCGGGCCATGCCGACCATCGCCAGCGCGAGGCCGAAGCTGCAGATCATCGTCGCGCCGGTCGGCAGATCCCACGCGTAGGACACGGCGAGGCCGACCACGCTTGCCAGGATTCCCGCGCCCCAACCCACTACGAGCTGGCGACCCGGTCGCTCGGCCACAATGACGCCGATCGCCGCGGGAATGATCAGAAAGGAGAACACCAACAGCACGCCCGCGAGCGCGACCGAGCTGGTCACGACGACCCCCAGACTGGCGAAGAACGCGAGCTCCCAGCCCCAGTGATCGCGCCGGCGACGGCCGGCCAGCCATGCGTAGCCGAAGCCGATCGCCGCGTAAAGCGGAATCAAGGTCAACACGTCGGTTGCCGTGACGGTGAGGATGTTTCCGGTGAGGATTTGTTTGATGTGCTCCGCACCCATGGGCGCCTTGTCGACAAGCACGAAGGCAAGCGCCGCACCAACCACATAGATGACACCGATCAGCGCCTCTTGCGAGACCCGCGTCGCCCACGCCCGTGTGGCCGAGAGCAACGCCGCGCCGAGCAAGGTGAAGCCAAGCGAATACGCATAGGCCGCGGTGCTCTGCGGCGAATGCCCGAGCATGAAGGCGACCGTTGTTCCGAGCGCCGCGATCTGGGCGAGCGCGAGGTCGACGAAAATCACGCCGCGCGCGAGTACCTGCAAGCCGAAGTAGGTATGGACGCCGATCAGCACCAGCGCGGTACAGGCCGGCAGCCACAATAGATCGAGCGCTTCGGACACTATTATTCCGCGGCGGCGACCAACGCCGCGATGTTGTAGTCGATCATCGCAAGATAGTTCGACGCGGCAGGAATCGCATTGATCGACGCGGCGAGCACCGCGACCCTGGCACCTGCGCGCTGCGCGATGAAATCGGCATCCTTCGCCGACTCATGCGGTTGGCGGACCACGATCCTGACCTGTTGATCGCGCATGAGCGTGGCCAGTTGCGCGAGATGCGCGGCGCTCGGTGGAATGCCTTCGCGCAGTTCGATGTAACCGATGAACTTCAAACGGAAGCGACGCGCGAAGTATGCCCAGGTATTGTGGTAGGCAACCAGCGGTTTGCCGCGCACGTTGGCGAGCTTGGCTTCCCACTCGGGCAGCCTCCGCTCGATGTCCTCCACGAACTTACGCCGTCTGGCTAGATAGGCGTCGGCATGAGTGGGGTCGATCCGGACGAGCCCTTCGAGCAGCGTGCCGGTGATGATCTCGACATTCCGTGGATCGAGCCAGTAGTGCGGGTTGCCGCTGCCGTGCGCGTGGCCGTCGCTTGGGCCCACCCGTGTGCCGCGTACATCGAGGAGCGCGATCGCGATCGACGCATCAACATGGCGCGGTCCGCGTCGGCGCAACTCGGGCCGCGCCCGCTCGAGCAGGCGATCGAGCCAAAGATCGTAGTCGAGGCCCACCCGAACGATCAGGTCGGCTTCTTTCACCCGCGCCAGATCTTGTGGTTTTGCCTGGTAACTTTCCGCGTTCGTGTTGGCCGCGATGAGATGGGTCACGGCAACCCGGTCACCGCCGACGATCTCGGCGAAGTTGCGCAGCTCGGTCGTGGTCGTGACGATCTTGAATGGCTGCGCGCCAAGCGGCTGCTGGGCGAACAACCCTCCGAGCGCGAACAGCGCGAGCAGCCGGACGTACTGCCTCATCGAGAATCGACGGACGGGTTGTCGCGCTGGCCCGCCCGGCACGGCGCAGCGTTACTTGGGTAATGCCCAGAGGCTCTTTGGCACCAGACAATGGACGTTCTTGTCCGCATCCGACATCTGACCGACCCGACAGTCCATCGACACGCTCGCGAGCCCATAGGCGTCATGACGCGTCATGTTCTTGTTGGCGGCGAGCCAATTGATCATGTTCATCGAGGCCTCGTCCATGGACTTGTTGAGGTCGCGGTTCGTGGCGTGGCTCACGAAATACAGCGGCGTCTCCTTGATTGGGCGCTCCATGTCCTCTTTCGAGTTCGCGTTCTTTGGACTCATGCAGTGGATGCCCTTCTTGATGTTCACGACCTGCGACACGCGGCAGTCGGAGACTTTCGGCATCATCGACGCAGCCTGATCGACCGGCATATTGCGAAGCTCGGCGATCATCTTCGCGGTCTGCTGCCTTGCCGCCTCCCACGCCTTGTTCATATCCTGGTCGAAGCCCATTGTGATCCACGAGGTCGGCGTCTCGATGCGCGGCATATCGAGCGACTTGCCCTTGGCTACTTCGATCGTTACGTTCAGTTCGCGGAAGGCCGTCTCGAGCGCGGTCAAGTTGACCTCACCATTGCCCTGGCCGGCATGGGAGTCACCTGTCCACAACAGACCGCCCGGCACCCACACCGGTGCGTGCAATATGTTGCCTGCCACGAGATCCCGAATGTCCATGTTGCCCGCGAACTCCCCGGGCATGACCGTGAAGTATCGGCCGGGCTCCTTGCGCGCCACCGCCATCACACCAGGAAACGGCCGCAATGGGATGTAGACGCCAGGCAAGAACTCGGTGACTTTCCGCTCCCAATCGAGATACAGATATTTGATCTGGCCTTGCGGAAATTCTTTCGGAAACTGGCCGGTGCCAGCGACACCAGGCATGTTGAGGTTGATCGCATAGGCGCGCGGAATAACCTTGTTGATGCGCACCTTGAGCACGTCGCCCGGTTCCGCGCCATTGACAAAGATTGGGCCGGTGACGGAGTGCGGACCGCGGCCCGGATTATCCAAGCGCAGCTTGAGGATGAATTCCGGCGTCACGCCCGGCATGAATTGATTGTGGGCGCCCGTCATGGTCTCGATGACCACGGTGTCGCCGGCGTCGATCGTCAAGACCGGCTTCTGCGCATTGTCGAACCAGCCCCACTGGGTGGTGTCGAGGGTTGCGGGCAATAGATGCACCTTCCCCGGCAGGCGGCTGGCAATGGTCGTACCTTGCGCGAACGCGCCGCTGACGAGCGCACAGGACGCGATGATCGCACCCGATAACGCATAGACAAGATTCATGTTCCCTTCCTTTTGTAGGTGGTGGAGCACGCAAAGTGTACTGCCGATCGAAAATGGGGATCCGAACAATGGCGCGCGGGGCTGCAAATGAATGCTGCAAACGAATGCTTGCCGCTGCATTGTTCTGATGCTTGAATGTCAGTCCCTATCGTCTCGTTGCCCCCGCGCAGTTTGGACAGCCCTATGACTCAGCCGCTCGCCCCCTCTATCCCCTTCAACGCCGCGCGCGATGCATCGACCCGCCAGATTCCGTCGATCGCGACGCTGCGCAATCGCGCGTCCGAGCTGTTGCCGCATGTGAAGGCGCGCGCGGCGCGCACCGAACAGGAACGGCGCATCTCCACCGATGTCGCCCGCATGATGCAGGACGCGGGTTTCGCCCGCCTGATGCAACCATCGCGATTCGGCGGCTGCGAGTACGGATTCATCGAGATGGTCGATCTCGTGTCCGAACTTGGCCGCGGCTGCTGCTCCTCCGCCTGGTTCCTCGGCCTGATGGTGGTGCATCAATGGATGCTCGGGACGTTTCCGCTCGAGGCACAGGAAGAGGTCCTCGCCGAAGACATCAACATGATCATGGCGGGATCCTATGCACCGTCGTGCCAGGCGGTTGAAGTGCCCGGCGGATTCAAGATCAAGGGACGTTGGGCATTCGCGAGCGGCTGCGACAACGCGGGATGGTCGCTGTTCGGTGTGTTGTTCCCGCCGATCGAGGAAAACGGCGGCAAGCCGTCGGCGGGTTTCCTGCTGCTCCCCAAGAGCGACTACGAGATCGAGGACAACTGGTTCACCGTCGGGTTGGCGGGCACCGGCAGCAAGAACCTGCTCATCAAGGAGGATGTATTCGTTCCGCGGCATCGCATGCTCACGTTTCCACAGCTCTCCTCCAACAATCCACCGGGTGCGCAGGTGAACCGCAATCCGCTTTATCGGATTCCATTTCTCGCGGCGGTCCCCGTCTCGATCGCATTTCCCGCGCTCGGCGCATTGCAAGGGGCGATCGACGATTTCATCGAGATGACGGGCGGACGTATCACGCGCGGCGCGGTCGCCGGTGGCGGCAACAAGATGGCCGAGTTCCAGACCATCCAGTTGCGTCTGGCAGAGGCCGACGCGTGCCTCGACGCCGCAACGCTGTTATTGAAGCGCGACATCAGTGAGGTGGAATCCGTCGTGGCCGCCGGCTCGCAAGTCGACATCGGCAAGCGCATCCGCAATCGCCGCGACCATGCGTTCGCCCTCAAGCTCGCCCGCCAGGGGATCGATGCACTGTACGAATCCGTCGGCGGCGCCGGTCTGCAGCTCGATACGAGCATCCAACGTGCCTGGCGGGACATTCATGCCGTCAGCAAACACTTCACGTTCGGCTGGGACGGCGTAGGCGCGATGTATGGACAATATCGACTGGGACTGGAGCCGAAAGGTCAGTACTAAAACCATCACCACCATTGCAAAGGAAACGAATCATGAAGATAACTTCCGCGCAAACCCGGCTCGTCAAGATCCCGGCCGATGAACCGCTCGCCGGCGGCGAGATCCTCCTCGGACCGACGCGCGACTATGTGACCCTCACCTTGCGTACCGATGCGGGCATCGAAGGGATCGGGTACACGTTCTTCGGCGGCAACCTGGGCGGTCACCTGAAAGGGATGGTCGATACCTTGGCCGCGCTCATCATCGGTCAGGATCCGCTGCCGATCGAGGCGCTCGTCAACAAGATTCGCGGCTCCACGCTCGCGGGCCCAAGCGGCATGGTGACGCTCGCGCTCGCCGCGATCGACATTGCATTGTGGGACATCAAAGGCAAAGCGCTCAACGTGCCCGTCGCCACCTTGGCAGGCGGCTATCGAACCACCGTGCCGACCTATGCATCCGGTGCGCTCTCACGTGATGGCACCCTCGACACCCTGCTCCGCTGCGCGCGCACGCTGCGCGAAGCCGGCTGGAAGCAGATGAAGACGCAGCTCGCATTGCCGGGCGCGACCACCGTGCCCAAGGAAATCGAGCGCATCCGCGAAGTGCGCAAAGTGATCGGTGACGAAATCGACCTGATGTGCGACATCAACCAGCGCTGGGACGTTCGCCAGGCGATTTCGATCGGCGCACGCATCGAGGAATACGGCCTCTACTGGCTGGAAGACGTCGTGGCGTGCGACGACTACGCCGGCCATGCAGCGGTGACCGCGGCGCTCGCCACACCCACCGCGGCGGGCGAATACGTATTCGGCATCGTGCCGTTTCGCCACATGTTCGAGGCGCGCTCGGTCGACATCGCCATGCTCGATGTCGTGCGTACCGGCGGCATTACCGGCTGGCTGAAGATCGCCGGGATGGCCGAAGCATTCAACCTGCCGGTCGTGAGCCATCTCTATCCGGAAATCTCGGTGCACTTGATCGCGGCGATTCCCAATGGCCTTACGGTCGAATACATGCCGTGGGCGACGAAGCTCTTCACCGAAGTTCCGAAAATGGCCGGGGGTACGTTGACCGTTCCCGAGAAGCCCGGGCTCGGCCTTGTGTTCGACGAGCAGTTTTGTGCGCGGCATGCGGCGTAAAGAGATGAGATACCGGCGTGAGGGACGCGGCACGCTCGATAGGACGCATGCGCCTCGGATGGTGCCTGATCATGTCGCCAAGTCGCCCGCCGACGGCCATACCCTTCTCATGGGCGCGATCGGCGGATTGGCGGTGGCGATGTCGCGCGTCCCCAATCGCGGCTACGACACCTTGCGCGATCTCGAACCGATCACACAAGCCGTCAACGTCACCAATTTTCTCGTGGTGCCATCGGCATCGTCGATCCGTTCGCTGCAGGATCTCCTCACCTCCGCGCGCGCGCGACCGGGCGTGCTCACCGATGCATCAACCGGGAACGGCACCGCGCCGTATCTCGCCGGCGAGTTGGCTCGCACCGAAATCGTCAAGTGGGGCAAGCTGGTCAAGGATGCTGGACTGCAGGTGCAATAGCATGATGAGCATGATGACGAAGAGTGGGTGCCGGTGGTAAAGGCCCTCGGATTCATGGTCGAGGAATCATGCGACTACTTGCGCGGCAGCCGCACGGAACGTCGCGGCGCCCGATCCTTCGGCGACAAACCCGCTTCGATGCGAAGCACCCGCTTTTCGTGATCGAGCATCCAGTCGGCGAGCCGCCGCACATCGGCGGCGGTCGTATCCAATTGCGCTTTGACTGCGGCCAGCCCGGTCAGCCGATCGAGGATCTCGGTGACGAGGCTCATCGCGCCGACTTGCGCAGTCGATCACGCTCGGCAAAGACCGCGCGCAGATGGTCGTTGGTCGCGACCAGCGTGCGGCGCATGTCATCGAGCATCACCTGCGCCTGGCGGGTCGCCTGATCGAGCAACACGAGCTCGTCCGCGCCGATTCCGGCAAGATAGGCATCCACTGCGCGGCGAACCTCCTCGGCCACGTTTGTCTTGTTGGCTTGCGCACGAGCCTGCAATGCGCGCTTCTGGGTCGGCTTCAAATGGATCGGGGTCACCTGCATTGCTTCGGCCATTGCATCCTCTACGATCCTGGAACATACACATATAGTGTATATGTCCATGTTCGCCTGTCAAGCAACTCCGACAGATCTGCCCCCCCTATAACACCCGCAACGACCCCATCATCCCCCCCTGCTGGTGCTGCAGGATATGACAGTGGAACATCCAGTCTCCCGGATTGTCGGCAACGAAGGCAAACTCGACTGCGCCGTTGGGATCCACGATGACCGTGTCCCGCCATTCACGATAACGCGTCGGCCTGCCATTGACCGACAGCACACGAAACGCGTGTCCGTGCAGATGCATCGGATGCGACCACACCGTGCGATTGTCGATGCGAATGATGTTGGAGGTGCCCTGCCGCACGGTGATCAACGGCTCGTGCATGTGATCGTTCGCGGCAATCCCGTTCATCGCCCATGCCATGCCGTGTTCGCGTACGAGCTGATCGACCGGAATGTCCTTGCCGTGCACACGCGCCGATTTCATGCGGCTGCGCGCGCCGCCATCGAGAATAATTTCATGGCGTTCGGCGCGATCGAGGTCGGGCTCCGGTAACGCGTTCGATGCGAGTCCGCGAAAGTCCGGGCGCGCCGCCGCGGTTCCCTGCCCGATGAGCGTGCGCATCACATATTCGCGCCGCTCATCGAAACGATCGCGAATCGTGACATTTCCGGCGGGCATGTCGAGCATCAGATCGACCCGCTGCGCGGCGCCGATCGCCACGCCGCCATCGGGGACCGGATGCGGTTCGATCGGATGTCCGTCCAACGCAACGATGAGCGGCGCCGCACCGGCAAACGCCAACGTGAAGGTGCGCGCGGACGATGCGTTCAATAGACGCAGGCGGATCCGTGTGCCCGCCTTCACTTCGAGCGGCTGCGGATCCGCATCGCGAAACATCGCGAGCTTGCCATTGACGGTCACCGTATTGCCGATGCGCCCGGCATGCGACATGTCGCGCGGATCCTCGAAATCAGTGCGCATGCCGCCCGCGCGATCGAGCAGCCAATCGGCGATCACCCAAACCCAGTCCTCGTCGACCGCGGGTGCCGTGGCTGCTTCCACGATCAACGCGCCATAGAGGCCACGGGTCACCTGTTCGAAGCCGCGAATATGCGGGTGATACCAATAGGTACCGGCATCGCGCAACGGCAATCGATAACGGAACGATTGCCCCGGTTCGATCGGCGCCTGCGAGACGTGCGGGACGCCATCCATTGCGATCGGTACGCGAACGCCATGCCAGTGGACGGTCGTTGCTTCCGGCAATTCGTTCAACACATCGATGTCGACTGTCTCGCCTTGACGGAAGCGCAGGACCGGGCCCGGCGACGACCCGTTATAGCCCCAGACCTCGGTGGGCTGATCTACCGGGAGTCCGAGATCCTGCCGCGCCGGCGCAGGACGCAACGTGAATGCCGGTGGCCGCTGCGGCACTTGGGCACACGCAATCAGGGCCGGCAATGTGGTCGCGGCAAACGGCAGGGTTGCCAGCGCACGCAAGACGCTACGACGCTCCAGGGTCGCGAGGTCCACAGGCGTTTTCGTCGGCAGTCGCATTCCTGAGAGAATAGCGGCAAATTCGATCATCGAGAATTTCGCGACCAAAAGGAAGAGCTCGCATGAGACACACCCCAGTCGGGCCTGCTTTGCTGCGCCTGGTATCGAACGCGGTCGTGTTCCTCGACGTCAAGGCGAAGAAGGTCGCCTTCGAGGTGAAAACGAAAGGCGACGACCCCGAGCATCCGGTCTTCAGCCCGGACGGCAAATGGGTCTACGTGGGCGCCGAAGAGGACGATCAGGTCGACATCATCGATGTGCAGAAGCGGACGCAGGTGGCCCAGACCAAGGTCGCCGCACGGCCGCGTGGCACCGCGTTTTCACCGGATGGCAAGTTCGCGTTCGTCGCCTGCGAACAAGCGGATACGTTTTTCAAGCTTGACGTGAGCACACACAAGGTCGTCGCCAGCACCAAGGCGGGCCAGCGCAGCAACGGGGTCACGATGAGCCCCGATGGCAAGACCGTCTATGTGAGCAACGGACGCGACGATACCGTGAGCTTCTACGGCACCGCGACCCTCAAGGAAACGAAGACCGTCAAGGTTGGACAACGCCCCTGGAACATGGCGCTCACGCCGGACGGCAAGAAACTCTATGTAGCGAACGGCCGCTCGAATGCGATTTCGGTGATCGATACCCAGAAAGGCGAGAAGCCCACCGACATCGCGGTGGAGCAGTTGCCGTGGGGTGTGGTGATCCGGTAGGTCGAGACACGGCGAGCCGGGCGGAGTTTTTTGCTTCGAGGTCAATCGTTTGAGAACTGAATGGACCCAGCCATGAGCCCTCAGGAATACATTGAGCAGCGCGTCGATGACCAGATCAAGTGGCTGTCGGCGAAGAGTCGCTGGAATCAGGATTGGTTCAAACGCCTGCGGTTGTGCGAACTGATCCTTGCGGCCGCGATTCCATTTCTCGCCGCCTATGCGGACGCGGATCTTTACGTCAAGCTCGCCGTGGCGCTCGTTGGGGTCATCATCGCTATCCTTGCGGGGATGCTCGCGCTCTATCGATTCCAGGAACTTTGGATTGAGTACCGCGCCACGGCCGAAGCGCTCAAGCGGGAGAAGATGCTGTTCGAGACAAAGGTCGATCCTTACAAGGGCGACGATGGGTTCGAGCGGTTCGTCATGCGCATCGAAGGGATTCTCGGCGCCGAGAATTCACGCTGGGCCGAGGCGACGAATTCGGCAGCGGCGGGAACTGTCGTGGCCGCGAAGTAGCCACCAGGCCCTGCAACCGTGCATAGCGTCCGGCAATCGCTGCGATACGCCATGGCCGGCGCCATGATGGCGGTTGCGCTCGCTCCGATTCCATTCCATTGCCGCGCCGAAGAGGAATCAGGTCTTGTCCGTCGGACCGTCGCGCGTCTCGCCGGCGAAATGGCGAGCATCTATCGCGAGGGCCGAACCGATCTCTACCTCTCGGGCTACTACTGGCATTTGCCATTCGCGTATTCCGAGGAACGACGCCGCGAGCTCAACGATCGAGCCTTTGGATTCGGTCTCGGACGGACCCTCATCGATGCACGCGGCAACGAACGCGGCCTTTTCGCAACGGCAAGCCGGAGCTCCCATTTCAAACCGCAGTACGCGGCGGGCTACCTGTGGCTCGCGCGGTGGCCTTTGATCGATGACCTCCACGTTGGTGCCGGGTTTGCCGCGTTCATTTTCGCGCGGAGCGATATCTACCACTATTTTCCGCTGCCGGGGATCGTGCCGATCGGCAGCGTCGGAACCGGCCGTGCCGCTCTGTACGTCACGTATCTTCCGCATATCAGCAACGGCATCACTGGCCGAGGAAACGTGATCTACGCGTTCGCGCGCCTCGGCTTCGACTGAGGGACTGTCGTAGTGACTCTTCCCGAATAAAGGCGACGGGACTTCTACCGCATCACCGACGGCAACCACGTCGCGATCGGCGGAAACAGGAAGATCAATGCGAGCGCCAGGGTCGACAGCAGCATGTAGGCAATGCTCGCTTTCCACACGTCGCTCATCGACGCATCGGGCACGACGCCCTTCAATACGAACAGCGCGAGCCCATAGGGCGGGGAGATCGTTGCGATCTCCAGGGTGATCAGCATCATGAGGCCGAACCAGACCGGATCGAATGCGAGCACCTTCACGAGGGGCATATAGATCGGAATCGAAATCATCATGAGCGCGAGCTCGTCGAGAAACGTGCCCAGGATGATCGCGGTGGCGAGCATGCCGACGAGAATGAGCCACGGCGGGAATCCGGATTCGGTGGCGAACGACACAAGCTTCGAGGTGGTGCCGGTGAACGCGAGGATCTGGCTGAATGCGGCGGCGCTGATAATGATGAGAAAAACCATCGAGGTGATTTTCACCGAATCGAAGAGCGCGATCCGCAGCACGCGCCACGACAATCGGCGGTAGATCCCCATCACCACGAGCGAGCCCAGCACGCCGATCGCCGCCGCCTCGGATGGTGTGGCGATTCCAAAGAGCATCACGCCCCACACGCTCAAGGTAACGATCAGGATCGGACTGATACGCACCAAAGCGCCCAGGCGTTCAAGCCAGCCTACGGGTTCGACGTCAATGCGCGGTGCAACGGACGGATTGATCCGCACGCGAATCAGGATGTAGACGACATAGAGCGTGGCGAGAAGCAACCCCGGGATGATCCCCGAAATCAGCAGATCACCGACTGGGATCTGTCCGAGCGAGCCAAGCAGGACCCCGAGAACGCTCGGCGGGATGATCATCGCCAGACATCCGCTGCCAAGAATCGGCCCGAGCGCCATCTCCTTGCTATACCCGCGACGCCGCATTTCCGGTGCAAGGGTGGAGCCGAGGACCGCAACACCTGACACCGCTGAACCGCTCATCGTTCCGAACAGCGTACCGGCTCCGACCGACACCAGCGCGAGGCTGCCGCGGACGCCGCCGACCCACTTGCCCACGGCATCCAGCACGATCGACACGACACCAGACTGGAAGAGCAGCTCTCCCATCAGAATGAACAACGGCACGGCCACCAATGGAAACGACGCGATGCTCGCAAAGGCCGAGACGGTCAATAACGAAAAGCCGTCCACGCCCCCCATCCAGAAGTAGACGGCGATGAAGTTGAACAAGGTGAACGAGAACGCGACCGGCAATCCGGACAAGAAGAAAATCGACAGGACGACGAGGATGATCGCCAGATACGCCCACCACTCCATTCGGTTCTCCGGTGACTGATCAGGCCGCTACGGCTGCGCTTCGCGAGGGTTTCGCGAATGCGCGGCGGATGAACTGCAATGTCAACAGCAGGAGGCCCGGTGGAATGATGGCCATGATCAGCCACTTCTTGACCAGCACCGACTTGAAGAGGATTTCGCCGGTTCCGTAGATCTCCCAGATGTACCCGGCGCTTACCCAGCAGAACAACCCGCATGCACCCGCACCGACGAGCGAGGTGATCATGTGAAGCGTCTCGCGTACCCGCGCGGGCAGCACTTCGATCAGAAGCTCGACCTTGACATGGCCCTCTTCCTTCAACACCCATGCGCCGCCGAGAAACGCGAGATAGAGGAGCGAATACTCGCTGAACTCGACGACCCAGCGCGTCGGTTTGTTGAACACATACCGCATGACGACTTCGAATGTGACGCCGCACACCAGCGCAACAAGAATGACGACCGCCGCAACAACGAACGCGAATAGCGCGGCATCGAGCAGGCGGCCCGCCTTCTGCATGAAACGCCATCGTGTGACTGACGACAGGTTCAAGGAGCGCCGCTCTTCTTCGCAGATACGGTGAGCGCGATCTACTTTGGCGCGTACCGTTTCACGATTTCCACCAGACCCGGCCCATACTTCGGGGATGGCCCGGTCAGGAATATTTTCGTTCCTGCTTCCCAGTGGGCGCGCCGAATCCTGACCATGTCCTCATCGGTGGTCGCGATGTTCTGAATGCCCATCTTCGCCATCGCCGCGTCTTCGGCTTTTTCCTTGGCCAAATAATAGTCAGGCACTTCTTTTTCTATTTCGATCATCGCATCGACAAGAATCTTCTTCACATCGGCCGAGAGACCGTCGAATAGCTTCGCGTTGATGAGCGCGACATCGGTGCCCACCCACCAGGGCGGTGTCACCTTGAACTTCACTGCGCGCGCGTAACCCGGGCCCGTCACCGCCACGGCCGGCCATGCGAAGCCATCGACGATGCCCGTCTCGAGCGCGGTGAGCAGTTCAGCGGGCGGCACGGTCACGGTCGAGGCCCCCAATGCCTTCAGCACCGGCTCGTAGACGGGTGTCGTGCGGAGCTTGATCCCGGTGAGGTCCGCCTTCTGGATCGGCTTCTTCAGATAGACATTGAAGCGCATCTGCAATGGAAATCCGAGCACCGCGACGCCCGCCTTCTCGCGCGTGACCTTATCGAGCGCATCGGCAAGCCCGGACGCACGCAGCTCGGCCGGCGTCGCACCGAATCCGAACCATGTTGCGTTCAACTCGGGCAAGGCACCCGCCACATAGGCCGTCGAGGTCACCACAGTCGAGAAGACGCCTCGTTTCAGCGGCTCAAGTTGCTCGAACGAGGGATAGACCTCGGGCCCGCCAACGTAATCGATGCGAACCTTGCCGGCGCCCCGATCGTTGACGCGCTTTACCCAGTCCATGTACTTGTCGACGAAGCTGAGGCTCTTGTCCCAGGCGGTGACCGCCTTGAGGACCACCGGCTGTTGGGCCAGTGCACTGGTCGCGGTAATCAGCGATGCGAGGGCCACCGCGAAGCGGCCCGCCGGTGCTTTTATTTCGATCATGTCTTCCCCTTTTAAAATGACGCTGCGCACCGCGCAGCGTCTCGACGGTTTTGATCGTTCCGTGTCTACCAGTTGCCCGGTTCCACATCGAGTCGCGCGACAATCCCCTTCAACTCGGACTTGGGCGCCGGAAATCGCTGCAGCACCAACGGATCATGCCCAGGAATCACATGCTTCGGCGAGCTTGCCAGCGCATAGGCACGCTGATGGCCCTTCAGCATGTCGAACACGTTGTAGACGATCGGAAACGGGCGGCCCTGTTCCATGTTCGCATACATGTGCGCCGCATCCGCCGCGAGTACCACCCAGCCGATTCGCGTCCAGACCCGCACCATCTGCAAACCCATCGTGTGGCCGCCCACATGGTGAACCGTGATGCCGGGTGCGATCTCGTCGTCGCCGTCGTGGAAGACGATGCGATCCTCGAACACGCGCTCGACCATCGTCGTCACATCCTTCGCGGTAAATGGCCCGCGCAACGCCGGCATGCACATGCAGGGGCCGGTCGCATATTGCATCTCCTTTTCCTGCACATGAAAGCGCGCCTTGGGAAAGAGATGGTGGCTCCCGCAGTGATCGTAGTGGAAGTGGGTGATGATCACGTCTTCCACCTTTGCGTGGTCGACTCCGATCAACTTCAATCCATCACCACAATCACGATCGACGACTCGTCCGCGTTTCTTGCCCTCGGCCGCATCGAACCCGGTGTCGACGACCCATGCGCGATCACCGCCCTTGATCGCCCACACGAAGTAATCGATCGGACCCGGCCCGTCGTGCGGATCACCCCCGATGAAATTGTCCGCCATCTTGCGAATATGGCTGCCGTATTTCACGGCGTAGATCTCGTAGATTGGTGTTTGACTCATACATGCTCCCTCGCGAATGCTCGCCCTCTCCGATCAACGAAGAAGGCGCTTTATACCTTTCAGCCTTCAACCTTCACGCTTCTTCACAACGACACCAGCCCAACGCTCCGGCAGCTTCACGATCTCGGTGAAATCACAATCCGGCCCAAGCTGCTGATTGGCGTGCAGCCACATCTGCTTCACCGCGCTGCCGATCATCATCGGCACACCAAGCGCTTCCGCTTCGTCCACGCACAGGCGGACGTCTTTCCATAGCAGGCCCGTCGTGAAGCCGAAATCGAACGTACGCGGCAACACCGACTTGGGAAACTTGTCGCGCGACGCGGTGTTCATGCCGCTGCCTGAATTGATGACATCGATCATCACCGCCGGATCGAGCCCTGCTTTCACGCCGAGCACGACCGCCTCCGACGTCGCCGCCATCGCGGTGGCAGACAGCAGGTTGTTGCAGAGCTTCATCATCTGCCCCATGCCGGGCTTCTCGCCGATGAAGAACACCTTGCCGATGTGGCCGAGCATCGGCGCCAAGGTTTCGTACATAGGTCTGGGGCATGCGACCATCACCGCGAGCGTGCCTTTCACCGCTCCGGCGATGCCGCCTGACACCGGGGAATCCACACCGGTGATGCCTTTCGCGGCCAACGCCGCGGCAACCTTCTGCGCGACCCGCGGGCCGGTCGTCGACAAGTCGATCACGGTCTTCACCTTCGTGCCGGATGAGACGGCGTTCGCAACCGCCTCGACCACGGTTGGCGTAGGCAAGCTGAGCAACACGGTCGCGACTTTCGAGGCGAGATCAACCGGCGATGCAGCCGCCGTCGCACCCTTTGCCACCAACGCCTTGACGGTCTCGGCATTCGTATCGAACACCGTCACCTGGAAACCGGCCGCCAATAGCCGGCTCGCCATGGGATTGCCCATCCGGCCGAGCCCGATGAAACCGACTTGCTTGTCCATGGAGGGTCTTATTTCTTGCCGTCGAGTTCAGCGAACACTTCACGCGCGCAGCGGAATGCTTCGACACCCGCGGGGATACCGCAATAGATCGCCGCCTGCATGAGCACGGCACGAATCTCATCACGCGTGCATCCGTTCGTGATCGCGCCTTTAATATGGAGCTTCAATTCCTGCGAGCGATTGAGCGCGGTCAGCATCGACAGATTGAGCATGCTGCGGGTCTTCCGGGGCAGGTCTTCGTTGGTCCAGATCGCGCCCCAGCAATACTCGCTCACCAGCTCCTGGAACGGCCGGTTGAAATCATCGGACGCCTTGTACGAGCGCTCCACGTACTCCTTGCCGAGGACCTCGCTACGCGTCTGCAGGCCCTTTTCGAGAAGGTTCTTGTCCATCGTCGTCGACTCCATTTAGGTGGATTAGGGCGGATGAGTCTAGCAGCACCCCGTCCCGCCAGCCTGAATCGAAAAGGGATGCTAGATTCGCTCATTCCCGCGCAATGGCGGGCTCATTCCGATTCAAGGAGGCCACCCTGATGGCGGCGTTTCCGGAAATCCAATGGATGGAGCAATTTCGCGATCGCGTCAATAGCGATGCGGAAATGAGTGTGATTGGTGATTGGTTCACCACATCGATCGCGTTCACGTTTGGCGAGATGCGGTATGTCGTGGGCGTCGAGAAGGGCAAGATCACGAAACTCAACGCTACGCCGCGCATCGATTCGCGCAGCACGTTCGGATTTCGGGCGCCGATGGACGTATGGAACCGATTTGTCGGTCCCAATCCCCCGCCGCTCTATCACGACTTCTTCGCGATGTTGATGCGCATTCCAGAATTCGTGTTGGAAGGCGATGGACTGGTCGCGATGCAGAACGCCAGAGCGCTGCACCGCATGATGAATCTGATGAGAGGTTGAGGACACACGATGCCAGTCCAATATGAACCGATCACCGGCCGCTATGTCGAAGTCAAGGAAGGCGGCGACACGTACCGCGTCTTCTTCGAAGAGGCCGGCCAGGGCATTCCCCTCCTTTGCCTGCACACCGCCGGGGCGGACAGCCGCCAATGGCGACACGTGCTGAACGATAGCGAGATTACCAAGCGTTTTCGCGTGATCGCATTCGATTTCCCTTATCACGGCCGCTCGACACCACCCGATGGCTGGTGGCTGAAGAGGTACCGTCTCACGACGAAGAACTACTTGAGCATGATTCGGGCAGTCTGGCAGACGTTGGAGTTGAAACGCCCGGTTGTAATGGGCTGCTCCATGGGCGGCGCAATCTCTCTCAAGGTCGCAGCGGACTATCAGAACGAGCTCACCGGCATCGTCGGCCTGGAATCGACTGCATTCGCGCAGGGACGTTACAACGAGTTCCTGCATCACCCCGCTATCCACGGCGGTGAACTCTGCGCGAGCTATACGATGGGGCTGAACGCACCTTCGAGCCCCGAGGTGAACAAGCGCGAGAACTGGTGGTACTACGCGCAAGGCGGTCCCGGCATCTATGCGGGCGATGCGCACTTCTACAGCTTCGATTGGGACGCGCGCGAAGACATCAAACGCATCGACACAAAGAAATGCAAAGTCTCGCTCCTCACCGGCGAGTACGACTACTCGTGTACGCCCGCGATGACGGAGGCCGTCGCAAAAGACATCCCCGGCTGCCGGATCACCATCATGAAGGGCATGGGGCATTTCCCGATGGTGGAGAACTACGCGGCGTTTCGACCCTTTCTCCTGCCGGAATTGCAATATATGGCGGGCTAAGAATCCGCGAGGAGAGGTCGAACGGTGCAACGACTGCAGGGCCGATCAGCACTAGTCACCGGTGGCAACACGGGCATCGGTCGCGCGATCGCACTCGCGTACGCCAATGAGGGGGCGGACGTCGCCGTGGCATGGATCGATCGCGAAGCGGAGGCCGTGTCGCTCGTCGAAGAAATTCGGGCGATCGGCCGGCGTGCCCTCGCGGTGCGCGCCGATGTCACGCGGGAGGCCGACGTGGTCGCGCTCTTTCGCGATGTCGATGCCGGATTCGGCAAGCTCGACATCCTGGTCAGCAACGCCGGCATCCAGCGCCCGCAAGCCATTACCGACATGACCATCGATGATTGGGATCGCATGATGGCGGTGCATCTGCGCGGCGCGTTTCTTTGCGGACGCGAGGCGGCCCGCTACATGACGCCACGGCGGGTCGGGTGGATCATCTTCACGTGTTCGCAGCTTGGCTATATCGGGCGAGAGCGCTACACCGCCTACTCTGCCGCGAAGGCCGGGCTCATCGTGTTCATGCGATCGCTCGCGAAGGAGCTTGCGCCCCACGGCATTCTCGTGAACGGCGTATCACCGGGGCTCGTCGATACCGGCTTCGATCCGTTGTCCGAGGAAGTGAAGCGGGCGCATGCCGCGAGCCTGCCGCTCAAGCGCCTCGGCACGCCCGAAGACATGACGAGTGCTTATATATTTCTCGCTTCCGACGAAGCGCGCTACTACTGCGGACAGCTGCTGCACCCGAACGGTGGAGAGATCATGCCGTAGGAATCCGCGCAGCGAACCGCGCTGGTTCCTGCGGCATCAATAATCGTCGGCCCGCTTCGCTTTCTTCGAGTTGGCCCCGCAGGCGCCGGTGTGTTTGCCCTGCATCGAACTCTTCATGGTCATCACCTCGCCGGACCTTTGCGTCATTCGCATCTGCGTCTCGCCGCTGTAGGTCTTGCCGGCATACTTGATCCTGCCCTCGCCGTCCATCGTGCCGTCCTTGCCCTTGCACTCGATGCGCCAGCTCACCGTGTCGCCCACCGCTTTTTGTTCCTTCACGATGCAGCGCTGGTCTTTGTCGGACATATCCGGGACGAGATCTTTTTTCGTCACGCACTGGTTGACGGTCTGTGCCGGCATCGCGAACGGCATGCCGACCATCTCCATTTTCACCGTGACTTCCCAGTTTCCCTCCTGCATGTTGGCCCGGGCCGCACCGATCAACGCGAGGCCAAGTGCTGCGCCGAGGACGGTGGCTTTTAGGCATGTTGTCAGAATCACGAGGCGCTCCTTGCGGAAATGAATGTTAGATTGCTGGCCACGATTATCACCTTGGCCGGAGGGGATTTTGATTCGAATCGCCATCGCGATACTGATATCGCTCGTCCTGCCGGCAGTTGCTCCGGTCCAGGCGCAGGTCTGCAAATGCATCGACGTGGGCGACATCAAGGCGCGGATCACAGAGGCGAATACAGCTATTTCCGCCTATTCGAACGAAATGCGGAAAATGGTGGAGCAGATGCAACGCACGCATGACCCTATCGCGTACACCCCCGCGCGGCGCCAGAAACTGCAGAGTCACGTTCAAGAAGCACTTAACCAGGCCAACAGCGGCAGGATCCCGACCGCGCCAACGATGGGTGACAATGCGGGCGGCACCGACAATCTGTGCAACATGACGATCAACCTGCATCCATCGGCCACGGCATGCATGCGGGAAAGCGTAAAGCGCCACGAGCAACATCACCGCGACGAATGCCTCAAGACGCGCAGCGTCGGAGCGATTGCAGGGTCGATCGTCTCGGGAAAGGACCGCTTCGAGCGCGGCAACACGAGCCTGATCCAATACGCGACCGAGGAAATCGGCGGCTACAGCACCGAGCTTGCCTTCTTGCAAAACGAACTCACGCGCCTTGCGCGTTCGGAAGAATGCAATCCGAAGCCGAAACCCGAGGTACGCGATTACACCAGTCAGCCGCGTCAGGGCAGAACGCGGTAGCAAGCGAGGCAATACGTTACGACGGCACGGATCCAATCCGGCAATGTGGCTGCGGCATAGCTACCCACTGCGGCTCGCGCTGCTGCTCGCGGGTTTAGCGGGCGCCGCCGCGAGCGCTGCAAGCGACAAACCCTTCCCCGGCGGCGCTGCGGCATACCTTGTCGAGGCGCAGGGCCGCACGCTCTGGTCACGCGAAGCGGATCGCACCCTGCCCCCGGCGAGTCTCACCAAGATCATGACCGCGCTGCTGTTTCTCGAGAGCGGCTTGCCGCTAGATGGTGCCGTAACGATGAGCGCGAATGTGCAGCGCGCGACGGGCACACGCCTTCGCTTGCGCGCGGGCGAGCAGATGCGTACCCGCGATGTGCTGGCGGCCATGCTGCTCTACTCGGCCAACGACGCCTGCCTGGCGCTGGCCGAACACGTGGCGGGGTCGAAGGTGCGATTCGCGGAATCGATGAATGCTCGCGCCCACGCGCTCAACCTCACGCAAACCCATTTCACCAATCCCTGCGGACACGACGAGCCCAAGCATCGCTCGAGCGTACGCGACCTCGCGACCTTGACCCGGGTCGCCATGCGACAACCCGTGTTCGCCGAGCTTGTCGGGACGGTCGACGTTCGCGTCAGCACGTTGGGTGGTCGCGCATTCCATATCGAGAACAAGAACGAGATCGTGGGGCGATATGAAGGCGCGATCGGCGTAAAAAGCGGCTTCACGCCACGCGCCGGAAATTGCCTGGTAGCGTTGGTCGAACGCGACGGCGTAAGCGTATTGCTTGTCGTGCTGAACGCACCGAATCGCTGGTGGGACACCACGGCGGTCCTCGATCGTGCATTCGAGCAAATGCGATCCGCGTCGAGACCGGGCAATTGATCCTGTCGCCGGGATTCCGGACGACGGCACTACTCGGCGTGCCGGTGGTGCTCGCCTACCTGAACAGCCTATCGGGCGCATTCCAGTTCGATGACTTCAATGTCATTGTCGACAACCCGGTCGCGCATTCACTTGAAGCCTGGTGGGGCGACCTGGGACATGGCATTCGCCCGGCACTCAAGCTGACGTATGCGATCAACTGGACCCTGTGGCCGAATCCGCCGGGCTTTCATGTTTTCAATGGTGGCGTTCATTTGGTGAACACCGTTCTGGTGTTCGTATTGGCACGCTTGCTGATCGAGACATACGGTGAACCCACGAAGCGCCATGCCCCGGCTGCGGCAGTGATCGCGGCATTACTGTTTGCACTCCATCCGGCACAGACCGAGGCAGTGACGTATATCAGCGGACGATCTACCAGCCTGATGGCGACGTTCTACCTCGGCAGCATCGTCTGCTACATCACCGCGACCTTGCGTGAGCGAAGCGCCCAACTGCACGGGCTGTCGGCGTTGCTGTTTTGCCTCGCCATCGCGGCCAAGGAATCGGCGATTGCATTACCGTTCGCATTGCTCGTTTGGGAAGCGAGCCGGCGCGCGCCGCGGACTTGGATGCAGGTGGCACGCCGTCTGGCGATACACGGAGCGGTTCTCGTCGCAGCCGCGGTGCTGCTGATTTGCCATCCGATCTATGGGGAACGCGTGATTCCGAATATCGATCCGGATTCGATCTCGCGGAACCTGCGCACGCAGATCGATGCGGTGACATATCTCGTTACCCGAATGATCGCGATTCACCCGCTGAATATCGATCCGGACTTGCGGGTCGTCACCGCGTGGTCGACGCTATTGGTGCTCAAGGCGTTTTTCATCGTGGCAATATTCGCACTCGGAATCCGGCTGCTGCGCCGCCGACCGTGGTGGGGCTTCGGCATCCTTTGGTTCTTCGTACAGCTCGCACCCACCAATTCCCTGCTGCCGCGGCTCGATCTCGCCAACGATCGACAGATCTATTTAGCGAGCATTGGTCTCTTCGTTGCCATCGGCTTGGAAGTCGAGCTGCTGCGGGAGCGCATCGCCTGGACCGCGAGCCTGATTCGACCGTTGGTCATGGCGCTCTTGGTCATGTTCGGGACGCTGACGGCACTGCGCAACCGCGACTACGCAACCGAGATTCGATTGTGGGAGCAAACAGCAAACGTGTCGCCCAACAAGCCACGCGTCTTCAACAATCTTGGCTTCGCCTATAGCGGCGCCGGCTGCCTGCAACAGGCCGAGGCTGCCTACCGGCAGGCGCTACGGCTGGATCCCGAGTACGCCGTTGCGCGCGACAATCTTGCGAGCCTTCTCGAACGAGCGAGGGCGGAGCCCACGCTCCGCTGCGACCGTACGGGCTAAAGCGCGTACCCCGCATTACCAAGTCATGCATTGTGCACATTCAGACTTCGATGAGCTCAGCCCGAACGGTCGACAGCAAATTGATGCTCGCCGCGTTCACGACCTCTCCTCGCTGAACAGTTCTCCGTCCTGATTTTCCTCTGCGTTCTCCGCGTCCTCCGTGGTGAATTTTTGAGGGTCTGCGTTGGGCTACGTAACAACACATTCAATGCGAAAATTTCGGCAACCACGTCGCAAGCGGTGGAAACACGATGATCATCGCGATCAGCAACATGACGCAGGCGATGAACGGACCACCGGCGAGGTAGACGTCCCGCATCGTCGTCCCCGGTGGCGCGACGCCTTTCATCACGAATAGAAGCAGTCCGAATGGCGGGGTCGTGTAGCCGATCTCCAGCGCCAGGAGCATGATCAATCCGAACCAGGTGAGATCGAAGCCGAGCGTTTTCGCGAGCGGAAAGAAGATCGGCGCGGTCAGCATCATCATCGAGAGCTGATCCATGAAACAGCCAAGAAAAAGAATGATGCCGATCATGATCATCAGCATCCCCATCGGCGTCAGCTCGAAACCCAGGAAATAACCGACCAGACCGCTCGAGCTGCCGGTGAAGGCAAGTACCTGCGCGAACGTGGCCGATCCGAAGATCACGAGAAACGACATCACGGTCACGCGCAGTGCGCCATCGACCGACTTCTTGAAGGCCTTCCACGTCAGCAATCGGTACGCCGCCGCGAGCAGCAATACCGCGAGTGCACCCAAGGCCGCGGCTTCGGTCGGCGTACTCCAGCCGACGATCATGATGACCACCGAGAACACGATGACCCCGACCATCGGCACGACATCAACCAGGATCAGTCGCCACTTCTCGCGTGTGCTGACCCGTTCGGCGACGTACTTCGGCGCCGCGGTGGGATCGTAGACCGTCCATCCCCAGATGAGTACGCCATACATTAGCGCAAGCACCAATCCGGGAATGACACCGGCGATCAGCAGGTCGCCCACATCGGTCTGACCAAGCGTTGCCAGCAATACGGTGAGTGCAGAGGGCGGGATGATGACCGCGAGTCCCCCGACACCCATGATCGGACCCATCGACAGATATTTGTTGTAGCCGCGCTTCATCATCTCCGGGACCATCAGGGAGCCGAGCAATGCGCAGGCGCCCATGCTGGATCCGGCGGGCCCGGCGAACGCGGTGCCACCGATCAAGGTGACATACGCGAGCCGTCCAGGCACATTCCCCATCAGCTTGTCGACGGCGTTGAAGAATCGTGTCGCGAGCCCGGTGTGATAAAAGAACTCGCCCATCAACAGAAACATCGGGATCGGCACCAATGCGAAGTTGGTCATCGCACCAAAGCCGTTGTTGATGATCTGCCAAAGGCCGCGCTCGCCGCCCATGAAAAGAAGCGCGGCGATGATATTGGTCGCGAAAAACGCAATCGCGACCGGAATACCAAGCATCATGAATCCGACGCCGCAACCGAATAGAATCGCGGCCGCCCAATACCACTCCATCGCGGCTATTCCTTGGCCGAATTGATGGCGGCGCCCATCGAGCCGAGGAAGTCTTCGCTCCTCGCGACGAATCGGGCGAATTCGATCGCCATCATCAGGAACGACAACGGGATCCAGACCACGAGCATCCAGCGCGGCGTATCGAACACGCGCGTGTCCTGCCTCGCTTCAGTGAAATCACGAATCGCCACCTCGAATCCATACCAGGCGAGCACGGCGCATACGAGAATGCTTGCAAGCCCGATGGCCTGCGTGGCGCGAAACCGCGCAGCCGGGCGCAAATACATCAGCATGATTTCGACGAACACATGACCCTTCTCGCGCACGAGCCAAGGTGCGCCAAGGCACGGAATCAGCAACAACGAATATTCGCTGAAGGTGAAGAAGATCGCCGAACCTTGAAAACCCAGGTTCCGCAGGACGACATCAACGACGATCGTCACCATCATCGCCACCATCAGGAAGCCGGCGAGCCAGGCCATTGTGTTGAGGATCGTGGTGTGGGTGCGTGTGATTGCGTTCATCGCAGCTTGACGGAGGGCATTTGGGACAAAGGGAAACGGGAAACGAGAAAAGGGAAACGCCAAGCGCCAAGCGCCAAGCGCGGCGCGTAGAACGTGGCGCCGACAGCGGTATCAGAAGACCCCTGCAACCTCACCGGCAGGGCTAAATCACATTTCCCTTTTCCCGTTTCCCGTTTCACTTTTCCCGTTCATTCAATCAGCCCGGCGCAAACAGTTTCTGAAACCGCTCGGATTCCTGCTTGCCGCCTGCCTTCTCCATGCGTTCTTTCATGCGCGCCCAGCTTGCGTCTTGTGCGCCCTTGATGAAGCGCTTGCTCGCATCGGCTGACATGCTGACCACTTTCATCCCGCGCTTTTCCAGCTCGACGAATTCTTTCGTGCGGAGCTCGCCAAGGTCTTTGATGCTCGATGCCTCATGCTCGACCGCCAATCGGTTCAGAATTTCGCGGCTCTTCTCGGAAAGCCCGTTCCATTTCCGCACATTGATCACGACACCAAGATCGGTCGAGAAAAAGGCCGGCTCGACGCGGTATTTCAAGAACTTGTCCCAGTTCGGATCCATAAGCCCGATCTGCGTCCAGGCCGTGAGATCGACCGTGCCCCGCTCGAGCGCGGTGTACAACTCGGTTGAATTCAGATTGATGACCTGGGCGCCCAGGTAATTGGTGAGGAATGCGTTGTAGATCGGATTGCCGCGGACCTTGAAGCCTTTGATGTCCAGATGCCCGGTGGCATCGAGCTTCGGTTCCTTGGTGCCCCAGATGTTGAAGCGAATGCCGCTATCGAACCAGCCGAGGTAGTACACGCCCATCCGGCGGATGTGCGCTTCCTTGATCGCGTCGTACGCACCGTTCTTGCGTGCGGCCGGGCCGTCGATCGTGCTCGCACTGACGGCGTCGCATTCAGGCACCGTCGCGGCGTAGAAGGCGCACGGCGTGTAGACCATGTCGACCACGCCATCGCGCGCGGCATTCGGTTGTTCCATCATGCCGATCGCTTCCGGGCCGCCCCGCACCTGGATCGTGAACACACCCTTGCCCGCGTCATTCGCTTTTTTCACGAACTCGAGGAAGCTGCGCGAATACACCCAGTTCGCCGGAAACGTGTGTGTTGCGGTGAGCTTGTCTTGTGCGACTGCGGGCAAGGACGCGCCATATCCGCTGAGCGCGATGACCGCAGCCAGCGCCTTAATCAATCTATTCATCTCTCATCCCTTTGCGTGGAGCGATGTGCTCCGCGCCGGAATATTACAGGGCCCGATGCGCTCTTGTGCGCCTCGCCCAAAGGCGTGTTGCGACAGTCATTCCCGCGAGCACGATGGCACCCGCCACGATCCCGACGATTGCATCGGCCACGATCGGAACGATCACCCGCACCCCGCCGGCGAACGGGATGCCTGCACCGAGCCCGCTCACGAAATGTTCGATGGCTCCATGAATGATCGGCAGGCCATGCACGATGATCCCGCCCCCCACCAAGAACATGGCGACCGTGCCGATGATGGACAGCCCCTTCATCATGATCGGCGCAATGCGGAGAATGAGGCGTCCGATGCCCTGCTTGAACGCAGTCCAGGCGCTGTCACCGCGGATGCGAATCAGATGGGCCCCGGCATCGTCCAGCTTAACGATGCCCGCGACCAGACCGTAGACCCCGATGGTCATGATGATCGCAATTGCGGACAAGACCGCGACTTGCCGCGCGAACGGCGCTGTCGCCACCGTGCCGAGCGTGATGACGAGGATCTCGGCGGACAAGACGAAATCGGTCCGGATCGCACCTTGAATCTTCGCACGCTCGAATGCCACGAGATCGATCGAGGGATCAACCATGGCGCCCACCAACTCGGCATGGTGAGTCTGATCTTCAGCCTTGCCATGGAGCAGCTTGTGAGCGAGCTTCTCGCACCCTTCATAGCAAAGGTACGCGCCGCCCAGCATCAGGAGCGGTGTGACCGCCCACGGCACGAACGCGCTGATCGCAAGCGCCGCTGGAACAAGAATCAGTTTGTTCTTGAATGAGCCTTTGGCGACCGCCCACACCACCGGTAGCTCGCGCTCGGCGCGCACACCAGAGACCTGCTCGGCATTGAGAGCAAGATCGTCGCCTAGAACGCCGGCGGTCTTCTTTGCGGCGACCTTGGTCATGACCGCTACGTCATCGAGAATGCTGGCGATATCGTCGATGAGCATCAAGAGGCTGGAACCGGCCATTGGCTGCGTCCGATCGGGGAATGCCCCGAAAATACTCCTCGATGCGCCAGCCGACGAGTGCTTTGATCCTGTGCAGGTGGCTGATTGGCGGCTTGTAGTCCCCGCCGCATCACACAGAAAATTTCGCGTCCGCCATTACCCTTATAATGCCATGCGCGTCAAGATTCGAAAGGGATAGGTCCATGCGGGCAGTGCGCAGAATGCGGCTTGGCGCGTTCATGCGGCCGGTGAGTATCCATACCGCCGCGTGGCGTTATCCGGGCGCGATGGCCGATGCGAATTTCAACTTCCCGTATTTGAAGCGCTTCATCCAGACGCTGGAGCGCGGACGCTTCGACATGTTTTTCATGGCCGATCACCTGGCCGTCCTCAACATGCCGATGGCCGCACTCAAGCGAAGCGCCACGGTGGCATCGTTCGATCCTCTCACCCTGCTTCCGGCGCTTGCCGCGGTCACGGAACGAATCGGGCTGGTGGCAACCGCCTCGACCACCTACAACGAGCCCTATCACGTCGCGCGAAAATTCGCTTCGCTTGACCATATCAGCGGCGGTCGCGCCGGCTGGAATCTGGTGACCTCCACCAATCCCCGCGAGGCGCTCAACTTCGGACGCGACGAGCATCTCGAGCACGGCAAGCGCTACGCACGGGCCCGCGAGTTTTTCGATGTGGTGACGGGTCTATGGGACAGTTGGGCTGACGACGCCTTCACGCGCGATGTCGATACCGGCGTGTATTTCGATCCGGCCAAGCTGCGCGTCCTCGACCATAAGGGATCGCATTTCACGGTACGCGGACCGCTCAATGTCGGCCGGCCGATTCAAGGGTGGCCAGTCATCGTGCAAGCGGGTGCGTCGGATGCCGGTCGCCAGATCGCGGCGGAAACCGCCGAGGTCATCTTCGCGGGTCAACGCGAGCTCGATGGGGCGCGCGAGCTGTATGCCGATGTGAAGGGGCGCATGCAACGAGTCGGCCGCAATCCCGATCACCTCAAGGTACTGCCTGGAGCATTCGTCGTGGTGGGCAATACCGACGCCGAGGCGCGCGAGAAGAAGGCGCTTCTCGATAGCCTGGTGCATCCGGACAGCGGTATCGCGACCTTGTCGGTTCTCTTGGGCACCGATGCCGCCGGATTCGAATTAGACCAACCGTTGCCAGAAATCCCGGAGAGCAACGCAAGCAAGAGCGGGCGTGAACGCATCGTGAACATGGCCCGGCGCGATAATCTGACCGTTCGACAGCTTGCGCAGATTGTCGGTGGCAGCTTCAACACGCTCGAAATCATCGGGGCGCCGTCCACGATCGCCGATCAGATGGAGCACTGGCTCCAATCCGATGCCTGCGATGGCTTCAATGTGATGTTCCCCTATCTGCCGGCCGGGCTCGATGACTTTGTAGACCGCGTTGTCCCGGAGCTGCAGCGGCGCGGATTGTTCCGGCAAGAGTACGAGGGCACGACTCTGCGGGAGAACCTGGGGTTGCCGCGGCCCGCGAATCGGCACTTCAAAGGAGACTGAAGGGCCTTTTCTCCTTTCACCCTTCACCCTTCACCCTTCACCCCTTCACCACACCAGCGCGATCGCGCCGGTGGTCTTGCGCGCCGCCAGATCACGATGTGCATCGGCTGCATCCGCGAGCGGGTACCGGTGCCGCACCTCGATCTTCACCACGCCGCTTTGCAGTGCCTCGAAGTACTCGCGCGCCCGCATCAGCAATTCAGTGCGATCCTTCGTATACGTGAACAGGGCCGGGCTCGTCACATAGAGCGAGCCCAGATGATTCAAGCGAAAAATATCGAACGGCGGCAAAGGCCCGGATGCAGTGCCGTAGCTCACCAGGAGGCCGCGCGACTTCAGGCTCGCCAGCGACTTGTCGAACGTCGCGGGCCCGACCGCGTCGTACACGACATCGGCGCCCCGCCCGTTGGTGATGTCCTTGACGCGTGCCGCCAGATCCTCGCGGCTCGTCACAATAACGTGATCGCAGCCAAAACCGCGCGCGAGCGGGACCTTCTCATCGGATCCGACCGTGCCGATCACGGTTGCGCCAAGATGCTTGGCCCACTGGCACACGATCTGCCCGACGCCGCCCGCCGCGGCGTGCACGACAATGACATGCCCGGGAGCGACCTCGAAGGTGCCCTTGATCAGATAGTGCGCGGTCAATCCACGAAGGATGCTCGAGGCCGCCAGCGCCATATCGATTCCCACGGGAACGGGCACCAAACGGTCTGCCGGCATGATGCGCCATTCGGCATAACCGCCGGGCGGAGGGGTGGTATAGGCGATGCGATCGCCTCGCTTCCACTCGGTGACACCGGCGCCGATTTCCTCCACCACACCGGCGGCCTCCATACCGAGCACGGCCGGGTAGGACGGCAGGGGATACCGGCCGCTCCGATGCTGGAGATCGATGTAGTTGACCCCTGCCGCGGTCTGACGAATAAGGACCTGACCTGCGGACGGGGCGCCGACCTCGCGCTCTTCAACGCGCAGGACTTCCGGACCGCCGGGGCGGTCCATCACAACGACGCGCGATTTCATGACCATCTCAACAGCGCAGGGCGGAAAAGCGCAGCGCCTTCCGCCGCACAACGTTCGGAATTCGGAGGGAATCGCTATACGCAGGTTCCCGTACGGCGGAAGGCGCTACGCTTTTCCACCCTACTTTCTCTTGCGGATTCCCTTCACCCTTCACCCTTCACCCTTCACATTATTTTTTCGGCCAAACAGGCTTCGCCAGCGCAATTTCGGTCGGGTAGACCGTTACCGGTTCGCCGTTTTGCCACTGGATGATCATGATGCCCGCACCCGCGCGCCGGCCGTCATCGTTGAACTTGATGCGACCGCCCGGGTAGAACTTGGTCGGCCCGTCTTGGGTGTCCATCGCGCGAATCGCATCGGCAATTTTTTTGCGATCCGCTACGCCGGTCTTTTCGAGCGCCTCCTTGAAGATCCACATGTCGCCGTAGCTGCAGAGACTGTCTTGCGTCATCCACGGCTCGCCGGTGCGTTTCTTGAAGTCGGCGACCAGCTTTTCCTGCCCCTTCTGGGTCCAGTTCGCGACGATAACCAGCATGCCTTCCATGAGATCCTTGCCGACCGACTTCAGCAATTCGGGCATTCCCAAGGGTGCGCCGTTGCCAATCATCGGAATACGGCCGCGCCCCAATCCCATCTCGTTCATCTTTTCCAAAATCAGCTTGGAATCGGACGTGTTGGTGGGGACGAACAGCACCGCCTCCGGTCGCGAGCTGCGCAACTTTTGCACGACCGATGTCGCATCGGAGAGCGGCGGCGTAAAAATCTCGTCGACGGTGAGCTTGATGCCCATCTTCTCCAATCCGCCCTCGCGCATCGGCTTCAGGAAGCTCACCGGCGAAGCGGTGTTGTCACCGACGATGCCGATGGTCTTCAATTGCTGCCCGGTCGCGGCCTTGCCCAATTCGACGATCGCGGGCATGGCGCCAACCGACTGCGCACCCGCGGTGGGCGATGTCTGGAAGACGTACCTGAAGCCGCGCGCCGTGATCTGATCCGAATACGACAACGTGAGGATCGGCATCTCGGCGCGTTCCGTCACCTCGGTGACCGCGAGCGTGAACGAAGAGAGCCACGCGCCGGTCGCGCCGATCATGTCGGGCTCGGATGCGACGAACCGCTGCGCGGCGTTCTTTGCCTTCTCGGTTGAATCACCCGCATCGGCGGTGACGAGCTTCAATTTCGCCCCTTGCATCGACTTGATGCCACCGCCGGTGTTGATGTCGTCGATCGCCATCTGGGCACCCTTCAACATGAGCTCGCCCTGGCGCGCCCACGGTCCGGAGAGCGGCGCGATCAACCCGACTTTCACTTCCTTTGCCTGGGCCAGAACGACCGGCGCTGTAGACACCAGGGCGAATGCGGCCAATGCAGTCGCCACAATACGCATCAACAAACCCTGCCGAATGTCTCGCATGATGAATCCTCCAGTACTTCGATGGAACTTGTCTCTCCGCCTTTGTATTCTTGCGCCGAATCGTCTCACATTCCCAGATAGGCGCGCTTCACCCGCTCGTCCCGGATCAATGTGTCATGCACCCCTTCCAGCACCACACGTCCCGACTCGAGCACGTAGCCCCGATCACATGATTCGAGCGCCTCGGCCACCCGCTGCTCGACCAGCAGAATGGTGATCTTCGACTCGCGGTGGATCGATTCGATGCGCTCGAAGATTTGGTCGGCAATGGTCGGCGCGAGCCCCATCGACGGCTCATCCAGCATCAGGACACGCGGCGATGACGCAAGGCCGCGCCCGATCGACAACATCTGCTGCTCGCCGCCTGAAAGGGTGCCCGCGAGCTGATCTCGCCGTTCGGCCAATACCGGGAAGAGCTCCACGATCTGGGCGAGATTGCGCTTCCAATCGGCACGCCCGCGCACCGAGTGCGCCCCCATCTCCAGATTTTCGAGGACCGTGAGCGATTTGAATACCTGGCGCCCCTCCGGAACATGCGCGATGCCAAGATGCGCACGCTCGGACGGCGGAATCGCGAGCAGATCCTTGCCGTCGAACTTCACGCTGCCGGACACGGGCTGCACGATGCCGGAGATGGCTTTGAAGAGCGTGGTCTTGCCGGCGCCATTCGGCCCGACGATCGCGATGAACTGACCCTCGGCCACTTCGACCGAAACGTCGACCAGCGCCTTCAGTCCGCCGTAGGCGACCGTGAGAGACTCAATGCTGAGCATGCTTCATCCACCGCTTGCCAAGATACGCCTCGATTACGTTCGGATCCTTCGTGACCGCCTCGGGTTTGCCCTGGGCCAGCATGCGCCCGTGGTTGAGCACGACGAAGCGGTCGGCGAGCCGCACCATCGCCTGCATGGTGTGCTCGATGATGACGATGGTTGCACCGCTCTTCGCAAGCGCATCGATCACTGACAGCATCCGTTCGACTTCCTGGCTGCCGAGCCCGGCAAGCGTTTCGTCAAGGAGAAGGAGCTGCGGGCGCGACGCGAGCGCGCGGGCGAGCTCCATCAACCGCAATTCGACATTCGTGAGTCCGCCGGCGAGCGCGGTCGCGCGCTCGGCCATGCCCACGCGCGCGAGCGCTTCGACCGCCAGCGCGATGGCCTGGTCATCATCGGATTCGGCGACGAACGCGCCAACGACGACATTCTGCAGCACGGTCATGCGTGAGAACGGACGCACCACCTGGAACGTGCGCCCGATACCGCGCCGGCAGATTTCGTTCGGGCGCATACCGACGAGATTCTCGTTGGCCCACATGACCCGACCGGCATGGGGCGGAAGGAATCCGTTCAGCAGGTTGAAGAGCGTGGTCTTGCCGGCACCGTTCGGGCCGATGATGCCCAGCACTTCACCCTTGTGCACGTCGAAGCTCACGTCCTCGACCGCTTTCAATCCACCGAACGCGCGCGAGATGCCTTCCACCTTGAGCACCACTTCGCTGCTCACCGTGCGATTCGCGTGACCCGTCATGGCAGGCGGCAGGTGAACAGGCGCCGACACCGCTGAGGCAGCGGAACTGCCGGCCGCCGCGGCACGGCGCTTGCGCAAGGCCTCGCGGACGTGGGGAACGATCCCTTCCGGCGCGAGCAGGATGACGAGCACGATCGCAATGCCGAACACGACGCCCTGGATGCCCGGAATCTTGTCGCCAAGCTCGGCATGAAGAATTTCGGCCAACGGAATCAGGATCGCCGAACCTACGACCGGACCCCACACGGTGGCGACGCCACCGAACAATGTGACGATCAGCGCCTGTGCCGATGTGAGCATGCCGAACACGCTTGGTGGGGTGACGATCAACAAGACCACCGCATAGAAACCGCCCACCCCCGCGGCGATCGCGCCCGACACCATGATTGCCCGCATTTTCCAGGCCCAGGTGTTGATACCCGCGGCCTCGGCGGCCGGCTCGTTCTGCTTGATGGCAAGGAGCGACAACCCGAACCGGGAGCGCTCGACCTTGAGCGAAATCGCCATCGCCACCACGAGCATTGCCAAGGCAATGCCGACGTACCACCGATAATCCTTGAATTGCATGAAGGCGGCGGGCGATTCGCGCTTCATCGGCAGCGAAACCTCCTGGTAGCCGAGCCACTCGAAGATGTAGAGCAGCGCAAGCGGGTAGGCGAGCATCGCCAAGGCGAAGTAATGGCCGCGCAACCGAAAGGTCGGCCAACCGATCAAGGCACCCGCGATGACGCCGACCACCATGCCGATCGGGATGCCGAACCAGGGCGAGATGTCCGCCTTTACCAGCAGCAGGGTGACCGTGTAGGCGCCGAGCCCGAAAAACGACGCGTGCCCGAACGAGACCATCCCCGAGTAACCGGAAAAAACATTCCAGGAGATGCCAAGAATCGCCCAGACCGGCACCAGGGTCAGCATGAGCTGGTAATACTGGTTCTCGATCAGCATCGAGGCCGCGAGATAGACGATCGCGACGATGATGATGATGCCGACGTCGCGTCCGATGGTTCGTTGCATCCCTAGACCCTCTCGGCGTTGCGTCCGAACAACCCTTCGGGACGCACGAGCACAATCAATAGGAAGACGACGAAGATCGCCGCGTTCTGCAACTGCACCGGCAACACGAGCGTGGAGAGCTGCTGCACCAGTCCGATCGTGAGGCCTCCCCAAAATGCACCGACGATGCTGCCGAACCCGCCGAGCACGACACCCGCGTACATGATGATGACGAATTCGAGGCCGACATACGGCTGGAACGGATAGTAGGTGGCGACCAACCCACCCGCGATCGCAGTGAGCGCGATGCCAAGCGCGAAGGCGACGCGATAGGCTGCATCGACATTGATGCCCATATACGTTGCGGCTTCGGGATTGTCCGCGGCCGCTCGAAGCGTCTTGCCCAATCGCGAACGGCTGATGAAGAGATACAGACCGATCGCCACGACCACCGACACGATGAAGGCAACGCTCCGCGCCTTGTTGAGGAACACCGACAGATCCTGGCCGACGAGGGGCCCGATCTCCCAGGCCGAAGCGGACAACGGGGTGCTGATGTTCTGCGGCATCGAGCCGAACAGGATCAATCCGCCATTGGCGATAATGAGCGACATGCCAAGGGTGAGGATGAGTTGCGGATAGTGCCCTTCGCTCTCGGTACCCGCGACACGGATGCCGGTTACGCGCGATAGCAAGGTGCTATGCAGCAACACACCAAAGCCGTAGAGGATGACCGCGCCAAGCAGTGCGGCCACCACCGGACCGAGGTAGGGCCCGAGGAATTGCCCGAGTCCGAGCCAGCCGAAAATATAAAGCGTGGCGTACATGCCGAGCATCAGGAAATCGCCCTGCGCGAAATTGATGACCCGCATGACCCCGTAGATCAGGCCAAGGCCGACACACATGAGGCCGTAGATACTGCCGACCAGGATGCCGGCCGCAAGCGCCTGCAGGATGTTCTCGGTGATGATCAGTGCATTCATCGTTTTATGGAAGCGCTGATTAAGCTATCCCGCACAATCGGCGCGACCATCCTTTTCAGGGAGTTACGAGGGGGCGAGCCCCCTTTGTTCAATCAATGTCGAGCCGAAAGCGTGGCAACGTTATCGAATCGGAGACATCTTCAAAGGTCACGCGCACGGCAAGCCCCACCCGTAGCGCGATGTTGGCTGCGCCGACGATCGATGCGGTGAGTCGAGGACCCTCCTCCAGCTCGATTTGTACCACGTTGTATGGGATATCGTCTCGGAACGCGGCAAACCAGGGTTGATGGACGACGGTCCAGGTCGAGATCGTGCCGCGACCACTCGCCTCGCGCCATTCCAGGCGATCGGAAAAACAGAACGGGCACACCGGACCCGCCGGCAAGTGCGGCGACTGACAGTCGCGACAATACGGCAGCATCAGGCGGTGCGCCTTGCAGCCATCCCAGAATGGTTGCGAGTCGGGCGTGATGCGAGGCAGAGGCTTTGAAGTCGCGCTCATGATTGTCCGCTCAAAACGACCGAATCCCCCCAGCAGGTTCCGAACTGGAGATGCTTCGCGTCGGGAATCTGCCGCGGTCCCGCATCGCCGCGCAGTTGGCGCACCATCTCCAGGATTGAATTCCAGCCACCGACATGCGCTTCGGACAATAGGCCGCCGGAGGTATTCATCGGCAGCTCGCCGCCCAATTCAATGCGACCGTTCTGCACCCATTGCGCTGCTTCGCCGGGACCACAGTAGCCGAAGCGTTCGAGCACGAAGAGGATCAGCGGGGAAAACGCGTCGTACGTGTAGAGACCATCGATGTCTTTCAGCCCGACACCGGCCATCGAAAACACTTCGTTGTCGGCGGCCGTGAGACGGCGAAGACGCGACGGCTGCTGGTTGATTCCAAGATTAGGCGGCGCGAAGATGAATTCATCGCGGCCCGAGCGCATGCCTTGCATGCCGGCGATTGCAATGGGCTTTTTCTTCATGTCGCGCGCCCGCTCGGCGGTGGTCACGATCGCCACCGCGGCACCGTCGGTCACGAGACAGCAATCGAAGAGCCGGAGCGGATCGACGACCATGCGCGCATTCTGATGATCCGCCAAGGTGAGCGGCTTTTTCATCGTTGCATACGGCGAGAGCAGCGCGTGCTTGCGAAACGCGATCGGTACGGCGGCCAGTTGCTCGCTGGTCGCACCGTATGTGGCCATATAGCGTTGCATCGCGATCGCGGCGCCGCCGGCCGGTGCAGTCAAACCGTAAGGGGGCGATTCTCCATGCGTTCCGCCATCCTCGCGTGACCCTTCGTGATCGCCCGGCCCGCCGAGAATCTGCCGCTCGCGCGTGAAGCTGATCGCGGTCACGCACGCGACGACGTTGGCCAGTCCGCAAGCGACCGCCATCGCGGCCTGTTGCAAGGCGCTCGTGACGAAACGCCCATGCAGCCAGGTCTGCGCCGCCCAGCGCGTGTTCAATCCATACGCCTCGGCAACCCGATCGTAGTCAAGACCAAGCGGCCATCCCATGTGAATCGACAAACCGTCGATGTCTTCACGACGCAAGCCCGCATCATCGAGCGCCGCCTTGAGGGCCTGCGCACCGAGCTTCAATTGCGATGCGGGGAGATTGCGGCCGTATTCGCTCTGGCCGATGCCGGCGATGGTCGTCTGGTTGGCGATTGATGGCATAGCTAACCGTTCGGCCGCAACACGATCCGCCCTACCGCTTTCCCCGTCTCCACCATCTCGTGCGCCTTCGCGGCGTCCTCTAGCGCGAGTGACGCTGTAATGATGGGTTTGATCTGCCCGCGTTTCATCAAGGTCAGCACATCCTCCAGTTGCCGGCGCGATGTGCTCATCACCGAATACATCGACTGGTTCTTGAGGAAAAGCTGCGCCGGATTGAAGGGGACGAACTCGCCCGTGAGTTGACCGATCATGATCCAGCGCCCGCTTTGGCCAAGGGACTTGCGCATGGGATTGAACAACGGGGTGCCGACATTGTCGATGAGTACGTCGACGCCTTTGCCGTCGGTGAGTTTTTTCACCTGCGGCGAGAAATCTTCGCCGCGCGCATGCACCACCACTTCATGGGCACCCATGCTGCGGATCAGCTCCACTTTGTCGGGCGAGGTGGTCTGCGCGATGACATAGGCGCCCGTCTGCCGCGCGAGTTGCACCGCATGCAGGCCAAGCCCGCCGCCCGCACCGGTAATCAATGCCGACTCACCGACCTGCAGCTTGCCGACATCGCGGATGCCATTGAGGATGGTGCCGATCGCGCACGCGGCAATCGCAGCCGCGTCGAGCGAAACGTTATCGGGCACCAGCGCGAGATTGTCGTCTTCGATGGCAACGTACTCGGCATAGCCGCCGACCAGACCATAGTCTCCAAGGAATTTCCGCTCGGCACACTGCGATTCGCGTCCGGTGCGACAGAAACTGCAGGCGCCGCAGATGTGATAGCGCTGCGCCGAGGCGACACGATCACCGACCTTGAATTGCTTTACATCGCGTCCGACATCGACGACGGTCCCGGCGATCTCGTGACCAAGAATACAAGGCATCTTGACGCCGGCGCGCAGCGTTCCGTTCCGCGTGAGGACGTCGTGAAAGCAGACGCCGCATGTGTCGACCTTGAGGACGACGTCCTTCGGGCCGGCGATGGGATCCTCGACATGCTCGATCTTCATGACATCGAGACGACCGGGCTGGCGGACGACGATTGCTTTCATCTCAAGACCTCAAAAGTCGAACACTACGGAGCTCAGAAATTCACCGCGGAGGAAGCGGAGGGAATGGAGGAAAAGCATTCGGAGGACTCAAGGTGTACATGAAACCGGTCTCCTTGCAATCTCGAGTGCCTCAATGTGCAATACAAGATCCCGCAATACCCCGCCTTTCCTCCGTTCCCTCCATGTCCTCCGTGGCGAATTTCCGAGGTTGTAGGCACTACGTTTTAAACCGCACCAACGTCACCGCCGCCGTCACCGCATCGAAATGCGCCCGCACCTTCATCCCGATCTTGATCTTCTCGCGCGGCACATCCACCAGATTCGAAAACAATTGCACGCCCTCTTTCAGGCGCACCTGCACCACGTCATACGGCACCTCGTTCGCGAAGCTTGGCCAATACGCCTTGTGAAAACCGCAATACGACACCACCGTCCCTTGGCCGCTCGTCGCTTGCCATTCGCTCCGCTCGCCCAGGCAGTTCGCGCAATAGCGGGAGGCGGGAAAACGATAGCGCTGGCAATCCAGGCAGCGTTGCAATATCAATGTCCCCGCGCGGGCGCCCTCCCAGAAAGGTTTGTTCGCGCCATCCACCGGCGGCAGCGGCTTCGCGTACGCCTCACTCATTTCGCCTCCTTGCCATAGATGATCGAGGTGATCACCGGCGCCGCGGTCATGTACTGCACAAGATTTGGGTCCTTCACTTGGCGTTCAGCGCATTCGCCACGCACCTGCCGCACCGCCTCGACATTGAGCGCCCAGCCCTGCATATACGATTCCGAAAGATGCCCACCGCTCGTATTGGTCGGGAACGCCCCACCCAGTTGCAGGCGGCCATTTTCCACGAACGGCCCGCTTTCACCCACTTTGCAAAATCCGAATCCTTCGAGACAGAACAGTACGGTCGGCGTGAAGTTGTCGTAGATCATGAGGGCGTCCATATCCTCTGGCTTGGCACCCGCCATGCCGTATGCGGCGCGCGCGACCTTCTTCATCGGTGCGGCCCAATAATCGTCAGGCGGAAAGGTCGAGCCGGTGAACTGGGCAGCCTGCCCGAATCCGCGGATATAGACGGGCGGCTTGGCCAGATCCTTCGCCCGCTTGGCACTCGTGAGAATCATGGCGACGCCGCCGTCATTGATGAGGCAGTAGTCGAGCAGATGCAAAGGCTCGCAGACGAATCGTGAGGCGTGATAGTCGGCGAGCGTGAAGGGGTCCCGCATCACGGCGTGCGGATTCAATGCCGCGTGCCGGCGAAATGCCATCGCCACCTGACCGAGCTGATCCGAGGTCGTTCCGTATTGCGCCATATGCCGCTTGGCCATCAGCGCGTGAAAAGCACCCGGTGAGGTCATGCCGTACGGAAACCACAGGCCGGGCCCGCCGCTGCCGTAGATGTCGGTGGCGCCGCCATACTGGTCGCCGGCGGATCGCCCATTGTTGCCGTAGACAAGCGCGACGGTCTTCGCCATGCCGGTCGCAATCAACGCGACCGCGGTCTGGATGCAGATGCCGGAGAAGCGCCCATGACCCGGCGTGATGGTCGTGTACGAAGGATTGAGGCCGGCGAGCTCGCAGAAGCGCTGATAGTCGGGAATGCGATTGAGAATGACACCGTCGATATCGGAAATCTTCAAGCCGCAATCGGCGAGGGCCTCTTTCAACGCCCAGATCCCAAGATCGTAGGGGTCGTGCTCGGGCAGGCGCCCGTAGCGCGTGGTGCCGACACCGGCGACGGCGACTTTTCCTGCTAGATTTTTGTTGGGCATTCTTTTCTAAAGATCTCAGGAGTCTAAAGACATCAGAAATTCACCACAGGGGACGCAGAGGAAAAACAGGAGGAAGGGCGGATTGAGCAGGTGTATCCCGTTTCCCGATACGCCTTTCCTCTGCGTCCCCTGTGTCCTCTGTGTCCTCTGTGGTTCATCTTTACTACATCTTTACTACTTAACCGGCAAAGCGCGCTTCCGGCAGCCCCTTCACCCCCGCATCAATCGCGAGCACATTCCCCGCCAAAGGCTGGGCCGCCAGTGCCGTCTCGTCCAGATCGAGCGTCGCGGTCGTGATGTAAAGCGTCGTCAGATCGGCACCGCCGAACATGACGCTGGTCGGCCGCTGCACCGGCATGCGCACCGATCGCTCGAGCGTGCCCGCCGGATCGTATCGATTGATGCACCAGCGATCGATCTGCGCGCTCCATACGCAGCCTTCCGCGTCCACGGTCATCCCGTCGGGGCCGCCATGTCCCGGCGGCGCTTCGACGAACACGCGCCGATTGATGGCCGCGCCGCTCGCGATGTCGTAGTCGTAGGCGTAGATGCTTCGCGATGGCGTATCGCTGTGGTAGAGCGTCCGATTATCCGGACTCCAGCCGATCCCGTTCGAAACGGTGGCGCCCGCCGGCACGCGAGTAACCTGAAAATCTGCGCTGACGCAATACAGGTCGCCGATCGGGCGGGTGAGTTTGCGATCCATCGCACCAACCCAGAACCGGCCGGCACGATCGGTCTTGCCGTCGTTGAAACCGACTTCGTTGAAATCGGGGCCTGGGGTCGGCAGCCACTTCACTTCACTGCCCGGCCGATCGAGTGTGGCAAAGCCGCGGCGAAACGCGATCAGGAATCCGCCATTCCGCCGGAGCGCGATAGAACCCACCAGTTTCGGAAGCGGCCAGCTTTGCGAAACCTTGGTCGCCGGATCGAAGCGCCATAATTCCGGTGGCGTGATATTGATCCACCACAACACCTGCTCGATCGGGCACCAGAGCGGCCCTTCACCGAGGACGTTCCGGCCGTTGACAATGCATTCGACGTTCGACACCGCTATGCTCCGTCACTTCTTGATTGATCAACCATAATCCCATCCTAACCTCGAACGCGCATCGCGACAACCTTGAGCACCCTCGTGACCACCCTCGCCGCCCCACACCTTGCCACGCTCCCGGTGGCGCGCCGCATTGCGCGCTACGCGCTTGGCTACTCGACCACGGACACCGCGCTCGTCGACAAGGTGAGGACCTGTGTCTTCGATTGCCTCGCAGGCGCATTGCTGTCGCGGGATCTGCCCTGGACCCGGCAGGCCATCGACTACGCCATCGCGATGGGCGGCACCGGAACGACGCTCTTTGCCGACGCCCGCACCGCGAGTTGCGCCGATGCGGCGTTCGCGAACGCCACGATGGCACATGGCCTGGTGCAGGAAGACATGCATGCAGCGGCGGTCGCCCACATTGGTGTGGTCGTAATCCCCACGTTGCTCGCGCTGGCCGATAGCAATCGTGTATCCGGCAAAACTTTCATCGATGCGGTGATCGCGGGCTACCAGGTGATGGCCCGTCTGGGCCGCGCGTTGATCACCCGCGAGGTGGCGCGCACGTTTCGACCCACTGGCCTCATCGGCGCGATCGCGGGCGCGGCTGCCGGCGCAAGATTGCATGGGCTCACCGAAGACGAAGCGGTGAGTGCCATCGCGCTTGCCGCCAATACCGCGAGCGGTCTCAACGAGTGGCCGCGTACCGGCGGCAGCGAGATGTTCTTTCATCCCGGATTCGCCGCGCGCAACGCGGTGACATCGCTCATGCTCGCCAAGCTTGGTGCGCATTGCTCCGAATCGGCGATCGATGGGCCGGGTGGCCTGCTTGCAGCGTATCGCGCGGCACCCGAGTCTGGACATTGGCTCGATGATTTCGGCGGCGCAAGCGAGATCCTCGAGGTCTATCACAAGCCCGTGCCCGCCTGCAACTACGCACAAACGCCGGCACAAGCAGCCCTTGCCGTCGCCCGCAAGCTGAAAACGCCGGTGGATGCGATTCGCGCAATCCATGTAAAGAGCTTTCCCGCGGCGATCGAGTATCCCGGCTGCGATTACGCAGGCCCGTTCGCCTCGATCCTGCAAGCGAAGATGAGCATGCAGTTCGCGATCGCCACCGCGCTCGTCAGCGGCACGCTGGCCGAGGAGAGTTTTCGAGTGCTGGATGATCCGCACGTCGCAAGACTCTGCGGCATGATTTCGTTCGAAGTCGATGCGGCGATCACCCGCGCGTTCCCACCCCGTCAAGGCGCCGAGGTGATCGTCACGCTTGCGGATGGCACGCGCGTCGCATCACGCCTCGATGATGTCGTGTCATTGCAACCGCCCGCGGTGCGCGCGCGATTTCACGCGGCTGCGAATCGCGTACTAGGCGGGGAGCGCACACGACAGATTGAATCAAGCATCGATGCATTGCCAACGCTAGCCGATATCAACCTGATGACTCGCCTACTCCGCGCTTGACGCATCCAGGATCACGCCATACCTACGCACCTTCGCACTGAATCCCAACGCGACATGCCTACCATTCCCATCGCACGCACCGTTCCCGATCTCCTCGACGAGATGGTCATCCGCTTCCCCGATCGCGAGGCGCTCGTTGGCGGAGGACAGCGTTACACCTATCGCGAATTGCGCGCCGAGGTCCGTCGCATTGCCCGTGGCCTCGCGGCACTTGGCGTCAAACCGGGCGACAAGGTCGCGATCCTCATGGGCAATCAGCCGGAATGGATCATCGCCGATCTCGCGGTCTGTCTGCTGGGTGGCGTGATGGTGGGCGTCAACACCTGGGCGACCCCTCGCGAACTCGAGTACGTACTTCATCATTCTGATTCGACGCTGCTGATTACCTCGGGCCGGTATCTCAAATACGACTACCTCGAGATGTTGGCGACGATGACGCCACGCGCCACGCGATTGCCGTTGATGCGCGAGATCATCCTGGCAAACAATGCCGTCACGGCCGGCTGCCGCCCCTATCGCGACCTCGCCGGCCTTGCGGATTCGATTCCTGAATCCTTCATCGATGCCGCGCAACGGCGCATCGACCCTCAGGATGTTTGCTACCTGCTCTACACCTCCGGCTCGACCTCGAATCCGAAAGGCGTGTTGCTCCAGCACTACGCGCTCATCGAGAACATGTGGCAGATCGGCGAGCGCCAGCATGTGACCGAACACGATCGGCTGTGGCTTGCGGTGTCGCTCTTCTGGGGACTTGCCTGCGAGAACGCGCTGTTCAACCTCTATACGCATGGCGGGTGCATCGTACTGCAGGAACATTTCGACCCGGGTGAGGCGCTGGCGATCATCGAACGCGAGGGATGCACGATTTTCTATGGCACGCCGAACATGGGTCAGGCGATCGCCGAACACCCGGATCGGCCGCGCCGCGATCTCAGCTCGCTTCGCGGTGGCGCAACGATCGGCACGCCCGAGCAGATGATGCGCGTGGTCAATCTCGGTGCGCGCGAGATCTGCAATATCTACGGTCTCACCGAAACATACGGGAACTGCAATGTCACCGACGCGCACGATCCGCTTGAGCGGCGCCTCACGACCGTCGGCCAAGCGCTCGTAGGCGTCACGCAGCGTGTCGTCGATCCTGAAACGGGCCGGGTTCTTCTGCCCGGGGCAATCGGCGAGGTCCGAGTCAAAGGGTATGTGACGACCGGGTACTTCAAAGAGCCCGCACTGACGCGCGCGGCGTTCGATGAAGAAGGATTTTTCAAGACCGGCGATCTTGGGTTTCTCGATGCAGAAGGCTACCTGTCGTTTCGCGGCCGCATCAAGGAAATGGTCAAGACGGGCGGTATCAATGTCGCGCCGATCGAAGTCGAAGAAGTGCTGATGCAGCACCCCGGCGTGCATCTCGCGTTTTGCACCGGTGTGCCCGATGCGGTGCGAGACGAGGTGCTGGCGGCGGTGATCGTGCCCAAGGCCGGTGTGACCCTGACGGAAGCGGCGCTCACCGCACACTGCAAGTCGGTGCTCGCGACGTACAAGCTGCCGCGCCTTTATCGTTTCGCGAACGAACACGAGTTGCCGCTTACGACGACCGGCAAATTGCAGAAGAACAGGTTGGCTGCGGTGTTTTTTGGTTCTTCCACTTAGGCGGAGATTGTGGCGCCGTGGGCGCGGTGACTCGCCAGATGCCCCGACCTAGAATACGTTGAAAAAAGTCGCCACCGTTTCCTTCCGAAAAAGCTAGCATCCGCCTTGCCCATCTAACGTTCAGCGCCTTGCCGCTTGGGCAATGGGACGGTCATCGGATTACCAATGGACGTTCCATTGAGGGGTTGATTGATGCGCTTTCTTCGAGCTTTCATAGTAGGGCGTTAGATCCAAGATGGCCCTCCGTATCGACCGGAAATCTGCGTCTATGAAGTTGTACAGGAGCGGCCCAAGAACGGAAAGATCGTACTCCTCAGCCTTGGCAACGCTCTCGGTGAGGATTCGATCATGAATGGCGGACAGCGCATCGGCGAGCAGACGTGTTGCGCGCTCAGCTATCGACAGCTTTGGATCGGAGTAGATGCCACCGGTCGACCCAATTGTCCGCATATCCAGTTGAATCGCTATCGCGCCGCGCCGCTGAATCTCGCTCGCGAGATAGCCCAGCACGTGGGCCTTTCCCGTACCACGCCGTCCAAACAAGAATCGGGCGCGATGCGACCTAAATTTCGCCACGATGGCGCCAGTGATCGCCATCCAACGTTACAAAGCTAAAACGGGGGGGCGTGGCTCAGTTCACCTTGTGCGAGCAAACCCAAGTCGATGGGGAGCGCGAACGGATTTGCCTTATGAGAATAATGGGGTTGCTTGCGCACTAGGGGTATCGGCACGAGGAGCTAGACATGAGCCACCCGAGGCGACCAGACATTGGCCGCCTGCGAACGCCTTGTCTTACGCGCTCGATTGGTCGCCTGCCTCATGGAATCTCAACCTCGGTGTAGCTGCCCTCGGTCGCACTATCGATTGCCGACACAACCAACGTGGCGAAGCCGTCCGCCTCCGCTGCGTCAAGAAGGTTGCCGTTTTTGAGTGTCGCCCAATCGCGCTCATACGCGGTGATGACTTCGTGCTGAGTCAAGAAGCGACGCAGCGGAACCGGCGTACCTTGATCGAATAAGACGCGCACTTACGCTTGCGCAAGTGCACTTCGCGCCGCGTGCTCCAGCACCGCGCGAACCTGCTCAATGGTGACCCCTGGATACCATTCGACGAATTGCGAGATCCGCGCACCGTCCTCGAGGTTCTCAAACAGCGCAGCAACCGGCACGCAAGTGCCGGCAAACACCCATGCGCCGCTTACGCGCTCAGAATCGCGTTCAACCGCGGGACAGGATGACCTGTCAATCATGGCGATTTCCTACCACCGTGGGATCACGAGAATTCCCCGACCGCTTCCGTCGCGCTCAGCGGATTCTCCCGCTACTCGAACCTAAGCCCGGTTTCCCGAACCATCCGCTGCCACTTATCGAATTCGGATTTTACGAACGCGGTAAACCCCTCGACACTCATCGGAATGAACTGCGACCCGGTTGCTGCCATCTGCTGTTGCAGCTCGGGGTTGCTGCCCGCCTTCTGCAATTCAACGTTCAATCGACGAACGACTTCGGGCGGTGTACCGACTGGTGCGAAGATCCCACCCCATACCGACAATTCAAGCGCAGGGAAGCCTGACTCCTTCAAGGTCGGCACATTCGGAAACAAGGGACTTCGCTCGCTCCCGAAAAAGCCAAGGGCCTTGATCTTGCCGGCGCGCACATTGGGACCGGCCTCTGCCGCGTATCCTGACAACAGCATTAGCTGGCCATTCATCAGATCGACCATCGCGGGCGCCGCGCCCTTGTATGGGACAGTGTTGAAATCGACCCCCGCAAGTTTCTGGAAGTACACGCTCGAGATCTGCTGAAAAATATTGACGTGGCCCCAGCTCAATTGCCCGGGCTTTTGCCTAGCGAGCGCTACCAGCTCGGCAATTGAATCGGCACCAACGGCCGGATTCGCGAGCAGGTACGGGACGCCAGAAGTGATCAATGCGACGGGAACCAACTCCTTCATCGGGTCGTACGGCAGCTTCACGCCCGCGGCCGCGTTGAGGACGGATTCACTCGTCGTTGCACCTACCAGCGTATAGCCATCGGGTGCGGACTTCGCGACGAATTCGACGGCGATCGCCCCACCCGCGCCCGGCTTGTTCTCGACGAGCACCTGCTGCCCAAGCGGCTCGGCAATGCGATGCGCGAATTGGCGCGCACGAATGTCCATCGCATTACCGGGCGTGAAGCCGACGATGATGCGAATCGGCTTGACGGGATACTGCTGCGCGGCGGATGGTGCGGCGGGAACGAGAAGCGTTGCCATCAATAGGACCGAGGCGCACCAGCGCAGTGCGCGATCACGATGATCGCGCACCGATGAGGTGAATCGATAATCGCGTCGCGCTGTTGAGGACAATGCCTTGTGGGTTGTATTCACGCTTCCCTCTTACGCCGGCCACTTGGTTACGCTATTGTAGACACGAAGACTGACCCGATGGACTCGATTGGTCGCTCTGCTGTAATACCGTCTCCCAGACAGCGGCCCGACCGGATTGGTGGACATACCCATGCGCTTCCTCCTCATCAATGGCAATCGCACCCAGGCAGTGACCGATACGGCGCTCGCCGAAGCGCGACGGGTTGCCTCCGCCGGCACCGCAATCGTCGGGACCACCGCCACCTTCGGCGCGAACATCGTGTCGACCGTTGCCGACAACACGATCGCGCAGCATGCGGTCCTTGATGCACTTGCCCGCCATCACCGCGGCTTCGATGCCGTGCTGCTCGCCATCTCACTGGATTCCGGACTCGCCGCCGCCCGCGAGCTGGTGTCGATCCCGGTGATCGGCATGACTGAAGCGGCGCTTCTCACCGCCGGCCTGCTTGGTGATCGTTTCGGCATGATCACGTTCGGACGCCAATCGAGCGCGATGTATCTCGATCTCGCCGAGCGTTACGGGATGACGCGGCGCCTCGCTGCCTGCCGCACGATCGATCTGCAATCGCTCACCGACTACCTGGACGCGAGTGCCATGCACGAGCGCATCGTTGCCGAAGCGCAGGCAATCGCGGAGATGCCGGGCGCAGGCTCGATCGTGGTGTGCGGTGCAGCGCTCGCGGGCACGGCGCATCGTTTGCAGCCGCGCGTGCCAGTGCCGCTTATCGATGGCATCGCCTGCGCCGTACGCCATGCCGAGATGCTCGTCGGCTTGGGACTCAAACCCAGACGCAACGTGCCGGTCGCCAAGCTCGATATGCAAGGCATCACCCCTCAGCTTGCCGACCTGTATCGCAATGCATAACCCAACACAAGAGGAGTTCCAATGAATGCTCGCCATCTCGTTCCAGTCGCCGGCGCGTTGTCGGCCGCGCTGTTCGCCACCTTCACATTCGCCGAACCCGGCGACATGCGGGTCGCCGGCAATTTCTCGGCCAATGGCAAACACGTCGGCGAAGTCGAGCGGCCGTTCTTCAGCGCGCTCGCCAAGAGCGCCGGGCTCAAGACCAATGTCAACTACAACACGATGGATGCGGTCGGGGTACAGGCCGCCGATGCATTGCGCCTGCTTCGATCCGGTGCGTTCGACGTGATGTCGGTGCAGATCGGCATGGCGGCGCGCGACGATCCGTTCTTCGAAGGCATCGATCTCATCGGTGTCGCGCCCGATATGAACGAGTTGAAGAAAGTCGTCGCCGCGTATCGCGAATCGTTCGATCGCCGCCTGCAGGCCCGGTTCAATTCAAAAGCGCTGACCCTCTGGCCGTTTGGTCCGCAGGTGATCTACTGCAATGCCGCGATCAATTCGATCGACGATCTCAAAGGCCAGAAGGTCCGCGTGTTCACCCAATCGATGGCGGCGTTGATGCAGCATTTTGGCGCGACACCGGTCACGTTGCCGTTCTCCGAGGTCTATCCGGCCTTGCAGCGCGGCGTCGCGACCTGCGCGGTCACATCGCCCACTTCGGGAAACACCGGCAAGTGGCCCGAGGTCACCACGCACTTTTTGCCGCTTTCGCTATCGGGCTCGGTCCAGGGCCATTTCATGAATCTCGATCACTGGAAGAAATACTCCCCGGATCAGCAGGCGAAACTTTCGGCCGAGTTCGCGAAGATGGAGGAGACGATGTGGGGCATCGCGTTCGGCGGCAATGACGACGCCGTGAACTGCAATGTCGGCAAGGATTCCTGCAAGGATCATCAGAAATTCAAGATGACCCTGGTCAATGTGAGCGCCGCCGATGTCGGTAAGGTGAAAGCAGCCGTCACCGCCGCGGTTCTCCCGATCTGGAAGAAGACGTGCAACAACGTCGACCCGAAGTGCACGGACAACTGGAACGAGACGGTCGGCAAAGTGACGGGATTCGCGATCAACTAGGCCTCGGCACGGCGGGCGCGCGAATGCCCCCGGTCATGATCGACCCTGCCCGCCACGACGGCTGGCTCTTCCGGATCGCGCGCGTCATGGTGATCGCGAGCGGCTGGTGGCTGCTCGCGATCGTGGCGATGACCTGCATCGAAATCATCGGACGCAAGTTCTTCGGATTCTCGTTGCAGGCCGTCGATGAACTGGGCGCCTATTCGCTGGCGGTCACGTGCGCGTTCGGCTTTACGCTCACATTGCTCAATCGTGGACACACGCGCGTGGATTTTCTGATGACACGGCTGCCGGCCGGTGCACAAGCAGGACTCAATGCCCTCGCAATGCTGTTGCTCGCCGCCCTTGCCCTCTTCGCGGCATGGCGAGGCGCGAATGTGCTGGCCGAAAGTATCGAATTCCAGAGCCGCGCAACGACGCCGCTGCAGACCCCTTTATGGATTCCGCAGTCGCTATGGCTCGCCGGCATCGCACTCTTCGCGCTGGCGTGCACGATGCTCGCAGGCCATGCGGTCGGTCTGCTCGCCCGGGATCGAACCCGCCTCAACAAGCTTTACGGACCGATGACGCTCGACGAGGAGATCCGGCACGAGGTTGCCGACCTCGAGAGCGATGCACGCAGCGATCTCCGCCATGACGCCGGCACCCTCGATTCGATCGAGGCGTCATCGCGCGAAAAGAGTGCCCGACCGTGATCAGCGCGACCGTCGTCATCACGGGCTTCGTCCTCATGGTCGCGCTGATGTTCCTTGGCTTTCATGTCGCCACCGTCATGGCGGCGATCGCGTTTCTCGGCGCGACGATCTATCTTGGCGTGCCGCTCGTGAACGCCTTCGGCAACCAGTGGTACGCCGCGATGGAAGATTCTGTCCTGCTCGCGATCCCGCTCTATATTCTGCTTGGTGAGCTGCTCGTACGCGGCGGCGCCACCGATCGCATGTACAACGCCCTCGCCGCCTGGCTCAACCGATTGCCCGGTGGCCTGCTGCACACCAACATCGGCGCGTCCGCACTTTTCTCGGCCGTGTCGGGCTCGTCGGTGGCAACCGCCGCAACGATCGCCACGGTCGCGCTACCCGCGTTCAAGACGCGTAAGTATGACCAACGATTGGTGCTGGGTTCCATCGCCGCGGGCGCTTCACTCGGCAACCTGATTCCGCCGGGCATCGCGTTCATCATCTATGGCGCGATGACCAATACGTCGGTCGGTCGCCTGTATGCGGCCGGCGTCGTGCCGGGCGTGTTGATGACCGTCATCTTCATGCTCACCATCATCGCGATCGCGCTGGCGCGTCCCGGCCTCATAGGGCGCGAGGAAACGCGCATCACCTGGTCGCATCGCTTTCGCAGTCTGATCGATCTGGGCCCGCCATTGTTCGTGTTCCTGATCGTCATGGGCAGCATCTACTCGGGCTGGGCAACGGTCACCGAGTCGGCGGCACTCGCGGTCGCAGCCGCGCTGCCGATCGCATGGTGGAATGGCAAACTCAATGTGCGCATGCTGCACGAGTCGTTCCTCGCGACGTTCCACCTCACCTCGATGAGCATCATCATCCTGGCGGCGGCGTTCTACCTCAACTTCGTGCTCGGCCTGCTCGGGGTCACCCAGGCGTTATCAAACTTCATCGCCACGCTCGGGGTGAGCCAGTTGCTGTTCCTCTGGTGTCTTGCGGCGTTCTATCTGGTCCTCGGCATCTTCTTCGAGACCTTGCCGATGCTCGTGGGCACGGTGCCCATCATCTTTCCGCTGGTGGTGGCGCTTGGCGTCGATCCGGTATGGTTCGGCGTCTTCATGGTGCTCATGTGCGAGATATCGCTGATCAGTCCGCCCGTCGGCATGACGCTCTATGTCATTCAAGGCGTACGCCGTGAAGGCACGATCAAGGAAGTGTTCGACGGCACCTTGCCCTTCTTTCTCGCAATGATCGTGATGACCGGGATCCTGATCCACTTCCCGGAAATCGCGTTGTGGTTGCCGCGCCTGTCGTTCGATAAATAATATCGACACCGCGCCCATGACGACCACGCTCATCCGTAACGCGCAAGTGCTCACGCTCGATGGCGGCAATCGCGACTATGCGCGCGCCAACATCCTGATCGACGGGCAACGCATCGCGGCCATCGGCCCCGACGTCGCCCCCCCGCCCGATGCGGTGGAAGCCATCATTATCGAGGCTGCCGGCAAACTCGCGATGCCCGGTCTGGTGAACGGTCATTTTCATTCGCCGGGCAACATGATGGCGGGCGCGCTGGTCGACATGCCGCTTGAACTATTCATGCTGTACGAGGTGCCGCCGCTTGGGCAGGGCGCCATCGGATCGCGGCTTGGGTATGTGCAAACGCTGCTTGGCGCGGTCGAGATGCTGAAGGGCGGCGTGACCGCGGTGCACGATGATCCGTATCACAATCCGGCACCCAGCGAGGAAGGCATCGACGCGATCATGTGCGCGTACGCGGATAGCGGTATCCGAGCGACCGTTTCGATCAATCACCCGAACAAGATCGAGCACGAGAAGTATCCCTACCTGCGCGAGTTGCTGCCGGCATCGGTCATTCGCGAAATGGATGCGGCGCGCCGCTGGACGCCCGATGAGATCGGTGCGCTGTATCGCTGGTTCCACGCACGCTGGCACGGCGCGGAAGGCGGCCGGCTGCATATCGCGGTGTCCAATTCGGCGCCGCAGCGGGTGACGCCGGATTACTTCGCGGTCCTCTCCGAATTCTCGAAGCAGCACGATCTCGCGTTCGATATCCACATCCTCGAGACCAAGTTGCAGCGCGTTCTTGGCGCGCAAGTCCTGGGGAAATCGCTGGTTCAATATGTCAAGGACCTTGGCTTTCTCGATGAGCGGATGCTGGTGATCCATGCGATCTGGGTCGACGAGCACGATATCGCCACGCTGGCGGAAGCCGGCTGCACGATCGCGCACAACCCCGTCTGCAACCTGAAGCTTGGCAGCGGGGTCATGCCGTTTCGACGCCTGCGCGATCATGGAATCCCGATCGCGCTTGGCACCGATGAACGCAACACCGACGACACCATCAACCTCTGGGGCGTCATGAAGATGGCGGGCCTCATCCACAAGATCGCGGAACGTGACTACCGTGCGTGGCCGACCGCCGCGGAGATTCTCACCTGTGCCACCGCAGGCGGCGCGCGGGGCATGCGCCGCGCCCATGAGATCGGGCAACTGGCGCCGGGCTTTCAGGCGGATCTGATCCTGGTCGACCTCGACACGCTTGCGTTCACACCGCTCAACGATCTACGCCGGCAACTCATATTCTGTGAGAACGGTTCGTCGGTGGCGATGACCATGGTGGCCGGACGCGTCGTGGCCGAGGACGGTAAGGTCCTCAGCGTCGATGAAGCGGCGCTGCGTGCCGAAGTCCGCGAGCTCGCGCGCGAATTCCGTTCGACGCTCAAGGCAACGGGCGATGCGGCCGCGAAGCTCGAGCCGTACTATCGCGACATGGTTCTGCGTGCGGCGGCCGTCGACGTCGGCCTGGATCGCTGGCTCCCCTCGGCAACGCCCTGAACGGAGACGATGCAGTGCTGACATCGCATGGACGTTTCGACTATTCGCCGATCCACCGCCGCGCGGACTTCGACTGGCCGGACGGCAAGCGTCTCGCCGTGTATGTCGCATTGAATCTCGAGGCGTATTCGTTCGGCGGAGGAATGCTCGAAGAAATTGCACCACCCGGTCCGGGCCCGGCGCCGGATGTGATGAACTGGTCGTGGCTCGAATACGGCAATCGCATCGGCGCCTGGCGGCTGCGCGATATGTTCCGCGACCTTTGCATGCCATGCACGTTGCTCGTGAATTCGGAAGTCTATGCGCACTGCCCGGAGCTGCCGCAGGCGTTCCAATCGGATGGCCACGAGATCGGTGCGCATGGTCGATCGAATTCCGAGCGTCAGGGCAATCTGCCGGAAGCGGAAGAGGCTGCTTTGATTGCCGACGCTACGCGCGCCATCGAAGCCGGGTCCGGCAAACGCCCCGCCGGCTGGCTCGGGCCGTGGATCTCCGAGAGCCTTGTTACGCCGGATCTGTTGCACGAGGCGGGGTATGAATATGTCCTCGACTGGTGCTGTGACGACCAGCCGTTCTGGCTCAAGACGCGCATGGGTCGCATTCTCGCGGTGCCCTACCCGCAGGAACTCAACGACAGCAATACGGTGATCGGCCGACGGGTCAATCCGGACGACTTCGCCGACATGATCGTAGACAGCTTCGATGAGATGCGCGAGCAGTCCGCCCGGCAACCGCTCGTCATGGGGATCTCGTTTCACGCGCATTGCGCGGGACAGCCGTTTCGACTGCGTCATTTTCGCCGTGCACTGGGCCGTATCTGCAAGATGCGCGACGAAGTCTGGCTCACCACCGCGGGCGGCATCGCCCGCCACTTCCGAGGAGAAACCGATGAGAACGCATGATCCGAGCCATCGAATGATTCGTGGTGCGCTGCTGCTGGCCACCGCGCTCGTTGCTTCCTCGCTCTCCATGGCGCAGGAGAAGCTTCCGCCCAAGTCAAGCTCATCATCGAGTTCGAGATCTACGACGCGAAAGCGCCGCATCACCTGCCATTCCAGATCACACCATGGACCCAATCGACATCAGTATTGCCAGGATGAGGAGAAAGTTATGACCTGTTTCCGTAGCCTGATTGGCATCGCCGCCATCGCGATGTCATTTGCCGCATTCGCGCAAGACAAGATCCGCTTCGCCGGAAACTTCGAACTGCAGCATCCGAGCAGCATCGCGATGGAGAAAGTCTTCAAACCGGAGCTTGCCAGGCTCACGAACAACCAATTACAGGTTGACCTGTTCCCCGCGATGCAACTAGGCGGTGCAAAGGAAAATGTCGACGGCGTGCGCGCCGGAACGCTGCTCATGACCTGGGTCGGCGCGGCTTACCTGTCCCGCATCGTGCAGGAACTCGAGGCGGTCAGCCTGCCCTTTGTGTTTCCAAGTCGCGAAGTGGCGTTCAAGCTGATGGACGGCGAGATCGGCAAGCTGCTCGATCAGAAGCTTGCCGACAAGAATTTCCTTTCGCTTGGCTGGATGGATCTTGGCCAGCGCCACGTCACCAACGGACGCCGGCCGATCAAGACGGTCGAGGACTTCAAGGGTCTCAAGATCCGCCTCCAGCCGAACGAGACGCATCTCGCCACGTTTCGCGCGCTTGGCGCGAACGCGGTCGCGATGGATGTGAAAGAGCTCTACTCGGCACTCGAACAGCGTGTGATGGATGGCCAGGAAAATCCCTACACGATCATTCGGGCCGGACGCTACATGGAAGTGCAGAAGTACCTGTCCAATACCGGGCACTTCTTCGATTTCATCGCGATCATCGCCAATCGCAAGCAGTTCCAGTCGTTGAAGCCCGAGTTCCAGAAGGCGATCGGCACGGCCATGGCAAGCGCCATCGCGTTTCAACGCACCCTCGCGGTGGAATCGGATCGCGAGGCCTTCAACGAGCTGAAGGGGAAGATGCAATACGACGAGCTGCCGCCCGCGGAGCTTGAGAAAATGCGACAACTCACCGCGCCGGTGATCGATCAAGTGAAGAAACGCGCGGGCGCCGAGCTGGTGGATCGCGTGCTGGCCGAAGCGAGGAAGTAGGCGAATCGTGCGCTATCCGTCCGCCATGACGGCTGCTCCGCGCGACGACCGTGTCTGAAAACATTCTACGTACCATCGACCGCGCCGCGTATTGGCTCATCGCGGCCGTCATGGGCGCGATGGTCGCGATCGTCTCGATCCAGGTGTTGCTGCGTTACGGCTTCAACAGCTCGATCGATTGGGCCGATGACATCAGCCGGCTCCTTTTCGTCGCGTCCATTTTCTTCGCGATGCCCTTGGCGGTGAAGGAAGGGGCGCACATCGGCATCGACGCGCTGGTCGAGCATTTACCCGAGCGGATTCAAAAAGGACTCGTCCGCGTGATCGCGGTCGTCTGCATCGCGCTCTTCGCGGTGGTCTGCTGGCAGGCGGCGTTCCTGGTGCACGACCAGTGGGACGAGAACCTGCCCACGGTCGACATGTCCTCTGCACTCTTCCTCGTGCCGGTGTGCTGGGGCACCTTCCATAGCCTGTTGCACTTCATACCGTATCTTGGGTCAGGCGTGATGCCCCGCGCCCGGAGGATCGAATGAGCCTCGGCATCATCCTTGGATTTCTTGTGCTCGCGGCGATCCGCATGCCGATCGCCTTCGCGCTTGGCGTTACGGCGCTTGTTGCAACGGCATGGAGCGGCATCGACTTCAACATGATCCCGCAGCGCATGATGCATGCGGTGAATTCATTTCCATTGATCTCGATCCCGTTCTTCATGCTCGCCGGCGAGATCATGATCAAGGCCAACATGATGGACCGCCTGATTGATCTCGCCAACGCGGTGGTAGGTCGCGTACGAGGCGGGCTTGCGCATGTGACCGTGCTCTCGGCAGCAGGCCTCTCGACCGTCTCGGGGTCCGCGGTGTCGGACGCCAGCGCACTCGCCAGCATTCTGGTGCCAAGCATGCGCAAGGTCTACGAGCCGGGGTTCGCCGCTGCCGTAGTCGCGGCCGCCGGCAATCTCGGACCGATCATCCCACCGTCTGGTGCGATGATCGTCTATGCGTTCATGGCCGGACCGACCGTGTCCGTGGCGGGGCTTTTCATGGCGGGTGTCGTACCAGGCCTCATCATGATGTTCGGCATGATGGGACTCTGCAGCTACTTCGCCCACAAGCGCAACTATCCGTACACCGGCGACGCGTTTCGATTCAGCAAGGTGTGGTACGAGCTTCGCCGCTCCTGGATCATTTTTCTCATGCCGGCGGTGGTGATCGGCGGCATCGTTGGCGGCGCGTTCACCGCCACCGAGGGCGCGGCCATCGCGGTCGTGTATGCGCTTGGCATCGGCTTTTTCGTTACCCGCACCCTCACCTTGCGCGATCTGCCCCCGGCGTTGGTGCGCGCCGCGGTCACCTCCGCGATGGTCGGCGCGATGATCGCATTTGCCTCCGCGGTGAGTTATCTCGTCACGATCGACCTCTTGCCGCAGAAGCTCGCAACCTTGGCGCAATCGATCACCTCGAGCCCGATCGTTTTTCTCTTGCTCGTGGCCGGCGTGCTCATCGTCGCCGACATGTTTCTCGAATCGAATGCCGCGTACATCATGCTGGTACCGCTGCTGCATCCGATCGCACTCCAATACGGTATCGATCCGCTGCACTTCGCGTTCCTGTTCGTGTTCAATCTGGTGATTGGCATGCTCACGCCCCCGGTGGGCGTGGTGCTGTTCGTCGTGGTGGGCATCACCGGCATCCACATGAATGAAGTGATCAGGCACATCTGGCCCTTCATTGTCTTCATGTACGCGCTCCTGCTTGCGTGCATGTTCATCCCCGGGATCGTCACCTGGTTTCCACGACTACTTGGATATTGACAGTGAGCGACCATGCAAACGAAGCGTCTTGGCATCATCCTGCCGTCATCGAATACGGTGGTCGAACCAACCTGCATCGCGGTGTGCGACGGACTCACCGACATCTCGCTGCATTTCGCGCGCTTCAAACTGACCGCCGTGACCGTAGAGAACCCCACGGCTGCGTATTACGATTCGGGCGTCATCCTGGAAGCGGCGATGCTTCTTGCGGATGCGCGCTGCGATGTCATCACCTGGAACGGCAGTGCGGGCGGCCTCGTCGGCTTTCCGCATGATCGGCAGCTGGTCGAAGACATCGAGCACGCCAGCGGCATCGCCGCGACAACGGCCTCGCTTTCGATCATCGATGCGCTGCGTGCGCGGCGCGTTCGTCGATTCGCGATGGTGACCTTGAATCCGCCGGCGATGAACGACACGATCAAGGGTCACTTCGCACGCGAGGGCTTCGAATGCGTGTTCGATACCCATCGCGCCGATATCCCGGACAACTTCGCGATGGCGATGGTCGCACCGGACGAAATCTTCAATGCCGGACTCACATGCGCTGAAGCAAAGCCGGACGCCCTCATCATCTACGGTACCAATACGCGTGGCGCACCGGTCGTTGCACGGTTGGAAGAACGCCTCGGTATTCCCGTGTTCGACTCGGTATCGACCGGCCTATGGGGAGCAATGCAGCGCGCGAGCACGAGCAGCGCCGACAGCCGGAAATGGGGTAGCCTCTTCAACGACACCCCTCCTCGCACGAATTCATGAAGAAAACCGATCGAATCTTTCTTGGCATGCTGACGCCCTCGTCCAACACGACCCTCGAGCCCGTCTGCGCGAACATGCTGGCCGGCCTGCCTGAGGTCACCGCGCACGCCGGTCGTTTTCGCGTGACCGAAATCAGTCTCGGCGCGCAGGCGCTCGGTCAGTTCACGAACGCGCCGATGATCAGCGCGGCGCAACTGCTCGCCGACGCGAAATGCCACGCAATCTGCTGGAACGGCACCTCGGCCGGATGGCTCGGCTTCGATTCGGATCGCAAGCTCTGCGCCGACATCCGCGCGGCAACCGGCATTGAAGCGTGCTCGTCGGTGCTCGCGATCGAAGAGATCTTCCGGAAAACCGGCGTGCGCCGCTTCGGGCTGGTAACGCCCTATATCGACGATATTCAGAATGCCGTCATCGCCAACTTTGCGAAAGAAGGCTTCGAGTGCGTAGCCGAGCGGCATGCCGGCATCAAGGTGAATTTCGATTTCTCGGAGGTCGAACCCGAGATCGTCACCGGCATGATCCGCGACGTCGCCAAGGCAAAGCCCGATGCGATCCTGGTCTTCTGCACGAACCTGGATGGCGCCACATTGGCCGAGTCGGTCGAGCGCGAGATCGGCATGCCGATCTACGACACGATCGCCACCGCGGTATGGGGTTCGCTACGCGTGGCAGGCGTTGACCCGAAACGGGTGAAGGGCTGGGGACGATTGTTCAGAGAAGTCGGTTAGGCGTTCTCGTGCGATTCGGCCGGCATTCCCAAGTGCTACCGATACCACGGCGCGAGCGCCGCGCTGTCACACCTGCGCTTTTCACTGCTGCTCCCGCAGAAACGCCACCAGCAAGTCACTGACTTGTGCGGGCTGTTCCTGCTGCACCCAATGTCCGGCGCCTTCCACCAGGTGACAGCCCGTCATGTTGGTCAGTGCATGCTTTTGCATCGTGATCATGTCGCCACCGGGCCGCTGGTAGATTCCCCAATCGCTTTTTCCGGCGATAAAGCATGCGGGCACGTCGATCGTACGTCCGCAGAAAAGTTGCAGCTCGGCCGCGTTGACGCCGCTGGTGTTGCAGCGGTACCACTGCAGGCCGCCCTGAAAACCGGTGCGGCCATATTCTTCGGCATAGACCGCCAGTTCGTGGTCTGGAAGCCAGCTATTCGCCGCTATTTCGGACGCCAAGGGCATCTCGTTGGCCACTGTTTCTGCCATGCCTTCGTTCAAATCCATGATGTAGTAGGTCGGCATTTTCGCAAGCTCGCTCGCCGTCCAGGAGGCCAGCGGGAAGGGCTGGTTCTGCTTCCAGTCCGCGCTCTTGTGGTGATAGTACGCACGCATGAACGCATGCACGCCTTGCGGGCACTTCCACATATTCTCATTGGCCGGGCGCGTCGAGTAATACCACTGGTAGTGCTTGCGCGGACGCTTGAGGGCGGCCAGACCATCGTGAATGTTGTCTTGCGTGCTCGGCGCAACTGCGCGGCCACCGTGGATGGGCAGCGATGGCGCACCGGCAAACGGCGCACTCATCATCGCGACACAACGGAATATATCGGGCCGGATCAGCGCACACCACGCCGCCACGAACGAGCCGGCATCGTGGCCAACGACAGCTTGCACGGATCGATGACCCAATGTGAAGACCAGAGCCAGCATGTCGCGCACCAGATTGAGCATGCGCCAGGGAGCGATATCGCTGTCGTAGTTGTTGTCCCATCCGGTAGTGCGCCCATATCCGCGTTGATCGGGCGCGACGACGTAATAGCCCGCCGCTGCAAGGGAGGGCAAGATTTTTCTCCAACTGAACGCGAGTTCCGGAAAGCCGTGCAGGAGCAGGACCAAAGGCCGGTTCTTGCCCTCGTAGCCGGCTTCCAGAATATGCATCCGCAAACCATTGATGTCGTCGACAAATCGGGCGCGTACGCCGGGCGGCAAAACGTCTTGTTGCAATGGCGCATGTTGAGGCATGGCGATCTCGATGTTGGAAACAGGGAGCAGCGTCACGTTGTTGCATCGGCTCCACGTCTGCATACCTTTGATTCTGCGTAAAGGGTAGCGTCCGCAATGGCGATCGGATTGGAGAATGCCCGAATCTGTTGGCATGCGGTAAAGGGGCAGTTCGCGAATCGCGTTTCGGTTCCAGACGTGCTTCAACTTCCGAGAGCGGCGTCGATACCTCCTCCTCGGAGCTTGAGGCAAAGGCCTCGGGGTACTCTCGAAGGCCGCGCAGGCGCAACGCGACGAATGCAGCAGCATCAGCCGGGGCGAGAAGAACTCGGATGTGCATTCTGTGCGGCCTGACGAGGTTGTGGAAAAATTCGATTTCGCATTTTTGGGATCTGATGAACCAACAGCTTAGAACCCATATTTTTGCGTCATTGGGAATTTTTCTACAGCCTCAACGCCAGCGGTGAGCCGCTAGCGGAGGCGGGCGAAGCCCGCCGGAGCAAGTCGGCTCGACCGCTTTGTTCGGCTTCACCCCGCGAGTACTGATCCTTGAAGTCGGCTTAATCGTGTAGTGGCCGCAGGACCTTCAGGTCTTGCTGGCGACGACTAATGTAATGGGCGCGGGAATCGAAACCCTTCCAGCCTTTAGATACTGTCGTGCACCCTCTGTGATCGCTCGCTCCACATCTCGACGTTGCTCAGGTGCCTGGAGCGACAACATTGGCGCGAGCCTCGCCGTGCTGCCCGTGATGATCGGAACTACTTGCTCTGGGGAATCAAAGTCCCATTCGATCGACAGCTCGGTTGTGGACACGACTTTCATACCGATCTCACGAACCGTTCGCTCACACTCGGCGGGTTCACCAAAGCGGAACATAGGGGGCCCAGGCGGTAACGGAAGATCTGTTGTGCCGTGCTTTTGAACGGAGCCCAGGATCAAAGCCATGAAGGGATTCCGCGCAGGGGGCACCCAGCAGGTAAACGCATACCGCCCGCCTGTAACAAGAACCCTGCGTGCCTCCCTCATCGCTTGATCTGGATCCGCGAAGTGCAGGATCCCGAGGCTGCACGTTACAAGATCGAACTGTTCCGCCTCGAACGGGAGGGCCTCGGCATCTCCGACTCTGAAGGTGATGTCGGGAAAGGCTTCCTTGGCGTAGTTGACCATAGGCTCAGCGTAGTCCAGGCCGGTGACGATGCACCCGCGCTTTGCAGCCGCCCCGCTCAGGCGACCCGGCCCACAGGCGACATCAAGCATGCGCATCCCGGGCTTGGCGCCGATCGCGTCGAGCAAGGGTTCATTCACTTGCGATGTTACTCGGGCAGTTTCGCCTCTGTAGATGCTTGCAGCTCTTGAATATCCGAGTCGCTCGAATTCCTTGAATGCTGCACGGTCGACGGTCGCTTCGTTTGCCATGATCTGCCTCCAGTGCCGATTCGATTTACCTCAATGGTTGTCCATGAACAGTGTATCAAGTGAAGCCGAACTAGAAGTTAACAGCCCGAATCGGAAATTTCTTATGGGGCGGCGCGAGCGGTGATTTTCTTATAGGACGGAGCGCGCGGGCTTTATCTTGTAGGGCGGCGAGATCCGGCCCTAATGGAATAGACGGCGCGGCGGGATCGTCGCGTCTTTCATCGACTACTGTACGTACATCAGGTATCATGATGTCGATTCTCCTGAGCCCAGGCATTTGGGGTGACGATCGATCGTCTGCTACGGTCGTTGAGCGCAAGGTCAAATAAAATGTAGCATGGTTTGCTGGGGATTTTGGCACCTCTACCAGCAGAGGCTTCGCGAGGCGAGTCGCTGCAAAGGTTCAGGCTACGGGGAGAAAACGTGCTGCAATGCAGCGCGGCGGGTAGATGGGAGGGGTCGAAATGCCAATGGACGACGGTACCGTCAAGGAGCCGCGTTTGCTCGATCGGGTGCGGAGCCGCATTCGCGCGTTGCACTACAGCATCCGCACCTAGGAGCAGTACACCCACTGGGTGCGGCGCTTTATCGTTTTCCACGGTATGCGCCATCCGTTCGAATTGGGCGAGCCGCATGTCGAGGCGTTCCTGACCGCGCTCGCGGTCCAGGGCATCGTCGCGGCCGCGACCCAGATTGGCTTTGGCCGCTTCGCTTAACGTTTCTTCGAAACCGTTAGCCTTCGCCGCAACAAGCTTCGCGTGTTGTCAAACCAAGAGTGCGATCCTGTTATGGCGGGGCAAATTTCCGATGCATCCCCCCCGAATCCCCCGGCACACTGCATTCAGCCACCGCCTTGGATAGAGGAAGGTGTATGTCCAGTGAATCCCGCATCCCGAATATTGCGGCGCCGCGCTTCGCCCTCCAATGCTCCACGAACCGTTGCACGATCGCATCCGGCTGACGCATTGCAGTTTCTCACCTTGCACCGGCGAAGCCTCACGCCCCCGCAATCGCCACCGTCTCCTTTGCCGCCAATCCCACTTTTTCGCCCGCGGCGAGAATTTCCTTCCATGAGGTCATATCCACCGGCACGCCCTCGACGAGACGCTTCTTCTTCGATTCGCGCTCAGGGTCGCCGGCGATGCGCAGTTTGTCGAAATCAGCGGGCACCGGCGATTCATGCAGCCATTTCAAGAACGCTTCGATCTCGTTCTGCAAGTGCTGGGCAGTGCCCATCCGCTCCGGGTCGATGAGAATCGACAGCATCCCGTTGAACACGCGCTTCTTGCCTTCATAGGGGATGCGCCCGGTCTCGCCACCGGTGAGCGCACCACCCAATAGTTCGGCGATCAGCGCGAGCCCGTAGCCCTTGTGTTCGCCAAACGGCAGGATCGCGCCAAACGGCGGGATCACGGTATAGCGCGGATTCGTGGTCGGTTCGCCCTTGTCGTCGATGATGATGCCTTCGGGCAACGCCTTGCCCTGATTGTGGGCGACGCGGGTCTTGCCCTGGGCGATCTGACTGGTCGCGAAATCGAGAATGATCGGGTCGCCCTTCGCGCGCGGAATCGCGATACAAACCGGATTCGTGCCGAAGCGCCCATCACCACCGCCCCAGGGCGCGACGATCGGGCGAGAGATCACGTTCACGAAATGGATCGATACGAAGCCCGCCGCGAGGCACTGCTCGGCCCACGCACCGATGCGCCCGATGTGATGCGCGTTGTACAGGCCGCTGATGCAAAGGCCATGCTGCTTGGCGCGCTCGATGGCGAGGTTCATCGCGTCATGGCCGATGACCTGTCCGTAGCCTTGCTGTCCGTCCATGCGCAGCATCGTGCCGGTGTCGAGGACGATCTTCGGCGCCTGGTTCGCCACAAGCCCACCTTCCAGCAGCGAATCGATATAGCGCGGAATCATCCCGACTCCGTGCGAATCGTGCCCCTTGAGATTCGCCTCGACCAGATTCGTGGCAACCAGTCCCGCCTCACGGGCGTTCGATCCGCCCTTCGTGACGATCGCTTCGATCGCCCGCGTGAGTCGGGACGCGGATAAGGTGATTTCGTCGGCCATCGGTCATCTCGGTGAAAGGAAAGTTACTAATGTTATCCCGGTCACTTAACGCCCGGTCACTTAACGACCACATTGCGATGCCTTCGGCGAAGACAGAGGGATTCACCCAAGTAAATGTCAAAGTGCCATTCGGAAACGTCCCCACTTGTGCTGCTTATACCAGGAGCTCGGCGCTGATCGATCGATTGGGCGGTCTCATCGCCAAGTTGCGCGCGGATGTCAAAATTCGTCATGTGATGCCGCTCGACGCCCTCATCATGATAAGAATGGGAAATAATCATTCGGGGAGAGGGCGCAATGAAACTAAGGAAACGATTCAAACTGGCAGTCACGTTTGGGGCGGCCCTGGTCGGCATGATTGCCTCAGCCACCTTCGCGCGTGACATCACGGTCGCGCAGGTGGCGGCGTTTTCCGGTGCGCAAGCCCCGAGCGGTACCGCGATTCGCGCCGGCATCAAGCTCTATTTCGATGAAGTGAATCGTGCCGGCGGCATTGGCGGCGATCGCATCAAGCTCGTCACCCGCGACGACGCATACAAGGCGGAAGAAACCGTCAAGATCGTAAAAGAGATGCTGGAAAGGGATGCGCCCGTGGCGTTTGTCGGCGCACTTGGCACGGCGAACATCGAAGCATTGATCAAAGACGGGGCACTAGCCCGCGCAAACGTTCCGCTGATCGGTGCGGTATCTGGTGCGAGCTCCCTTGTCGGTGCACCGAGTGTATTCGTTACCAAAGCGAGTTGGCGGGACGAAGTGCGTGAGCTCTTCGAGCTGGTCTCCAAGAGCGGTGTCAAGCGTGCAGCGATCTTTTACCAGGACGACAGCATGGGCAGGGATGTGCTCGCTGGCGCGGAAAGCGCGGCGCCCAACTATGGTATGAACCTCGTCGTCAAGGCGACGTACGAGCGCAATACCACCAATGTGGATGAGGCGGTGACTCAGATCATCCGATCCGATGCGCAGATCGTATATCTCGCCGCCGTTACGACTGCAGCCATCGAATTCATCAAACGCTATCGGGCCGCGGGCGGGTTGACACCGATCTATGGACTCTCGATCATCGATCCGGGCAACGTGATCAAGGCTGTCGGCGTGGAGTCCGCCAGGGGTTACGCGTTCGGCCTTCATGCTCCGCTTTCCAGTGCGGGCAAATTTGCGATCGTGCGAGAGTACCAAGCCCTACGGAAGGCGTCGCCGAATCCGGAACTGTCCGAGCGCTCGGTCGAGGGTTTTATAATCGCCAAGACAGTGGTGCATGCGCTCCGTCAATCGCGCCAAGTGAATTCGGGCGCGGTCCTGAACGCACTCGTCTCGATGAGGGGTGTCGACCTGGGCGACTACTGGATTGATTTCACACGCCCTGGGCGAACCGGCTCGCGATTCGTTGAATTCGCCGTAGTGGCCGGAAACGGCCGGATCGATCACTAACCTCCCGGCATCGGTGAACGCCAGCTCGCCGATACGTTGTGGCGATCGAACGCTGACGATTTCCGCGTTCTCGCGATATCGAGCTGCCCCCTGCGCATCGGCTTTGCGTTGAGTAGCGCTCGCCTGGTCATTCCCGTCGAGGGCGAGTGCGACGCCCGATCGGCGGATCGGCGGATCGGTAAGATCTGCTCAAGGAAGTGCCATTCGGGTGCGCTCCCCTCGTTCGAAATCTCTTTCGGACCGCATTAGCACGCGTCCCCTGTTTGGTTCTGGCTTGGCCGGCCTGCGTGGAATACCAAGGGATGCGCGAAGGGATTCCGGCATAATGGGCAGCTATGTCCACCGCCCCCGTACAGCGTCTCGCCGCCAGCGGCAAGCTCGCCGAAAATGTCATGCACTTCGCCCGCGTTTTGCGCGCGGCGGGATTGCCGGTTGGCCCGAACAAGGTGCTCGACGCGCTTGCGGCGGTCGAGGTTGCCGGGGTCG
>JBJXGX010000042.1:0-3158 GCA_046160305.1 Burkholderiales bacterium
ACCGACATAGCCGATCGCGCGTGCGGCCGCGACCGCCGCATCACCCATCTGTGCACGCCGCTCCATCGACATGCCGGGTGCGGGCGCTTCCTCGAGCACCTTCTGATGCCGGCGCTGCACCGAACAATCGCGTTCGAACAGATGCACGCAGTTGCCGTGCGTATCGGCAAATACCTGGATCTCGATGTGCCGGGGACGCGTGAGATACCGTTCGAGCAGGACCTTGTCATCCCCGAAGGAGGATTTCGCCTCGCGCTTGCAACCGGTGAGCGCATCGGTGAATTGCGCGGACTTCTCGACGATCCGCATTCCTTTTCCGCCGCCACCGGCGGACGCCTTGATCAGGATGGGATAGCCGATGCGGTCCGCTTCGCCATGCAGGAAACCGGGATCCTGATTGTCGCCGTGGTAACCGGGTACGAGTGGAACACGCGCTTCTTCCATGAGACGCTTCGCGGCGCTCTTCGAGCCCATCGCCCGAATCGCGGTCGCCGGCGGGCCAATGAAAACGAGCGCCGCCTTCGCGCAGCCTTCAGCGAAATCTTCGTTTTCGGATAAGAATCCGTAACCAGGATGGATAGCTTCAGCGCCGGAACGCGTAGCCGCGGCGATGATCGCTTCGATATTCAGATAACTCGCGCGTGCCGCAGCCGGGCCGATGCAATACGCCTCGTCCGCCATCGCCACATGCATCGCGCTGGCATCGACTTCGGAGTACACGGCGACCGTCCGCACGCCCAGGCGCCGCGCGGTACGCATCACGCGGCAGGCGATTTCGCCCCGATTGGCAATCAGGATTTTTCTGAACATTGGATCAGGTCTCCGGGTGCCAACTGGGTTTGCGTCGTTCGAGAAATGATCGCAAGCCCTCTTTGGCTTCAACGCTTCCCTGCTCTGCTGCGAAATGTATTGCGGCCTTGGCAAGGAGCGGTGCCGAGACCGGTTTGCCGTCGAGCTCGCGAACGAGCTGTTTGGTGCGCTTCAACGCTTCAGGCCCGCCCTGCAAGAGGTGTCCGAGCATCGTGTTGATGGCGCTGTCAAGGTTCGCATCCTGGACGAGCTCGTGCACCAAGCCGATTCGATACGCTTCGGCAGCATCGATGGTCTCGCCGGTCAATGCATAGCGGCGTGCCCGGTGCGATCCGATCGCATTGACTACGAACGGGGCGACCGCATGGGCAACCAGACCGATCCGGACCTCCCGCAGCGAGAACGAAGCGGACGTTCCGGCGACCGCGATGTCGCACGCAGCAGCAAGCGCGACGCCACCACCGACCGCGGCGCCGTGAACACGTGCGATCGTCGGCTTCGATAGCCGGTCGAGCGCGAGCAGCATCTCGCCCATCGCTTTCGCGTCGCGTTCATGCGCTTGCCTCGTTTGCCCGGCGGTGCGCTTGACCCAATTGACGTCTGCGCCTGCGCAAAATGCCTGACCGTGCCCCGCCAACACCACGGCGCGCACCGCCTTGTCGCGCGCCATCGCCGCAAAGGCGCGCGTGAGGTCTGCGATCACGACGTCGTCGACGGCATTGCGCACCGCCGGACGATTCATCCAGATGATGCCCACGCCGTTCTGGATGTTGATGTCGAGCGATGAGGGGTGGGAAGATTTGCGAGCCATGGTGTCTGTATCTGCGAGGCGTTACATCCGAAAGACACCGAACCGCGTCTGTTCGATCGGTGCGTTGAGCGCGGCGGAAATAGCGAGGCCCAGGATACGTCGCGTGTCGCCCGGTGCAATCACGCCGTCATCCCATAGCCGTGCGGTTGCGTAGTACGGATGCCCCTGGCGTTCGTATTGGTCGAGGACGGGCTGCTTGAAGGCCTCCTCTTCCGCCTGCGCCCAGGTGCCGCCCTTTGCTTCGATCGCATCGCGCCGGACCGTTGCGAGGACCGATGCGGCCTGTTGTCCGCCCATTACCGATATGCGGGCGTTCGGCCACATCCAGAGAAACCGCGGACCGTAGGCGCGGCCGCACATCGCATAGTTACCCGCGCCATAGGAGCCGCCGATGATGACGGTGAGCTTCGGCACCCTTGCGCACGCCACGGCCATCACCATCTTGGCGCCGTCCCGGGCGATGCCGCTCGATTCGTATTTCTTGCCCACCATGAAGCCGGTGATGTTCTGCAGGAACAACAGCGGGATGCCACGCTGACTGCAAAGCTCGATGAAATGCGCAGCCTTCTGTGCCGATTCCGAATACAGGATGCCGTTGTTCGCGACGATCCCGATCGGATAACCCCAAAGATGCGCAAAGCCGGTCACGATCGTGGTGCCGTAGTTCGCCTTGAATTCGTCGAGCACGCTGCCGTCGACCAGACGCGCGATGACCTCGCGCACATCGTAGGGCTTGCGCACGTCGGCCGGAATGACACCGTCCAGCTCCTCGGTGGGATAGAGCGGCTCACATGGCTCACGGTACGCGACGGTGTCGGGCTTCGTTCGATTGAGATTGCCGACGATCCGGCGGGCAATGGACAATGCGTGATGGTCGTTGAGCGCGTAGTGATCCGCGACACCCGACTGGCGCGTATGCACTTCCGCGCCGCCCAGATCTTCCGCGCTCACCACTTCGCCGGTTGCCGCTTTGACGAGCGGCGGACCGCCAAGAAAAATCGTTCCCTGCTGGCGGACGATGATGGTTTCATCGGACATCGCCGGCACATAAGCGCCACCTGCGGTGCAGGAGCCCATGACTGATGCGATCTGCGGAATCCCGTCCGCCGACATCGTGGCCTGGTTGTAGAAAATGCGCCCGAAGTGCTCGCGGTCTGGAAACACGGCGTCCCACTCGGGTAGAAAAGCGCCACCCGAATCGACGAGATAGAGGCAAGGCATGCGATTCTCGCGCGCGATTTCCTGGGCGCGCAGATGCTTCTTCACCGTCATCGGATAATACGTGCCGCCTTTCACCGTCGCGTCATTGACCACGACCACGCATTCGATGCCCGCAATGCGTCCGATGCCGGTGATGATGCCGGCGCACGGCGCGTCATCGTTGTACATCCCGTAGGCGGCGAGTTGCGACAGCTCGAGAAATGGCGACCCCGGGTCGAGCAGCATGCGGACGCGTTCGCGCGGCAGCAGCTTCCCGCGTGCAACATGCCGGGCCCGGGCCTCGGCGCCGCCGCCCAACGCGACCTTGTCGATTTTC
>JBJXGX010000043.1:0-53366 GCA_046160305.1 Burkholderiales bacterium
CAGATGTTCTCGCTGCAGGACGCGAATATCCACAACATCGCGATTCGCGGGGTGTTCGACGATTGCCAGGACGTCGTGAAGGCGGTGTCGAACGATGCAGCGTTCAAAGCGAAGTACCGGATCGGTGCGGTCAACTCGATCAACTGGGCGCGCATCGCCGCGCAGGTCGTGTACTACTTCAAAGGCTATTTCGCCGCGACCAGCCGCAACGACGAGCAGGTGTCCTTCGCGGTGCCGTCGGGCAACTTCGGCAACATCTACGCCGGGTACGTCGCCAAACGCATGGGATTGCCGATCGACCGATTGATTCTCGCGACCAATGAGAATGATGTGCTCGATGAATTCTTTCGCACCGGCCGCTATCGCCTGCGCAAAGGCGCGGAGACGCACGCGACCTCCAGCCCGTCGATGGATATTTCCAAGGCGTCCAACTTCGAGCGCTTCGTGTTCGATGTTGTCGGACGGGATGGCGCCAAGGTGCGCGATCTTTGGGCGCGACTTGATACGGCGGGTGCGTTCGACCTGTCCGCGACGCGGTTCTGGGCGGATGTGAAGGCGTCTGGATTCGTCTCAGGTCGAAGTACCCATGCCGAACGGCTCGCCACGATTCGCCGCGTGGCAAAAGATTTCAAGATGGTGATTGACCCGCACACCGCGGACGGTGTCAAGGTCGGCATGGAGGCGCGCCGGGTAGGCGAGACGATCGTGTGCCTTGAAACGGCGTTGCCGGTGAAATTCGCCGAGACGATCAAAGAGGCGCTCGGACGCGAACCGGAACGACCGGCCGGCTATGAAAGTGTAGAAGCCTTGCCGCAGCGATTCGAGGTGATGGCACCGGATGCCGAGGCGGTGAAGGCGTTCATCGCCGCCCACGCCTCGGATTGATGGGTGGCGGTCCGCTGCAATTCTCGAATTTCTGGTCCTGCCGTTCACCCTGAGCTTGTCGAAGGACCGCGTTCACGCTTCGACGAGCTCAGCCCGAACGGGATATGAAAGCCGCGCCAGGTCCGTTCACGCTTCGACAAGCTCAGCGCGAACGGTCACAAGATTAGCAACGCGGATAACCCTCAGCGTCAGGTCACGGCCCGCCGCTCTCCATTTTTCGTCCGGCCTCGATCCGGAACGTTGCCGGCGCATCCCCTGAAATCGTGACCCTCGACCAATTCGAGACCGGAGCGCCGAACACTTCCAGACGCGTGACGTTCGGAAACGTCGCGTCGCGTCCGGGAATTCGAAGTGGATGATCGATGCGGTGATGGTGACTGTCACCATGAATGAGAAGGATCGGCCGGTCGAAGCGCCGGGCGGCATCGGCCAGCATTGCGCGCCAGCGAAGGAATCCGTCGCGACGTGAGGGTGGATCCGCGTCCCGATCGAACATCGGATTGGCGTGAAAGAAAATCACCAATGCGCGTGAGCGTCCTGCGATCGCCATGCGCACCGCTTCTTCGAGCCAGACTTCATTCGCGGCCATCCGTGCATGATGCTCATCGTCCATCGCGCTCGTGCGATCCCAGTTGTTGTTCGAGCCCGTCACATTCAGCGCCGCGAAGACGACATCGCCCATCATCCACCGCACGTTTTCGCGATACGCCGAAAAACGTGCATCGCTCGATTGGCGCTTGAGTGGCATCGTGCGCTCGCCAAGCGTCGAATCCCCGGAATGAAAGAGTGCTCTGAGTTTGTCGAGGCGTTCGAGCGGATCCATGCGACCGGCGCCCACTCGATGGCAATCAGTCCACTCATTGTCGGCAGGAAGAAAGAGAAGCGGATGTTTCGATCGCTGCAATTGTGTGTGCCGGAGAAGAAAGAGTTCGTCAGTGCAAGGCGATGATCCGGACTTGAAGTCACCGATGTGCACCACGAAGGCGAGGCGCTCGGCGCTCATCTGGCTGATGAGATCAGGGAATGCGATTTCCTCCAGGGCGGAATAGGGCGTGTCGCCGAACACACCGAACGTCAAATCGGCGCTGCGGGCCGCACCGCCAAAAGCGAAACAGGCGATCACAACGAAACGCGCGAGCACTCTCATAGCCGCTTCAACCGATACACGAGATCGAGCGCTTCACGGGGTGTCAGGGCGTCAGGATCAATCGTATCCAACAATTCGGCCAACGGATGCACGGTCGAGGCGGACTCCTCGACCGGGGGCGCCTCCGCGAACAGGTCGGACTGTCCGTTGCGCGTGAGACTCGCCTGTTCGAGGTTCTGCAAGCGCCGGCGCGCAGCCCGTACCACCGATTGCGGAATCCCGGCGAGCGCGGCGACTTGCAAACCATAGCTTTGGCTTGCCGGACCTTCTTCGACCGCGTGCATGAACACGATGCGATCACCATGCTCCACGGCATCGAGATGCACATTCGCCACCTCGCGATATTCGAGCGCGAGTTGCGTCAGTTCGAAGTAGTGGGTGGCAAACAGCGTGAAGGCGCGATTCTTCTCGATGAGGTGGCGCGCGATCGACCATGCCAATGCGAGTCCATCGAAGGTCGACGTGCCGCGGCCGACTTCATCCATCAACACGAGGCTTTGGTCGGTCGCGTTATTCAGGATCGCTGCGCTCTCGGTCATCTCAACCATGAAGGTGGAGCGTCCGCCCGCGAGATCGTCGGCGGCGCCGATCCGGGTGAAGATCTGGTCGATCGGACCGATCCGGCAGCGGCTTGCCGGAACAAATGCGCCGATATGCGCGAGCAACGCGATCAAAGCGACCTGTCGCATATAGGTCGACTTGCCACCCATGTTCGGGCCGGTGATCAACAGCAGGCGGCGTGCCTGGGAAAACCGGCAGTCGTTCGCGATGAACGGGTCGACTTCATCTTCCACGACCGGATGCCGTCCCGCATCGATGTCAATGACCGCGTCATCAGAGAACTGCGGTCGCACCCACGATCGTCGCACGGCGATCTCGGCGAACGCACATAGGACATCCAGTTCCGCGAGCGCGTGGGCAATGCGTTGAAGCGTTGAGACGTGCGGTTGCAAGAGTTCGAGCAGCGTCTCGTAGAGCGATTTCTCCAGCGCGAGCGCACGATCTTTCGCCGACAGCGCTTTGTCCTCGTACGATTTCAGCTCTGGCGTAATGTATCGCTCGGCATTCTTCAGGGTCTGTCGGCGCCGATAGTCATCCGGTATTTTTTCCGAATGGGCGTTGGTGACCTCGATATAGAACCCGTGGACACGGTTGTACTCGACGCGAAGATTGGGAATTCCGGTCCGAGCGCGTTCGCGGGTCTCGAGCTCCACGAGAAACGCCCCGGCATTGTCTTGCAGCGACCGCAATTCATCGAGCTCGGCGCTGTAGCCCTTGGCGATGACGCCGCCGTCGCGAACCATCGCGCCGGGTTCCGGGTCGATCGCGCGCACAAGCAGATCGGCGCACGCGTCGGGCACTCTGATCGCGGTCTGTATAGATCCGAGAAGACTGTCGGTCAGAGGATCTAACGCGGTGCCAAACTCGGGCAGCATTGCGAGCGTGTCGCGCAAGTCGGACAAGTCGCGCGGGCGGGCGGTGCGAAGCGCAATGCGCGCGGTGATGCGCTCGATATCCGCAACGCGACGCAGCCTCGAGAGAAGGTGTGGATACGGCCCCGCACCGGTGTCGCCTGCCAGCTCCTCGACCGCGCCGTTCCGCGCAATGACGATCGAGCGGTCGCGCAACGGATGGTGAATCCACTGTCGCAACAGACGGCTGCCCATGCTGGTCGAGCACCGGTCCAGCAAGCCGAACAGAGTCGGACCGCCGGTTCCACGCAACGTTTCGGTCAGCTCGAGATTGCGGCGGGTTGCGCCGTCCATGCGCACGAATGCGCTTTCCTGCTCAGCATGCAGGGAGAACACATGGCCAAGTGTTTGCCCTTGCGTTCTCTGCGCGTAACCGAAGACGGCGCCGGCAGCGGCGATCGCAAGCTTCAATTCATTCACACCAAAACCGGCGAGATCATTGGTGCCGAAATGTTTGGCGAGCGATCGTTCGGCGGCGGCGCGGTCAAAATGCCAGTCCGGAAGCCGCGTGATGGCGACGCCTGTGTGGTTCCAGAGGGGGCTCTCGACAGTGAGTGGATTGCCGTCAGCAAGCAGGATCTCCGCCGGCGCGATGCGTTTCAAGGTCGCTGCGAGATTCGAATGCCCGACCTCGGCAACATGAAAGGCACCGCTTGCAAGACTCAACCATGCAAGACCGAAGACGCCACGCTCGACAGCGAGCGCGAGAACGATGTTGTCGACCTTGTCATCGACCATCCCCGCGTCGGTGAGCGTGCCGGGCGTGACGAGTCGAACGACCTTGCGCTCGACCGGCCCCTTCGATGTGGCCGGATCACCGATCTGCTCACATACCGCGACCGATTCGCCCAGCTTCACCAGTTTGGCGAGATACCCATCGACCGCGTGGTACGGGACGCCCGCCATCGGGATGGGCGTCCCGGCAGACTGTCCTCGCGTTGTGAGCGTGATGTCGAGCAGACGCGAGGCGCGCTCCGCGTCCTCGAAAAACATCTCGTAGAAATCCCCCATCCGATAGAAGAGGAGCATGTTCGGATGCTCCGCTTTCATGCGGAGATACTGCTGCATCATCGGGGTATGACGGGAGAATTCAGCTGCGCTGAAGTCACTGGAGTGGTTCAAGTTCTTGCCCTAGCATGCCATTGAGACATTGAAATACAACGTCCAATAAGTTTGATGTGATTGATACGCTGTGCATCGGCGTTCCGTGCCGTGCACTGCTCTGTACCGCAAGCCAACCCCTTAGGGCAGTTTTTGACACACACCGATGTGCAAGTCCAAGCTGAAAATACTGACTGCCCTTTACGTGGCGCGCCACGTGGCGGGCGTGCTGACCGATGCGCGGTGCCCGGGCCTTCGACTGGTTGCAACACTTGGCGCCGGTGCGAGCGGCGCACCGCTCAATGGTTGAGTTTATCGATACGGCCGACACGATCGCGCGCGCGATCAAATCATATTGGGCGAGTACCCGCGCGTGTCGTTGGCCGAAGCGCGTAAGGCTTCGGAGGACGTCAAAAAGATTCGCGACGATCCTGGGCGCGGCGATCCGCGGGCCGCGAGGAAGGCACTGGACGCGGAAGCGCGTGGCGAGCGCATGAGCGCTTACACGCTGCGAGAAATGTTGAATGACTACTTTGAGCGTCATGCGTCCAAACTGGCGAAGGGCATCGAGCAGGAGTGCATGTTACGGCATGACGTGCTGCCGTCCTGGGGCGGCGCGCCGCATCCGAGGAGACGCCACGCGACGCCGTTGACATGTACGAGCAGATCGAGCGACGGGCGCCACGCGTCGCCGCGATGACCATCTCGGCGCTGCGCATGGCGTTTGAGTTGGCGATCGAACGAAGGCGCCTGGACGGGACCCCCCGTGTGCCGGCGTGAAAGGACCCAAGTACGAACCGCGCGAACGTGCGCTCGATGCAATTGATCTGCAGAAGTTGCTGGCGTGGCTTCCTACTTCAGCGCTTTCTTCGAATGTCTATAACGCGTTGGTGTTTCAACTCTTGACGGGTACACGATCCGGAGAAGTCGTGCACGCTGAGTGGACCGAGATCGATCTGGCGGAGGCGCTGTGGAAGCAACCAATATCAAACACCAAGAACAAACGCGAACACCGGGTGCTGTTGCCACTTCAGGCGATACCTTGCTACGCGCGCGTCAGGGCGTTCATGTTCGCTCGGTCTATCCGTCCTACTACGATCGTCCTCTGCTGCCGAAATCGGTCGGATTTGCGCCGTTCGAGGCGTGCGTGGCGACTATCGGCATCGCGAATAGAATTTCCCGGACACCGCGGATATCGTCACGCAATGGCCCATTTGGAGGACGCGGAGCGCGGATTCGCTCGCCAAATGCGGCATCCGCGCACGAGCGATTTATGACCTGAGTTCCCGCGACACGATGATCTCGACCCCGGCGGTACGCAATTCCGATCGCGCGCGCTCAGACTGTTCGATGGAAACGCTGCGCCCTTTCGCGGCGTCCTCGACGAGATAGGTCTTGAATCCGTCCCGACTCGCGCTTTCCGCGGTGGCCTTTACACAACCGAATAGGGCGAGGCCGACGCAAAAGACGCGTTCCGTCCCCCGCTGTCGGAGGTAGGCAGAGAGTCCCGTTGGCGTGGACTGATCGTTTTCATAGAACGCCGAGAAGCTATCGACGTCGGCTCGATAACCCTTGCGCAGGACCAGCTGGGCGCGGGTCCACTCAAGTCGCGGATCAAGCTCGGCGCCGCGCGTGCCTTGGACACAGTGGTCATTGAACACTTTCTGTGCACCATAGGCGGTTTCCACCACGTCGCCATGCCTAGCACCAGGGTGTGCGCTCGCAAAAGAAATGTGTCCGGGCGGATGCCAGTCCTGCGTCACGACCACCTGATTGAACTGACGAATGAGCCGGTTCACTACCGGAATGATGGATTCCGAATCCGGAATGCCGAGACTCCCGGACACGAAATCGACCTGCATGTCGACGACGACGAGCGCGTCGCGAGGTGTGACGGATAGTGTTGGGTTCATACGGTTCACCTTATCTCGGGAATTGCTTCGGAATTCGGATGCCAACAACGGATTCGCCTGCCGTTGTCGACCGGTCGGTCATCCGGCGCCACGGTCATGCACTTCGAATCGGCGGCGCTGCATCGGGGATGGAATGCGCAGCCGGTTGGCAGTTCGGCCGGATCGGGTGGACCACCGGGAATGATCGGTACGTGGTGGCCGCGATTCGAGCGATGTGCACGCGATGCGAGCAGGCCGAGGGTGTAGGGGTGCCGCGGCTCGACGAGGATCTGCTGCGCGCTTCCGATCTCCACGATCGTGCCGGCGTACATCACAGCGATCCGATCGGCGATTTCGGCGGCGACCGATACATCATGCGTCACGAAGACCATCGCCATGCCCAGGCGCTCCTGCAATCCACGGAGCAAGAAGAGCACTTGCATCTGAACGGTCACGTCAAGCGCGGTGGTGGGCTCGTCGGCGAGGAGCACGTCGGGCCCGCAGGCGAGCGCAATCGCGATCATCGCGCGTTGTCGCATCCCACCGGACAGCTCATGCGGATACGCATCCAGACGACGCTCCGCGTTTGGGATCGAAACGAGCTCCAACAACTCAAGCGCGCGTGATCTTGCTGCGCGAAGGGCGCGGTCATCGTGCGCCATGATCGTCTCGACGATTTGTTGGCCGATCGTGTAGACCGGATCGAGCGCGGTGGCCGGCTCCTGGAAGATCATGCCGACGCGGGCGCCACGAATGCCGCGCATTTCCTCGAACGGAAGATGAGTCACCTCGCGTCCTTGCATTCGGACTGTGCCGCCGATGGTCGCGTTCGCGGGCAAGAGGCCAATCAGCGCACGCAAGGTCACTGACTTCCCGCATCCGGATTCCCCGATGATGCAAAGCGTCTCACCGCGCGCCAACGTGAAGGTTACATCGCGCACCGGAATAATCGTCTTCCCTTCACGATTCAGGCCCACGCTCAGCCGATCAACTTCGACGGCGAGAACGTCCGTGCTGGCAGTGATGGCGTCGTCTGCGTGACTCATGGACTCTTTGTGCCGGGCATGCTGCTTAATGCAAGCGAATGCCCGGATGCAGGATCTGTGATGTGGCACGCGACGCTGTGCGGCGCGGAGGGATCCACTTCGATCAGACGGGGTGGGGCAGCGGCGCACACCGTTTCAGCATGCGGGCAGCGTGTGCGAAATCGGCAGCCCGAAGGCGGGTCCATCGGGTTGGGTAACTCCCCGGTGATCGGCGGCTCCCTCGTTCGATGCCGGGGATCGACCGTCGGCTGCGATGCGATCAATGCACGCGTATACGGATGCGCGGGTTGGCGAAGGATCGCCTCGGTCGCGCCGAGTTCCACGATCGAGCCAAGATACATGACCAACACGCGATCGGCGAGATATTCGACGACATTCAGATCATGCGAGATGAAGATGTATTGCAGATCACGCTCGCGCTTGAGCCGGACCAGCAGGTTGAGGATCTGCGCCCCGACCGATTTGTCGAGCGCGGAGACGGCTTCATCGAGGATGACGACCTTGGGTGAGAGCGCCAACGCGCGGGCGATATTGACGCGCTGTCGCTGGCCACCGGAGAGCTCGTGCGGATAGCGATCGGCGAAGTGCTCCGGGTCGAGTCCAACGTCGGCAAGCAGCGTTTCGGCGCGTCCATAGGCGAGCGGTCGCGGCACACCCGTCGACAGCGGCCCGTACGCGATCGTCTCGAAGACGGTCATGCGCGGGTTGAGCGCGGCATGGCTGTCTTGGAAGACCATCTGCACTCCCCGGCGCAGTGCGCGAAGTGTCAAGCCTTGACGTCCTCCTACCCGCATGCCGTCGAAAGTAATCTCGCCATGATCGGGCCGTTCGAGGTGAAGAATCAGACGGGCGATCGTGGACTTTCCGCATCCGCTTTCGCCGACGACGCCTAGCACTTCGCCCGAATAGAGATCGAAGCTCACGTCATCAACGGCGTGCACGTGGGCGACGGGTCGGCCGAACACGCCGCCGCGGACGGGGAACGATTTCACCAGACCCTTCACGCGCAAGACGGCGGGTCGATCATCCCGGGAACGAAGGAGCTCAGCGGCTTGGTTCACCTGTTTCACGAATATCCATTGCCTGGCGAAGGCCGTCGCTGAAGAGGTTGAAGCAGAGCGAGATCAGAAAAATCGCGCAGCCCGGCAGGGCAGCGTTGATCGGCGCGACATAGAGCGCTTGTCGCATGGCGCTCAGCATCGCGCCCCACTCGGGTTCGGGCGGCGGGACGCCCAGTCCAAGGAAGGTTAAGCCCGAGGCGAGAATGATCGACAGGCCGACCAGGCTCGTGGCATATACGAGCACCGGACCGATCACGTTGCCGAGCACATGATGCGCGATGACCGAGAAGGTCGACGCTCCGCTTGCACGCGCCGCGTGGACATAATCAAGATTGCCGATCTGCAAGGTCACGCTTTCGGTCAGGCGCACGATCGGTGGGATGAACACAATGGTGAGTGCGGCGATCGTATTCGCCAGTCCGGCGCCAAGGATCGAGCAGATCGCCACCGCGAGCAGTACGGACGGAAACGCGTAGAACATGTCCATCGTGCGCATGATCAATGTATTCACCCGACCGCCCAAGTAGCCGGCGATAAGGCCAAGCGATCCGCCAATCACCAGCGCGAAGGCGACCGGTGTCACGCCTGCCAACAGGGAAAGGCGTCCACCGAACAAGAGCCGTGTCCACATGTCGCGGCCGATCTCGTCGGTCCCGAGCCAATGGCCGGACGTGCCGATCGGACTCAATCGCCTTAGCACGTTGCCGGTGTATGGATCGTAGGCGCTCAGCAGCGGTGCGAGTACGATCATCAGCACCGCCAGAAGAAGGAGCGCAGCCGCTGCGAGCGTGACGTAATCGCTGAGGAGCCGCTCCAGGACACGGTGCCACGTGCGGCGTCGATGTGGCGTGCGAATCGACGTCAAACCATGACCGGCAACCGATGCCTGCGCGCTGCTCACATCAACCTCGTCGCATGCGGGGATCGACGATCGCCTGCATGACATCCACTGCTAGATTGATGAAGACGAAGAAGAACGCGAGCATCAGGATGGTTGCCTGGATCACTGCGATGTCGCGACGGAAGATCGCGAGGTTCAATAGGTGACCCACGCCCGGCCAGTTGAAGACGGTCTCGATCAAGATGGAACCGCCGACCAGATAGCCGAACTGCAGGCCCATCAGCGCGAGGACGGCGGGCGCAGCATTCTTAGCGACGTGGGTGAGCACTGTGCGTCGACGCAAACCACGCGCATCGAGCGAAGCGACGAAGTCGCGCGCGACCACCTCGAGCGTCGTCGCTCTCACCACGCGCGCGATGATGCCCATTGGGATGAGCGACAGGGTCACGACCGGCAGGATGAGGTGCTGGACCTGCTGCCAACTCGTCGGAAATCCCGGCGCACCCATCCCTTGCGCCGGCAGCCAGTTGAGTTGCACCGAGAACACGACGACGAGCACGATGCCGAGCCAGTAGTGCGGCACGCTGACCCCAACGATTGCAAACGCGGAAAGGGCTTTGTCTGCGATGCGGCTGGGCGCCGTGCCGGCGAGAAAACCGAGGACGATGCCAAGCGTAAAGCCAAGTCCGGCGGCGAAGAGAGCGAGCTGGAGCGTGTTGAAGAGCGCTTCGAGGAGATTCGGTGCGATGAGTCGACCCGAGAATACGGACGTCCCGAGATCGCCGCGCCCGACTTGCACAAGCCAGATGAGGTAGCGCTCCCAGATCGGTCGATCGAATCCGTAGACGCTCTTGATGCGATCGACAAGTTCCTGGGTGGCCTCCGGCGGCAAGAGAAAGTCGACCGCCGATCCCGGCATCATATGCACCAGGAGAAAGACTGCGAGCGACACGCCGAGCAAAACCGGAACGGCTTGCAGGGAACGGCGCAGGATGAATACCAGCATGCCGCCAGCCTCCTCGCCGTTGGCGGTCTACGTCGCCGTCATTCCATCGAAATGCGCGTGAGATCGGTGAACCAGCTTTGCACCGGCACATAGCCTTTCACGCGCTTCGAGAATGCGCGGGGGTTGGTGTCGTGAAGAATCCATGCCCACGGTGCTTCGTCCACCAGCAATTCGTGCAGGCGACGCTGAATCGCAAGGCGTTTCTCGGCGTTGAACTCGACGCGGTACTCCTCCATCAGCTTCTTCGCCTCAGGATGATCCCAACCGGCCCAGTTCGGCGGGTAGAACGAACGGAAGAACCAGTTCATGTCCGCGGTCGTGAGACTCGAGTTGACGGCCGTGACGCCTTGCATCTGCGGAGAGTTGGGATTCACCCGCGTGTTCTGGATGAGCTGACCCCATTCGACCACGACAAACTGAATATCGAATCCCGCCGCCCGCGCGTTCTGCTGAAGAACCTCGTTCATCGGGAGCGGCAGCATCTGACCGGACCCGCTGGTAGAGATCATGGCTCGCACCTTCACCGGATCGCCCGCCTTGTAGCCGGCTTCGGCGAGGAGTGCTTTCGCCTTGGCCGGATCGTACTTGTAGTCGTTCTTCGGATTCCCGAATCGCGGATCGCCTTTCTTCCAGAATCCGCTGGCAGGCTCCCCAATGCCATTCAGTAACGCAAGGATCGATGCCCGATCGATCGCGTAGTTGAACGCTTGGCGGACGCGCACGTCTTTGAACGGCGATTCTTCCGTGGTCTTCAGCCAATAGGGCCAAATATGGGGGAAGGCACCCGCCACCACGGTAAAACCGCCCGCTTTGAGCGAGGGCACGGAATCGGGCGGCGGCACTTCGATCCAATCCACTTGCCCGGAGCGCAATGCTGCAAGGCGCGTCGTTGCTTCGGCCATCGGCAAGAGAATGACGCGATCGACCTTGGCGGCCCGCTCTGTATTCCAATACGCCGGATTCTTGTCCATCTCGATCGAGTTGCGCGTCACCTTGGTGATGCGAAACGGCCCGGTGCCGGAGGGTGCGGCGCTGAACTTCTGCCAGTCTCGTCCAGCCGCTTCGTATCCCGCCGGGCTGGCGATCAGGAGATTCGTCATCACCTCGGGGAAAAAACTCGTCGGCTCCTTGGTCGTGATCGCGACGCGATATTTATCGAGCCGGTCCCACTTGTCGATCGCGGCGAGCCACACGCGTGCGAGCGCAGCGGCATTCTTCTCATAGTGCGGCGCTTCCGTGTTGAAGAAGCGTTCGAGATTCCAGACCACCGCCTCGGCCGTCACTTCCGAGCCGTCGTGGAACTTCACGCCTTCCCGCAGCGTGAAGACCCACCGCCTGCGATTCGCGGGATCGCTCTCAAAGCTTCTGGCGAGCCACGGCACCACGGGCGGGACACCCGAGGCGACGCGCAAGTCCCAGTGCACCAGCGGTTCGAATGCAGGAAATCCCGCGAAGCGAAATCCCTCCAGTCCCTGATTGGGTGCGCCGGTGGTGGTGGGCACATCGGCGGTGGTCATGGCGATCCGCAATACCTGCTGCGCATGCGCGAATGGGCCGGCGAGCGCCAGAGCAAGGAACGCCGGAAAAATGCGGATGGTGATGCGCTTCATGACGAATCTCCCCTTGTGGCTGTTCACGTGGCGATGCCTACGCGCTTCGGTTGCGTGGCGACTCTAGCACGTGCTTGAGCACCGCAATGCGCGGTCTCTCATTGCATTCAAGAATATGTTAGACGATCCCGTTCGCCCGGAGCGTCGCGATGCGCTCGCGCGCGATGCCGAGCTCAGTCAACACTTCGTCCGTGTGCTCGCCAAGGCGCGGCGTCGTGCGATAGTCCGAACGGTTCTCACCGTCAAATCGAAGCGGACGGTTCAATCCCTTGATCATCCCGAGGGAAGGATGTTTGATCGCATTGACCGCGCCAAGATGCGCGACCTGCGGATCCTGGATAACTTCGGGAACGGTGAGGGCTGGTGCGAAGGGCACATCGTTCGCTTGCAGCCGCGCGGCCCAATCATCCGCGTCGCGCATGGCGAATGTGTGCGCCAAGTCGCGCGAGATCTCCTCGTATCCGTCCGCGCGGGCTACGCGATCAGGGTAACGTTCGACGAGATCGGGCCGGTCGATGGCGCGTGCCAGGGCATCCCAGAATTTGTCCGGTGAGGACATGTGCAGGCAAAGGCGCTTGCCGTCGCGACACGCGAGCACATACGCCTGCGAGGCCGAGCCCCGTTGAAAGAATGGTTGTTCGCGGCCGGTGACGAGATAGTAGATCAAGGGATCCACTGCGAATCCCATCGTCGCCTCGATCATGTTGGTCTCGACGACGCGCCCACGCCCGGAACGCTCCCGTTCGAACAGGGCCGCGAGCGCGCCCATGCACATGGTGAGGCCGGTGACCGTGTCCGATAACGATGGTCCCGCGATGCGCGGATCGTCCGAGTCGTGCAGCCGGGATAAGAGGCCCGACATCGCCTGACCAACCGTATCGTAGGCAGGTCGATTGGCGTACGGGCCGTCCGGACCGAAGCCTGTGATCGCGCAGTACACGAGCTTCGGATTGACGGCGTGGAGTTGCGTGGCGGCGAGACCAAGTTGCGCCTCCACACCTGGGCGCATGTTGAGGAAGACCACGTCGGCGGCGCGAACGAGATCGTAGAGCAGCTCGAGCCCCGCGGACTTCGTATAGTCGATCGTGACGCTGCGTTTGTTGCGGTTGTGAGCCTGGAAGATCGGGCTCGAAAGCCCCTCGTTGAACCATCGGAACGGATCGCCCGTGCCGGGTCGTTCGATCTTGATGACGTCGGCCCCCATCTCGCCCAGCAGCATCGCGGCATGGGGCGCGGTGATGAAGGTCCCCAGATCGAGGACACGAATGCCCTGCAGAATTTTCATGCCGAGAGGGCGGTCAATCGATCTTCACGCCGACTTCCTTCACCAGGCGCTTGTAGAGCGCCTGGTCTGCTCTGATCTGCTCCGCGAACTGCTCGGCAGTCCCGGCGACGATATTGGCACCAAGGGAGGGCACTTTCGATTCGACTTCCGGTGAACGCAGCGCGCGGACCGTCTCCGCATTCAGCCGCGTGATCAAGCCGGCGGGCGTTCCGCCTGGCGCAAAAAATCCTACGGTGGTGACCGCGAGGAACCCCGGGAAGCCGGACTCCGCAACCGTCGGAGCATCGGGCATCAACGGCGATCGTTGCGCTGTGCCGCTGGCGATAATCCGCAGCTTTCCTGCTTTCACATGCGGAAGGACGGAAGGCAGCGCGACGAACATCATCGACACGTCGTTGGTGAGCAATCCCGGTATCGCCTGGACATTGCTCTTGTAGGGGATGTGGGTGAGCGTGACCCCGGCCATCAGCCCGAGTTGCGCGCCCGCCAGTTGATGCACACTCGCATTGCCCGGTGACCCGTAGTTGATCCCGGGGCGCGCTTTCGCGGCTGCAATGAGCTCCTGCACGCTCTGCACATTCAACGCCGGGTTTACAACGAGAAACAGCGGGCCATGAACCGCTTGTGTCACCGGCAAGAGATCGCGATTCGGATCGTATGGCAGCTTTGCGTGAATGAATGGATTCAGCGCATAGTGGCCGATGTCACCAACGAAAAGCGTATGGCCATCAGGCTCGGCGCGGGCGACCGACTCTGCGGCAAGGATTCCGCTTGCGCCCGGCTTGTTCTCGACAATGACCTGCTGGCCGAGGGTGTCCGACATCTTCTGGGCAACCAGACGCGCAAGCACATCAGGGAGTCCGCCGGTGAGATACGGTACGACGAGTTTGATCGGTTTTGAGGGAAACGTTTGCGCCAATGCGGCCACCGGTAAGGCCATCGCCATTGCAAGGATGGCGAGTCGTCGCGCGAGTGGTCTCAAATAGACCATGGGTTATCCCCTGCGATAGACATCGAACCCGGGACGGTAGCTCTTGTCGTCGATGAACTGCCCGATCCCTTTCGCGTACCCGCCCTCGCGATCGCGAAACTTGAGCTCGGCGAATTTCGCGCCGAGGTAGTCCGCAGCTTGATCGGTGCCCATGCCACGAACGTTCTTCAACATCTGCTTGGTGCCGCGCAATGCCTCGGGATTGAGCTTGATGAGGTCGCGCGCCAGCGAAACCGTCTCGTCGCGCAGTTGCGCCGCCGGTACGGCTTTGTTGATAAGGCGAATCTCCTCGGCGCGCTTCGCGGTGAACGGTTTGCCGGTCATCGCAAGATACAGATAGTCGCGATAGCCCAAGCAATCCACCAGCGCTTTGGAAACGATGCCGGCGGGAATGATTCCCCAATTAACTTCGGACAGACCGAACGTCGCATCCTCCGCGGCAAACGCGAAGTCACAGGCGATGAGTTGGGTAAACGCGCCGCCGAAACAGTAGCCGTGCACCATGGCGATCGTGGGCTTCGGAAAGGTGAAGAGGCGATTCCAGCGCCACTCGTTGGTTTCCCAGATTGCCACCGCGCGCTCGGCCGGCTTGTCATCCAGATCGCGAAAGAAAAGCTCGAGATCCATGCCCGCGCACCACGCCGGCCCCGCACCACACAACACGAGAACGCGCACGTCAGGATCGGTTTCGAGCCGCGCCATCACGTCGCACATCTCGTGGTTCAACTGCGGGCTCATCGCGTTGCGCTTCTCGGGGCGATTGAGCGTGACCCACGCAATCCCCGCGTCCTTCTCGACGATGACCGTTTCGTACTGATACGGCTTGCTCATTCGGTGTGGCTCCTTGCGCGGGGGATCGGTTGCGAGTTGTTCCATCGACGTTCGATCATATCGCCAATCACAAGGAAGGGGCGGGTTGTCCCGGCCGACCGAACACTGACCACCTGTACCGATCGCCGGCACCGGCCTGATGCGGGGTGGGCGATAACACGGGTGTTCCGGTGCTGCTGCAGATCCTTCGCACGATCATCGATGTGCAAGTGGAGAACGTAGCCTTGGCTGGGACCAGAGTCGCGACTAACGAGAACACGACGATCGATGACTTGATCGATACTGGCTCTTTCGCAGCCAAGAGCCAGCATTCAATCTGGTGAAAAACATCGAACAGAATCGAATGTTACGTCATGCCGTCCTGCCGCCCTCCGGGGCATATTCGCGAAGGTTGTTCGGGCTCTAACGGGTTTCCAGTAGGCGTATAACTCAACTGAACGCTCTTCTTTGGATCGACGAGAAATGCAAACCTTGCAATTGCGTGCCGTCAGCAAACAGTTCGGGGCGCTTACGGCATTGAGTGATTTGAGTTTCGATGTGGCGCGCGGGGAAATTCATGGCTTGATCGGACCGAATGGTGCGGGAAAGACCACGGCGGTCAATATCGCCACAGGTTACTACCGGCCAAGCAGCGGTTCCGTCTGGTTGAACGGGGTCGATGTGACGCATCTGCCAACCCATCAGCGGGCGGCGAGGGGACTTGGCCGGTCGTTTCAGGGTGCCCGATTGTTCGATCAACTAGACGTGCAAACGAACATCAGGGTATCAGTCGAACAGCGACGCAAATGCGGGGGCCAATCCGCACGCAACGCGGAAATCCGCGCGGAAGTCGAAGCGTTGCTCGAGGAATCCCACCTGACTGCGGTTGCTGGAACATTAGTAGGCCGTCTTCCCTACGGCCTGCGGAAGCAAGTGGAGGTGATACGCTCATGCGCCTTCGCCTCCTCCGTACTGCTGCTTGACGAACCGACCGCTGGACTGGGGCCGGACGACATTGAGCGCGTTCTTGGCGTCATGGCGAACCATCGCGCGCGCCTGGCCATTCTGATCATCGAACATGATATGGAGGTCATCATGTCGTTGTGCGACCGCGTAACGGTAATCGATGCGGGCCGATGGTTGATGACAGGCAAACCAGCAGAAGTGCAGGAGAACGCCGAAGTGATCGCCGCCTATCTCGGCACGGACGACTAGAGGGCGCGACCATGCTTTCGCTCGAGAATGTATCCGCGTCGTATGGCGATGCAAATGTCGTCGAGGGCGTCACCTTGCGTGTGGGTGTCGGTGAGATTGGCGTCATCCTCGGGGCGAATGGCGCGGGAAAGACAACGATCCTGCGCGCAATCATGGGATATCTTCCCGCGGTTGCCGGTTCGATCACCGGCCCCGACAATGTCGAGATCATGGGCCTGCCCACCCACGAGATCGCACGATTGGGGATTGCATACGTTCCGGAGGGGCGCGGCATCCTGTATTCGTTGACCGTTCGGGAAAATCTTCTCGTGGGTGCAATGCCCGGACGCGCCGGCGGTGCAATATCGGTCGCCGATCGAATGGAATCCGTGCTGCTAAAGTTTCCGATCCTGCGCGAACGACTCGACCAGGATGCCGGCCTTCTAAGCGGCGGCCAGCAGCAAATGCTTGCGATCGGGCGCGCACTGATTTCGGCGCCGCGCGTGCTGTTGTTGGACGAGCCTTCATTAGGTCTTGCTCCGCTCGTGCGAAAAGAGATCGCCGAAATGCTTGTTACGATCAAGCGGAACGATAACCTCGCGGTCTTGCTTGTCGAGCAGGACGTGAAGCTTGCGCAACGTTGCGCGGATTTCGCGCTCGTTCTCCGGCGCGGACAATTGATCAAGCGTCTTGATATCGCAGGCTTCGCCGATCGGGAGGGGCTCCGCAATGCCTACCTCGGTCGATCCGCTGACGCGATGACAGCGGGCACTCGTGGCAACTGAAAAGGATCGAGAGACCGCCTGCGCCTCTCATAGACAAGTGATATGGAATTCGTCGTCCAACAATTGATTTCCGGTCTCGCGATAGGCGGGACCTATGCGCTGGTCGCGTTGGGATTCGTCTTGATCTTCGGTGTCCTCAACATTCTGAACATCGCCCACATCCAGACGATCATGTTGGCCCCGATCGCGCTCGCACTCTTGGTGGGTCAGGGCGTTCCCGTCGCGGTCGCGGCCGTGTTATCGCTCGTGATCACCGTTCTTTTTGGCGCAGCCGTGTTCTGGATCGGGCTGAAGCCGTTTGTCCGGCCGGGACGGAAATCGACCTACCTTGCCCCGTTTATCGCGAGCTTTGGCATTTCGTTGTTTGTCGAGCATCTGGTCGGGGCGCAGCTCGGTAGCGATCCGCGTTCGTTTCCGGTGCAAACGCAGATGGATCTTTGGCAGATCGGGAAGGTCTTTATCGTGCCGATCAATGTCATCAATCTTGCGATCGTTGCGCTCATGCTGGTGGCGTTCGCATTGATCATCAATCGCACGAATTTCGGTCGTGCCATGCGCGCCGTCGCGGAAAATGCCGAGGTCGCGGCCGCGCAGGGTATTTCCGTCGATCGAACGATCCTCATCACCGTCATCGGCGCATCCGTCTTGGGAGGCGTCTCTGGACTCTTGTTTGCCGCCGACAGTCGCATCGTATCGCCCTTCATGGGATTCGATTATGGACTGAAGGGCCTTGTCGTCATGATCGTTGGGGGCGTGGCGAGCCCCGCCGGTGCGGTCATCGCCGGGCTCCTGCTTGGCGTGCTCGAGGCCGTCACCGTTGCGTACGTTTCATCGGTCTATCGCGACGTGATCACGTTTGGACTGTTGTTTGCCGTGCTGATCATCCGACCGCAGGGGTTGTTCATCGTTGCCTCGCGTGAGGCGCGACTGTGATCGACATCCTGCCATCCATTCTGGTGCCGGTCCTGATCGACGCCATCGCCGTGCTCGGTCTGTATGTCATCGCGGCAAGCGGCCGGATGTCGGCCGGGCACGCGGCGTTTTTCGGTATCGGGGGTTATACGAGCGGGCTGATTTCAATTCACCTCGCGCTTCCACCCGCGCTGTCATTGATGCTCGGTACGATTGTAGCCGGCCTCTGCGGTGGTCTGTTCGCGGTGGTTGCCGACCGGCTCGGCCACTGGTTCTTCGCCATCACCACGCTCGCCTTCGCGGTGATGATCATCGGCCTCGTATCCGGTGTCGACGCGCTGGGAGGCGCTACCGGACTCTACGGTGTCCCGCTTGTCATTGGTCTGAAGGAGGTCGCGTTCTCGCTGATCCTCGCCATCGCCTTCGTGGTATGGCTCGACTCGCGGCGATTCGGGCGGGCCATGCGTGCCGTTCGGGATTCGGAGCTGGCGGCGCAAGCGCTCGCCATCAATCCCACGACTGTTCGGGTCATCGCCTACGCGCTTGGAGCAGGACTGGCCGGCCTCGCGGGCGGGCTGTGGGCACATTATCTTGGGTTGATCAAACCCTCGGATATGTCGCTTGACCGCTCGCTCTTGTTCTTGATCTATCTGTCGATTGGCGGCGTCGATCATTGGATCGGCGCGCTGTTCGGCACGTTTCTCTTGGATCTCTTGCCGGAATTTATCCGCTTCTCGCGCGGCTACCGTTTCGTTCTGTTCGGTGGCCTGCTCGCATTGGTGATGATCCTGCGCCCGTCGGGGCTGATCAGCACCAACGAGATCGACAAGCTGAGAAAGGCATGGCGAAAGTTATGGCGCCCGAGGCTGGTCAGCCGAAGTACGGGATGACCGCTCCATCAAGCGCCATTGAAGGGCGCACTCCTACTTGAACGTAACGAAAGCGCCCTTGGGGCCCACTTCCATGATGTAGGGCACCGGCTTCACATTGTCGCCCTTGCCGTCGTAGGAATATTCGCCGGCGACACCGGGAAAGCTCCTGGTCGAACCGATTGCCTGCGCGACCGCTTTGCGGTCGGCCGAGCCGGCCCGACGAATCGCATCTTCTATCAGCAGCACGGAATCGTAGGCGTAAGCTGAAAACGTGGCGATCTGGTTGCTGCCGTAGGCCTTGCGATAGGCCTCGACGAAGTCCTTCACGACCGGGCGGTCCGACTCGAGATTGAGCGGTGTGAACATGACGTAGGGTGCCGCCCCGGCACCGACGAGTTGCGCGATTTTCGGATCGGTCATGCCGGCACCACCCATGACGACACCTTTGAAGCCGCGCGCGCGCGCTTGCGAAATAATGATCGCGGCCTCGTTGGTCGTGGAGGAAAGCCACAGGGCTTCGGCATTGGCTTGCATCATCTTGCCGATCAGGACAGAAAAATCCTTGTCGCCGCCGGCGTAGGATTCGTCCGCCACCAGTTGGACGCCCGCCCCGAGCTTGATCGCATCGCGCGCCGATTTGGCGTCGGCCTGCTGCGCATCATTGGTTCTATCCACCAGCAGTCCAATGCGCTTGAAGTTTCTCGCCGCGGAAACTTTCGTAATGATGTCCCGAACGACCTCTGGGGAATTCATCAAGGTCACGCGAAACACCTGATCGGGAAATTCATCCCTCGCCATCGGTTTCATCGAACCGATCGTGACGACCGGCACAGTCAGCTGCCGAGCGACGGGGATGATCGCGAGCAGGTCGGGCGTTCCGGTCGGGCCGATGATGGCGGCAACGTCGCTCGAAGAACCGAAGCGGCGGAGCAGCGAGACGGCTTGCGCTGAATCGGACGCGGTATCCTGCAGATCAACGACGAGCTTCCTGCCGAGCACACCGCCCTTGGCGTTGACCTTGTCGAGCGCGAGCTTGACGCCCTTCTCGATGTCAGCCCCGTAACTTGAAAATTTTCCGGTCAAGAACGTCAGGCCGCCGATCTTGATCTCGCCCGTCTGTGAGAACGCGGCACCACAGAACATGGCGGTGAACGCGCCAAATGCGCAAAGCAGCGCCAACCATCGACGCGAGTGGTCAGATGTTTTCATTCGCAATGTCTCCTTTGGGCGGATTGACTTCGTTTCATGCCGAGGAATAACGTTTGTTTCATGTTACTCGATCTTGCCCGATGCACCGGGGTCGGCACGACCACCGCATCGCCCGTGAGCCGACCGCACCCGTTGTCGTGATTGGAACCGTCGTGTTCACTTCAACGGCTACGCGAGCATGGTCTGCACGCGTTTTTCATCCCATTCCAGTCCGAATCCGGGCCGCTCCGGCACCACCGCGCAACCGTCGCGCAATTGCATCGGCTCCTGCAGGATCGATTCGACCATGTCGGCGTATTCCAACCAATGCGCGGTTGGCGTAGCGGCGAGCAAATGAAGGCTCAGCTCCGGAAGGGCGTGGCCGGACAATGGAATGCCATGCGCTTCGGCAAGCGCGGCGGTCCGCAGCCACCCGGTGACCCCGCCGATTTTCATGGCGTCAGGCATGATGAAATCGGATGCGCGGGCCATGATGCTTTTCGTCGCGTCGGGTACGCCGTTCCAGTTCTCGCCGATCGATATGGGTGTACGCACTTCGCGCGCGATTTGTGCATGCCCTTCGAAATCATGGGACCGCGTGGGTTCTTCAATCCACGCCAGATCGTGGTCATCGAGAACACGTCCCCGTGCGATCGCTTCCGGCACCGACAACACCTGGTTGTAGTCCACCATGATTGCCACGCCTGGGCCGACCTCGCGCCGGATCGCCTCGATGACCGCGACGTCCTCGGCGACGCCCGCACCGCCTATCTTTACCTTCACGCCGGAGAATCCTTGTGCAATCGCGTTCGCGGCGTCGCGTGCCGCGCCGGCGGCCGTCATGTTCTTCAACGTTCCGTACGCGGGGATGGGACGCGGCTTGGCCCCGAGGAGCGCAGCCATCGGCAACTGCGCGGCGCGCGCGGCAGCATCCCACACGGCCATATCGATGCCGCCAAGCGCCATACCCAAGAGACCTTGTGCACCCACCAGCCGCAGCCGTCGCTGCAGAAACGATTCCACCTCGAGCGGATGAAGCCTGTGACCGGCGATCAACTCGCCGAGGCTCTCGACCAGCATGACCAACGGCTTCATCGCGAATCGCTCGTAGGCAAAAATATAGACGGACCCTGTGACGCCCTCTTCCGTCTCAAGGTCGATTAGGACTTCAGGAAACGTTGGGAATGTTCCCGCCGCAGTGACGGCAGGTTGCTTCAAAAGCACATCGACGGCACGCGCACGTACGCGGCGAATGGTCAGAGCGGGCACCGGTGCTTTCACGTTCGGTTACCTCCTGCTGCGGTTAGGAATCGAAATGAATACGGATTCGTCGCCATGAGTGTATGCCCACCGAGAAGACTCGACATCCCGCCCGCCGGAATCTCCCGATAGGGGTGATAGTATTCATTGTGGAAAAGGTTGCCTTGACCTGATAGGTATCGAACCAATCATGAAACAAACGACCAGTGCTCCGGCGTCTACAAGCGTGCGCGCACTCGACCAATCGCGCTCGGCAGCAACCGCGCGAGACGTTACGGTCTATCACAAGGTTGGAAAGTCGTTTGCTGCCGAGGCATCCGGCATCGATCTACGCACCAAGCTCGGCGGGTCCCAGGTAGCGGGGATCGAGGGGGCGCTTGCCGAGTATGGTGTCGTGATTTTTCGCGATCAGGATCTCGACGCAGATCAGCAGATCGCATTCATCAGGAATTTTGGGCCGGACCGCAATGCCGGATTCAAGGAAGTTGCGGGTGCCAACCCGATTTTTGTCGACGTAGGGAATGTCGATGATCATGGCCGGCCGATTACCATGGACAGTGCCCAAGGTGCGTATCTGTTGGCAAATCGCCTCTGGCACACGGACGGATCCTTCCTCGACCGACCGATTCGCCTGACGGGGCTGCTCGCGCGCGAACTGCCGCCACAACCGCCGCCGACTGAGTATGCAGACATGCGCGCAGCTTGGAATGCGCTCTCCCGTGAGCGCAAGGCCGAGCTCGAGCCCCTGCAGGTCGTTCACAGTATTCTTCGGTCCCGGGAGCAAACAGGGTTCACTGCGGACAAATTCAGTGCGCAGACCTTGCGCGATCACCCCCCGGTCTCCCATCCGCTCGTGCGGACCCACCCGTTCAATGGCCGAAAATCGCTTTACCTGGCCTCGCACGCGTCCCACATTGTTGGCTGGCCGCTCGAACAAGGCCGTGCACTGATCGAACAACTGATCGCCTACGCGACGCAACCGCAATTCGTCTATTCGCATCAATGGCGATTGCACGATCTGGTCATGTGGGATGACCGCTGGACGATGCACCGTGCCACGCCCTATGACGCGCCGCATCCGCGAAAAATGCGGCAATGCGCGGTGCACGAGGTCGCGCCGGTCTGATCTCTGCACGACGGACGCTCGCCATGGCGTCCGATCTTCCACGGAAGCAGTGATCGTCCGCTACATTCCAAACGAGCCGCCCGCGCTGTCTGCGGCGCGCGCGACCGTCAGCCGATTCCATCTCCCAAGGAATCGTTCGGCCATTGCAACGAGATAGAAGAGCGCGATTCCAAGAATCGTCAAAGCAACAACGCATGCGAATACGAGCGGCGTGTCGAAATTTCCGGTGGCCGCAAGCATGAAGTAGCCAAGGCCGGACCGACCGCCGACGAACTCCCCGACCACCGCACCCACGACCGCCAACGCGATCGCAATCTTGAAGCCCGCCATCATGCTCGGGACCGCGGTCGGAAACCGGACCTTGATGAAAATCTGCGTTGTCGTCGCACCCATCGAGCGCATCAATTTCAACGTGTCGCGATTGACCGACGCGAGCCCGGTCACCATGTTGACAACGATCGGAAAGAACGCGATCAGGAACGCGACGATGATTTTCGGCAGCACCCCGTAGCCCAGCATGACGAGCAGGATCGGTGCAAGTGCCACTTTCGGTACTGCTTGGGAGGCGACCAGAATCGGATAGAGGATCCGTTCGATCACGGGCGATGCAACGATCGCAACGGCGAGCGGAATGCCGATCGCGATGCTCAGGCCGAATCCGGCGAGCGTCTCCCAGAGGGTGACCTGTGCATGGCGGATCAATGCGCGCTGGTGTTCGACCAGTGATTGCCAAACGTCGATCGGTCCCGGAATCAGATATACCGGTACCTCGAACGCCCGGACAGAGGCCTCCCAGAGGAGGACGAGGACAATCAGCGTCAGAACGACCGGGCCGCCCTTGTGCAACTGATCGAGCAGTCGCAATCGCATTGTGCCGTTCATCCGTGCCGGCTTTCGCGCAGGACGCCGATCGTCTGGAACAGCTCCCTGATCCGGCGGCTATAGCGTGAAAATTCCGGCGTTTCGCGCAATTCCAGATGCCGCTCGCGACCAAGATCGATTGGAATGACGGCCTCGATGCGACCCGGCCGCGGCGACATGACCACGACGCGATTCGAAAGAAACACCGCTTCGCTGATCGAGTGCGTTACGAAGAGCACGGTCTTGCCCTCTTCACGCGAGAGCTGCTGGAAATCGAGCGCCATTTGATCGCGCGTCAAGGCATCAAGTGCGCCGAACGGCTCATCCATCAAGAGCAGCGGCGGATCGTGAATCAGCGCGCGACAAATGGCGGCACGCTGATTCATGCCGCCTGAGAGCTGATCCGGGAACCGATCGGTGAAGTCTGCAAGTCCTACCCGCCTTAACAGAGTCTGCGCGCGCTCGAGATACTTAGCCTTGTCGAACCCCCGCACCTCCACTTGCAACATCACGTTCTGCAGGGCAGTGCGCCATGGCAAGAGCAGATGCTGCTGAAAGCCGATGCCGAGCTCCCGCACCGGTCCCGTAACAGGGGAACCCATCACTTCGATGGTGCCTTCGCTGGTCGGGAGCAGCCCGGCAACCATCTCGAGAAGCGTACTTTTCCCGCAGCCGCTGGGCCCCACGATCGAGACGAACTCGCCGGGCGCAATGGCAAGCGATACGTTGTCGACGGCGTGAACCGCCTGGGCACCCGAGCCGTAACGCTTCGAGACGTTCGCGATTGCAACGGCCGGCGATGCGTTCAACGCGGGGATCGCCGGATGTGCCACCCGCGCGCCGCCAGCCTGGCAATGCGGGGCCGGTGGATCACGGTTTGGCGATGAATTCGTTCGTATAGTAGTTGGGTAACGGCCGGGGCTTTACCTTGGAGTATTTTTCGAGCGTGTCGATCATCGACTTCCAATCCGATTCGGCAGTCCATCCGATCGGATTGCCCTTGGTCGCCGGTGTGTGCAGCTGGTTGTTCAGCACGACCTTCAAGCCCTCGCGCATGAACTGCGCGTCGACATCCGGAAAGAGTTTCGTCAACGCCTGGACGGCAGGTTCAGGATCCTTCAACGATTCGCTCCATCCCCGGCCCGACGCGCTGACGAATTTTCGGACCAGATCAGGATTCTTTTGAATGGTGTTGAGCGTGACGATCAATGAGGCACCATAGGCGGTAATTCCAAACTTGGAAAACGGTACGAATCCAACCGTGGGCAGCTTGGCTTTGATGCGGAGCACATCACCCGTGGCGTAACCGCCAAGGAAAGCACCCGGTGTCTGCAGGAACAGCGGCACTCGGGCGCTGACGTCGACCAGTTGCAATTGCATGTCATCCATCGTCATATTCGTGCGCGCCAACACGCCTGGAATGATCGATAGCTCCGAGGAGCCGGTACTGCTGATCAGCACCTTCTGACGCAGTTTGGCCAGGTCGCCGTCCCACCCCGGTGTCGGATGGAAAGCAAAACCCTGCGTGTCGCTCTGCGCGTATGCCGCGACGACCTTGACGGGGATGCCCCGTGCCGATATCGCGATGACGGTGGTCGACGCGTCAGCGATGCCGAAGAGGTCGCCGCCTGCGGCAATCGTTTGAATGGTCACCGATGAGCCTTGCCCCTGCGCGATTTCGACATCGAGTCCTTGCTCTTTGTAGTAGCCGCGCTCCAGGGCGAGCGCAAACGGTGCGTGGTAGCCGGCGACACGGAAGTCGGTGCGCAAGGTTACTTTCGTGGGGCTTGTCTGTGCATCGGCGTCCTTGGACGTGCTCGTCAAGACCGCGGTAGCGCAAAATGCCACGGCGACGGTAAGCGCACGTGCGAGCGTCCAGTCCATCGGCACAACACGACGATTACCGCAAGCGCGGTTTGGAGATTCCCCGCTGCCAACCCTCAAATGGCCTTTGATGCTCATGTGCCGTCTCTCCCTTTTTCTGTCTCGTGTGTCCGGGAACCTCAAATCGAGTTCCACAAACGTTGCAAAGACACTATCATAAATTTCCGAGAGACCGATCCCGGTCCCTCGCGCAACGACAAGGCCACCTCGAAGAGATGAAGAGATGACAACCCAACGAGTTACCTGGCCGATCGAGGGCATTACTCGCATCCCCTACGCCCTCCAAGTCGATCCGGACATCGAGCAGGCAGAGATGCGTTGTATTTTTCGCGGCAAGACCTGGAACTATCTGTGCCTCGACATTGAGATTCCCAATCCCGGCGATTACCGTCGGGTCGACGTTGGGGACACCTCGGTCATCGTTTTGCGGGACGACGCCGGACAAGTCCGGGCGTTGGTCAACCGGTGCGCACACAAGGGCGCGGCGATCCTCACGCAAACGCATGGCTCCGTGAAGGAGCTGATGTGCGTCTATCACAACTGGATGTTCGATCTGCAGGGGAAGCTGCAAAGCGTTCCGTTCGAGCGCGGCATCCAGGGCAAAGGCGGCATGCCGGCGGGCTTTTGCAAGGACGATCACCCGCTTACCGCGCTTCGCGTGGAAGGCATCAACGGTCTGGTATTCGGTACATTCAGTCCTGATACCGAGCCGCTGCGAGAGTACCTCTCGCCCGTCATGGTCGCGAATCTCGAGCGGGTCGCATGCAAGCCCTTTCGCGTGCTCGGCTACTACAGCCAGTATCTCGATTCGAACTGGAAGCTCTATTTCGAAAATGCCACCGACCCCTATCACGCCACCATCCTGCATGCCTGGGCCACAAGGCTCAAGCTCAATCGACTGACGATGGAGGGCGCGATCGAAATGGGCCGTAATGGCTGGCATCATCTAAGCTGGTCGAAAATGGCAAACGATCGCGGTGGCGAGATCTACGAGCGCAAGGAATTCCGCTCCGGTGGCAGCAACTTCAGTGCATTCACTCTGAACGATCCATCGATCATCGAGCAGTGGGATGAGCGCGACGATGGCATTACCTTGGCGATTCAAACCGCCTTTCCGAGCTTTTTGTTGGCGCAGATCAACAACACCATGGCTACGCGTGTCATCGTGCCGCGAGGTGTCAATGGCTCGGAGCTGATGTGGACGATCCTGGGCTACGCCGATGACGATGAAGCGCAGACCGCGATCCGGTTACGCCAGGGCAACATGATCGGGCCATCAGGCTTCATCTCCCTGGAAGACGGCATGGTGGGCAGCTACATCCAGCGCGCCATCGCGGCGGATCGGGACAAGAGTGCCGTTCTCGAGATGGGTGGGGATTCGATCGAAACGATCCGCAACTCGCGTGCTTCCGAATGTGGCGTGCGCGGCTTCTACACCGCTTATCGCGAGCTCATGGGACTCTGAGATGGCGGCTTCGACGATATCCGCCGTTCCGCCGGACGAGATAACGGCCCTGTTGAACCGGTATGTCCACGTGCTGGACGGTGATCAGATCGAGGCGTGGCCATCGCTCTTCACCGAGCGTTGCCTGTACCGGATCACCACCCGCGCCAACGTGAAACGCGGGTTTCCGGTCTCGATCATGTTGTGCGAGACAGTCGGCATGCTGCAGGATCGCGTCGTCTCGGTGCGGCATGCGAATGTATTCGAAGCGCACTGCTACCGACACATTGTGAGCAGCACGGACGTCACTGAACGAACCGGCGAGGAATTCCGTTTGCGTTCAAATTTTGTGGTGTACCGAAGCGTGTCCGAGCGCGCCCCGGAGCTGTTTTGCACGGGCGAGTATCAGGACCGCGTCGTTCCGGTGGATGGGACACCGCGATTCGCCGAGCGGATCGTGATTCTCGACCATAGCGTCATCAACAATTTGATCGCGATTCCGCTGTAGCGAACGCTGGAATCAGTTGAAATTCTCCCTCAAGGTCGACCCCTGATATTTGCGTTTGGTGAGGCCGCGTCGCTGCAATTCGGGCACCACGAGCTCGACGAAATCCCGGATCGTCCCCGGCGCATGAAAGTTCTTGCCGAGGATGATCCCGCCGTTGCGGCCACCCGCTTCGTGCACCTCTTCGATGCGATCGGCAATGCGCTTGGGCGTGCCGATGACATGCAATTGGCGTTCGGCGATGAACTTGCGGCCGAGCTCCTCGATCGTGATCGCCGGATCCTCGGTTTTCATCAGTTCTTCGAACGTCCCCCAATGCACCTGTTGCGCGCGCACGAGTTCGGCGACATCGGCCAGCTTCATCTCGGGTCGGAACGACGAAAAATCGATGCCATAGAAGAACGACAATTCGATCAGTCCCGCATCGTGCGGCAGCTGATCGAGAAAATGGCGCTCCTTCGCCTGCGCGTCGGCGTCGGATTCTCCGACCTGCACGCGGATCGACCACAGGCAGCCCAGGTCGCGGGGACTGCGGCCGCAGGCGACGAGCCGTCGATCAAGGTCCGCCCGATGGGCACGGATGCTCGCGTCGGTGCGCCGATGCACGAATTGCATATCGGCATAACGCGCAGCGAGATCCATGCCGTCCTCGGATTGTCCCGCCTGGATGGTGATCGGCCGGCCTTGCGGCGAAGGCATCGTCGGCAACGGCCCGCGCACCTTGTAGAACTTGCCGACGTGATTGATCAGGTGGATCTTGGCGGGGTCGGCGAATATGCCGCCGTCCCGGTCCATCACGATGGCGTCCGGCTCCACGCTTCCCCAGAGGTCATGCACCACCTTCAGATGCTCACGGGCGCGCTCGTAGCGGTCCTTCGCAAGCATCATGGCATCAAACCCCCAATTCGCCGCTTCGTTCTTGTACGCCGAGGTGACCGCGTTCCAGCCCGTTCTGCCGCCGGTGATGTGATCGAGCGAGCTGAACAGCCGTGCCACATGAAACGGGTGGTGATAGGTGGTCGACATCGTGAGACCGAATCCGACACCGGGTGCCGCTCGCGCCATCAAGGGAACCATGGGCATCATGTCGTGCTTGGGCCAACGCACGCCCATGCGTACCGCGGCTGCGAAATCGCCCCCGTAGATTTCGGGTGTCTCGGCGGCATCGCCGAAGAACAACATGTCCATCACGCCACGCGCGGCGGTCCGCGCGAGGTCCTCGTAGAACTCGGGGCCGTAGAACGGGTATCCAACCCAGGAACCCGCGCGCCGCCACAGGTGATCGGTGTGGATGAACGAGATATCCGCCGTGAGGTGCAGGAGTTCCGATTGGCTCATGGCATTCTCTCTCTAGGTATTCAAGCCCACCTGGGCCGGCAGCGAATGGACCGCGGCATGAAGGCGTGCAAGGCTCATTCGCTCCCCACGTTTCGATTCCAGCGCAGAAAGTGGCGTTGGGCGATAAGGACCAGGCCGTGCAGCACCACACCCAGCACGGACAGAACGATGAGCACGGCGAACATGCCTGCTGCATCGACGCGTGATTCGAAAATCCTGATCAATGTCCCAAGGCCGATCGTGGTGCCGGAGCCCAACATCTCGGCAATCACCGCGGCGGTCAGCGAGAGCACCAGGCACACCTCGAACGAGGCGAAAATGTAGGGCAAGGCAGCGTAGACTTTCAGCCGCATCAGGGTCTGCCAGCGGCTGGCGCGTAGCGCTCGCATCAGCTCGAGTTGCTCCTCGCTCACGCTGTCGAGGCCGGCCATCGTGTTCACCAGCACCGGGAAGAACATGATGCTGATGACCAGCGCGATCTTCGATTCGATGCCGAATCCGAACCAGATGAGGAAGAGCGGCGCCACCGCGACCTTCGGCACCGCCTGCAATGCGACGACATAGGGATGCAGTGCCGCGCGGAGAAGCGCGAATTCCGATAGCACGACTGCAAGCGCGATACCAAGCGCCGAGCCGATGATGAAACCGATGATCGTCTCCTGCAACGTCAGCCACAGCGCGGCGAGGATGATGCCACTCTCGGTCTGCATCCAGAGCGATGCCAGCACGTCGGTCGGCGCCGGTACGATTCGCGAATCGATATCGAGGATCCGCACGATCGCTTGCCACACGGCGAGTCCGACGATCAACTGCAGTGTCTTGATTGCGGTTGCGCGCGCGAGCCGCACCATGCGATCGCGCAGTCCGGAGGTCCGTCCCGGTGTAGCGTCGTGGGAAGGATTCTCCAAAGGTTGCACATCGACACGTGATCCTGACACGGTCATGGTCCTCAGTGCGGGATGAGCGCGCGTATTTCCATCCCGGCGCGCACGTACTCGGGCGCACCGCGCATGCCCGGGAGCCTCGGGCGAGGCAGCTTGATCGGAATATCCGCAATGATGCGACCGGGCCGCGTCGCCATGACCAACACGCGATCGGACAAATAGACGGCTTCCCCGATGTCGTGCGTGATGAAGACGACCGTCGCTTTGCTCCGCTCCCAGATGACCAGAAGCTCTTCGTTCAGATGCTCACGCGTCAATGCGTCGAGCGCACCGAACGGTTCATCCATGAGGAGGACTTGCGGATCGTTCATCAGCGCGCGGGCGATCGCCACGCGTTGCTGCATGCCGCCCGACAGCTCCGACGGGAAGCGCGTGGCGGCGCCCGGCAGGCGAACCAGGTCAAGCAACCGGGCGACACGCTCATCGATCTCTTGCTTCGACCAGCGCTTTTCCAGCTCGGCCGGCAGCGCGATATTCTGATGGACCGTGAGCCAGGGCAGCAGCACGGGCCGCTGGAACGCAATGCCAACCGCAGGCGAGGGCGCCTTCACGATCGCGCCATCGAGGAGGGCTCTCCCCGCGGTGGGTGGGATGAGTCCGGCGATGACCCTGAGCAAGGTCGACTTGCCGCACCCGCTCGGACCTACGATGGCGACGAACGCACCTGCGGCGATCGACTGCGTGGTATCGGCTACGGCAAGCGTCTTGCTGCCATCGCGGCTGCGAAACTCCTTGCTCACGGCGTCAAGCACGATCCCGCGTCCGCGGTCGGGGGAAGCGACCGCAGCGTGCGTCGCCTGCGCGGTCATTTCTTCAGGCCGGGGACGGTCGCGCGATCGAACGCGTTGTACTGGGCCGTAAAGGCGTCGGTGAAGTAGTCGGCCACATTGATCTTGGCCGCCTCGGGCACGAGCTTCGTTTCCTTCAGGCGCTTGAGGTGACGCTCCCAGGTTGCAAGGTCCTGCGAGCCCCATGCGAAGCTCTCAGGCAATTCGTCGATAAGCATCTGATTCGCCGTGGCACGCAGCACGTTGCGCTCCCGGTCCATCGCCTTCTCCCGGTCTTCGCCCGGCATGCGGGCGTTCGCGGGATAGGCCTTCCAGAACGGCTCGATCATCACATCGGGGTTGGATTTCATCAGTACCGCGGATTTGGCGAGGCCACGGCCGATCTTCGCGATGACATCGGGATTCTTCGCGTGATAGTCGTTGGTCACCGCGAGCCCGATGCCGAAGTAGTCTTTTTGCCAGGGCGCATCCGGGATCACGCGAAAGCGGTAACCCGCATTCTGATAGGACGCGAAGAGCCCCGGCCAGCCGATGAACGCATCGATCTTGCCGGTTTTCAAGGCCTCCATCGAGGCGACACCATAGCCGGTGTCAACCAGCTTCACGTCGTTGATCGACGCGCCGAATTCGGCGAGACGGCTGCCGACAAACGGCACCAGCTGCGAGGAGAGCGAAGGCATGCCGATCACCTTGCCCTTGAGCTCGCTGAAGGTCTTGGCCGCGGAATCGTCCCGCACCGCTGCGGCAAAGATCATCTTGCGGACGATAGTGTAGACAGACTTGAGCGGCACCGGCTTCTCGGCGGCAGCGAGCAGAATCGCGTCGGGTCCGAGCATGCCGAAATTCGCCTGCCCGGTCAGGAGCAGTTGCACGATGATGCCGTTGTTCGCCGCGGTCTGGATGGTCACGTCCAGTCCTTCGTCTCGATACCATCCGAGCTGCTGCGCCAACGCGCCATAGGGTTGGTATGAGACGTCCTGGTTGCTCGTGGAATAGACGATCGTGACCTTCTTGCGCTCCTGGGCCAACGCATCCGGCAGCACGCCAAACAGCGGCGCGACCAGTGCCGTGAACGCGAGTAATGCCAACCGGTTTCGGACTTGCATCTAATGCCCCCCTTTTCTGTGTAATGGAATGCGACGACAACGCACGTCAGCGGAGGATATATCCTATCGGCGCGGCGCGTTCGCGCCAGTCCGCTTCTTCTTGACAACGGTCGCTACCGGATACGACACTGCGATGGTCTGACGGCTGACGTTGATCGAGCGGAGATAAGCATGATCGAGACTATCAAGGACGGCGAAGTCGATCTCTACGAGGATTTCGACATCCGCTACCTTCGCCGTGATGACCGCTTCGCGATCGAGCGCGATGCACTCGAGCGCATTCCGGTCATCGACATCTCGCCGTTCCTCGCGGAAGGGAACAAGGCGGCACGCCACCGGGTCGGACGCGAGCTTCGCAAAGCATGCATCGATGTCGGATTCTTCTATCTGACAGGCCATGACATCCCGGCCGCCGAGCTCGACGAGGCGGTAGCGTGGGGCCATCGCTTCTTCGAGTTGCCGCTTGAGGAGAAGATGGCGGTGCACACCAAGGGTACCGGTGCTCCGGGCTTCATGCGCGTGGGTGGCATCGACCCGGAGGCTAATCCGGACAAGGCCGCCGATCTGAAAGAGCGCTTCATCATGAGCCGCGAGCTGTTTCCCGATGAACCTGCAGAGGGTTGGCGCGCTGCAGGATTGTCCCAATGGCCTTCCGAGCGCGTCCTAACGGGATTTGCGTCCTTCATGAAAGCGCATCTCGCCAAGCGCGTCGTGCTGGCTCAACGTGTGGCGCGCGCCTTCGCGCTGAGCCTCGATCTGCCGGAGAGCTATTTCGACGCGATGTATCGACATCTCGGCGTGGTGTCGATCATCAACTACTACCCACCGCTCGATCCGGACGTAGCCAAGCGTACGCAGTGGAGCTTTTCGCCCCACACCGACTACGGCGCGTTCACCTTGCTTTCGCAGGATGCGTTGGGTGGGCTGCAGGTGCGCAACTCGGCGGGCCGGTGGATCGACGTGCCGCCGATTCCCGGTACCTTCGTCGTGAACCTCGGCGATCTGATGGCGACCTGGACGAATGATCTGTTCACATCCAATCTGCATCGGGCCGCCAACTTGAGCGGTAAGGCACGCATTTCCATCCCATTCTTCGTGGCCCCGCAAGGCGCGACCGTCATTCACTGTCTTCCGACCTGCCAGGGCCCCGAAAATCCGCCTCGGTACACGCCAGTTACGGCCGGCGACTACGTCCGAACGCTCCTGGAACAGTCCGGCCGAACGGGGCGCCCTGGTGTGGCCGTTCGCACCGCCGAGCGATTCCAGAAGGTGTGAGGCCTGCAGCGCTCGAGTACACCGCTCGAGTACACCATGCGTCACGTGGATCGGGGTGAACAGCAGGCGCCCTGCTATTCCGGCCAGCTCTCCAGCAGATCAACGGGATCACCGTAACGGGCCGCCAGCGCCACCACTTCAGGATCGCGAAGCGCTTCGAGAAAACCATCCGAGATCAGCTTGTTCGCGCCGGCGGTTACGGTCGCATCGAAGGCGACCAGATTCATGTGGATCTGGTGGTTCCTCCCAACTCGGCATGGTCTTCTTGATGTAGTCGGAGGGCTTGGCCAGATCGAGCCCATAGTGGAGCACGCCCGGTGCGTTGGAACCAGCCGGGTAGATCGTAGGGCGCGGCCATTTCGGATTGAAACCGCAACCGAGCTCGATCAGGCGGCTGCCGATCAACATGTCACGCAGGATCACCGCTTCCTCCGAGCGGCCGATCACCTCGACCACGCGATCGGTCGCGAACCGCACGCCGATCCGCTCGACGAACGGGCGCTCGAATCCGACGGCCCATTGCGGATAGACGATATCGTTGATCGGAACCACCTGATCGGCATGATCGATCGCCGGGCCGCGCGCATACAGATTCGGACCATGCGTCGGAATAAAGTGAACCTACGCACCAGGTTTGTTTGCAAGCAATTCGCCGCGCCAGCGGTTGGTGTTGAGATTCGCATCGTTCATGCGCGCGGTGAGGTCGATCGTCATGTCGCTGCCGCGGCGATCGGTGAAGTGGAGTGCGCAGGCCTGGTCGCGTGGATAGCGCCCGGCGGTATTGCGGATCAACTGCGACATGATCTCGACCGGAAAGCGCGCGTGCGGCGCGTGCAGCAGGTCCAGGTCGCGAAAATACGTGATCTTCACCCAACGCTGGCCCTTGTCGGCGCGTAGCCGTATGCAATACGGATCCACCACCGAGCAAAACCACGTCGATACGACGAACGTTGCTTTCTCGAGGATCGGCTTGATATCCTCTGGGATCGCCTCGATCTGGGTATTCGGCATCCTCACTTCGACCGGCCGCACGCCTTGCGCCGCCGCCACGCCGCTGATCGCATTGATCACGCGCGGATCGATCAGCCGGTCGGTCAACAATACGAGGCGATCATCCGCGCGGATGTCGAACATCTTCATGAAATTGGCGAGCGCGTGGAAATGCAGCTTCACGTGCGAAGGATCGACTATGCGGGGATTCGATGACGGTCAAGCGCGCAAGGCGGGCATCGTGCGCATCGTGCGCATTGCAGCGTTCGTCGCGCTCATCGCCGCCGGACCGCAGGGTGTCCTCGCTCAGGACTTCCCCTCGAGGACGGTGCGGCTCATTGTCGGCGCGGCGGCCGGCAGCTGGGGAGTTGTCCTCGCGCGCGTGATCGGCGACGAACGCGCGAAGACGTGGAAGCAATCGGTCGTGATCGACAATCGCCCCGGCGCAGGCGGCATCATCGCCAATCAGGCGCTTTCGTTGTATCGGCTGGTGGCCTCGCGCCAGACGGCGACGCAGTTTCATCTCATCAACCGCACCGGCGCGCTGCCGTTTCGTGAGGATCCGGCGGCGTTCCATCAGATCGTATCGTCGTTCTGCGACGGGATTGCCTAGGAATCTGCGGGGCAGACCGCGCAGATTCCTGATGGCAGACGCTACATGCCTTCACTCAGGCGAAAGCGCCAAACAATAACGCCGGAATCGAGCTGATTCTGTTCGCGAGGCGTCTGCGCTGAATCCCTGGTGGATGGTGCGCCCGCCGCGTTACCCCGCCTGCCGCTTGAGCCAGCCGGTGATCGTGACCATCGCCTTCGCGGCCTCTTCCATCAGGAAGAAGTGGCTGCTCTCTTCGAACACGACGAGTTCGGCCGAAGGCAGGCGCTTCACCATCCAATCGGTCGCCACCATCGAGCAGATCGGATCGAGGCGGCCGGCCATGATGAGGGTCGGGCATTTGATCGAGCCGATGTGATCGAGCGCGTTGTACGCGCACACGGCATCCGCGAGATGTCCGTAGGAAATCTGATCGCGGCTTGGGTCGCCGAGCAGATTTTCGATTGTGGCGATCATGTCCGGATGCTCGTTGTAGAACTTCGGCGACACGAACCACGGCACGCACACCTTCGCCCATTCCTGCCAGTTCTTGCGCCAGCCGATAATCGCCTTCGAGTTCCTGATCAGTTGTTCACCCATCCGATCGAGCTTCGCGAACGAAGCTGCCATCGCGAGCGACCGGATGCGCTGCGGGGCGGAGAAGATCATCTCCTGTGCTACCGCGCCACCCATCGAGCGTCCGATCACATGCGCAGCGTCCACGCCAATCTTGTCCATCAAGGTGAGCGTCGCGGCACCGAGATCGCGCATGGTCACGGGCGCGGAGACGGCTGAGCTTTGCCCCGAGCCGGGATTGTCGAATGCGATGACGCGGTAGTGATCCTTCAGCGCCGCGAGATAAGGCTTCCACGCCGTCCAGTCACCCGCGAGGCCATGGATCAGGATGACCGGGAAGCCCTTTCCTTCCTCGACGTAGTGGATCTGGAAGCGACCGGTGTCGATATGCGGCATGGCTGATCTCCCGTGGTTGTTGTCGGACGTTCGGAGGCGATGCGCGTGAGGCGCCCGGACCGCTCGGACATCACGTGCGCTGTTTCGACTCACCGCTGATTGCGACTCGACGTTATTGTGAGCGCCTCGCATGCCGCGTGCATGGGGCGCAGGTCCCGAGCGCGAGCAAGTGCAGCGTCGAGGAGGGTCGAAATCCGGGACCGGTGTCCCGCGGCGCTCTATAATCGCGAAATGAATTCAACCAGACCCTTCTTGTTCTCGAGCGGCTTGCTCATTGCAGCCGCAGTCGTCTCCGGGCCCACCCAGGCGCAATCGTTCCCGAGCAAACCGCTGCGCGTCCTCGTGCCCTATGCCGCGGGCGGTGGTGTCGATATCGTCGCGCGTGCCGTGAGCCAGAAGCTCCAGGAATCGATCGGGCAACCCGTCATCGTCGACAATCGACCCGGCGGCAACGAGATTATCGCGAGCGAAATCGTTGCGCGCGCCGCGCCCGATGGTCATACGCTGCTCTTCGCGTCGAGCACCATCGCGATCAACGTGTCGCTCGTCGCGAAGCTGCCGTACGACACCGAGCGCGATTTCGTGCCGGTCGCCAAGCTCGTCGATGTGCCCTTCGCGGTGTTTGCGGTGCCATCGGTGCCCGCTGGCTCGCTCGGCGAACTGGCCGCGCTCGCCAAAGCACAACCCGGCATATTCAACTACGGTCATTTGGGCACGTCGAGCCCGCACTATCTGATGATGGAGGCGTTCAAGCGTCAAGCCGGCATCGACATCGCGGCCATTCCGTACAAGGGCGTGGCGCCGGTGATCGCCGGGATGTTCGGCGGCGAAATCCAGTTGACGGTCGCCGGTATCGGCACGGCCATGCCGCATCTGAAGGCGGGCAAGCTGAAGCTCCTCGCCGTCACGTCCGATAAACGTATGAGCGCCTTGCCCGAATATCCGACCGCCGTCGAAGCGGGCTTTGCCGACGTCGCGACGAGCGTCTGGTACGGCGCCTTTACCGCTGCCACGACGCCCGCTGGGGCCGTGGCCCGGTTGAACGCGGAGTTACGGAAGGCGCTTGCGGCCCCTGAAGTCAGTCAGCGTCTCGGCTCGCTTGGCTTCGAGCCGGCCTCCACTACGACCGACGAATTCGGTCGGACCTTCCGCGCCGATGTGGCTGCCTGGGCGAAGATCGTCAAGGCGACCGGCGCGAAGGAGTAGCGATTCGGTCCCCATCACTGCGGCCGAATATTCAGCGCTCGAATCAGTGGACCGTACTTGCGTTGCTGTGATTGGATGAGGGCGCGCAAATCTTCCGCGGTCCCAAGCACCGGGATATTGCCGGTCGCAATCACTTTCTCTGCGAACGCAGGGCTGCGCACGACCTGCTGGACTTCTTTTTCGAGACGGTCTGCGATCGGTTTCGGCGTACCGGCCGGGACCACGATCGCCATCCACGGCGTTTGCTCGAAACCCGGATAGCCGGATTCGGCCACCGTCGGAACCTCCGGTGCGAGGATGGAGCGCTTCGGGGTTCCAACGGCCAGCATCTTGAGCTTTCCTGATTTCACATGCGGAACGGCGGTGGACAACGCAACGAAGATGCCTTCAATCTGGCCCGATAACACATCATTGAGCGCTAGCGCGCCACCCTTGTACGGGATGTGATTCATGGCCACGCCGGCAGCGGTCCGTAACTGCTCCATCGCCAGATGCTGGCTCGATCCCGTACCGATCGAGGCATAGTTGAGCGGATTCGGACTCACTCTTGCGTACGCGATAAATTCGGCGAGCGTGTTGCCTTTTTGCGCGGCGCTTGTCACCAAGGCGAGCGGCGCATCGGCGACCATCGAGATCGGGATGAAGTCGGCGACCGGATCGTAGGGCAGCTTGTCGTAGATGAACGGGTTGATGACGAAGGGACCATCGGTGGCCATGTACAAGGTGTAGCCGTCCGCCTTCGACTTGGCGGCAAGCTCGGTCGCAATGATGGTGGCACCACCCGGGCGATTGTCGATCACCACGGATTGGCCGAGTGACTCCTGCATCATCGCGCCAAGCGTGCGCGCGACGAGATCCACCACACCGCCCGGCGGATACGACACGATCATCCGCACGGGACGATTCGGGTAGGCCTCCTGTGCAGCAGAGGGCAATGGCACGACGACGAGAAGGCACGACAATGCAACCGCGCGAAGGTCGAGCACCGTCATGCTCCGCGCGCCGCGCCCGCGAAGAATCGCTGCCGGTACGTTATCTCGTCGAGCTCGCGATTCATGACGTAACGCGCCAACGCGTCATGGCGGACCAGCCAGATGTCGGGATGTCCCTTGATGTAGGTGAGAAGCTGGTCGAACACCGCGGAGATCAACGGGCGGCCGCCGAAGTGCCCGTGCAAGGTGATGTTGAGATACCCCGACGGCTCCTTGGCATACAGGTAATCGAAGGTGTCCTTGTAGCACTGGAAGAAATCGCGCGGTGCCGCGCGCAATACGCGGTTGTCGGCGAAGTCGCTGTGCGGGAGCGCGACCATCGGGCCGTGCTGGGTGGTCACTCGGCACGGCAGATCGATGCTGTTGTAGTCGCCATGCCAAAGGTAGCCCTCGGCCGCGAGGAAGTCTGCGGTGTGCGCGGTCGTCGCCATGGTGGGGCTGATCCAGCCGCTTGGCCGCTCGCCCGTTACGTTCTTCAAGACCTCGGTGCAGCGCCGGATCACCGCGCGCTCTTCATCCGGTTGCATGATCGACAGCACTTCGTCCTGCAGATATGCATGCGCCGCCACCTCGTGGCCCGAGTCGACGATTTGCCTCGCGAGGTCGGGATGCATTTCCGCGGTGCGCGCATTGAGGCAGAACGTCGCCGGCACCTTGTGCTCGTCCAGAATGCGAAGCAGCCGCCACCCGCCCGCCCGACCGCCGTACTGCGACCACGTTACCCCCGCACGATCGATGACACCGGGCTTGGGTGTGGTGGTCATCGGCGAATAGGTCGGTGCTTTGCCCTCGGACCAATTCTCGATGACCACCGTTACGACGACGACCATGCGTGCGCCGTTGGGCCAGATGCCCGTTCCTGCATCACCGCTCACTGCCATGACTGCCGTCTCCCTCGAAATTCGTGTGGCTCGAAGCGGCCATTCTATTCGGGACCGATCGGATCGATTTCAGGTCGCGTCCATGCCGCGAGAGAGCATACAATCCGAAATGCATGATCCGCGCGCGGGCGGTCCGAGGCGATCGCTCGGGTGGCGGTTCAATGGAGGTTCAATCATGATGCGATCGCTAGCCACGGTTCTGAGTATGGCTTTCCTGGTGGCGGGAACAATGGTTATCGATGATGCGAGCGCCGGCGGTGGGCGGGGCTCGGGCGCCCGCGGCGGTGGGGGACACGCGCATCACGGGCATCACGCGCATCACGGGCATCGAGGCGCTGTGGGGCATTTTCGCGGCCATTTTCATGGCGCGCGACCATGGGTGGGTGGTGTTGCCGTCGGGGCGCTCATTGCCGCGCCGCTTGCCTATCACGCCTATTCCGGGTACTACGGCCCTGGACCCTATTACTACCCGCCGTCCCACTACTACGACAATCCGCCCGTGTATGTCGAGCAGGGCGCCGTGCCGATCGATCAGACGCCCGCGTCGTGGTGGTACTACTGCCGGGGATCGAACGGCTACTATCCCCACGTCCAGGAGTGTCCCGGCGGCTGGCAGCGTGTCGCGCCCGTTCCGCCTCCTCGATAGCACGCCCCGGAGCCATACGCAGGTTTCACCGCGAGCGGGTCCGTCGCGCATGCGCGTGAAGTTCCCTCGCTCTCGGCGACGACTTGGCATGACGCGCGACCGCATCGGGAGGCCTGCGGTAGACTCCCGCCGCGACCAACAACTCTGACTTTGCCGAGGAGACCTCCGATGACCGATCGTTGTTCATTCCGTGCGCTGTGCGGCGCGCTGCTTTTGCTCGTGGCGCCGAGCGCGGTCCTCGCCACGACCTTCAATATGCTCTATTCCTCGCCCCATGCGCCGCTTGCGGTCTGGAACAAGGTCGCCAAGGAATTCTATTTTGGCGAAGTGAACAAGCGCATCCAGCCGCTCGGTCATCGCATCAATTGGACGGATTCGTACGGCGGCACCATCGTCAAGTTCGGCAGCGAGGTCGACAGCCTGCAGAAGGGCCTCGCCGATATGAGCATGGTCGGTGCGATCTTCAATCAATCGCGTCTGCCCCTGCATCTTGCAAGTTACGCCGCGCCGTTTTCCACGACCAACCTCAAGCTCGCCGTCGAAACGATGGACGACGTAACCGCCAACAACGCCGCGCTTCGCAAAATGTGGGACGACGCGGGGGTCGTGCATCTGGCGAGCGTCGGCATCGAAGCGCTGCATCTCTTTACGAAAAAACCGATCGCCGGCATGCAGGATCTCAAGGGGATGAAGATCGGCGGCGTCGGGATCAACATGACGTGGCTCCGCAATTCCGGGGTCGTCCCCGTGGTCAACACGCCCGACAAGGTGTTCAACGACATCCAGACCGGCGTGATCGACGGCCAGTTCTACCTGCCGACCTTGGCATTCGTGGGCAAGGTGAACGAGGTCGCACCGCATATGCTCAATGTCGGATTTGGTGTAGCCGTGTGGGGCTCGCTTGCCGTATCGAAGAAGACCTGGGACACGCTGCCGGCCGATGTGCAGAAGGTCATGCGCGACGTTGCAATCGAGTTCCGGGTCCGGACGGCGGACGGGCTGGATGCACTGGCCGCGACCGGCATCGACACGATGAAGAAGGCGGGGATGAAGGTCGCCGAGGTCAGCGCGGCCGATCGCCAGGCCTGGGTCGATGCGTTGCCCGACTTGCCGCAGGAGTGGACGCAACCGCTCGAGGCAAAGGGCACTCCGGCGAAGCAGGTGCTCAACGAATATCTGGCGGGGCTGCGCAAACGGGGTGAGAAACCGCTGCGCAATTGGGAAGTGAAGTAGCAGCGCGCAGGCAAACGGTTGCCCCATAAACGCGGTGCCGTCATGATCCGCCTGCTTGATCGCGTCAGCCTCGCGTTCAATCACTTTGGCACCTTGCTCATCGTCGCGGCGATGCTGCTGGTGGTGAGCGATGTCATCGGCCGCGGCATGGGGAGTCCGGTGCGGGGCGTGCCCGAGATGGTCGGAGCGTCGATCGTTGCGATCGTTTTCCTGCAGATTGCCAACGCATTGCGCGCCGGCCGAATGATTCGGTCTGATTCCATGTTGCACTGGCTTGGCCGGCGCGGTCCCCGTGCCGCGCATGCCGTCGAAGCGTTGTTCGCGTTGGCGGGCGCAGCCCTTTTCGCGGCCATCATCTACGCCGCGATACCGCTGGTACGCGAGGCCATCAGGGCCGGTACGTTCATCGGTGTCTCCGGGTATTTCACGATGCCCATTTGGCCTGTGAAACTCGTCGTCGTGATCGGCTGCATCCTGGCGATCCTGCAGTACCTGCGCCTTGCGTGGGAAAAGCTTGATGCGGCGCGGCGAAGCGAGCCCTGGCAAGGCGATGTTCAACGGTAGCGGCGCGTCACGATGACCCCAAGCGATATCGGCTTGATCTCGATCCTGGCGATCGTGCTGCTCATCTATGCCGGGATGCATGTCGCGGTCGCACTCGGTCTCGCATCGTTCGTGGGCGTATGGCTGATCCGCGGCACCCCGGAAATCGCGACCAATCTGCTTGCGATTTCCGCCGCCGACACGCTTGCTACCTATGACTTCGGCGTCATTCCGCTCTTCGTGTTGATGGGCGCGCTGGTGTCGGCCGCTGATCTCGGGCGCGATACGTATGTCGCGGCAAACCAGCTATTCTGTCGCGTGCGGGGCGGGCTCGGGATCGCCACCGTCGCGGCCAATGCCGTCTTCGCCGCGGTGACCGGCGTCTCGATCGCTTCGGCGACGGTGTTCACCAAGATCGCCGTCCCGGAAATGCTGCGTTTAGGCTACAAGCCGCGCTTCGCGGTCGGCGTCGTGGCCGGGAGCTCCGTGCTCGGGATGCTGATCCCGCCGAGCATTCTGTTGATCGTCTATGGCATCGTTTCCGAGCAATCGGTGGGTAAGCTTTTTCTCGGCGGCGTCGTCCCGGGGATCGTTCTGGCAATCATGTTCTCGGTGATGATCTACTTCATGGCCACCCGCATGCCGGGCTTCGTTGGCGAACCGCGCCCGCCCGACCAGAGCGAGATGCTCTCGACCCTCCAGATCACCAAGCTGCTCGGACCAATCGTCGCGTTGATCGTGCTCGTCATCGGTGGCATCTACGGCGGCTTGTTCACGCCGACCGAAGCGGCCGCGGTCGGTGCGCTCGGGGCGTTCGTGCTCGCCATCGCGCGGCGCAAGCTCACTGCGTCCGCATTCTGGCAACTGCTCGGCGAAACCGGCACGGTGACGGCAACGATCTGCATCATCTTCGTCGCGGCGAGCATGTATAGCCGCATGCTGGCGATGTCCGGGCTGCCCGGTGCCGTGGCCGATTATGTCGTTGCCGCGAAACTCGGCTTCTACACAACGATCGGACTCTATCTCGGATTGGTCCTCATACTCGGAACGTTTCTCGACTCGTTCTCGATCATCTTGCTGACCGTCCCGGTGATGCTGCCGATCCTCGCTTCCTTCAATGCCGATCTGATCTGGTTCGGCGTGCTGATGGTTGTGGCGGTCGAGGTGGGCATCCTGACCCCACCGTTAGGCATCGCGGTTTTCACGGTCAAGAGCACGTTGAATGATCCGCGGATCACGCTGAACGATGTGTTCGCGGGCGCCTTTCCGTTCGTCCTTGTGATGTGCGTGCTGCTTGTCCTGATGCTTTTCTTCCCGAAGATCGTCACGGGAATTCTCTAGTCGCGCGACCGCCACACCAGCCTATCCGCGTCAGGGCCGAAGCCATTCCTCGCGTACCATTGCGCCCTCGCGAACGGAGACTTGGCGATGAAAGAATCCGCGCTCCATCGAGCTGTGTCGCGCCTTGTCGCCGTGCAGCCGGACGAGACACGCGCGCTTCTCTGGTCGTTCGCGTATTTTTTCTGTCTGTTGGCCGGATATTACGTGCTGCGGCCGGTGCGGGACGAAATGGGGCTCGCAAGCGGCATCAAGAATCTGCCGTGGCTGTTCACCGCGACATTCCTCGTCATGCTCGCCGTCGTGCCGATTTATGGTGCACTGGTCGCGCGCCTGCCACGCCGGCGCTTCATACCGCTCGTCTATCATTTCTTCGTCGCGAACATCCTGATCTTTTGGCTGTTGCTGACGCAGGACCTCGCCTTGGGCATCACCGCGCCGGTGTTCTTCGTTTGGATCAGCGTGTTCAATCTGTTCGCGGTGTCAGTGTTCTGGTCGTTCATGGCCGATCTGTACCGGGCCGAACAGGGCAAGCGCCTGTTCGGCTTCATCGCGGCCGGCGGATCGGCGGGTGCGCTGCTCGGACCCGTGATCGTCACGGCGCTCGCGGTGCCCATCGGCCGCGCCCACCTTTTGATCATTGCAGCGCTCCTCCTCGAAGGTGCGGTGCTTTGCGCGTCACGGCTGGAGGCGGCGAGCGCGGCGTTCAAGGCGGAGCGCAGGGACCCTTCATCCGGGACGAACAAGCCGGTCGATGCCGCGCTGGGCGGTGGCTGGGTCGCGGGCATCGTGATGATTCTTCGCTCGCCCTATCTGGCGGGCATCGCACTTTGGGTGGCGCTCTTGTCGTTGGCCGGCACGTTCCTGTACTTCCAACAGGCAAATATCGTCGCGGCAATGAGCGACGATCCTAACCGGCGAATCAGCATCTTTGCGCGGATCGACTTAGCGGTCAGCCTGCTCACGATCGTCGTGCAGTGCCTGGCCACCGGAAAGCTTATCAAGCGCTTCGGCGCTGGACCCGCCGCGGCGTTCCTGCCGCTCGTGTTCGGTATCGGCTTCCTCGCGTTGTGGGCCACGCCGATGCTGTGGGTGGTGATCGCATTCCAGGCCGCGCAGCGTGCGGCCAACTTCGCGCTCTCAAATCCGGCGCGCGAGGTACTCTTCACCGTGGTCGAGCGCGCGGAGAAATACAAAGCCAAGAACGTCATCGATAACGTGGTGTTCCGTGGCAGCGACGCGTTGTTTGGATGGCTGTTCACCGCATTGCGCGGCATCGGAATGGAGCTTGGCACCATCTCCCTCGTCACTGTTCCCGTTACGGTGGCATGGCTCGCGCTCGCGTTGGCGCTTGGACGCGCACAAGAACGCCGCGCATACGACAAAGGAGATTGAAATGCATCACGAACATCGAATAAACCGGCGAACGGTATTGGCGGCGGGCGCGGGGTTCGGTGTGGGCCTGACGACGCTCGGGTGGCCACGTCTTGCGCGTGCCCAGGCCGCGGCTGGACCGGTGCTCACGCGGCCGATTCACCGTTCCAAGGAATTGCTGCCGGTGATCGGGCTTGGCACCGCGATCGTTTTCGATATCGGCGCCGACGCCGCGAAGCGCGCGGAACGCACCGCGGTCATCCGGACGCTGTTCGACGGCGGCGCGCGCATGATCGACACCGCGCCCTCATACGGCACGGCTGAGTCGGTTGTGGGCGACTTGTTGGACGATATGAAGGCGCGCGACCGGGCATTTCTCGCAACCAAAGTGCGTGCCGACAATACCGAAACCTTTATCGCGCAGATGAAGACCTCCCAGAAGCGGCTCCGATCGGAGAAATTCGATCTGATGCAGATGCACAATGTCGGATTCCTCGACCGCAGCCTGTTCGCCGCGCAGTTCTCGATTCTGCGCGAGTGGAAAGAACGGGGAGTATTCCGGTACATCGGCGTCACCCATTCGCAGGATCAGCCGCGTGCCAACGACCGCTTGATCGAGATGATGCGCACCGATAAGCTCGATTTCATTCAGGTCAACTACTCGATGGCCGAACGCAGCGTGGAAGACAAACTGCTTGCGGTTGCCGTGGAGACCGGCACGGCGGTGCTTTGCAACTTGCCATTCGCACGCGGGGCGCTATTTCGTGCCGTGGCGGGGAAAGCCGTGCCGGAATGGGCGAAAGCGGAATTCGATGCGCCGACCTGGGGCCAGTTCTTTCTCAAGTACCTGCTCTCGCATCAGGCGATCAACGCCGTGTTGCCCGGCACCGACAAGGCCGAATACATGATCGATAACCTCAACGCCGGGCGCACGCGCCTGCCCAACGCGGCGCAACGGCAGCGAATGGTTGCGTTCATTGGAAACCTGTGAGGGCAAAGCAATCGCAGAAAAGGGCCCGGCGTCAACCGTCGGGCGTGCGGCAACGTGACGGGGTCGGGTTACGCCACGCTAACCCGACTTGCGATGCCTGCCTTGGTTGCCATGCTGGGCCAACTTGCCACCACCTCATCGGCGCTCACGACCTGCCCGAAGTACTGATCGATGTTGAATAAGGTCGCGTCGTGCGAGGCCTGCGAGTACGTTGCGGTGCAGTCATTGGTGAAGACCACGTAGTAGTCCTTGAGAAACGCCTGGCGTGCAGTGGTCTCGACGCAGACATTGGTCGCAACGCCGGTCATGATGACCGTGCGAATTCCCATTGAGCGAAGCACGAGGTCGAGGTCGGTGCATTCGAAGGCGCCGTAGCGGTGCTTGGTGACGATTGCTTCATCGGGCCGCGGTTGAATCTGATAGAACTCGCGGCCCCACTCGCCCTCACCGCACACCGAGTAATCGATGTAAGCACCATTGCGCCGACGTTTCGCCTGCTCCAGCCACACTTCCGAGAGATACCAGTTCGGCGCTGTGTTGTAGGTGTTGCGGATCCATACGCACCGCACCTTCGCGGCGCGCGCTGCATCGACCAGGCGGCCGAGTCGCGCCACCATCGCTTTGACGGCCGTGACGTCACGGCCTTCCTTGTGCATGGCGCCGCCCTCGGCGCAAAAGTCGTTTTGTACGTCGACCAAGAGGATCGCGGTGTGTTCCGGGCGGACTTTGTCAGCTAGCGTACTTAGCATGGGTCACTCTCCTAGGGTTTCCAGATCATCGTTTCGACATCGAATGCCTTGACTGCGCCGCGGCGAACCGCGAGGTCCAGATTCGCCTTCAGGCTCGGCACGTTGAACTCGGTGGTGAACTGGGGCAGATTCATCGCGGCTACCAGCTCCGGTTTGACGCCGGTCCACTTCGACACCCAGTCGTCGCGTTCCGCCTTCGGCGATTCGATCAGATGCTTCGTTGCGCGGTCCATGGCGCGCCTGAACCGCCGCGCCGTATCCGCGTTCGCCTTGAGCCAGCTCTCCTTGGCGATGAGGAGTGCGATATCCATGTTCGGGATGTTCTCCTGGTATGGATAGGCGATCGTCCGTGCATTCCCGCTTCGCGTCATGATGGTCAGAAACGGCTCGACGGCCCACACGGCATCGACGCGGTTCTGAAATAGGGCGTCCGGCATCTGCGGGAACGGTATCTCCATGAATTGCGCCGACTTGGGATCCGCGCCGTGCTTTTGCATCCACTCGTGCAAATGGAGATAGTTGACGCTATTGATCAATCCGGCGGCGATTTTCTTGCCGGCAAGATCCTTCGCGCTTCGAATCGCATCTTTATCGCGGACCACGAGACCGGAGTTGTCCGGCTGCGTAGCGAGGATGCGGGTGTTGGGTACGGCGAGCATCACGTCCAGGCGATTGCCACGGGCAACCATCGGCTCGAGGATGGCACTGCAGCCAAATTCCGCGCTGCCGCCATAGACCGCCTCGACGGCGAGGGCCCCTTGCGCGACCATGGTCCAGGTCACGGCGAGGCCTTCGTCAGTAAACCAACCTTTGTCGCGGGCAACGATGAGCGGCGTGTAGTTGGTGATCGGGGTTGCAGCAACCCGCACCGCGGTCGGCTTGGGCTGCGCCAAGGCGAGCGGCGTGGTCAAGACAATCAACGACGTTACGATGGCGGTACCGAGCGCACTGCGAAAGTCGTACATGGATGCTCCTTTAACTCTCCAACGATTGAATCGCAAGAACCTGCAGTCTTCTTTTCAATCTCGCCCACTCGTCTCCCGGTGCCACCGGACGAGCTTCGCCTCGGCGAACAGAAACACGCGATTGAGCAGATAACCGAATAGGGCGAGTGTAAAGATGCCCGCGTACATCTCGGGAATCTTGAACGTACGCTGACCAAGCAGGACGAAATATCCAAGGCCGTCATTGGAGACGATCATTTCCCCAAGTATCGCCAAAATCAGCGAGATGGCAAGGCTGATGCGCATGCCGGTCAGGATCTGCGGACTTGCCGCCGGCAGAACGAGCTCACGAATGGTCTGCAGCGTCGACAGCCCGAGCGTTCGCGCGGTATCGAACTGCACGAGATCTATGGAACGCACGCCGCTGTAAGTATTGAGCAGAATCGGAAAGAATGAGGCCACCATGATCAGCACGACCTTCATCTCGTGACCGATGCCGACGAACAGGACGAGCACCGGCAGATACGCCGGACCCGGGATCGGGCGCAGCACTTCGACGAGCGGCTCGAACAGGTTGTAGAGCACGCGAAAATATCCCATCGCCAATCCGAATGCGACGCCGAGTACGACCGCAAGCCCGTACCCCAGCATTTGCCGCCAGAAGGTGGCGAGCAGATGGCCAGGGAGTGTCCCGTCGGCAATATTCTCGATCCACGCATGAACGATATGGGTGACCGTCGGCCAAGTGGGCTTGTCGACGAAGTACCTCGCCGAGACTTCCCAGGCGATGAGCAGCAGGGCGATGAGCAGGAGTCCGGAGAGTCGTGATTCCCGCAGCCAACGGTCGATCCAGGCGTTCATTCGGCTGCCCGCCCCGCCATCACCTGGGCGACCATCGTTCCGTACAAACGTTCGCGCAAGGAAAGGTAGGTGGGCTCTCTTCGGGTTTCGAGCTGGTTGCGCGGATAGGCCATCGGCACGTCCACGACATCGGCGATCCTGCCGGGTGATGCCGTCAGCACGATGACCCGCTCGGCGAGGTAGAGCGCCTCGTCAAGATCGTGCGTGACGAAGAGGATCGTCAGCCCAAGCTCCTTCCATAGCGCAAGGAGCAGATCCTGGAGCTCGACCCGCATCATCGCATCCAGCGCGCTGAACGGTTCGTCCATCAGCAGCAGATCGGGCCGCCGCGCAAGCGCACGCGCGATCGCGACGCGCTGTTGCATGCCACCTGAAAGCTGATACGGATAGTAGTGCGCGTAGCGACCGAGTCCAACATGCTCGATCTGTCTTCGGCATTCCTCTTCCAGCGCGCCATGCGAAGCGTTCGATCGGTACTTGATGCCGAGCATGACATTCTCGAGCACCGTCTTCCACGGAAAAATCGATTTCGTGTACTGCTGAAAGACCACCATCATGTCGGCGCGAGGCGACGTTACCGCTTCACGCTTCATCCGGATCGTGCCACCGGTGGGTGCGGAAAGACCTGCCATCATATGGAGTAGGGTCGATTTTCCGCATCCGGATGGCCCGATGAGTGCGACGAAACTGCCCTTTGCGACAGAGAACGATACGTCTTCCACCGCCGCTCGACCGTGCGAGGAAAATCGCCTTTCCACATGATCGACGACAACGTATTCGTTCATCTGATTAATGGTAACCGGGCCGGACGCCAAGGGTTATTGGAATTCGAGCAACATTGGACTTCGAGCAACATTCGTGCCGTCGATCCTTCTTGATTTCAGATCGAGATTACCCCAATCCGCGCCCGTCGATCGCGGCGGCCCGAACGGGAACGGGTTATCGTATGGCTTCACCGGACCAACTAGAACCCAATGTTCAACGCTACCCACGCGATCGAACTGCATGTCAACGGCACGCGCCGGACAGGCAGGGTCGAAGCACGCTTGACGCTCGCCGATTTTCTCCGAGAAGAATTGGGCCTGACAGGAACGCACTTAGGATGCGAACACGGCGTATGCGGCGCGTGCACGGTGCACCTCAATGGGGCACCGGTTCGCGCCTGCCTCCTCTTTGCGGTGCAGGCTGCGGGCGCGAGGGTGACCACGGTCGAAGGGCTGGCGCCGGCGGGTGAACTTTCTACGCTGCAAAGAGCGTTTCGCGAGCACCATGCCTTGCAGTGCGGCTTCTGCACGCCCGGCATGCTCATGACGGCGCAGGCGTTCCTCCGCGAAAACGCGCGCCCCACCGCCGACGAGGTGCGCGCGGCCATTGCCGGCAACCTGTGCCGCTGCACCGGCTACATACCGATCGTCGAGGCGATCCTCGATGCCGCAAGCGCAGCCAACACATGAACGCACCCGCCCATCCACCGGTTCGCGAAGGCGCGCCCTATGTCGGGCAATCGATCCGCCGGACGGAGGATGAACGTTTTCTCACCGGGCGCGCGCAATATGTCGGCGACTTCAAGCTGGACGGTCTGTTGCATGCGGTCATCGTGCGAAGTCCCCATGCGCACGCGCGGTTGCTCGGCATCGACCGTGCCAAGGTGATGGCGTGTCCTGGCGTCAAGGCGTTCTTCACCTATGAGGACATCGCTGCTTATGGCGCGATCATTCCGGTGCGCCTCGCGCCGCTTGCCGGTGTCGATCGGTTCTTGCAGGAACCGCTCGCGCGCGATCGCGTTCGCTATGTCGGCGAGCCGATCGGTGTGATCGTCGCGGCGAATCGCTACCTCGCCGAAGACGCGCTCGATGCGGTCGAGGCGGAATACGAAATACTTGAACCCGTTGTGAATGTCGAGCAGGCGCTTGCCGACGAGAGCGTGCTGCATCCCGCGCCGGGCACCAACACGGCGAATCGATATGTGGTCAGCAAAGGCGACGCCGATGGCGCCTTTGCAGAGGCTCATTACACACGTCGCGAATTGTTTCGCTCCCATCGTCATTCAGCGGTCATGCTCGAGACCCGCGGGCTCGTGGCTGCGTTCGACCCCACTGCAAACAAGCTCACGGTATGGGGCGCCACCAAGGTCCCGTTCTTCAACCGCCGTGCGCTGGCGAAGATGCTGAAGTTGCAGGAACACACGATTGAAATGATCGAGCTCGACGTGGGCGGGGCGTTTGGCGTTCGGGGCGAGTTCTATCCCGAGGATTTTCTTGTTCCGTTCGCGGCAATGAAGCTTGGCGCGCCGGTCAAGTGGATCGAGGACCGCCGCGAACATTTCCTGTCGTCGAATCATTCCCGCGAGATGGAGTGCGAGTTGGAGGTCGCGTTTGCCAAGGACGGAACACTGCTCGCCATGCGCGGTCGCATCTTTGGTGATCTGGGCGCGTACATCCGCACTGCCGGCGGAGTCGGCAATGCCAAGGCCGCGCAGTTCTTGCCCGGTCCGTATCGGTTGGAGAATTTCTCGTGTGAGGTAGTTAGCCTTCTCACGAACAAGACGCCGGTGGGCACCTACCGCGCGCCAGGCCGCTATGAGGCGAATTTCTTCCGCGAGCGCATGTTCGATCTGGCGGCAGCCGATCTTGGCATGACGCCAGTCGACATTCGGCTGAGGAACCTCATCGCCGAGAGCGAGATGCCATACAGCATCGGCCGCATCTGCCCGTACGAAGGCGACAACGAATACGACACGGGCGACTACGCCTCGGCGTTCCGGCGTGCGCTGGAAGCGATCGACTACGACACGATCGCGCGCCAATCAGGCAAGCAGATCGACGGGAAGTATCACGGGGTCGGCCTTTGCGCCTTCGTTGAATCGAGCGGTGCCGGACCGTCCGAGAGCGCCCGCATCGTGATCCGCGGATCTAACCTTGTGGAGGTATTCACCGGCTGCACCAGCATGGGCCAAGGCCATGAGACGGTGTTCGCGCAGATCGCGGCCGACGAATTGTCGATGCCGTTCGAGACCATCAAAGTTTTTCATGGTTCGACCACGTTTGTCGACAACGGCTTTGGCACCTATCACAGCCGTGCGATTGTCATGGGCGGCAGTGCGATCAAGGTCGCGGCCGAGAAGCTCATCCGACGACTCATCGCGCTGGCCGCCGAGCGTGCCGGGTTGGACGCATCCCTCCTCCTATACCGCGCCGGGCAGGTTCGCCGGCGTGAGGGCAACGAATTGATCCTCACGTTCGACGAGCTGGTCGCGCTTGCACGCCAAGGCGACACGAAGGCAGCCGCTGCGTCCGTCGTGAACGCAAGCTTTGAAGTAACCAAACGAACCTATACCTACGGCACCCACGTCGCCCATGTTGCGGTGGACCCGGAGACGGGTGGTGTTGACGTGTTGCGCTATGTGGGGGTCGAAGACGTGGGCCGCGCGATCAATCCGCTGCTGGTGGATGCGCAGGCGATCGGGGGCACGGTACAGGGGCTTGGCGGCACGTTGCTCGAGGAGTTCATCTACGATCAGCACGGGCAACTCGTCACCGGCACGCTCGCCGACTATCTGTTGCCCACAAGCTGCGATTTCCCGCGCGTCGAGTCGATCACCTTGGAGGAAGCGCCCTCGAAGCTGAATCCGTTGGGTGTCAAGGGCGCGGGTGAAGGCGCGATCGGTTGCGTTGGCGCCGCGATCGGTAATGCGGTGTCGGCGGCCCTTGCCACGCTTGGGGTCAACGTCACCCGTTTGCCGCTCAGCCCGAACAATCTGGCGAAATTGATCAGAGAGGCACGGTCAACGTCATGAAGTGGAGCGAATGCGTGATCGCGGTCGTCGCAGGCGATCGTCGCGAGCAGGAGATCGCGCGTCAAGCTGCGCTCACCGGCGCGACGGTGCGTGCATTCGGATTTCCTTGGCCCGATGCCGGCATCGACGGTGTGCATCGATGCATGGGCGCGGCAGACGCACTGCGCGATGCGCATGTCGCCCTGTTGCCGATTCCGGGCATCGCACCCGATGGCGCGTTGTTCGCCCCGGCGTCGGCCGAGCGAATCATCCTCACTCGCGAGATGCTTGCCGGTCTGCGCGCGCCGCGTCACATCATTCTTGGTTGGGCGGATCCGCACCTCAAGGCGCATGGTGAAGCACTCGGCATCACGTTTCATGAGTACGAGTGGGACAAGGATCTGATGTTGCTGCGGGGCCCCGCGATCGTCGAGGGGATGCTGCGGGTGATCATCGAGAAGACCGATATCACCATCCACAAGTCCAATGTGTGCGTGGTCGGGCAAGGAACGATCGGCTTGCTTGTTACGCGTACCTTGCTCGCGCTCGGTGCCACCGTGCATGTCGCGGCGCGCAACAAGGTGCAGCGGGCGGAGGCGCACGCGGCGGGTGCCGTCGCACACGGGCTTGAAGACCTGGTCGCTCTCGCACCGTCGCTCGACACGATCATCTCGTCGGTGCCCGCGCAGATCGTGGGTCGCGATGTGCTGGCGCGTTTGCCAGCGCATGCCCTCGTGGTGGATTTGGCCGCGCCGCCTGGCGGCATCGACCGGGATGCGGCGCAAGCGCTCGGTTTGAAGTTCGTATGGGCACGCGGCATGGGCTCACGTGCACCGGTCACGGTCGGTCGCAGCCAATGGAGCGGTATCCGGCCGCGTATGGAATCGATCTTCGGCATTCAATGAAAGGGAAATCGCCATGCCCGTTGTCACCGTTCAGCTCTGGTCTGGCCGCACCGTGGCACAGAAGAGAAAGCTGGTGAAAGCAATTACCGATGCGATGATCGAGCACGCCGACTGCAAGCCCGATCACCTGCATGTGATCATCCAGGACGTGCCGAAGAATTCATGGGGACGTGCGGGCAGGCTCGGTATCGATAACGAGAAGAGCGGGAAGACCGAAAAAAGCGCGAAGAGCGGGAAGAGCGCGAAGCCAACGCGCCGCCGGAGTTGACCGATGACTACCGCCTCCACGGGGGATCAAGGGCCGCGTCCGCTTGGCTACGCGCACATGCTGATGCAGGTACGCGACATCGACGCGTCACGACGTTTCTATGTCGACGTCCTCGGCTTCACCGTCCGGCAGGCGAAGCCGCTCGCGGATGGACGCCCGTTCGTGCCGTTCAATGAAGGTATCGCGCTCACGACCGGCGGACCGGGTGCCTCGCCACAGATCGATCACATCGCGTTTCGCGTATTCGATGTGCGCGGTCTCGCCGGCCGTTGCCATTCGGCGCGTGTCCCGTTCCGCCAGGATCTTCACGATGGTATCTACGGGCTCACCGTCTATGTGTCCGATCCGGATGGCACGACGATCGAGCTGTATGAGGAGGGAATGCGGCTCGGCGGGTTAGATTGACGATCCCCAAATCGCGAGTACGATCTCGCTCCGCCAACGTGGTAGCAGAATGCACTTCAGTGGCAACGCATTGATCGTCGCCGACATTGAGCATCCCGAAGGTATTGTCGGGATCATTACCCAGGTGAACTTGCCGCCCGCGACACGCCGCGCTCACCTGGGCGGGCATCGGTCCTGTTCCAGGCAACCTATTTGCCACACCAGGACCGGAGGCGATTCGGTTCAGCTGCTGAACCGGGAATCGCGTTCAGCCTGCATTCGCCCCGCGGACGAACGGGCCTGGATATTCGCCGCCCCGTGCACGCCCGCTGCCTGAGCATGCCGCGCGACCAAGCAAGAAGTGCTACGACATGGTCGCCTCGGGGCTTAATGCATCGACCCGCTCTGGTGTACTCGCAGAATATGCGGGGACAGAATAGGTCTGTCCCCTATTGCAGATCTCGCCGGTTCCGTTCCTGCGGGACTGGTGCGATCCCCATCCGGCTACGCCGCCTCGCGGAGCCTGTAATTGCGGATCAGTACCTCGGCGGGCAGACCGAGCCCCGTGGAAAGTCGCCGAATCATATCCAAGGTGAGCGGCCGCACTCGGTTGAGAACCTCGGCTACGCGTGCGCGCGAGCCGATGTAGGGCTCAAGGTCCTTTCGCGTAAGACCACGTGATTCCATCACATGGTCAAGAAACTCAATTGGGTCCGGGTCAGGAATTGGGAAGTGCTCTCGCTCGTAATTCTCGATCAGGATCACAAGCACGGCGAGCCGGTCGGCCTCGGACGAGCCCGCTGCGGCGTCCCAAAGTGCTTCAACCTCTTTCAGCGCGGCTGCGTGTTCCCGCTTGGTACGAATGGGACGCAAATCCATGTTCGGCACCTTAAATAGTCGCGACGTTGATTCGGTCGTATTGACGGTGAGTACCGACGAAACGGACGAACATGGTGCCGCGGTTGTAGTGGGCCGCCACCACGAGGCGGTAATCGTTTCCTTTGATTTTGAACACTACGCGCCCATTCGCAACGAAGCTCGCGCCACGGTAAGCGGCCTTGATGTCGGCCGGTCGCCCCCAGTCGGCGCGACT
>JBJXGX010000044.1:0-4250 GCA_046160305.1 Burkholderiales bacterium
GCCTGGAAGAACACGCAAAACCGCGCGAAGAAGCGTTCTGAGGTAGAGGACTGCAAAGAAAATCAACGAAGAAAATACACGACGTTCATCCCGACCAATTCACACGACTATCGGAACGTCGGTGACAGCGATGCGACGGACGACGATGGCGCGCACGTTCGGACAGGTCGGCACGCGGCGCTCGCAGGCATCGACCAGTTGCTTAATCTCATCGAGACTGAACCCGAGTCGCTGGGCTTTCTTGATGAAGGCGAGACGCTGGACATCGTCGCGGCTGAAACGTCGATACTTGTTCCAGACGTCCTTGTTCGGGCGCAGCAACCCGATCCGCGAGTAGTAACGAACTGCATGCGGCGTCACGCCCGAGGTGCTCGCAAGCTCACTGACAATCATCTTCAGACGTCCCGCATTTCATAAGCAGTCCGCAACGCTCCACTCGAATCGAGCTATGGTCACGCGGGTTACTTGGTTAGACCAGTCGCCAGTACCGCGTCGGGCCAATGGGTAAGCAAGGCGCGAGGGCACGAAGGCGCGAATTCTTCGATGCATTGCGGATGCCCAACCAGGCACCGAATCACCGCGAAGACGCGAAGCGGCCTAAAGCAAGAGTCTTTGAGAGACGATACGAAGGTGGGAGGGAGAAATCGACCAAGAATCGGGATGAGCTACAAGCGCTACATGCGCCGGTACATGGATCGTGAACCGAGTAGCGCACAGCGCAGGCTGAGCCGGTGTTGTGGGAGACCAGTTCGAGTCTGTCAATGCAATCGTATCGGCATCCCCGCGAGGTCGATCCACGTCCGACTTCCGGGGGATTCGGTGTTTGTTTCGTTGAGTTCCGGACCCATTGCGGCCCGATTCTCACGTCACTCGCCGGAATCCAGCGACAGAGACGCGAAAGGCGAGAAACGGGCCGCCGCCATGCGGAAACCGAGGGTTTCGCAGGCGCGTTCACGGGCTGCTCTCAATTGCTGTGGTTGGTCACGTCGTGGTAGGGATTTTTCGGATCCACCCCAAACAAGCTGTCCCGGTTGGCGGACAGTGCAAGTCCGAGGGCCGCGAGAGTCATTGTGCGTTTCAACATGATCGTTCCTTTCGATGTATTCGTTTCGAATTGCGCAGCGTTTTCGCAGCGCGCCCGCCAGATGTCTGGCGGATGAATGCATCGTAGCAACCGATCTACTACCAACGCATGGCGCGTTCATTACAAATGCGTCATCAACCGGTCGGATCACGCGAGGGCACAACGGCGCGCGTGTCCGGGACTAGCGGATAAGTCATCAATCGTCCAGGGTGAACCCCACTTTTACCGTCACCTGCCATCGTGCAACCGCGTTCTTTTCGATCAGACCGCGGGTGTCGACAACCTGAACCCAATGCAACCCGTGCAGGGACTTCGATGCTTTGGCAATGGCCGCCCGCACAGCATCTTCGATGCTCGTCGGCGACGTTCCGGTCAGTTCGATCTGCTTGTAGACATGGTCAGTCATGGTTCCTCCTGGGAGCAATCGTCTCGATGCCTGCGATGGTCTGCCCATCCGCGCCCCGTTTGTTTGAGAAAACGCAAACGGCATTGAATAAATAGCTGCGACAACTCACCCCCTTGCCCAATTCACCCGTCCAAGAAATCGATCGGTGGCGGGGACGGCTTCGAGCGCGTCAAGCTCTCTATCTTCGACGCATGGATGCGGGCACCTGTTGCTCATCGGCTCGAATCGACGGTATTGCCCACGCCGGAGATTTCCAAGTGCGTGTTCAGGCCCGCATTCTCACCAGCACGCCACCGTTGGCTTTGCCGAACAGCACTCTCGAGAAGAGCGTGGCCGCGTAGGGCATCAAGTTCACGAAGTGGGGATTCACGACCGGCAGAACGATAAGAAAACTCAATGCCCGGACCGTGATAAGTGTAGCGATCGCGAGCGCGAAGACCCGCCCGGCGCGCCTTGGCATGGGGACGAAGCGCGCAAACACCGTGACGAACGCGTAAGCGAGCGCAATCGAAAGCGCGAGGTGGATTCTCCGATGAGTCCGATCGCCGCCAGCACGCGCGCGGTGATCAACGGGACACACGATGCGCCTTCCCCGAGCGCTGCCGTTGATCAATGTCAAGGATGGCTCACGAGCATTCCCTATCCTCAATCCCGAACGGGCGCTACGCACGCGGGGAGATCGGCAAGGAAGAGTTCGATCGTATGAAGCGCGATCTGACCGGCGGGTAGAATGCAACATCACGGATCAATCACTCCCTTCGACTTGACTGAGAAAATGGTTGACCATCGAACGACGATATCGCTCGTGCTTGGCAGCGGCGGCGCCCGAGGGTTGGCCCATATCGGCGTGATTCAGTGGCTGACCGAAAACGGCTATGACATTCGCTCGATTTCCGGCTCCTCCATGGGGGCGCTTGTCGGGGGCATTCATGCGGCGCGCAAACTCGACGTCTATGCCGAGTGGGTCAGCACGCTCGAGCGCAGGCAGATGCTGCGCCTGCTCGATCCGGCATTCGGTCGCGCAGGGCTTTTCAAGGGCGAGCGCATCATCGGCGTTCTGCGCGAGATGATCGGCGATTGCGAGATCGAAGGGTTACCCGTAGCGTATACGGCGGTCGCCGCGGACCTCGTGTCTGGTGAAGAGGTGTGGCTGCGCGAGGGCATGCTGTTCGACGCGATCCGCGCCTCGATCGCCGCGCCGCCGATTTTCACGCCCTTTGAGCTTGGTGGCCGAATGCTGCGTGATGGCGCGTGGGTGAATCCGGTCCCGATCGGACCCACGCTCAACGATACGACCGACCTTATCGTTGCCGTCAGCCTGAGCGGATTCATCGCGTTGACGTCGTCGCCGTTCCCAAGTGCGCGGATACCCCACGTTTTGGTCGAGGTACCGCGCAATGCGTGCGGCGCGCATGAGTTCTGGCGCGCGGAGGAATTGATCGCCCTTGGCCGCGAACGTACGGCGCAGGCGTTTGCAACACCCGGTCCCAAAACGGCCAACGATCCACGCTGCCTCGCGAATGCGTAGAAGGGCAGGGGGGCGATTGATTTCGCCGGATTACGCGCCGCCGTGGGGCGCTTGTTCGATCGGAGTTCCGGGCTGCCTGGTTGTCGTGGAGCCTACGGTCGATGCCTCCTGGGCGAACCAAAGGTACGCGACTCCGAACAACGTTCGCTGCAAGAGGCCAGCAATAGACGGCCACAGCTCGCCAAGTGGCGACAAGGATGTTGCCGCGAACAGTGCAATGACATCGAAACCCTTCGTCAGGCGCTCACTATTTTCTTTCGCTGAAGGAGGCGAGCCACAACACCGAAGGAAAAGGCGAAACCCATCCCGGTGGCGGTCACCGAATGCAGCAGATCCTCGAAGGGATCGAACGGGACGTTCGCAAGCCACGGCTTATGAGAAAACGCAGCGGTCCCAACCATGCATACGCCGAACGCAATACGCACCCAATACGTGCCTCGCGCCCAAACCATCTTGAGCGACCCCGCGAGCCACAGCACCCCGCACCCAAACAAGACGAATCCAAGGCGTGCGATCCAGGCGGACTGGAGACCCTGCGCGGCCGATTCGCTGATTGCATTGGTAAGCCATGAGTAGCTGTCCGGCATGGACAAGGGGGCGGTCAGTAAACATGTTGCCGATGCCGCCAGGAGCAGGACGACACCAGGCACAGCGAATCGGGAGCTGGAGGTTCCCAACGGTTAAAGAAGGATCTTGATCCGGGGCGCGGAGTTCATGGCGTTGATTGGCCTCTGGCATTGCATCCGAGAAGAACGAGCGCCGTTTAAATGACGCTCCACGCGATGCCAATTGCGATGACCGCTATCCATGCCGCCCCGAGATCGAGATAGAAAATGCGAAATGCAGAGAGCGCCAATCCCGTGAGCGGCGGCATGCCAAACATGAAACCAACTCTTCTTGCGTATTCCAGAACGCATCGCCCGCCAAGGTCGAGAGGCCACTGGTTTGGTTGAGCAAGTGACGTGCCGTCATTTGTGTGGACGACGCCTCATCCGCAACGCGGAGCCATGGCAGGTAGCGACGCACCGGTGCATCAAGCTCCACCTTTCCCGCTTCGACGAGCTGCATCACTGCCAGCGCGGTGAACGACTTCGTGATCGAGCCGATGCGAAACGGTGTCTCATGGGTGACTGAGCGTGCAGTTTCATCGGCAACCCCAAAGCCGCGGAGATGGATGATCCGATCAACAGTCGTATAGTCCAGTCTCCATCTCCGATGGCGAACAGCCGGGA
>JBJXGX010000045.1:0-31766 GCA_046160305.1 Burkholderiales bacterium
TCGATCGGCGAAAATGGCAGTCGTTCGCGTGGCAGCATAGGTGAGGTCTCCGGTCGTGCGTACGAAACGAATCGATTTGACCACAGATGAATCTTTATCGAATGTCATTCCAGGCGATGGCTTCCGACAACGAGGTCCAAGTCTATGCGCCCGATGCGGTCGTCGCCGAACGCGTGACGCAGGCGGCGATCGCGGAAGTCCGCCGGATCGAGGCGAAGTATTCCCGCTATCTGCCCGATTCGATCGTGAGCCGGATCAACCGTGCTGCAGGCCGCGATGCCGTCCGGCTGGATGAAGAAACAGCGGGGCTATGCGGTTATGCGGCATCCTGCTTCGAGTCGAGCGGCGGGCGATTCGACATCACGTCAGGCGTACTGCGCCGGGCCTGGAATTTTCGCGAGGCGATCGTCCCCTCCGGCGCAACGCTCGCGCCCCTGCTTTCACTCATCGGATGGGACAAGGTTCGATGGAGCAAGACCGAGATTTTTCTGCCGCGTGAGGGCATGGAGATCGATTTCGGCGGGATCGGCAAAGAGTACGCCGCGGACCGCGCTGCCGGCGTTTGTCTGGCCGAAGGCGTTCACCACGGGCTCATCAATCTCGGCGGCGACATTCGCGTGATCGGGCCGCATCCGGATGGGCGCCGATGGTCGATCGGCATTCGTCATCCACGACGGGACGACACAACGATCGCCTCGATCGAGATCAGTGAGGGCGGGCTCGCCACCAGCGGCGACTACGAGCGCTACTTCGAGCGCAACGGCGTTCGCTATTGCCATATCCTCGATCCCCGGAGCGGGATGCCTGTGCGTTACTGGCAATCGGTGAGCGTGATTGCCCCGGTGTGCATCGCTGCCGGAAGTTATTCGACGATCGCGATGCTGCTCGGCAAGCGGGCCCGTCGTTTTCTTGATGCGGAGGAACGGCCTTTCTTGCTGATCGGACCCGACGGAGCGCTGAGCGGTCCGCTTGCAGCGAACCGGGCCGTCAACGTCGTGAAGGCCGATACGCGCGGTTAGGCCTGTCTTCGTTTGCGCCGCGCGCGCGGCAGATTTCTAGAACATTCTCCGTCGTCGTGAACGGCTACGAAGCCCCAGGATCGCCGCGAAAATCATCAGCGCGAGAATCGGATCCATGTCATCGCGGGACCCGATCGTGCATCCGCCACCGCCGCCTGACCCAGCCGAGGGCGAACTCGGGCCAGATCCGCTTGGCCCCGCCCCCGCGGGCATGCCCGTCCCCGACACATCTACCGTGTGCGGTGATCCCGCGGCGCCGGTCGCGATGGTCACCTGACCGATTCGCGCGCCGGTCGCCGTTGGTGTAAACGTCACCGCGATCTGGCAGTTGGTCGATGGTGCAAGGGTCGCCCCGCAAGTGCGAGAGACGCCGAAATCACCGTTAGCCGAGACGGTCGAAATCGGCAACGTGGCGTTCCCGGTGTTCGACACCAAGATAGCTTGTTGTCCGCTCGAGGTACCAACCGGTTGACCGCTGAAGGTCAATGTAGTCGCCGACAGCATGACCGCTGGAGCGGACGAGATCGTGCCAGTGCCGCTGAGTGCGATCGACTGGTGCCCGAGGGCGTTGGAAACCACCGTGAGAGTAGCCGCACGCGCACCGGTGCCGGTCGGGGTGAACGTCATGATCAGGGTGCACGAGCTGTTTGGCGCGACCGTCGTGTTGGGCAAACACGTTCCTGTACGAGAAAATTCAGCCGCGTTTGTTCCGGTCAGGTTCAAGTTGGAAATGTTGAGCGACGTCGCCGGATCCGTGTTCATGAGTGTTACGGTCGTTGCCGGGCTCGCGCTATTGACACTGTGCGCTCCGAACGCGACGGCAGCGCTGCTCAGCGTCACCACTGGCAATACCGTCCCGGCTGCAAATCCGTTGCCCGATAGAGAGATGGCATGCGGACTGCCGATGGCATTGGTAGCGATGTTGATTGTTCCGCTGGCGAGCCCGGTCGCGACGGGTGAAAACGTAGCGTTGATGGCGCATGACGCGTTGATCGCAAGCGAAGCGCCGCAGTCCGTCGTGTGAGCGAAGGCGGCGCCCGGTGGCGTAATGCTAGTAAGGGTGAGCGGTGCCGAACCGGCATTGGTCAGCGTGACGGTTCTCGCGGGGCTCACCGTCCCGATGACGTAGTTGCCGAACGAAATCGAGTTGCTGGTGAAGGTCGCAGCAGGCGCAGGCACGACACCTGTTCCAGTCAGGGCGATCGAATGTGGGCTGCCCGGCGCGTTGGACGTGATGTTGACTGTACCCGCACGCGCTCCCAACGCGGTCGGGGTGAAGGTAATGTTGATCGCACAGTTCTGGCCGGTCGCAATCGATGCTCCGGTCGCGCAGGATCCCGCTCGAGCGAACTCTGCTGCATTGGCGCCGCCGACGCTAAGCCCGCTCAAAGTCAATGGCAGCGGGCCGGTGTTGGATACGGTGATCGTCCTGGCGAGGCTCGTCGTGTTGGTTCCTTGCCCGCCAAACGCAAGGCTGTTCGCCGAGAGGCTCATCACCGGTCCGGGCGCTGCAACGCCATTCCCGCTCAAAGCAATCTGCTGGGGGCTACCCGCACCCGAATGCACGAGCGCTACCGACGCATTGCGCGCACCGAGCAGCGCCGGTGTAAACGTTGCGGTGATGGTGCAGGTGCTCCCCGCCGCGAGGGCCAAGCCGTTCGCGCACGTCCCCAATCGCGCGAATTCATTGGGGTTGTTCCCGCCTAATGCTATCGCGGTCAGGGTTACCGTATTCGAACCGGAATTGGTGACCGTCACAGTCTGAGCCGCCGAAGTCGTGGACAGGCTTTGGTTGCCAAACGTGAGCGTGTCGATCGAGAGGGAAATCGTGCCGGTGGGAGGACCATTCGGATTCTTGATATACGCGGCGATATGCTCGGCTTGGACGGCGTTGATGTAGGCGCCGAGAAACATCATTTCCGGGCGCGTGTTGATCGCGTTCAGGATCAACGAGGGTTGATCAGCGCCGCGCGTAATGCCGTTCATATTCGCCGCAGGATTCGGCCCATGGCAGGCGGCGTTCGCGCAGGTAAGCGGAGCACCGTTCGCATTCATATAGAGCGTAGCGCCCAGCACCGGATCGCCCGCCGAATTGGCGATGATCGGTAGTGCAAGCATCGTGCTTGCAAAGGCGATATGTAGGCTGATGCGTCGGATTGCCATGGCGATTCTCACGAATTGAACCAGCGCTCGTTCGCGCGCACGGTGTGTGGCTGCGATGCCGAGAATGGCGAAATCCTACGGGACTATGCGTGGGGAATGACTCCCACTAATCGCATTGCGCGACCCGCCGGTCCGACGTCGCCGATGAATCGAGACGCGCGATGACGGACGCGTCGCGGGTACGTCGATCGACGGCGTTTTTGAAGGGATGAGCGTGCGGCGCGATGCCAAATCCGCGACAATACGGATTCGCACAGAATTCTCTTTGCTCCTCAACCGTAAGGTCCGCAATTCATGCAAACTCAACATCAATCGGTCGCCGTCGAAATCGACTGGCCGGTCCAAATCCACCGAACGCTGCGCGACTTCGATGTCACGCAAGTTGCCTATGTTCCCGATGCTGGGCATCGCAGGTTGATCGAGCTCTGTCACGCGGACGCGTCCATGCGCGCGGTGCCGTTATCGACCGAAGAGGAAGGCATCGCGATGACCTCCGGTGCTTGGCTCGGCGGCGCACGTGGCGTCTTGTTGATGCAATCCAGCGGCGTGGGCAACTGCATCAACATGTTGTCGCTCGCCCGATCGTGCAACTTCCCGCTGCTGATGGTGATCACAATGCGCGGCGAGTGGGGCGAGTTCAATCCGTGGCAAGTGCCGATGGGGCAGGCGGTCGAGCCGAGCCTCAAGCTCTTCGAGACGATCGTGCTTCGCGCGGATGTTCCCGAAGACGTTCAACCGTCGATCGAAGCGGGTGCCAAGCTCGCGTTCAACGGCTACAACCTGGTCGCGGTGTTGCTGGGTCAGCGATTGATCGGCAGCAAGGCGTTCAAAGCGATCGACGACTGAGGACACTACTTCATGGCAAACCAATTTCTTGAAAGACGCCTCGTTGCAGGCGAGCTGTTGCGCGATCGCGGTGACCTGCTGGTCGTGGCTGGCCTCGGCGCGCCGGCGTGGGACTGCACGGCGGTGGGCGATAATCCGCTCACATTTCCGCTATGGGGCGCAATGGGCGGTGCCTGCATGATCGGCCTCGGACTCGCGCTCGCGCAGCCGAAGAAGAACGTTCTTGTCGTCACCGGCGATGGCGAGATGCTGATGGGGCTTGGCAGCCTTGGAACGCTTGCGGTCCAGCGGCCAGCGAACCTTTCGGTCGTCGTGCTCGACAACGAACACTACGGCGAGACCGGTATGCAAAAGACGCATACCGCGCATGGCGTCGACCTCGCGAAGGTCGCGCTTGCCTGCGGATTCACGATTGCCTCAACGGTGACCACCATGGCCGAGCTCGCGGCGGCACGAAAAATCATTTACGAAGGAAAGCGTGGCCCCGCGTTCTTCCAAGTGAAAGTGGGCAACGAGAAGTTGTCGCTCGTGTTGCCGCCGCGTGACGGTCCGCATCTGAAGAACCGATTCCGCCAGGCGCTGCTTGGGGAGTCCGCGTTCGCTTAGCGAGTCGGAATGGAAGTGCGCCATGAGCTCATCGCGGACCCTTCGAATGCCCAACGCGGCGCGCTGGATCGGTGCACCGATCGTCCGCAAGGAAGACGAGGCGATTCTCACCGGGCGCGCGCGCTACATCGACGACTTGGAGCCCGTCGCGCAGCTTTGCCATGCGGCCATCGTTCGCTCACCCCATCCGCATGCACGTATTCGCGGCATCGACAGTTCGCGTGCGAAAGCGCTTCCCGGTGTAATCGCCGTGGTCACGGGCAAGGAACTCCTTGCGATCGTCGGCAGTATTCCCTCGGTCGTGCGTACGCCGGCACGTTTCTACCCGTTCGCCCACGACAAGGCCCGTTACGTCGGTGAACCGCTTGCGGTGGTGGTGGCCCGCGATCGCTATATCGCCGAAGACGCCGCGGAACTGGTCGAGGTCGACTACGAGTCGTTGCAAGGCGTATCGGATCTGGAGGATGCGATCGCCCCGGGCGCGCCGCGCCTGTTCGATGATGCAACATCGAACGTGCTCTCGTCGCGCACGTTTCGTTACGGTGATCCGGATCGCGCGTTCGAGAACGCGGATCGCGTATTCCGCCTCGACTATCGCTTTCCACGCTCGTTCGCGACACCAATGGAAACATACGGCGTTATCGCCCAATTCGAGCGCGCCCCGGATCGCTTCACGGTGTGGTCGAATTTCCAGGGCCCGTATGTCCTGCAGCCGTTGATGGCGGGCGCATTGCGCGTGCCCGGCAATCGACTGCGCCTCATCACGCCGCAAGCAAGCGGCGGGAGCTTCGGCGTGAAGCAGGCGGTGTTCCCCTATATCGTGCTGCTCTGCGCGGTCAGTCGCCTCGCAGGCGTACCGGTGAAGTGGACGGAAGATCGCCTCGAGCATCTGATGGCGTCATCGTCGGCATCCGATCGACTTGGGACGGTCGAGGCGGCGTTCTCCAACGATGGCGTGCTTCAGGCCCTGCGCTATGTGAACCATGTGAACCTCGGCGCGTACATTCGCGCGCCCGAACCCGCATCGATCTATCGCATGCATGCCGCCTCCAACGGCGCCTATCGTGTGCGTAATCTCGCGATCGATAACCACCTCGTCGTGTCGAACCGCGTGCCGTGCGGGCTGAATCGCGGTTACGGTGGCCCGCAGTTCTACTTCGCGCTCGAGCGGATCATGGAAATCGCCGCGCGTGGATTGAAGATCGATCCGTCCGAGTTGCGCCGGCGCAATCTGGTCGAACGCAATCAGTTTCCATACAAGGGTCCGGCAGGCGCGACCTACGACACCGGGGATTTCGGCGCCGTTCTCCAGGCGGCGCTTGAACGGGCCGACTATCCGCTGCTGGTTGCGCGTCGAGACGCTGCGCGCTTGGAAGGACGCCTCTTCGGCATTGGTCTTGCCGTCGGCGTCGAACCATCGGGTTCCAACATGGCATACGTGTCCCTTGCTCAAACGCCGGCGGAACGCGCGAAGGGCGACCCTAAATCGGGGGCGAATGCAACTGCCACGGTTTCCATCGACCCAACCGGTCAAGTCACAGTGACCATCGCCAGCACGCCGAACGGCCAGGGCCATGCCACCGTCGCCGCGCAGATCGTGGCCGATCAGCTCGGACTCGATCCGAAAGACATCGACGTGAACACCGAGCTCGATACGCGCGGTGCGTCCTGGTCGATCGCATCGGGCAACTACGCGAACCGCTTTTCATCGATCGTTGCCGATGCGCTCGTGCAGAGTGCGACCAAGGTGGCGGACAAGATCAAACGGATCGCAGCCGAGGATCTTGAAGTCAATGTCGGCGATATCGAGCTCGCGGATGGGGTCGCCCGCGTGGTCGGGGTACCGGCGAAGGCGATACCGCTCCGCAAGCTCGCCCTGCGGACACACTGGCATACGCGCAGCCTGCCCGGCGATATGGAACCAGGAATATTCGAGACGGCAACGCTTTCGCCGCCATCGCTCGATGCGATATCGGTCGATGATCAAGTGGGGTCGGCCCTCACCTACGGATTCGTCTGCGATCTGGTCGCAGTCGAAATCGACAAGGCGAGTGGTCGCATCGATTTCGTGAAGTATGTGTCCGTGCATGATGTGGGCAACATGCTGAATCCGCTGATCGTTGAAGGGCAGATCCATGGCGGCTTCGCGCACGGCCTTGGCGCCGCGCTCATGGAAGAGCTTCAATATGACCGCGACGGTAACTTCCTCTCCGGTACGCTGGCGGAGTACCTGTGCCCGACCGCTCCCTCGCTGCCGCCATTGGATATCGGGCATGTCTCAGTACCGAGCGACGCGAATCTGCTCGGCGCAAAGGGCATGGGTGACGGCAGCTCGATGCTCGCACCGGCCGCAGTTGCGAATGCGGTCGCGGACGCGCTTGGGCGCGACGATATCGAGTTGCCGTTGACGTTCGATCGTGTTTGGCGATACGCCAATGAAGGGACGAACAAGGACCGACCTTCATGATCGTCCGCTTCGAATGAAACCAGCCGCCTTCGATTACGTCCGCGTCGCGACCTTGGACGAAGCGATCGGGTTCTTGGCCAAACACGGTGATGGCATCACCGTGCTGGCGGGTGGTGTATCGCTTGGTGCAATGCTGAACATGCGGCTCGTGCGCCCGGGTGTGCTGCTCGATATCAAAGGTATCGATGCGCTGGGTGCGATCCAGGATCAGGGCGACCACTTGCGTATCGGTGCCACGGTCCGGCAGGCGGCGGTGATGCGGAATGCCGGAGCGATGGGCGCGATCCCGTTGCTTGCGCTCGCGTTGCCGCATATCGGGCATATGCAGACCCGCAGCCGCGGTACCCTCGGCGGGTCGATTGCACATGCCGATCCGAGCGCCGAGTTGCCGCTTTGCCTCGTGACGCTCGATGGCGCGATCGAGCTGCAATCGGCTGCGGGTGTCCGCATCGTGCGGGCCCGCGAATTCTTCACCGGTGTCCTGTCAACGGTGCGCCGACCCGACGAACTCGTTACGGCAATCCGCTGGCCGACGCGCGCGCCTCGTGCGGGATTTGGATTCGACGAGATTGCGCAGCGGCGCGGCGACTTCGCGATCGTGGCGGCGGCGTGCCGTCTTCAGGTGACGGACCAAGGTGTCATCGGCCATGCGGACGTGGGTCTGGGTGGCGTCGAAGACCGGCCGCTTGCTTTTGAACTGACTGAATTTATCGGGGCGCCGCCCGGCGCTGAGACTGCTCGTGCAATCGCCAGTCATCTCGCGCGTCAAGTCTCGCCAATGGGAGATGTGAAGGCGAGCGAACAGTATCGCAGGGCATTGGTGCGTCTGCTGGTTGAGCGAGTGGTCAACCAGGCCTTCGATTTGATCGGTGTCGAGGCGAGGGTTGGCGCCGTGCATGGCCCCGCGGCGCATCGTGCCGCCTTGCCGCGCGGCGAAGGCGTCGATGCCTCGCTCAATGCCACGCTTGCTGCGAATGCGAAGGCCCCCATTGAATTTTCGTTGAACGGACGTCTCGTCCGGGGCCATGCGGAGCCGCGCATGCTGCTCTCGGATTTTCTTCGCCACGAGCTCGGTTGCTACGGGGTTCGCGTGGGTTGCGAGCACGGCGTGTGCGGCGCCTGCACGGTATTGGTCGACGGCGTGGCGGAGCGCAGTTGCTTGCAGCGCGCGGTCGAGGCGCGCGGCGTGAGCGTGACGACCGTCGAAGGCTTGTCGCCTGACGACAAGTTGAGTCCCTTGCAGGAAGCGTTCCGGCGCCATCACGCGTTGCAGTGCGGCTTTTGCACGCCAGGCATCCTTGCTTCGGCCACGCATTTCCTGGGCGACAATCCCCATCCGACCGAAGATGAGGTTCGTGACATGTTGTCGGGCCATATCTGCCGCTGCACCGGGTATCACGGGATCGTGCAAGCGATTCTCGACGCTGCGGGACAAGCTCCCGTATTGGCGCAAGCCGTTTGACTAACGAATCTGATTTGGCATGAATCTCGGTCAAGCATTTCAAGTCACGGTCGCCCGCTGGCCGTCCGCCACGGCAATCGTCGATGGCGACACGATGCGCACCTACGCGCAATGGTTGGCGGAGGTTCAACGGGTCGCGGGTGGCCTCGCGGCGTTGGGTCTGGTCAGCGGCGACCACCTGATCACGGTCCTCAAGAACCGCTACGAACTGGCCACGCTTTATTGGGCGTGTCAATGGCTCGGACTCGTGTACACGCCACTCAATTGGCGTTCGACCGCGGAGGAGATCGCCTACTGTCTTGCGAATGCCGAGGCGCTCGCGGTGGCATACGAAGGTGTTGCGGAGGAGGCGGTGCATCGAGCGCAGCGCATCGCCGGAATGGAAAACCTGCCGCGCATCGCGGTGGCCGGTGGCAAGGCCGACGGCGCGAGCACATGGGGCAGCCTGCTCGATGCGAGCCCGATCGCGGCCCCATCCAGCGGCGACGAACGCACCGCTTGCATGATGCTCTACACATCGGGCACGACCGGTCGGCCCAAGGGTGTGCCGCGCTCGCATGGCAACGAGCGCAGTGCGGCCGTCTCGCATATCGCGCACAACCGCTACGAATTCGGCGAGACGTCACTTGGCGTGATGCCGCTCTATCACACGATGGGCGTGCGTGTGCTGCTCTCGAGCGCGATATTGAACGGCACCTTCGTGTGCATGCCGCAGTACGACACCGACGCGGCACTCGATGTCATCGCACGCCATCGCATCACCACGATGTTCCTCGTGCCGACGCTCTACCACGATCTCGTCCACCATCCCCGACTGCGATCGCACGACCTTTCGTCGCTATCGAAGCTCGGGTACGCGGGCATGTCGATGACCGATGCATTGTCGGCCGCTTGCGCCGAAGTTTTTCAGCCCGACCTCTGGGTGAATCTCTATGGATCGAGCGAGATCTACACATTCTCGTTCTGCGACCATCTCGATCGCAAACCCGGCTGCGCGGGCCGTGCGGGGATGAATCAGGCGTTGCGCGTGGTGCGTGCCGATCCCGGCGCGGGCGTATCGCCCGACGACGTGGTCGCAGGCGGGGAATCCGGCGAAGTGATCGCAAGCCGTGCGAGTCCGGAGGCCTTCAAGGGGTACTGGAAGCGTCCCGATGCGGATGCCCGTGCATTGCGTGCGGGATGGTATTTCACCGGCGATCTCGGTACGTTCGATGAAGACGGCGAACTCTATCTACTCGGTCGGGTCGACGACATGGTGATCTCAGGCGGCGAGAACATTCATCCGGAGGAAGTCGAGAACGTGCTCGCGCACTGTCCGCTCGTTCGCAAGGTCGCCGTCGCGGGCGTGCCGGACGAGCGGCTTGGTGCGAAAGTGATCGCGTTCGTCGAGCCCGCCTCGGGCGACGTCACGGCCGCGCAACTCGATGCATACTGCGCGGGAAGCACCCTGGCCCGTTTCAAACGACCGCGCGAATACGTGTTCGTGGAGCGGATCCCGCAGTCGGCGGTGGGAAAGATCCTGCGGCGGGAGTTGCGGGCTGGAAACTACAAGCGTCTTGCGTAAAGACGCTAAAGAACGAATCCCTCAAGAATGAACCACAGAGGACGCGGAGGAGGCGGAGGAAACAACATGTCGATGGGTGGCTTGCGTGATCATCTGCTCGCGCTGATCCGCAGTGAAGTCTCCGTCTTCCAACTGCGCCCTCTGTGTCCCCTGTGGTTCAATCCTTACCAAGATGTAGGAGTAACTGTAGGAGTAACAAATGATTGAAAAGTACCTCAACCGCCGCGCCGAATCGTTGCGCTCCCTCGATGGGCTGCGCGTGGAGCTGGACAAAGAGCGACGCATCGGCACGCTTATCCTCGACCGGCCGCCGCTCAACATCATCTCGTACCAGGGCCGATCGCAGATTCGTATGCTCATCGAGGAAATGGATGACGATGACGATATCGGCGTTATCGTGATTCGCGGCGCGAACGGTGTGTACACGTCAGGCGGCGATGTGAAGGCGTTTCTCGATATTCCTCCGGATGGCATGTCGCATCTCGCGTGGAACATCGGGGCTCCGGAGCGAGCCGGCAAGCCCGTGATCGCCGCGATTGAAAAGTACGCAATGGGTGTGGGCCTCGAGCTTGCGTTGGCCTGCGACTTTCGCATTGCCACGAAAGATAGTGTCATTGCATTACCGGAATCCTCGATCGGTCAGATGCCCGGTTCGGGCGGCGCACCGCGTGTTGTTCACCTGATCGGATTGACGCGCGCCAAACAGATGGTATTGCTTGGCGAGCGCATTCCCGCCGAAAAGGCGTGCGACTGGGGGCTGATCACCGAAGTCGTTGAAGATGGCGAGGCCCTCACCAAACTGGTCCACCGGTATGCCGAGCGGCTGAACGCTTTGGCGCCGATTTCAAGGTCATCGCTGAAACGCGTTCTGAATCTCGCCAACGACACGAGCACGGCCGCGGGACTTGACCTCGAAGGCCACGCATACGAGAAGCTGCGCGGCACCGCTGATTACAAGGAAGGGATTCACGCTTTCGCCGAGAAGCGCAAGGCGAAGTATCACGGCAAATAGGGCGGCGTTCGCGACGAGCCCGCGTGGCGCCAAGACTCCGATAAGCTGAGGCCATGGTTCAACTGACGAATCGGGTCATCGCATCATTGATTGCGTCGCTCATGCTGATGGCGCCTGGCGTGTCGTTCGGCCAGTGCGTACCCGCGGCCACGTGGGTGGCACCCGGTGATGCGCCAAGAGCGCCCATTGCTTCGGGCGAGATCGTATCGCGAGCGTCCGCCCGCCGGATCGTGCTGCTTGGTGAGCAGCATGACATCGCCGATCATCATCGCTGGCAATTGCAGATGCTCGCGGCGCTTCATGCCGCGCGTCCCGGCATGGTGGTCGGCTTCGAGATGTTCCCGCGCCGTGTCCAGGGCGTGCTCGATCGTTGGGTCGCCGGTGAATTGACGGAAGCGCAGTTCCTCGCGCAAACGGATTGGCGCAATGTATGGCGTCTCGATGCGAGCCTGTACCTGCCGCTCTTTCATTGGGCGCGCATGAACCGGGTGCCCATGATCGCAATCAATATCAATCGCGAACTGACCCGCGAAGTGAGCGAGAAGGGCTTCGATGCGATACCCATCGAGCGGCGCGAAGGCGTCTCCCGGCCGGCCGAGCCCCCGGCGGACTATACGAAATGGCTGCTCGGGGTCTATCGCGAACACCAACGCCCCGGGACGCGGAACGCCGGGGCCGACGATCCCGCATTTCGTCGCTTTGTCGAAAGCCAGTTGTTGTGGGACCGTGCAATGGCGGAATCGCTGGCGACGGCGCACCACTCTGCCGGCAATCCACTGGTGGTCGGTATCCTTGGCAGCGGGCACATCGCGCGTGGCTACGGTGTCCCGCATCAATTGAACGCGATTGGGGTCACCGAGGTGATGTCGCTGCTGCCTTGGAGTACGAATGCCGAATGCGGCGATCTTGTCGCCGGCTATGCTGACGCCGTCTACGGATTACCCGCGCAACCGAACGAGTCGCGCGAGCAGCGCGCAAGGCTTGGCGTGGGACTCGAGCGTACGAAAGGCGGTGTTCTCATCAAGCAGGTCGAGGCAAGCAGTATCGCCGCGGCCGCGGGCGTACAGGCGGGCGATGTCGTTGTCGAGATTGCCGGGCGCAAAGCAGAAGAGCCTGTGGATGTTGCGGACGCTGTGCAACGCCAGGCACCGGGCACATGGTTGCCGATCAAGATTCTGCGTCAAGGCGAGTTGCTCGACCTGATCGCGAGATTCCCGCCAGCGCTGAAATGAGCAACAGGGTCCTTCCGCTCGCGCTGTGGATTGCCGTCGCGGCCATCCTTGTCGGGTCGGGTGCACCGGCAGTTTGCGCGACCCTCGAATTGATGGTGTCGCTCACGCCTGTATCGCGCTCCTTGTCGGCACGCGCCGTCATTGCGTTGCCTGCCGGCGCCCCGACCATGTTGCAACTCGATCGACGGTTCGAAGTGTCGACCCTTGCAGTGAATGGTCGGCCGCTACTGTCCGTGCCGGCACAACCCGGGCAGCCGCGTGCCTGGCGAATCGACGCTAGCCAATTTGCGCGACGCGTGGAGGTGACGTGGCAAGGTCAGCTTGACGCCTTGAGCGATGGATCGACCCACCGGGATCCATTGAAGGCCGACCGGGCTGTCGCCGATGAGCGCGGCAGCTTCCTGCCGGTCGGTGCGAATTGGCATCCGGTCTTGTCCGAACCGTTTTCGTCCTACAAGGTCAGCCTCGATGTGCCCGCCACCCATCGGGGGATCGTGCCTGGGAACCTTATCGCTGAATCGGAGGCAGGGGACCGATATCGCGCGACCTTTACGTTCGCGCATCCGATCCATGGGGTTGATTTGATGGCGGGTCCCTACCGCGTGACCTCGCGCGACATGCGAACGAGCACGGGCAAGCCGATCACAGTGCGAACCTATTTTCACCCCGAGATCGCGGATCTGGCGGATGAATATATCAATGCGTCGCAAGCATTCATCGACCAATACGATGCGCAGATCGGACCGTACCCCTATTCCATTTTCAGCGTCGTATCGAGTCCGACGCCCACCGGATTGGGCATGCCCGCGCTTACCTACCTCGGTGTTCAAGTGTTGCGCCTGCCCTTCATTCGCGAGACCTCGCTTGGCCATGAGGTTCTGCACAGCTGGTGGGGCAACGGCGTGTTTGTCGACTATGCCCGCGGCAATTGGTCGGAAGGGCTCACCACCTTCATGGCCGACTACGCCTACCGCGAGAAAGCCGGCGCGGCGGAAGCGCGAGCAATGCGAATCGATTGGCTACGCGACCTCGCGGCGATTCCGCTTTCCGAGGATCGTCCGCTATCGACTTTCATCGCGCGACATCATGGCGCCTCGCAGATCGTGGGGTATCACAAGGTCGCGATGATTTTCCTGATGTTGCGCGACGAGATCGGTCATGAAGCGTTCGATCGGGCGCTGCGCCGGTTCTGGAGCGAGCAGCAATATCGCAAAGCCTCATGGGAAGACATTCTCCGCACCTTCGAGGCGGTATCAAAGAAGGAACTAAGCACGAGCTTCTCGCAGTGGCTGAGCCGGTCCGGATTGCCTGATATCCGCATCAGCAACGTGGCGCGAGAATCGGACGAAACCGGCCACCGCGTTCACATCACGCTCGCCCAGTCGTCGCCGCACTTTCACGTTCCCGTTCCTATCGAGATTCAGACGGCTTCCGGCGCTGAGCCGCATGTTCTCACGCTCGATGCGGCCGAACAGTCGTTCATCCTCACCGCCAGCAATCGACCGACGCAAATCGTCCTCGACCCGGCGTTTCGGGTTCTGCGCCGGCTCGATGCGTCGGAGACGCCGCCGATCCTTCGGCAAGTCATGGTCAATCCGGAAACGACGCTCGTCATTCTTACGGCGGATCCGAATTTTCGCGCGGCTGCGCACGACTTGGCGAAGAAGTTTCTCGATTACCCGCCCGCCTCGGGTGATGCGAATCAGCCACCGACGAAGGGGCCCGTGCTTGTAATTACGCGCGACGGCGATGGCGACGCCTGGTTGAGCCGGCATGGGGTTGCCAAGCGGCCGTCCGAGATGCCCGATAGCGGTTCAGCGCGCGTCTGGGCTTCGCGCGGCGAGCGGGGCGTGCCCATTGTAGTGATCACGGCGCGCGACGCCGAAGCGCTTGCGACCTTGGCGCGGCCATTGCCGCACTATGGGCGGCAGAGCTGGTTGGTCGTCGATGGCCAGAAGGTGACGCATCGAGGCGTATCGCCCGCGCGTCCGCAAACGCTGCCGATCGAATAGAACAAAACGAAGGATCCCATCATGAGCGACATCCGGTACGAGAAGCACGGACATGTCCGGCTGATCACGATCAACCGTCCCACGGTGATGAACTCGCTCGACTTCGATGCGAACGATGCGCTCGTGGAATGCTGGCGTACGTTCGATGCGGATGACGACGCACGTATCGCCGTCGTCACCGGCGCAGGCTCGCAAGCGTTCTGCGCGGGCGCCGATCTCAAGACCTACACGATGCCGTTTGCGACAACACCGGCGCCCGAGTTCGTTCGACGCTTCACGAATGGTCCGGGGTTCGGCGGCATCACCCGCAGCATGGAAATCTGGAAACCGATCATTGCCGCCGTCAACGGCTACGCGATGTCGGGCGGTCTGGAACTCGCATTGGCGTGCGATATGCGGTTCTGCTCACCGAATGCGGTGTTTGCTTTGCAGGACGTGAAATGGGGATTCCACGCCTGCGACGGCGCATTGGTCCGGCTGCCGTGGATCATCGGTCTTGGCAACGCGATGGAAATGTTCCTCTCGGGTGATCGATTCGATGCGGATTGGGCGTTGCGCGTGGGGATGGTTAATCGTGTATTCCCGCAGGACCGGCTCATTGCAGAGACGCTTGCGTATGCGGAGAAACTCGCCGGTCGCGCGCCGATCGCGCATCGACTGGGCAAAGAGGTGATGCTGCGCGCCCTGGGCCGACCGATCGAAGACGGGCTGCGTATGGAATCGCGATCGTTCCACGATATCGGCCAGACGCGGGATCTCGATGAGGGCACACGGGCGTTCCGCGAAAAGCGCGACGCAAAGTTCGAGGGGCGCTGACATTCCTGGTTCCCAAAATGGCAACCTGCAGCGCACCGCGATCGCCGTTCTCGCGAGTGTCTTCCTTTTCAATCTGTTAGGGCGAGGCAGCGGGGAAACCTACGCCGTATTTCTGCTGCCGCTCGAACGCGAATTCGGCTGGTCGCGTTCGCAGCTCACCAGCGTCTATTCGGTTTATCTATTGATCGGTGGCTTCATCGCGCCGCTGGTCGGCACTTTGTTCGATCGCGTCGGGCCGCGCATGGTGTACCTGTTCGGCCTCGCGTCACTCGGCCTTGCCAATCTCCTGGCGAGCACGACGACCACATTGCTCGAGTTCTACCTGTATGTCGGCTTCATCGTCGGCATCGGTGTCGCGCTGGTGGGCATGGTGCCGGCGTCCGGATTGCTCGTCCGCTGGTATCGCGCCCGGCTTTCCACCGCCATCGGATTGGCGTTCACGGCAGCGGGATGCGGCACACTGGTATTCGTGCCATTCGCGCAGATGATGCTCGAAGGATCCGATTGGCGGACGACCTACCGCATCATCGGCATTACCTTTCTCATCGCCGCGCCGATTCTCGCCATTGCCCTGCCGTGGCAGCGCTTCGCCATCGGCCATCCGCATTTTCAGAAAAGCGAAAGATTGAACACGGGTCAGAGCGGCTGGACATTGCGCGCCGCGAGTCGCACGCCGTTCTACCGCGGGCTGGCGGTCATGTTCTGCATGACCTCGATGGCGATGTTCATCGTGATGCCGCAATCGGTCGCCTACTTTATCGACTCCGGGTTCTCGCCGGTGGCGGCAGCCACTGCCTACGGCGTGACCAGCGTGATGTCGGTGATCAGCGTCACGATTACCGGCTATCTCTCCGATCGGATCGGGCCCCGACCCGTCATTACCGCGAGTTATGCCGGAACGGGTCTCGGCGTCGTCCTCTTGTTCTTGATGTCATTCCATCCGGTCGCGATTCTGCTGACGACCTATGTGGTGGTGTTCGGTCTATGCCAGGGCGTGCGTGCGCCGATCATCTCGGCGATGTGTGCGCGCCGATTCGCCGGCCCGCGGGTCGCCACCATCTACGGCACGCTGTACGCCTTGAACGCAGTGGGCGCGGCGATCGGGGCGTTCATGGGTGGCCTATTGCACGACATTACCGGCGGCTATCGGACCGGATTCATCATCGCCCTGTGCGTGCTTCTTTGTTCGGCATTGCCGATCTGGATGGTGAAGGAACTGCGCGGCTATCGATGACCGGGCGGAAGGGAGGTGTGCTCCGAACACTTCCGCGACCGCGTGATAGGTCCTCAGGCCATCGCCTCGACTTCAGCGGCTCTGGACGGCGCAGCCAATGTCGAACCGGAATCGTGCCCGTTCTGTGGAGAATCGATTCCAACGATCACGCCGTGCGCGTCGTGTTGCACGGTCATGATGCGAAGCATCTGTGCGCAAGCGAGCACCTCGCTGGACACATGCGTTCGCTCGACCATCTCATCGGCGCTCACACTCGCGGGATCGACCACGCGTCGCTTCGCGTCATGGAAGCGCGCCCAGTTGTAGAGCGCCCAACAGACGAGCGCACCGCAGATCCCGACGATGATCAATGCGTACCACCCGACTACCTGGGCAAAGTGCACGGCACCTGAATTCGTGACCATCACATCGCGAAAGCGGCGCACACCGAAGTACCAGCCTACCAGCGTAATGATCGGCAGCCATAGATAAACCCACATCACCCAAGCCGTGACGGTCGCGGCGCCGAAGAGCACACGCTGACGGGACGTCTGCAACTCCGGTTTGTCGATGATCAGTTTGTCGGCCGCAGACCGCGATCGGGACTTGTCCATCGCGCACGTTCTCCTCGTAGGCGGTTGATTGCTTTTGGCAGTGCGACCACGGACGTCGCGACGTTGAGCATCCAATAAACGAGCGGATACCAGATCATCCAGTAGTACTGCTTGGCGAGCCCCTTGTCATAGCGACTATCCAGCCACATGCTCACGCCAACCTGCATGAGGCAGGTCGTGCCGATGACGACGCCGGTCCACTCCGGGATCAGGGTCGGCACGTGGTACGGAACCGGAAGTGCCAGTACGGTCCCAATGAACCAGAGTACGATCAGGCCGGCCATGATGTAGGCCCACAGAACACTGGTCGTGTACTCGACGAACACCGGCCACATGCGGCGCTGGCGCCATTGCAGCAATGCGCCGGCGTGGCCAAACAACACCTGCGTTCCGCCGGTGGCCCAGCGCAGTCGCTGTTTCCAAAGGCCGCTGAAGGTCTCGGGCATCAGGATCCAGCAGAGCGCCCGAGGCTCGAACCGGGTATCCCAGTGGCGCATCTGCAATCGCCAACTCACGTCGACGTCCTCCGTAAGCGCTGCCGGATTCCAATAGCGAACGTCATGGAGCGCGCGTTTCCGAAAGCAAGTGACCACGCCCGAAACAGTAAAGAGGCGGCCATAGGTCCGTTGCGCGCGCTTGATCAGGCCAAGGATCGATGAGAACTCTCCGACCTGGATGCGGCCCAACAAGGTGGAGCGGGTGCGCACGCGCGGATTGCCGGTGACCGCACCAACGCGCGGTGAATCGAAGTGCATCATCATCCATTCGATCGCGTTCTGGTCGAGGATCGAATCGCCATCGATGCAGAGAACGAACTCCGAGCGCGTCATCAATGTGGCGGTGTTGAGCGCGACCGCCTTGCCTTGATTCTTGGCATGGTGAATGACGCGAAGTCTCGGATAGACCTTCAGCATGCGGTCGAGGATCTCTCCGGTGGCATCGGTACTGCCATCGTCAACCGCGATCACGTCGTAATTCGGATAGCTCAACGCCATCAGCGGCTTCAGGATCTCGATGACGTTCTCAGCCTCGTTGAAACAAGGAATGAGAATGCTCACTTTGGGGTACGCGTCGAGACGCGGTGGCTGGTCGACCGCGAGCGGATGCTGCCGCTCGAAACGGTAGTGGTAGAAGATCGCACCGACCATCCAGAGGTAGGACATGAACAACGGATAGTAAAAGGCGAACGCGGAGACGAGATCGCCGAATGTTTGTATCCAATCGAACATGGTGGCCTACCGCAGTGGAAAGGCCCGCAGCGACATGGCGGGCTTGACGATTTGCAGGCGAGGAAAATCGGACGCGGGCCGATCAGGCGCGTAGCCGAAGCTGAGTATTCCGGCGAGCTCCAGCTCGCGCATGCGCGTTGCGATCCGGCTCGAAGCTTCATCGATCGATTTGTCCGAGGCGGGTTTGGCGGGTACCGCCTCCAACTCGATGACGACCCGGGTGGCCGCTTCCGGATTAGTCTCCCTGAGCTTGGAAATCCGCTCACGCACGCCGCTCTTCCCCGAAGCAACATTGCCTGCCATGGTTTCGCGGATGGTCACGTGATCGAGCCAGTGGCCGCTCGTCGTTGCCTGTGCCGCATGGACTGCACGACCCATCCATTCATCGATGGTGTCCGGCCCAGGCGCGACCGCGAATTTCAGCGGCGCGCTGAAACGCGCCACCGTTGCGGCGAGTTCTTCGATGCGTTCACGCGAATTCGCTGGCGGACGATTGAAAGCGATCGGATCCTGGAACAGCACACCGTCGAGCGGACCATGGCGCCCGAGATCCTGGTAGATCTCGGTGATCCGTTGCGCGCGGTTGTCGTCATCGCCGATCGCGAACGCATTGACCGGCATCCACGCGTAGACGTCTATCTCGATCCGCGTCTGAATCTGCCGGGCAACCCGTGAATACAGATCCGCCCGCATGGGCAGGCTACGATTCGGAAAGTACAGGGCGTCGGCGAGCCCATCACCGTTGGTATCCGCGAAAGCCTGCAGATAGACAACGTTCGGCTTCAGCGAATCGATCCGGTCGAGCAGCCGCGAGAGTTTTTCTTCCTGCGCTTGCACATTGGCGTCGAGCACGTCTTCCAGGTCGACGCGCATCACGCGCCGGGGCGTCGGTTGCGGTGCCAGAAGCTCGCTGATGAAATTCGGCAGATTCGGGTTGTGCCCCACCAATATGCGCTTGAGCGTGGCGAGCGATTGATCAGTCCGATTGACCCCATCGTCAAGGGTCAGCCCGATCTCCATGCCGAGCGACTCGGCAATCCACGCCGTGCCCATGCTGTAGGCACCAAAGGGCCACACCATTGCCCGCGGCCGGGTGCCGGTTTCCCGCGCGATCAGATTGGCGCTCAGCGCCAGATCGCGCTCGATCCGTGCAAGGTAAACGCCGTCGGACTCGTAGCGGCCGGTCGCCGTATCGAATACGCGCGCCACCGCGGCGGGTATCGTATTGCCTTGCGGATTGGCGATCACGCCTTGATGCAGGTTGTACGAATGCGACGCGACTTCGATGAGCCCGGAAGCGACCATTTCGCGGACCTCGCCCCAGGCAAGAAAGTGCTCCCTTGGGGTTGGGCGATCGGCATAGGACAGCATTTCCCCGGGCTTTCCATCCATCCATTTGCCAACGAGCGCGATCACCGCGGGGTATTTGAAAAGCCTGAGCAGCGGGAAGACGTGTGTGTAGACGCTGCGATGGCCATCGTCAAATGTGAGCAGGACCGGTTTTGCAGGCAACGGTTTTCGGCCGGCGCGCGCTGCGAGAACATCGCTCAGACTCACCGGAACGTAGCCCGCCTCTTTCAACCAGGACAACTGCTCGGCGAACCGGTGGAGATCGACGGAATATCGATCGTCATGATCTCGCACGTCATCGACGACATCGTGATAGCAGAGGATGATCAGCGATCCCGGAGGATGCTCGATCTTGGCGGCACTGACCGGTGCGGCGAGGCAACAGAGCGACAACAGCGTCGCGACAAGCATCCCATGGAGCGTGGTCACGTTCAGAATCTCCAGTTCAATCCGAGGTGCAGGGCGTTGCGTCCGGCTTGACGTCCATCGTACGGGTGCACGGTACGACTCAAGCCGTAGCGCACTTCGAACCGTTCATTCCATTTGAGGACGTGTTCGTACTCGCCGCTCCAGATCGGGCCCGCGGAAAATCCCTGCTGGGAATACCTTCCGGCGAGCGCCGTGAACCGCTGGGTGAACGATCGCGTGTATTCGCGCCACGTGACCCACTCGAGCGTCGTGGCGCCGGAAAGCGAGGCGTCGTCGCCCGGATTGAAGTACGCCGTTCCGGCGAGGCTGTTGCGCGACGTGTACGCACCGAGCGTAGTGCTCAATTTCAGCCGCGGCCCCGACACCCAACGTTCGTCCCAGCTGCCGGAGAGCGTCTGGCGGCGATTGGTATCGGAGAATTCCATGACGCCGAACGTGACATCGAATGACCGGGATTCGTGTACCCGATGGACCAACTCGACCGCCGCGCGCTTCCCGCTAACATTCGCAATACGCGCTTGCAATGGCACGGCGTTGCTTTGCGCCTCGATCGATCCGGCAAGGTTCCAGTGATCGTTGGCCCACCAGCGTGCGCCGACTGTTCCACCGGTATCGCCGCCGCCATCCAGTTTTCCGTTCACCTCGCCGGTCAATCGCCAGTCGCGAACCCGATACTCCGCGCCGGCACCGAGACGATGCCACTTCGCATCGCCCGGTTCGAACTTCGCTTCGGCAAGGTGGAGGTGGCCGAACGCGCGCCACCGGTAGTCGATCGGCGATGAATAGAGGAAGCTGTCGATGGCATGATCCTGGGTCCCGCCCGGTGCATTGCCCCGGGAAAGGCCGCGCGATGCTTCCACGACCAATTCCGTACTATTGTGAATATCCAGGTGCCGCTCGGCGCGTTGCGTGCGCTTGTCTTCCGGCCGGCGCTGTCGGGCTTCCGCGATTGCGCGCTCCGCGGCGCGAAATTCATGCACTTCGAGGAGTGCGCTCACGCGTTCGGCATGTGCACCGGCGTTGTCCTCTTCGTGTTGGATCACGCTTTGCAACTCGGCATCGGCAAGGCGGGGGCGCCCGCGCGCCTTATCGAGCGCGGCATTTGCGAGTCGCACTTCGTGACTGGCCGGCGCGGCGCTGCGTAGCGCGCGGATCATCCGCTCCGCATTCCCGAGATCGTCGGCATAGGTTCTCGCATTGGCCCGGGCAACTTGCGCCGAAACGTAGTCCGGATTATCGCGGGTCGTGGGATCGCTCCATGCGCCGACCCGTCGCGGCAACGCGTCCGACATACGATCGACAAACGCGATGGCATCGGCATGACGCTCGTTTTCCACCAGCGCATGGAATTGGCCGAATCGTCCGATCACGTCCTCCGGGTCCTCGATGTCCGCTGCTTCGTAAAGCAGAAGTGCCTGGCGCGGTTGCTCGAGATAAAGGTAGGCGTTTGCGGCGGCACGCTTTCCATAGGCCGGAAGCACGTGGCCCGACTGGACCAGAAGCTCGAAGAGCGCCACGGCATCGCGCATCCGATAGCGCTGCGAAAGCGCATGCAGGCGATCGACGAGGCGGCGGCGTTCGGTCGCATCAATGCTCGCGGGATTCGCGTCCAAGCGAATCGCGAGTGCATCGCTCTCGGCGAGCGCACCATCCAGCATTGCAAATCTTGTGGCCCGCGGCTCGGCGTCCGCCATCGCAGCGCCGGCCCGGATGGACAACGCAGCCTGATCACCGATAAGCGAAGCGAGCTGCTTGGCGTCGATCGCCTTCGGGTGTTGAACGGCCAATTCGACGGCGATCCTTGGCGCACCAAGCCGCGATGCGATGCGCGCTTGTCCCGAAATGGCTTCGGCACGTTCGGGTTCCACCTGCTGCGCGCGTTGAAAATAGGTGAGAGCTTCCAAATATTTGGTTTCTGACTCCGCGACGTGCGCGCGGGCAATCATCCAGTCGGGGGCGCGTCCATGAATGGGTTCGACACCGAGCAACGTCTGGCGCGCGCTCGCTGGATTTCCGCTCTCGCGTTGAACGCGGGCAAGTCCGATCACCGGCGTCAGCGCTTCGGGTGAGGCAGCCATCGCATAGCGAAAGCGTGTTGCCGCGATGGCATGCTTGCCCAGATTGCACGCCGCGCGACCGATTGCCTCGTGCACATACGCCGGTGCCCGGGGCGGTACCCGTTCCGCGATACCCAGCACTTCCGCATCGCGTCCAGCCCAGTTGAGCACGAGGATGTAGTCATAGAAGTATCGCGGCTGGTCGATGTGCTGCCGGGCAAGGCGCTCCAGCGTCTGCAGCGACTCGCCGTACGAACCCGCGCGCGCCTGGGCAACGGCCTCGCGATGCGCTTCTTGGTCGGCGGGTGCAGCGTAGAGCGCAGATGCCGCCAGTCCGGTGACAGCGGATGCGCCGATACCCAGCAACCGGCGTGCAAGTGAAATGGAAGGTGGCATTGGTGGCCGGGCTCGTGGGGCAGTACTAAGGAATTACCGACCCCAGTTCATCGGTGCCGCGGCGCTTGTACTAAATTGCGTGCGTCGGATTGCGGAACTTACGCCCGTAATTTGCGCGTCTCGTGGGCAGTGGATGCAGGCTTCATCATCGACCGGATGGCGAAGCAACTGATTTGTCCGCAGGTATAAAATGTCCGCATCACAAGGGATTGCGTGCGGCGTCATGCCGCGAGGAGGTTGATCTATGAAAGCGATCCTTCTTCTTATCGGCTGCGGCTGGGTGTCCTGTGCAGTCGCGCAAAGTTGGACGATCGAGGTCTCTCTCGGTAACGCCTACAATCTCCGCGCGCCCCTCAAGATCGAACAAGACGGTGGATATTCGCGATCTTTGACGGCCGATTACGAGACCCGCGCCTTCGAAGCACCGCCGCATTACATGTTGCGGGCGTCGCGTTGGAACGATGAATCGGCGTGGGAATTCGCGTTTCTCCATCACAAGATCTATCTTGAGAATCCGCCCGAGGGCGTCAGCTCCCTCTCGGTGAGCCATGGATTCAACATCGCTACGCTCAATCGCGCCTACCGGTCCGGCAACTGGCTGGTCCGATTCGGCGCCGGGCCGGTCATCACCCACGCCGAAGCGACGATCAACGGCACGCGCTACGACGGACCTTACCGGCTGTCCGGAATCGCGGCGCTCGCTGGCGGCGGCTATCGCTATTACCTTCGGCCGAAGACCTTCGTCTCGCTCGAGGGAGCGGTGACGGCGGCCTATGCGCGTCCAAAGATGAGCGGACCACCGGACGCGCGTTTCAGCATCACGAACATCGCCCTGCACGGCTTTCTCGGCATCGGACAGGAGTTTTGACTCGCAGCGCTGTTGTCGGAAGAACGGCCTCTTCCGATCCGCTAACGTTTCTTCTTCGTGCTCTTACGCGAAGGACGCGCGGTTGCTGCAATACTCTTCTTCACAGCGACCTTCCTCTTGGCGCTTTTCCTGGGCGGCGCTTTCGCCTCCGGCATATCGAGCTTCAACATTTTCAACGCGTTGCCGAAGTAGATCTTGCGCCGGTCGCCGTCTTTCAGCTTGAGCGTTGTGATCGCCTTGATGCTTTCGCGGATGAACATCGGGCCGCCCTCCGGATCGAACGGGCAGTCGGTGCCGAACAGCACATGGTCGGTGCCGAAGAAATCCAACCCGCAACGAATCGCCGAGGCCGAACCGTTCACCGCCGTGTCGCCATAGAACATCTTGAAGTAGTCGACCGGGCGTTTGGCCATGCGCTTCAAAATGTGCGTGTAGTCTTCGTCCGAGGTTCGGGTGCCAAGCTGGTCCATGCCAAGACTGATCCGCGCATCGAAGAACGGCGCCATGGCGCCGAGATGGTGCGTGATGATCTGCAGGTCCGGCAGCTTTTCCATCATCCCGGAGAAGACCAATCGCGCCATGAATGCGCTCGTCTCATAGGGCCAGCCGAACAGCCACCAGATTTCGTACTTCGAGCTCGATTCAGACGCGTAGTCGGAAAACCTATGCGGGCGCGTCGGATGCACCCAGATCGGCAGATCGTATTTTTTCGCCATCTGCTCGAAGATCGGATAGAACTCCGGATCATCGAGTGGCCGCCCGAGCACGTTGGTGAAAATCTGGATGCCTTTCGCGCCGAGGCGGGTGATCGCGCGATCCATTTCTTCGAGCGCCGCGGGCACGTTGTTCATCGGCAACGAGGCGACGAAAGCCGGGAAGTATTTCGGGTGCTTGGCGACGATCTCGGCCATCCCGTCATTGGCCAGGCGGGCGAGTGCCGGCGTGTCGTTGGGTCCGCCAAGAAATTCGACAGCCGGCATGGAAAGCGTGAGGATCTGTTTGTAGCCCTTGAACTTGTCCATCATGCGCATACGGGCGTCGAGGTCCCACAGCACCGGAACGTTCAGCCAGCGCTTGATCTGCGTGCCGAGGGCAGGGTTCTGCGCGGCAAGCTCTTTCATTCGTTCGAAGTACGAGAGCGGAATGATGTGCGGGAAAACATCGAGCTTAATTTCGGACAAGGCGGTCTCCGGGAAGGAACGGTCTTTCGGACGGTTTGCCGAGCGCGATGTTACTGCGAACCCGCGACTCTTGACCGCGTTGACCTCGGCGGTATCGTCACGGCGAGCGCCCGCTCGGCCGCCCAGCGGAGCGCGTACTACCAGGTCGTGTGATCGCGCTTGAGGCCCGCAGGGAGAGGATCAGGCAGCGTCGCCTCGCGCTCGACCAACGGCTGCGCGCGCGCGACCGCGGCGGTGCCGGGCGGGCATGCACCTGTTTCCACCGCCGTTTGGGCGGTTCGGCGCAGCGCTTCGTTGGGATCCGTCAACGCGCGGGTGAGATCATCGGCGATCACGCATCGCGGCGGGAAGCCTTTGATGTAGTCGGTCGTACCGTCCGCCGCGATGCTGCGAAAATTGATCGCGTTGACGACCGGATCGTTGGGATCGTCGATGCCCGGGCGCATTTGAAATGCCTGGGGCAAGAATCCGAACGGCTTGCCGCAGGTCGCGCTACCGCCAACGACGAAGAAGTTGGCCGACGGCAGTATCGCCCGCAAGGACGCGAGCGCCTCTTCCGAGGCTGAGCAAGTGCGCTGGGAAACGATCACCGCCACGCGACGGATCGCGGTCGCGCGAAGGAATGACACGCCTCCTTCGGTATCACCGAATGTAAAAGTGAAGTTGTTGCCCGGCGCCTGACGCACGTTGTATTGCAACGAGGCGAACACCTTGCCGGCGTGGGGTGCACCGAGGATGTGGCTTGCCAGACGTGAGGCCTCAGTCACGCGCCCGCCGCCGTTGTAGCGAAGATCGACGATAAGGTCGGTCACCGCGTTCCAGCCCGCCTGGGCGAAGGTGCTGCGAATTTCCGCCTTGGTGGTCGCGATGAATTGCTTCACCTGTAAGTAACCCAACGTTGGCGTCAGCAGCTCCGAGCGCCATACGCTGGTCAGTGAATAGGTGGCGCTATTGATCGAAATGTCGCGCTGTATCGCGCCGTCGACTACCGTAAAGCGCGCCGGAACGCCGGCGGTGGTCACACCAAGCTGCTGTTGATAGCCGCCACCAAAACCGGCGTCCAGTTGCGCGGTCGTGAAGCCGTTGACCGCCAGCAACGTAAGCCCACGTTGTAATCCACCCAGCGTTGCCGGCGAACCGGGCTCCGTATAGGTGATCGCAATAGCGTTGTTCGCAAGGCGCGAGAGACCCAAGCCGTAACCGGTTGATTTTCCCTCTTCGAAGAAGGCGATGTAGTTGGCGACGGTGTCGACATAGCTGAAGCGGTCGTATTCGGTTGGCCGATACCGCACGCGGTCGACCAATGCATCCACGGTTGCGAACGTGTTGGGTGCGAGCACTGGCACTTGATCACACCATAGGTACGTGTCCTGCAGGTAAGCGTAGACACGCTCGTTCAGCGTGTTCGCATTGGCGCTGGGCGTCGGACAGACCTGTGCCGCGGGAGCTGCTCCACCGCCGTTCGAGTCGCCACCACCGCCACCACATCCTGCAAGTAGCAATCCCGCGAGGATGCCGATCGCAATCCGAATTCGTCCGGGCGTGAAGAAACGTCCTTGACTACAGAAGACCATCAGAAGGCACGCTCAATGGATCAATTTGCGGCAGGGTAATCGACATTCAGCCACCTAACGCGATCGACACGCGAATTGACTTTTCCGCCCCTCAGCCTAGGCGGAACCCTCCAGGGGCCACTATACCGGCGCGGATTGTGCCGCGCGGCCCGCTCTTCGCGACCTTTCAACCCCTCGTCGACGCCCTGACCGTGGGGGCACCGTCCAAACCGAATTCCGGCCCGGCGCTACCATGGCGGCCTTCGAGGCGCATTCGTCGCGCGATTACCCGGGAGAAGCATCCATGTATCCGAACATATCGTTGTTTATCGATGGTCAGTGGGGCCCAAGCGCCGCCGGACGAACATTGCCCGTGGTGAACCCCGCTACCGGTGCGCAGATCGGTACGGTCGCGCATGCCGAGCGGGCCGACCTTGACCGTGCCCTCGAAGCCGCCGACAAGGGTTTCAAGAAGTGGCGCCGGGTTTCGGCGTTCGATCGCTATAAGATCATGCGAAAGGCCGCCGACCTGCTGCGCGAGCGGGCCGATGCGATTGCCCCCCTCATGACGCAGGAGCAAGGTAAGCCGCTGCCTGAAGCTCGAGCCGAGGTGATGGCCGGTGCGGACATCATCGACTGGTTCGCCGAAGAAGCTCGGCGCACCTACGGGCGCGTGGTGCCACCGCGTGCCGAGAACGTGTACCAACTTGTGATCAAGGAGCCGGTCGGACCGGTCGCCGCGTTTACGCCGTGGAATTTCCCGATCAATCAGGTCGTGCGGAAGCTCTCCTGTGCGGTTGCCGCCGGTTGCTCGATCATCGTGAAGGCCCCTGAAGAGACCCCCGCGTCACCTGCTGAATTGATTCGGGCATTCGCCGATGCCGGTGTACCGGCCGGTGTGGTCAACCTGGTGTATGGTGTGCCGGCCGAGATCTCCGAGTACCTGATCCCGCATCCGGTGATCCGGAAAATTTCCTTTACCGGCTCGACCATCGTCGGCAAGCAACTGGCTGCTCTCGCCGGCAAGCATATGAAGCGTTCGACCATGGAGTTGGGCGGCCACGCGCCGGTCATCGTGTTCGAGGATGCGGATCTCGATGCCGCCGCCAAGCTTCTTTCCGGCAGCAAATATCGCAATGCCGGGCAGGTCTGTGTTTCGCCGACGCGCTTTCTCGTGCAGGAAAAGATCTACGATGCGTTCGTCGAGAAGTTCGTGGCCGCATCGAAGAACGTGAAAGTCGGCGACGGCATGGAAAAAGGAACCGGCATGGGTGCACTCGCCAATCCGCGCCGGATGGTGGCCATGGAAGTGGGCATCCAGGATGCCATCAAGCACGGCGGGAAGGTCCGCACCGGTGGCGATCGGATCGGCAAGACCGGCAATTTCTTCCAACCGACCGTACTGACCGAAGTGCCAAACGACGCACGCGTCATGAACGAGGAACCCTTCGGTCCGATGGCGGTGATCAATCCGTTCCGCAATTTCGAGGATGCGGTCAAGGAAGCCAATCGATTGCCGTTCGGGCTCGCGTCGTACGCATTCACCCGCTCGGCGAAAACCGCGAACGCGATCGCGGCCGAAGTCGAGACGGGCATGATGACGATCAATCATCTTGGTCTTGCACTTCCCGAGGTGCCGTTCGGCGGCGTGAAGGATTCGGGCTATGGCACCGAAGGGGGAGCGGATGCGCTCGAAGCGTACTTGAACACGAAGTTCGTTTCGCAGGCGGGGGTTTGACTCGGCGTATTCAACCTTCAATCTCTCAGAAATAACCACAGAGGACGCGGAGGACGCAGAGGAAAAGCGGAGGGTAAGGATCGAATGGGAAGTGATCGTGATCGTTTTGGTTCGGTTTTTTGTTTCCTCCGTGTCCTCCTTTTCTCCGTGGTGAATTTCTGAGAATGAGTCCTAGTAGAAACCCAGCATGCCCGCCACCTCCCGCGCGCGCCTTGCCGCGCTCGTAAAGGCAGGGAAGACCGTCGTCGCCCCAGGCGCCACCGACGCGCTGTCGGCGCGCTTGATCGAGCAGGCCGGGTTTCCGGTCGTCTACATCGGCAGCTACGCCACGGCCGCGAGTCGATTCGGATTGGCCGATGTCGGTCTCATTGCGGCCCCGGAAATGGTCGAGCAGGCCCGCACCATCGCCGAGGCGGTGCAAATCCCAGTCATCGCCGATGCGGAAAACGGCTTCCAACATGCGGCGAACATCTGGCGCACGGTGAGGGCGTTCGAGAATGCCGGAGTGGCCGCGATCCACATCGAGGATCACTCTTTCGGCAAGCACGCCGATGTTCCGCAGCGCATTCTCACGCTCGACGAATCGGTCGGGCGCATCAAGGCGGCACTCGATGCACGCAGCGATCCGAATTTCCTGATCATTGCGCGCACGGATGCGGCGTGGGCCTTGGGCGATCACGATGAGGCCCTTCGTCGCATGCAGGCGTTCGCGGAGGCGGGGGCGGACCTGGTGTTCCCGACCGGTCTCACGCCACCAGAGGTCGGTGCGATTCGCGACCAGGTCGGGAAGCCGATCGTCACGGTCGACACGCCCGGATTCTCGATCGCCGATGAAGAGCGCGCGGGCATCGCGATCGTGCTGTATTACGGCGTGTCACTCACCGTCCAGTACTCGGCCGTCAAGCAGGCGCTCGCGACCCTGCGCGCCGAGGCGCATGGTGATCGCGTTGGCGGCTGGCGCGAACGCGTTCCCGAACTCGAGGATTTTCTCGGCTACAAACAGTTTGCGGAGCGGGTGCGGAAATACGACTGATGCGATGGGGTCACGACTGATGCGATGGGGTCAGGTCTTGAGTTTTGCCCGCATTGAATTTCCTGGCATGGCCTGTCAGGTGACGTTGCCTAGAGATCGTCGCCACGCTGTGGCTCAAGGCAAAACACAAGACCTGACCCTGCCCTCCGCCTACCGCGGCACGTCCCCGATCACCGTGCACCGGCGGACCACGCGCCGTTCGCGCGCCTCGTCGTAGGGCATCGCCTGGTGCAAGGTGCTGCGGTTGTCCCAGATCATCAGGTCGCGCGGCTGCCATCTATGTTCGTAGACAAGATCAGGCTGGATGGCCATGGCGTTGACTTCCTCGATCAGGGTTCGGCCTTCGTCGTAGCCCATCCCGACGATCGATTCCGCATGGTCACCAAGATAGAGGCATCGCCGGCCGGTATCCGGATGAGTGCGAATGACCGGATGATCGACCGGCGGCACCTTGCGCTTCTGTTCCTCGGTCATCGGATCTTCGCCATGGCGGCGATTGCGCGAGAAATCGAGGTTGTGGATCGCGCGCAGATTCGCGAGGCGGGCTTTCCAGGTTGCATCGAGCGCATCGTAGGCGCCGACCATATCGGCCCAGCGCGTATTGCCGCCTTGGTCCGGAAGGATCTCGGCGTAGAGGATGGTCGCAAGGCCCGTGCGCCGTTGCCAGGAGCCGTCGGTGTGCCATGCCATCGTGCCCTTGTCCGGATGCTTGCCGCTCGGGTTGCCGTTCGCATCGAGGTTGGATAGCCGATAGAGCTCGGGGTATCCGCCCGTGTGATATTGGTTCATCACATGAATCTGCACCTCGCCGAACAATCGGGCGAGTTCGACTTGCTGGCCGGGCGGCACTTCCTGTCCGCGAAACAGCAGAAGCTTGTGCTGATTGAATGCCGCATGGATCGCGGCGAAGAGCGGCGGCTCGATGGTCTGCGCGAAATCCACGCCGACGATCTCGATGCCGAGCGCGGGCGACAGCGGACGCGCACCGAAGGGCCATCGGGTCTGTGGCGAAGCGGTGGCGACATTCATCGGATGCCCTCGGGTAGGTTCGATACGCCCGATGATACCGCCAGCGCCCTGCCGGCCGAAATGCAATCGGCGGCAGGTCCCTTGTGGCATATTGCGAGCCACGATGGCCCTGCGCATCCTCGTCGTTCATTACTCCCAGACCGGTCAGCTCACGCGCATCGTGCGTTCCATGCTCGCACCCCTCGGCGGTCGCGACGATGTGCGGATCGATTGGCATGCGATCGTGCCGCGACCGGCGTACCCTTTTCCCTGGTCGTTTCTCGGATTCCTCGACGCCTTTCCTGAATCCGTCTATCTCGATCCGCCGGCGGTGGCGTCCGGGGGGCTGCGTGACGACTACGATTTGATCGTGCTCGCCTACCAGGTGTGGTTCCTCGCGCCATCCCTGCCGATCACCGGCTTCCTGCGTTCCCACGAGGCCGGCCTGCTGCGGGGAAAGCGCATCGTCACCGTCATCGGCTGCCGCAATATGTGGATCACCGCGCACCGTTCGATGATCGAGTTGCTCGGAACCCTGGGTGCACGGATCGCCGACAACGTCGTCTTCACCGATTCGGGTCCGATGTGGTCGACATTCATTACGACCCCGTGGTGGTTATTGACCGGCAACAAGGGACCGCTATTGGGCATGTTGCCCGAGGCCGGGGTCAGCGCTCGCGAAATCGATCGCGCCGCCCGATTCGGCCGCGCGCTCGCCGATGCGCTCCCCGATATCGCGCGCGGAGCACCCGGGCCTTTCCTGCGCGGCCTCGCGGCGGTCAAGGTCAATGTCCATACGATGCTCGCCGAACGAATCGGGCATCGGAGCTTTCGCGTGTGGGGTCGGCTGCTGCGCGCATTGGGACCACCGGGCAGCGCGCGACGCAAACCCGTCCTCGTGATCTACGCGGTGTTCCTGGTCGCGATGATTCTTACGGTGTTACCTGTTACCACGGCGATCACGGTTATGTTCGCGCGCCTGCGCAGCGGTGTCCGCAGGCAGGCAAATGCCCAGGAATTACCGTCCGGATCGTCCGGTGAACGGTTGGCGAAGTACGATCGATAGTAGACTGCCCGCGGCATCGCCACGGTCGATTCGCATCGAGAAAACGCGCTGCGATGCCGTCGCGTCAAACTACATCGAGAAGTGCCTCCGTGCCGGATCACGCCTATATCGTAGCGCTGGGAAAGTTTCTTCCGAACGCGCCGGTGGACAACGAGCAGATCGAGCAGGTCCTGGGAACCGTCGGGGGCCGGCCCTCACGCGCCAAGCGCGTCACATTGCGAAGCAATGGCATCAAGACCCGCCACTACGCGCTCGATCCGGGGACCGGACGCCTCACGCACAACAACGCGCAACTCACTGCCCTTGCGGTGAGTGCCGCTTTGCAGCGGGCCGCATGGTGCGTCCGCGATCTCGATCTCTTGGCATGCGGCACCTCCGCACCCGACCAGTTGAAGCCCGCGCACGCCAACATGGTGCATGCCGAGTTGGGCGAAGCAGCGATGGAGGTGCTGTCCACCGCCGGTGTCTGCTCCGCAGGGCTCGCGGCGCTGAAGTACGCCTGGTTGAGCGTAAAGAGCGGTGGCGCGCGCCGTGCCGTGAGCACAGGGTCGGAACTGGCTTCCACGTTCATGCTCGGGCGCAATTTCGAAGTCGAGTCCGAGCAGAGTGCCGGTGATATCGAGCGCACGCCGCGGCTCGCTTTCGAGAAGGATTTTCTGCGCTGGATGTTATCGGACGGCGCGGGCGCGGCGTTGATTGCCGATGCAGCCATACCGAACAAGCCCGCCCTTCGAATCGAATGGATCGAGGGAATATCGCTCGCGCACGAGTTGCCGGTTTGCATGTATAGCGGTGCGGTGCGGCTTCCGGACGGGCGATTGCGCGGCTGGCG
>JBJXGX010000046.1:0-3071 GCA_046160305.1 Burkholderiales bacterium
GATTCCTTGTCGTACACGATCCGTTCGAGCAGCACCTGCCCCGCGCCCTGCCCGACGCCGCCGTGGATCTGCCCCTTCACAAGGAGCGGGTTGATGACCGTGCCCACATCGTCCGATACGACGTAGCGAACCATCTGCACGACGCCGGTTTCCGGATCGATCTCGACCTCGCACACGTGCGTACCGTACGGATAGGTGTTGTCCTCGGGCGAGAAGATGCCGCTCTCGAAAAGGCCGGGCTCGATGCCCGGTGGGAGCTTGCCCGGCGTGAAGGCGGCGGCCGCGACCTCTTTGAGCGATACGCCGCGATCCGTGCCTTCGACCACGAAACGCCCGGCCGCGAACGTAAGATCCGCCGGTGCAGCCTCCAGGAGATGCGCGGCGATGAGCTTGCCCTTCTCCACGACCTTCCCGGCGGCGATGGCGAGCGCCGAGCCACCGATTGCGGCGGTGCGTGAACCGAACGTGCCGACGCCAAATGCGACGCGATCGGTATCGCCGTCGACGTAATGGATATCCTCCGGCGCAAGTCCGAGCTTGGAACCGAGCACCTGCATGAAGGTGGTCTCGTGACCCTGTCCTTGATTCTTGCTACCCATCAGAACGGTGGCCTTTCCGTTCGATTCAAAGCGCAGCTCCGCATATTCGAAGCCGGGCGCCGCCGCGCGCTCAATGGGATTGGCAACACCGATGCCGCGCAGCAACCCTTTCGCACTCGAACCTTTGCGTCGTTCCGCAAAGCCCTTCCAATCGGCCAGGTCGAGCGCCATATCCATGCACTTCTCGAATTCGCCGCAGTCATACAGATAGCCGAGCGGCGTTTTGCACGGCATCTGCTCGGGCCGAATCAGATTCTTGCGACGCAGCGCGATCGGATCGAAACCGAGCTCACGTGCCGCATCATCGATCAATCGCTCCGTGGCATAGGTGGCCTCCGGTCGGCCCGCACCGCGATACGGCGCAAGCGATCCGGTGTTGCTCATGACGCAGGTGAATCGAACATGGGCCGCCGGGAAATCGTAGACCCCCACCATGCCCGGCGTGTTCTGGAATGACGCCTGGAAGTTCCGATCCGAGTTGATGTACGCACCGACGTTCGCGATCCAATGCGAACGCAGCCCGAGAAAGCGCCCGTCGGCATCGAGCGCGAGCTCGACGTCATGAATGTTGTCGCGCGCATGTTCATCCGAGAGCAGGGTCTCGCTGCGATCACCCTGCCATTTCACCGGCCGCCCCAGACGCTTCGCGGCCCACAACAACAGCCGATGCTCAACCGCCTGCGGACCTTTGCCCCCAAACGCACCACCGACGTCGTAGGCGATCACACGGACCCGGTTCTCCGGGATCTTGAAGACATCTTTGGCGAGCAGCTCGCGCGCCCGATACAAGGTTTGCAGGTCCGCATGCAATGTGAAGCGCTCATCAAGCGGATCGTAGGCACCGATCGCCGCCCGCGGCTCCATGTATTGGGAGTGGACGCGTGTCACGACATAGCGCCGTTTCACGACATGTTTGGCCTTGCCGAACGCGGCATTGGTGGCCGTTTGATCGCCGATCGAGAAGATATGCGAGATGTTGTCGGGGCACTCCGCCCACACGCGAGGCGCCTTCGGATCGAGCGCGCCGGCGGTATCGGTGATCGATGCCAGGGACTCATAGTCGACATCGAGCGCATCGGCGGCGTCCTTGGCCAGCGCGCTCGATTCGGCGATCACCATCGCCACGGGTTCACCGATGTGCCGCACGAACGCTCGCGCAAGGCCCGGGTGCGCGCGCCAGAACATCGGCGATCCGTCGGGCCGCGCACGCTTGAAGGTGACCGTAGTGGTGCCCAGGTCGGCCCCGAGATCGTCGATGGTGAAGACGGCAAGGACACCCGCCATGCTTTGCGCCCTGTGCTTGTCGATGCCGCGGATGGCCGCGTGCGCATGCGGCGAGCGCACAAAAGCGACATAGGCCTGATTGGGGAGATTGACGTCACCGATGTAACGCCCGCGACCCGTGAGAAAACGCTGATCCTCGACGCGGGTTGTGGACTCACCAATAGCGAAAGGAGTTTTAGTGTCCATGCGAAGTATTGAGTTGAAGTGTTGGTCCTGTTGGATAATGACGGCCACGCCGATCCCACCCACGATGCAAGCGATTTACGGTAGCACACTCTCCAAATGAACAATCCACGCCAGCCGAACTTCGTATTCATCCTCGCCGACGACTTGGGCTATGCCGACCTCGGTTGCTATGGAGGCCGCTCGAATTGTTCCCCCATGCTCGACCGAATGGCCGCGAGCGGCCTGCGCTTTACCGACGGCTACGCGAACTCTTCGGTCTGTTCGCCCACCCGCTTCGCTCTCATCACCGGCCGCTATCAGTATCGCCTGCCGGGCGCCGCCGAAGAGCCCCTCGCCGAGCGGGCGAAAGGCAGTCCGACATTGGGAGTGCCACCGCCGCATCCGACCCTGCCCTCGTTGCTGCGCGATGCCGGTTACGCGACGGCGCTCATCGGCAAGTGGCACCTGGGCTTCCCGCCGCACTTCGGTCCCATGAAAAGCGGCTACGAAACATTCTTCGGTATTCACGCGGGCGGCGTGGACTATTTCTCCCACAAATTTCGCGATACGCACGACCTGTTCGAGGGCGAGACGGAAGTTTTCAAGTCCGGTTATTTCACCGATCTCATCTCCGAACGTTCGGTCGAGTACATCAAGGGGCAGGCCGGAAGCCGCAAACCGTTCCTGCTAAGCGTGCATTACACCGCGCCGCATTGGCCGTGGGAGACGCGTGCCGACGAGGCCGAATCGAAACGGATCGGTCCGCGCATTCCGCATTTTGACGGTGGCTCGATCGAGACGTATCAAACGATGATCCACCATATGGATGAGGGGATCGGCAAGATCTTCGCGGCCCTGGAGCAGACCGGCGCCGCGGACAACACCCTCGTCGTGTTCACCAGCGACAACGGCGGCGAGCGGTTTTCGGATGTGTGGCCGTTTATCGGGAAGAAGATGGATCTGCTCGAAGGCGGAATTCGCGTACCCCTCATCGCGCGATGGCCGGCGCGCCTCAAGGCAAAT
>JBJXGX010000047.1:0-8837 GCA_046160305.1 Burkholderiales bacterium
CTCATCAACGCGCTATTTTCCCACTGCGCTCGCGGCGAACGGACCGCAATTGAACAACCTCGCGCCGCACGCCGGGGCACCGTACCGGCACGGTGAGCACAAAATGCCGTTTGTTTTTCCTTTCCACAGCAGCTTGTTCACGGTGGTGGTCCTGCTGGTCGAGTTTCGATCGCGGGCATTGTAGCCGCCACCGTGGGCTGGTTGAATAGCGACGGTTGAGCGATACTCTTCACACCGGATCGTCGCGGCACGCTGACCACGCGAATCCGCACGAACGCTATCGGGCTCCTTTCATGAGATTGAAGAATCGCATCGCGGTCGTCACCGGCGGCAACACCGGCATCGGACGGGGTGTCGCGCTCGCGTTTGCCGCCGAGGGGGCCGATATCGCGCTCGGCTGGATCAATCGCGAGCGCGACGCCGCGACCCTGGTCGAAGAAATCAACAGCATGGGTCGGCGGGCTCAAGCGGTCCGTTGCGACGTGACGCGCGAAGCGGACGTCGTCAACCTGTTCGCAGCCACCGAGGGGATGCTCGGCGCCATCGACATTCTGGTGGACAACGCCGGCGTTCAGCTCTCGCGCGCGCTCGTGGATATGTCGCTCGATGACTGGGATCGCGTGCTGGACGTCAACCTCCGCGGCGTCTTTCTGTGCTCGCGCGAAGCGGCGCGGCGCATGATTCCACGTCAGCGCGGCCGCATCATCAATACCTGCTCGCAGCTCGGCCACTTGGGTCGCGAGCGCTACAGCGCCTACTCGGCCTCGAAGGGCGGCCTCATCAGTTTCACGCGCGCGCTCGCGCGCGAGCTTGCGCCGCACGGCATCCTTGTGAATGGCGTCGGGCCGGGATTGATCGACACCGGCTTCGATCCTTTGCCCGACGAAGCGAAGCAGCGCATCGCGGCGAGCTTGCCGCTGCAGCGACTAGGCACATTGGGGGACGTCGCTCCGGCTTACGTCTTTCTCGCGTCGGACGAAGCGCAGTTCTTCTGCGGGCAGGTCATTCATCCCAACGGCGGCCAGGTCATGTACTGACTCGCCGGCGCGTGGGAGGGCGGTGATGTGATTGCAGTGCCAGCCTGGCGTGCGCACACGCATGTAGCCAGCGCGGACGCCGTGCTGTTCCGCGTAAGCAATGCGCCGGTGACGGCGAAGCTGGGGCCGCTGCGCACGGGCTGACCACTACTTGAACGAGGAGACTCGCGATGGCCATTCACAATGCACCGCCGAAAGCACATCGCACCATGCGCGAATTTCTGGCTGCGCTCGAATCGAGCGGGCGATTGCGACGCATCACCAAGCCGGTGGATCGATTGTGGGAGCCGGCCACTTTGGCGAAATGGATGTACCAGGCGCTTCCCGAGGCCGAGCGCTTCGGCATGGTCTTCGAGAACGTCATCGGCTCGACGATCCCCATCGTAACCGGGGCGCTCGGCGCCTCGCGCGATACGTATGCGCTCGCGCTCAACGTCACAGTCGACGATATCAACGACGCTTGGGTGCATGCGTGCTGCAATCCGATTGCGCCACGCGAGGTCTCGAGCGCGCCGTGCCACGAGGTCGTGCTTCGCGCGCACGATGCAAAGCTCAGCCTCCTGCCCATCCCTGTTTGGACGCCCGGCAAAGACGCCGGGCCCTACATCACTACCATCGTCATCACTCGCCACCACGACTCCGGCGTGCAGAACATGGGCGTCTATCGCACACAGGTGCGCGATGAGCACAGCGTGATCGTGAACTTCTCACCCAATCGGCAAGGCACGGTCAACATCGAATCATGGACCAGCCGAGGCAAACCCGCCCCAGTGGCTTGGGTGATTGCGGCGCAACCTGCGGTGCATCTCGCGACGCTTGCGAATTTGCCCGCAAATGCGGACGAGCTCTTCATCGCGGGCGGCATGATCGGCGAGCCGGTTGACGTTGTGCGCACCAAGACCAACGCGCTGCTCGTGCCGGCGAGCGCCGAGATCATCATCGAGGGGCTCGTGCATCCGGGCGAGATGCAAAAGGAAGGACCTTTCGGTGAGTTCGCAGGCTATATGGGCCCCGTGGAAGACCGGCCCGTCGCGCGCATCACCGCGATTACCCATCAGCACGATCCGATCTACTACGGCTACACGAGCCAGATGCCGCCCTCCGAGTCGGTGATCATGCAAAGCCTCACCAACGCGGGGTATCTGATGAAGGTGCTCCGTGTCGATTTGGGTGAGACAAGCGTCGTCGACGTCGCGATCGATCAAACGTTCGGCGGACTACTCGGCCACGGCATCGTGGCGATGACGCCGAAATATCCCGCGCACGGCAAGAAGGTCGGCCGGCTCCTCGCGGAGATCTCGCCGCTCAAGCGCGTGACGATCGTCGATGCGGATGTCGACATCCGCGATCCGCAGCACATCGATTGGGCGCTCAACGCGCGCTTCAATCCGGCACGTGACACCGTAATCATCGACGATGTGTTCTTTCCGATTCATATGGATCCATCGATACGCTCGCGGCATGCGCAAAGCACGATGGGGTCCAAGATCGTGATCGATGCCACCTCGAAGAACGACGCTGGCCCGCTGTCGCTGCCGGCCAAAGAGATCATGGAGCGTGGCTTGGAGAGTTGGAAGGCCGCGGGGCTGCCGTCCTTCGAGATCCCGAAGCGTGCGAAGCAGCGGATCGAAAAGGCATAGGAAATTCACAACACCAGCGAGCGGCTGTTGTGGTCGCTGCGATATGAATGGCACCGGTCGAGCACCGCGCCGCTTGCTGCGCAGAACCTCGCAACCTGGACGTGAAGTGCACCAACAGGGGGGTAACGCGATCGGGCTCGACTTACAAATCGGGCGCAAGCGGATGCGTGACACCCACCATGCTGTCGCGGGTTACGAGGCTCATGAGCTCGCCTTCGCTCCACGTATCGGTGCGTGCCGGCCGGCGCGGCAACACGAAGAACCGCGAATCGGCGGTGCTATCGACGACACGTAGCGCCATATGCACCGGCAGGTCAAGACCGAACGCCTCCTTCAGCACCACGCGCGGCTCGACCACGATGCGATTGCGATACGCCGTGCTCTTGTACCAACCGGGCGGTTCGCCTAGGAGCGGGCGCGGATAGCACGAGCAGAGCGTGCAGACCACAACGTGATGCACGTCGGCGGTGTTCTCGAGCACGGTGAGATGCACGATCGGCCGGATGTCGATGGCCATGCTCGTACACGCGCGCTTGGCATCGGCGAGCAAGAGCCCTTTGAAGTTCGGATCCACCCATGCGCGCGCAACCACCCGTGCACCGAGCATCGGCGTCACGGTTTCAATCAGATCTACGTGACGGCGCACTTCGTCGGCGGTTACCACGCTCTTCGCATCCAGCAGCCTCGCCAGCGCTTGCGTGCGCGCTTCCCAGTAAGCGAGCGCGGGATCGTTTTCGCGTTGCGGCGCGTGCGCGTGGCCCAGATCCGCGACTTGCGGGATGTTGCGAAACGGATAGCGGTTTTGAATTTGCGGGCCGCTCATCGCAGCTCCTCTCGATTGATGTCGCTACGCAGGATGCAACCAATGCTCGTAGAGCTCGGCGTAGATCTTGTCGTTCGCAGTGCTGCCCTTCGCTTGTTCGCCCCAGACCTCGCGCGGGCTGAACGAAACGAAGTAGAGCGGCACCGGCGGCAGCCCGTACGCGTGGTAAGCGATCTTTTCGGCGTCGGGAAACGCGCCGTGAAAGGACTCGACGACGCCGCACTTGCCGAATAACCAGGTCGGCGTACGAATGTGGCCCGGCCGCAGAACGTCGACGACGCGAACACGCGCACCCGGTTGAAATCGTGATGCCATTCCCGCGCTCACTTCAGTGCATCGGGCACGGTGAGCGCATTGGCGTAGGCGCGTACCTCGGCCGCGCTGATCACGCCTTGGTCCACGAGCCACTTCTCGATCGCAAGCACGCGGCGCTCGTAGTAATCGGGCAAACGTCGACGTAGCGCGGGCGGAACCGTCTCGGGCGGCGTTCCAGCCGCGACGAGCGCATCGACTTCTTCGGCGGTGCGCCGGATCGGATCGAAGGTCGGCAAGATGCCTTTTTCGAGCAGCGCGTTGTGAATCGCGATGATGCGTTTGGCGTAGATCGACAAACCGTGCTCCCCGATGTCGATCGCTTCGGCGTCGCGCGGATCGTGGCCTACCGGCTGATGCACGCGGTTCAATCGGTCTTCGTAGCGCACACTCATCGTCCGGCTCCTCAGGTTCGGGGGATCGCATCACGCACTGCGCAAATTCGGCACGGCCCGACGGAAACGCGATGGATCGTGTTCTGCTGCATCGGTTGCCACAGGCTGAGGAACAGCATCGCCGATTACCATATCACGCGCAAACAGCTCGGTGGTGCGCTGATTGACATCGATCTGAATTTGCTGGGTAAGGTGCTGGTTGAACTGGTGCTTGTAGTCGACCACGATCGCTTCGCGCGTTCTGCCGCGAAGATCCCTAGCTCCCAGGCAACTCCGCCGACAGGATCTCCAGCGTGCGCCCGATCAACCCGACCATTTCGTCTATTTCGTTGCGCTGGATCACCAGCGGCGGCGACAGCGCGAGACAGCTTTCGCCAGCGAAGCGCAGAAAGATGCCCAGCTCGCGCCCGATCGCCACCACCCGTCGCAGCAGTGGATCGGATGACGCGTACGGTTCGCGCGTCGCCTTGTCGCGCACGAACTGCACGCCGACCATCAGCCCCCTGCCGCGCACTTCGCCGATGAACCCGTGGCGCGCCGGCAGATCTGAAAGTTGCTCAAGGAGATACGCCCCTTGCCGTGCCGCATTGCCGGCCAGATCTTCTTCGACCAGTATTCGCATGGTGGCATTCGCCGCTGCGCAGGCGAGCGGGTGGCCCGAGTAGGTGTAGCCATGCATCAACACCGCGAGCGGATCGGCGCGCTCCCATGCGGTCGCGACCCGATTGTTCCACATGGTCGCGCCCAGCGGCACGTAGCCGGAGTTGATCCCCTTGGCCATCGCCATGATGTCCGGCCGAACGCCCCACAGCCGGCTGCCGCTCATGGCCCCGGTGCGGCCGAACGCGGTGACCACCTCGTCGGCGATCAGCAGTACCTCGTAGCGATCGCAAATTTCGCGCACAAGCGGCCAATAGTTCGCCGGCGGGACGATCAAGCCACCGGCCCCTTGGATCGGTTCGGCGATAAACGCCGCCACCGTATTCGGACCCTGGAAGGTGATCTCGCGCTCGAGCATCTGCGCGCACAAGCGACCGAGCGCATCGGGGTCGTTGGTCCATGGGTTGCGATACGCAAACGGGCTGTCGATCTGAATGAAGCCGGGGAGCAGCGGTTCGTAGGCTTCCCGATAACGCGTATTGCCGTTGGCCGACAAGCCGCCGAAGTGCGTGCCGTGATACGCGTATTTGAGCGAGATGAACTTGGTGCGCGCGGGTTGGCCGACCAGCTTCCAGTACTGGCGTGCGAGCTTCAAGGCCCCTTCGCAGGCGTCACCGCCGCCGGAGGAGAACAGCACCTTGGTCATGCCTTCCCAGGCGAACATGTCGACCAGGCGCTTGGACAGCTCGATCGCCGGCGGATTCGACAAGCCCTGGATCGGGTAGTAGACGAGTTGATCCAACTGCTCGACGATGGCGGCTTTCACCTCGGCGCGGCCATGACCGACGTTGATGTTCCAGAGCCCGGCGGCGCTATCCAGGTAGCGCCGGCCGTCGATATCGGTCAGATAGCATCCCGAGCCGCCGGTGAGAATGAGCGGCGGGGCGTCGCGGTACATCTTCGGGTCGGCCATCGGATGCACATGGTGCCGCGCATTGAGGGCGCGAACATCGAAGATTTCGGGGGGCTGAGGCATGGCGCGCGTTCCGAATGATTGGAATGGTCTGGCTGGTCGGGTTGGCCAAGTTACTCCGAGCTCCTGGCCAGCGCTAGCAAAATCAAACCTCGCATTGCTCCATAAGTACCGAGACGCAGGATCGAACAAATCGTGTTGCACCAGCCCTGCATCCCCACGAGCAGTGCTGGCTGGATCGGCAGAATCTCATTCGCGCTATAGCCGGCGCCGCGCCTGCGCGGATGAATCCCTTTGTTGACGTAAGCGGTAATCGGCGTTCGGCCCTGGGTACGCACGTTTCACTTGAAGGCCGCCAGGTGCAATTGATCCTGTTCCACGGCGTACGCGTGCCCAATGCAGCGTTGCGCTCGGCGTCCGTTTCGCAGCCCGCCCAAGGCGAAGCGCAGCCAGCCGATCCGACGTTCATCAGAGACGTTCGGCTTTCCGCGTCGACCCAGGTCATTGTGGGTCACATCGAGGTGGCATATAGTTGACCCGCGGAGCCGTGCACCAACGCCGGTCGCCACTCGATGTTCCTCTTTGGGAGAGCGCATGCCAAGAGCCGCGGTCAACGGAATCCATCTCTACTATGAAGAGGTCAACGCGGCGCCGTACTGGCTTCCCGCGCGTCCACCCGTGATCTTCGTCCACGGCCTGTCTTCCGATCACACGATCTGGGCAAAGCAGGTTCTCGCCTTCGCGCAGGATCGGCCGGTGATCACGGTCGATGTGCGCGGACACGGCCGTTCCGACAAACCGGAAGGCAACGTATACGAAATCACAGACCATACTGCTGATCTGCTCGGCCTCGTGCATCACCTCGGATACTCGAAAGTGCACATCGTCGGCGTGTCGATGGGTGGCATGATCGCGCAACAGATGGCGCTTCGCGAGCCCGAACGCCTGCAATCGATCTCCCTCGTCTGTTCATCCTGCGAGCCTCCGCGTGAAGGTGCCACGCTCGAGTGGCGGCTCGAGATGTTCGACAAGTCACCGACGCTCGAGGGTTATTACGCTCCGGTCTTTCAGCGGGCCCTCGCTGCGCATGTCGCCCAGGAGCACCGGGACTATCTCTATCAGCTTGCAATTCACAATCCTCGTGCTCTGCAGCGGGCCGGGATGATCGCCACGTTCAGCTACCGGGCACGCGATGCGATGGGCGCTATTCGAGTGCCGACCCTGGTTGTCGGCGGCGCACATGATGGCTCGATACCGCCACGCCTGTCGGAAGAACTGGCGGCGGCCATCCCCAACGCCAAGTTGATGATCCTTCCCGATAGTGGTCATTGCCCTTATGTGGAAGCGCCCGAGTCGCTCAACCGCGCGCTCAAATCGTTCATTGAGGGCGTTGAGCACTAGAATCGTCCGCAGCTGCATTCCAACCTACAAACAAAAAATGAGGATTCCCATGGTTGCACCGACCAGCGTTTCGCGGCAATTCCAGTCTATTCAGGCGCGCGCGTCGCGGTGGCATCAGATGCTGCTTGGCCTGAGCGCGGCGTTTCTCGCCATGGCCGCCTTTGCCGCCGATCCAGGAAAAAAGGGCTCCACTGCTCCCCAGCAGGACTCGCTCGTCGTTGCTCTCAGCACGCTTGGCAACGAGTCGCTCGATCCGATTGGAGGACCGAGCTTCAACAAGCAGTACATGCAGCTCCTGTTCGATCCGCTCATCGGGTCGGATGCCAAAGACGAATCGGCTTCGAAAGCCACCGGCATCGCGCGCGACTGGCAGGTCTCTGCCGACGGCAAGACGGTCACGTTTCTGCTGCGCGAGGGCGTACGCTTCTCGAATGGTGAGGAACTCACTGCGGATGATGTGAAATTTTCCTTGGAGCGGCTGGGCCGCAAGGACAATCTGACCCCCTTCGGCGGAACGATAACGCAGGCAATCGAGCGCATCGAAACGCCATCGAAATATCGCGTCGTGGTTACGCTGAAGGCGCCGTCCTTCGCTTTTCTTCAGCTCTTGACGCCACTGGCTTCCGGCACCGAGTCGATGATCGTCTCGAAAAAATACTTCGAGACCGCCGGTCTGGACAAATTCCGCACCGAACCGGTCGGCACCGGGCCGTATCGCCTCGTCGAACGAAGGAGCGGGTCGCAGATGGTGTTCGAGGCGCGGGATGATCACTTTGCGGCCGGCCGTCCCCGGTTCAAACGCGTGACGCTGCGGCTCATCCCGGAAGAGACGACCCGCATCGCACAACTGCGCACCGGACAGGTCGATCTCGCCGACGTGAGCCGCGAGAACATCGATAGCCTGAAACAAGCCGGAATGCAGATCTTCACCAAGCCCGCGGGCGACGTCCTGATGGTCTATTTCCAGCTGCATAAGCCGGAATCGAAATTCAGGGACCCGCGTGTGCGCGAGGCGATTTCGCTTGCCATCAACCGCGAAGAGTTGAACAAGTTCCTGTTCAAAGGTTATGGCTCTTTGGCAGCAACATTCGCGCCGCGCTCGGCGATCGGCTACAAGGCTCTCTCGGTCGACCCTTATGATCCGGAGAAATCGAAGCGATTGCTGCAGGAAGCCGGCGTCAAGCCCGGCGATCTGAGTTTGCAATTCCAGGCTTTCAGTTTCAACGGATGGCCCGAACAGCGCGAGGCAGCGAACGCCCTCGCCACGTACTGGGAAAAGATCGGGCTCAAGTCGACCATCATCTTTCGCGATTACGCGACGTACCGCGCGGAGTGGCGCGACAAGAAGCTGCCGGAACCGGCCGTCACGCTGCACCCGCAGCCCGGAACACCACTCCCGGTGGGCCTCTTCAACGCGGAGCTGCGCTGCGGCGGGCTTTTGCCTATCACCTGCGACCCGAAGCTCGATGAGTTGATTGCGCGCCTGAACGCTGCGGTGAACGAGCGGGAGTATATCGTCGCTTATCAGGAGATCGAGCAGACGTTGCGCGACAATCGTTACATCATCCCGCTCCTTGAAGCCGGAACGGTGATGGCGGGCAATCGCAAGATTCGCTCCGACTACTCGGTGGGCATGGGCTATCTCGGCATAAATCT
>JBJXGX010000048.1:0-16914 GCA_046160305.1 Burkholderiales bacterium
CCGATGCATCGGCCAAGCAGTCCCCCGCAGCCCAAGCCAAGGCGCCTATTGAGTGGCGATTGACGATTCGCCGGTACGGCGATAGATTGAACGTTCTCGAAAAAGGGCGTTTGAATTTCCTATCCCCTGACCGCTCCGATCGACGAGTGCGCAAACGACCTCTGGATACTGACGCATCCCGATTTGCGGAGCGCCGTTCGGGTCAATTCGGTTTTCGACGCTTTGCGCCAGGAGCTGAACGCGGCGATACCACTCTTGGCCGGCAAGCGACCGGGTTCAGCGAGTCGATAGTTGCGCTGAGGACGCGAATTCCTCTCAACGTGTGAAAGAACGACGCGCATCGCGGATACACCAGCGACACTTCATCTGCCCGCAAAGCGGACCCAACCGAAGAAGCGCAGGCCGCCGCCGCACTCTCAGTGATCGGCCCTTGCGCCGGTCTTCGCGATGATCGCTTTCCAGCTTACAGCCTCGCCTTGCACGCGATCGCCGAGCTCCGCAGGCGGGTTGCCGACCAGAATCGCGCCCATCTCGGCGTAGCGTTTATGCACGTGGTCCTCGGCAAGCACCGCGCGGACCGCCTCGCTCACACGGGCGGCGATCGCGAGCTCCAATCCGCGCGGCACGGTTGCCGCTCCGGGCGAGCCGTAGTTGAGCTTGCCGACGTTCAAGGCCGCTGCGTGCTCGTCCTGGACGACGAGGTCTCGGTGCTGGAGGCGATTCGACGGCTTCTCGAGCGCTGGGGGCCCTCGACGCGAAAGACTCTGTTCGCCGCCCCTTCAGTCCGCGCGGATGTCGGCCTCCCGCACAACTTTTCCCCACCGCGAGATCTCCGACTCGATCAACGCACCGAACGCCTCGGGACTCGACACCATGACGGGCTCCGCGCTGATTTCGGAATGTGGCGAATATCGATTCCAGCGTGAAAGCTGAACAATGCGCCAAGCAGGTGCAGTGGCGTTGCGTCCCCGGCGGATGCGTACGTGAGTCGTCCCGGTTGCGCCTTTGCCGCGGCGACGAGGTGCGATATCGATCGCAGCGGCGATTCTGCGCCGACGACGAGCAGCAACGAGGCTTCGGTCGTCTGGCGCACGGGAGCGAGATCGCGGGTCGTGTCATATGGAAGCTGCGCCACGAGACCCGGCGCAACCGCGTTCGAAAACGTCATTGTGCCGATCGTGTACCCGTCCGGCTGAGCCTTCGCGACCGCGGCAAGCGTGTTCGTCGCGTCCTGTTCGATGCCCTGCACCAAGTAAAGCGTAGCGCGCGAGCGCGGCATACGTCAAAGCATCGTTCGTGACCCGTTTGGTGCGCGCTTATAGCAGCTCCAGGCAGCCTGTCGATAGGGTGTGGTACATTACTGAGTAAATTAACTCAGTACTAGCATTATGGCTGCGCTTTCCCCCTACATGAGACCCATCGCGCGGGTTCTCGGAACCCGACTCGCCGAGACGCCTCAGCGGCTGCAGATTCTTGCAGGCCCGCGTCAGGTCGGGAAGACGACCCTGATCCAGCAGGTGTTGGCCAATCGGCCGGGTGGGTCTTACTACTACGTCGCGGCGGACGACCCGAGCCGCCCTGAGGAAGCGGTATACAACAGCCTGCCTCCGCATGTGGCACCGATCAAGAGCGGTGTTGCGCCGGAGGCCGACTGGCTGCGCGAGTCCTGGGAACTTGCCGAGCGCCGCGCATCGGCGTGGCATGAATCCGATCATCCCGCTGCCAAACAGTTGCCCTTCGTTTTGGTGTTCGATGAAATACAACGCGTGCCCCAATGGTCGAGCGACGTGAAGGGTTTGTGGGACCGCGCACGGGAGCGCGGCGTACGCATGCATGTGGTGCTGCTCGGCTCCGCCCCGCTGCTGGTACAGCAAGGCCTTAACGAAAGTCTCACTGGTCGATACGAGCTGGTTCGAGTGACGCATTGGCCGTTCGCGGAAATGAATGACGCGTTCGGATTCACGCTCGATCAGTACGTCCACTTCGGCGGTTACCCGGGCGGTGCAAGTCTGATCCATGACGAGGAGCGATGGCGGGCCTACATCCGTGACGCATTGGTCGAGCCGAGCATTGAGCGGGACGTGCTTGCCATGTCCAGAGTCGACAAGCCTGCGATGCTGCGCCGCCTGTTCGAGTTGGGATGCGATTACTCCGGGCAGATCGTCTCCCTTGTCAAGGTCGGCCGCACGTTGGGTGAGGGGCACACGCTCACGCTGGCACATCACCTCACGTTGCTTGGACAGGCAGGACTGTTGGCCGGGTTGCACAAGTACGCGGCACAAGCGATACGGCAGCGCAATTCGCCGCCAAAGTTTCAGGTGCACAACAACGCATTGATAACGGCTGGTGCGACGTATGGCTTCGACGATGCGCGTGCCGATCGCAGCTACTGGGGGCGGTTGGTCGAAAGCGCGGTGGGTGCGCATCTCGTGACGTCCGCCGACGCTGACACGCGCATCCACTATTGGCGCGAGGCCGACATGGAGGTGGACTTCGTTGTCGAATTTCGCGGCAAGCTGGCGGCGATCGAAGTCAAGTCCGCTTCCGGCGCCCTTCGACATCGTGGACTCGACGAGTTCTGCCGTCGTCATCCTGATACGCGCCGCTGGCTCGTAGGCAGTGAAGATCTGCCGTTGGGCGAGTTCTTGCGGCAAGACGCGCTTGACTGGACGCGCTAGCAGGACGGACGTCACCGTGGCCACTCAAACCCCACTGCTCGATCGTGTCGCGCTGCGTGTGCCGCGCAGCGCCAAGTCGCATCGAGACGATGGCAGTCGTGAATCCAAACCCTTGGCCGACTGGCGCACCGTGGACGCCTATGTCCTGCTCGGCGATCCGGGGGCCGGTAAGTCCTGGAGTTTTGAGGACGAGGCTGCTGCCTGTAATGGCCTACCAATTCCTGCGCGCGACATCGTTGCCAACATCGCTTCGACGAACGTGGGTGATCGAACCGTCTTCATCGACGCACTCGACGAAGTGCGCGCAGGCGCGAGCGACGGCAGAGTGCCATTCGACGCCATCCGATCATGGCTCGACCGGGCAGGTCGCCCGCGCTTTCGGTTGTCGTGCCGTGAAGCCGACTGGCTTGGGCAGAGTGACCAGAGCGCACTTGCACGTGTCGCGCCCGGCGAGCATGTCGAAGTGCTTCACCTGGAACCGCTAACGCGCGATGACGTGTTCGCCGTGCTGCGTCACAGGTCGACCGAAGTGCCTGACCCCGAGGCATTCTGGCGTGAAGCCGAACGGTTCGGCTTGATCGAACTGTTCGGCAATCCACTGCTGCTCGACCTCACGATCAAGGCCGTCGTGGCCGGGGGAGGCAGCTGGCCATCGAATCGAAAGGGCATTTACGAAGCAGCTTGCGGCCAGCTTGCCACCGAAACCAACGATGAGCACCTTGCAGTGAAGCGGCGCAACCCGGGCGACATCGATCGACTTCTTGACGATGCGGGCCTGCTGTGCGCATTGCTCTTGCTGAGCAACAAGCAGTCATGGGCGCTCCGAGCGGGCGGCCCGCATGCCGCAGCCGATTTGTCGACCCTCCCGGGGGCGCTGCAACTGCACGATGCACGCGCCGCCCTGTCGAGCAAGGTGTTCACGACCGTTGCGGGCCAATCGACGCCCAGACACCGAAGCATTGCGGAGTTTCTTGCCGCAAAGGCGCTGGCGAAACGTCTCGACAAGGGGCTCCCGCTCGGACGGCTGCTCGCGCTCATCCAGGGGTTCGATGGCCGACCGGTCGACCCGCTCCGAGGACTGTTCGCTTGGTTCGTGGTGCATCACGCAGGCGACCGAGCCCGATTGATGAAGCTTGACCCGCTGGGCGTCGTGCTCAACGGTGACGTGGCCGCATTGAGTACTTCTGATCGCCTGAATTTGCTCGAAGCGTTGAGCGACGCCGCTCGCCAGGACACGAGCTTCCGGCGAAATGCCTGGGTGAGTCATCCATTCGGGCCCTTGGCAACAGCCGACATGGCATCAACCTACGACGCGCTGCTGCGAGCGCCCGAACGGGACGATGCACACCAGGCGTTCATGGATTGCGTGTTCGATGCGCTGCGTTATGGCGAGCCAATGCCCGCGCTGGTGCCAGCGCTCGAAGCATGGGTGGAAGATGGCAGCGCGTGGTTCGGCATTCGCATGACTGCCTACGAAGCTTGGAAGCACAGCTGCGGCTTTCAGCCCACCAAGGTGCGGGAGTGGTTGGACCGACTAGCAGCGGGCACCGTTTCAGACAGCAATGATCGCCTGACTGGCGCGTTGCTGACAGACCTGTACCCCGAGCACCTAGGGCCGCGAGAAGTGTTTAAGTTCTTGCGCCGCCCCATCCCCGTCCGTCGCGACCGGGTTCCCCAATACCCGCATTTCTGGCGTCATTCACTGTTGCAGCAATCACGGCCACAAGACTTCGCCGACCTCGCCGATGCGTTGGTCGAGGCAAGACCCACGTCGGCATACGAGGCGCAGGACTACGAGATTCGACAGTTAAGAGGCGACGTGCTTGCCGCCGCGCTTGTTCACGCGGGCGATGTGGTCGCCACCGAACGCCTCTATCAGTGGCTGGGGATTTGCCTGGACGAACACGGATTCTCGAGGCTGGTAAACGACTCCCGGCGCGAGGTCGCGCAATGGCTCGAAGCGCGTCCAGATCGGATCAAAGCAGTCGTGGAATGGGGCTATCGGTCGATTCGGCCCAACGAACAAGGGCAGCGGTTCTTCTGGGAAGCCGAGCAGCGATTGCATGGGGCGCGCTTGCCGCGCGATTGGCTAAGTTGGCTTCTTGACCAGGCGGCCACCACCGCTGACGAAGCAATTGCCAAGTATTGCTTTGGACATGTGGCATCTACGATTTTCAATCCCCCTGCCGGCTTCGACGTCCCGACCATGGAAGAAATCGAGCGCTGGGTCGAAGCCCATTTAGCAACGTGGCCCATCGCGCGGCAATGGTTGCAGCAAGCATGGACATCGAACCTCGAAGACTGGCGTGGCGACGAGCACCGGCGACAACTGAAGTACAAGGCACAGCAGATGCAAGCGCGTGAGGAACGAAAGCGCGCTCTACAACCTTACTGGGCGGTTCTCGCGACCGGGGCGCCACCCGTGGGCGTTCTGCATCAGCTCGCGCGCGCTTACGACGAGCGGTTCAGTGACGTACACGGCGACACTCCGCTGGAGCGTGTACAAGACTTCCTGGTAGCGGACGAAGCCACCGCGGACGCCGCAATCGCCGGCATTGATCAAGTCCTAGCGCGTGACGACCTGCCTACTGCCGACGAGATACTCGACACCGATACTAAGGGCAAATACCATCACATCCGTCCGGCGGCGCTCTTGGCCGCACGGCGAATTTTCGAGAAGTCGCCCGAGACACCGCTCGCTTGGAGCGACGAGTTGGCCCAGCGGTTGGTTGCCTTCTATCTCACAGAAGGCGCCGGAGAAATGCCAGGCTGGTACAGGAGGCTTGTCGCGCAAAGGCCTGCGCTCGTCGCGCCGATCCTCATGCGTTACGCCGCACCCAAACTGCGGCGCAAGGGCAACATTGCAGTGACTGGTCTCTGGGCGCTTGGTCACGAGGCAGACCATCGAGAGCTCGCGCGGCTGGTATTGCCCGAACTGCTTGAGCGCTTTCCTCTTCGAGCAAGCGAAGGAGGCCGCGGGGACCTGAATCGTTCGCTCCTCGCAGCTCTGTATCGGCTGGACGATGTGCAAGCGGCGCGCATTGTCCGACTGAAGCTCGCGCAACGCGGGCTCGACACGACGCAACGCATCTGCTGGTTGGTAGCGGACTTGCCCTATCGGGCTGATGCAGCCGAGCGCTTGGCCGTGTGGATCGGCAAGAACGAGCGCCGCGCAGTGACGCTGGGTGTCGCCTTTTACGAGCAGGGCAGCCTTGGGCGCACCGTGCATTGCTTGCCGCCAGCGGCTGTGCGGCACCTGATCGAGGTGTTGGCGCCGATTACGCCGTACCGGCAAGGCTTGCGCTCCGGCGTCGTTACCGTGTCCGACCACCGCAGCGACACGGTGCTCGGCCTTTTCAACGCCCTGTCGTCCAATCCCAACGCCGCTGCGCGAGACGCGTTGCGCACGTTGGGCGAATCGAGCCGACTCGGAACGTGGAAGGAGGCGGTGGACAATAGCGTCCGCACCCAACAATCCGTCGCTCGCGAGGCACTCTTTCAAGCCGCAGATCCAGTGGCCGTAGCACTGGTGATCGCGAACCTCGCGCCTGCCAATGCCGCCGACTTGCTGGCATTGGTGGTGCAGCACTTGCAGGACATCGAAGCTGAGCTGCGCGGCGCGGACACGTATCTCGTCCGCCAGTTTTGGCAGAAAGAGTCGACGGGCGACACACCGCACGATGAAAATTTCTGTCGCGACCTGCTGCTAAGTAAGCTACGGGATCGATTGAAGCCCTTGGACATCCACGTCGAGCGGGAATCCAGCGCGGCCGGGGACAAGCGCGCCGATATGCGGGCCGAGTTCATGCGTTCGGGCCGTCGAATCGCGGTTCCGATCGAGGTCAAGAAAGAGAACCGCGACAAGTTGTGGACAGCGTGGCGAGACCAACTCGAACGCCTGTATACGATCGACCCAGCAGCGGGTGGTTATGGTCTTTACGTCGTGCTCTGGTTTGGCTATCGCCCGCGCGCAACGCCGGAGGGGGTAAAGCCACGCGACGCATCGCACATGCGGGAGTTGATGGTCGAGCGCATTCCAGAACCGGAGCGGCATCGGCTTGCCGTGCAGGTACTCGACCTATCTTTGCCAACATCAACGTAAGGCGGCAGCAGCTCGATCGCTAAATATCATCGTTTAGATAGTGCGGATCGAACATGGGTCAGGCGGTTCAGCGCGCACCAGCAGCGGACACGGTCCACTACGAACGTCGGTGCCCCGAAGACACGATACTCTATCAGCTGGTTCAGGAACACCTCGAGACTTTCCTCGCGCAGGCCCAGGCGCAGACCGGCACGGCGTTGCCGCAGTTCGTCAAAGACGAGTTCGACGCCTTTCTCCAATGCGGCATCCTCGCCCACGGGTTTCTGCGGCTGCGCTGCGCCAAGTGTGCCCATGAGAAGCTAGTGGCGTTCTTGTGCAAGCGGCGCGGGTTTTGCCCCTCGTGCGGGGCGCGTCGCATGGCAGAAGCTGCCGCGCACCTGGTCGACTATGTCATCCCGCCGGTGCCGGTGCGTCAATGGGTGTTGTCATTTCCGATTCCGTGCGCATCTTGTTGGCCGCCCATCCGCAGCTACTTTCTCCAGTGCATTCAACTTTCTTCTTAACGCTCGTGAGCGGATTCTCACACAGCGGGTCGCATCTCCCGGATTTCTTCAAACAACCGGCGAAACTCTGACTTTGGCGCGATACACATAGTTTGATATGTGCTCAGGAAGGGGAGCCAGAAAATCAAAGAGTTAGCCTAGTCCGACGGCTAACGAATCGAAAAAATAGCGTTCCATTATCCGTCTGTTATCCGTAGCCGCAAGAATCGGTACGTTCTCCATCCGGGTTGCCCCGCACGCGATCGGATCGTGTTGAAACCCTACTGCACCCTTAGAGGCGTGTGCCGCAAGCGCATCAACCACCGCACACTGGCTCTGAGCAATCACGAGCAATCACGAGCAATCACGAGCAATCACGAGCGAAAACGCCGAACTGGTGCCACTACACCGCTCACGATCAACTCATTCGCAGGGGTAACGACACGGTGGTGTTCGGCAAGCCGCGTATTCCTCACCACCCACGCGACAGAAGCTTCTTCATGCTGACACTGTTCAAGGCCGAAGCGCAGGTCTCCCAGTCGGCGTCTTCCACCTTGCTGTATTTCGCGTCGAACGGATTCCGGGTGGCCGTGGTGCGGTCGATGAGTTGATTGGCGGCCTGCTCGTCGTTGAGGGCGACCTGCACCCACATATCTTCCAGCGTGTCGGGGATCTGGCCGAAAAGTTCGTGGATCGCTTCGAGACGGTCGGCCAACACTTGGTGGACGCGGTCCTCGACCGAGCCGCGGTAGCGAAGAATCGCGATCCAGATTTCCGAGCGCGCCTGGCCGATGCGTTGAATGCGACCTATGCGGTGTTCAAGCCGGGTCGGGTTCCAAGGCAGGTCGATATTGATGAGGGTACCGAGCCGCTGAAGGTTGAGGCCCTCCGAGGCGGCGTCCGTGCCAAGCAAGAGCTTGAGGTCGCCAGCGCGGACACGGTCCTTCAGAACATTCCGGTCGCAACGCTGGAACTTGCCTTCGCGCCAGAATCCGGAGCGATTGCTGCCAGCGTAGAGACCGATGTCCATGTCGGCGAACTCTGTGCGCTTCACCATTTCATCACCGATCCAGCGGACGGTGTCGTAATACCGCGAAAAGAGGATGCAGCCTAGATCGAGCCAGCGACGCGTGATTCCCGGATAGGTGCCGCGAAGATAGCCGACGAGCGCGTTCAACTTCGGATCATTGTTCCCGCCTTCCCGAAGCAACTTGAGGCAGCGCTCCAGCGAAGATCGCTCCGCATCGGTGAAGTCTTTGAAATCACTGGCTCCCTGTGGCGGTCGTCCGACTTGGGCTGGTGCTTCTTCTTCGGCGTCATCCTCGTCCTCGTCATCGGGGGTATCCGGTTCCTCGCCAAGGAGCTTGCTGATGGTGCGGCGCCCGGTTTCCATCGAGCTGCCGAGTCGTCGCAAAAGCAGCGTCTTGAAAAATCCCGCACCTTTCACTCGTTTCTGGAGGAGCAGGGAAAACGCTTCGGCCTCTTGATACGCCTCGCGCAGGTATCCACCGAGGACGAGAGCACCTTTGTCCTCCTCCCCAAACAGCTTTACCGTGACCTTGGGCAGGAAATAGCTTCCCGTGGCTGGGTTGATTGGCGCTTCGAGGTAGGCGCGCGTGCACCGCACAATGCATCGGGGCAACGGGTTGAAATTATTGCCGTAATTGGGGAGCAGCCGGTTCTGGAGTTGGACTCGTTGAATCGCTTTCGACAATTGCGCGAGACTTTCGGGATTAAATTGCCAGCGGGTATCGCCCGCGTTCAAGCTGCGACGGATGCGATCGAACGCCGGATCCTCGTGTCGGGACGGTAATGGGTCGCGAACATATTGCCAACCATCGCGCACATCATCGGTCGGCACCGTCGCAACACCGGTGGCGATGTCGAGGCAGTGGCTGGCGCGAAACCATGGGCTGGTCTGCGTCCAGCCCCTGAGCACACCCTCGTTGCCATGCAAAAGAATGTGCAGGAGATCCCAAGCCTCGACCGGGTGCAGTTGCACCGGGGTCGCCGTGGCAAGGAGCATGCTCTTGGTCTTCGGGCCGATCTCCCGCAGAAACGCCATTAGGTTATTGGGGTCCGCCCGTTCGTTGATGTCATCCGCACTGGCATCCACTTTTGGCACTTTGCGGCGGCGGGCGCGGCGCGATTCATCCACGATTACGCAGAGGTAGTGCCGGCTCAGAAGTTGATTCACCGCCTCGCGGAGACTGGATTTCCACGCCACCCTATTGACCTAACACCGGGTCGGTTTTCCGGTCACGCCTAGGCACTCATGCGCAGGGAGTGATTGGGCCACCAAGGCACCTTCGTCGAGGTGTCGAGGAGTCCGGAAGCGATGATGATCGGCAGATGTGCGCGGCGGTGCAAATGAACGCGGACCTCGCGCGCTGAGATGCTCACATCGGCGGGCGTGTCGATGAGATCGCGAAAGATGTGGCGAGCCTGTGCGTCGGCGTAGCCGCGCATGCGCCGGGCGAGCAGGCGGTACAGACCGCTTGCGATCACCAATAGCGCCATATCGAAATCCACCTTCAGACCGACGCTGGAGGACAGCGCACCCATGTGGAAGAAGCGCCCGGCATCGGACAGGGCGTTCTCGATCAGCATGCGCTGTGCGTAACGGGTGATGAGCTTGGCGGGCGTGGATTGGCGATCATTGGTGATGAGGATGCTCGGTTCCTCGTGGCCCAAGTCCATCACGAACAGCTGGCGGAAGGTGGTGCCGGCCAGCGCCACCGGCTGCTCGAACACGCGCCGTGTCTTGTCCTTGCGCGCCGGCACCTCCAAGGTGACGCGGCGCCAAGCCGAGGGGGCCAGATCCTCGATTTCGCTGAGCAGTGCGGGCGATCGGCGCCTGAGCGTGATGAAGGTGATGCCCTGTTGATCGAGTCGCGCCAGATGGGCGTAGGTAGTGGGGCGCGAATCGAACACCAGGTGTCGGGGATTGGCGCCTTGGTGTTTCTTCCAGAAAGCGATGAAGCGAAAGATGTCCTCGGCCTCTTCGCCCTTGCGCAGATCGGCGTTCGAGTAGCAAAACGCCCGCCCTTGAGCGTCTTGCGCCAGGAAGGCGAGCACGCTGGGTTGTTGGCGGCTGCGCATCGACACGTAGTGGCGCTCCACTTGGGGGTCCTGCCCGTAATAGGGCACCGAATGGAAATCCAGATTGAAGGACTCCCCGGCGAACAGCGTGTCCTTGGCCACCGCCCGATGCCAAGCCGCGAGCAGGCGCGTGGTGTGCGCATGATCCAGGCGCGACGAGTATTCGCAAAGGCAGCTCTTCTTGGGGATGGCGTTGAGCCCGCAGAATAGCGCCAGGCCCGGATCGGCCACCAGCGCCATGACGTGGCTCTTGCGCTCGATCGACCAGAGCTTGAGCGCGAGCGCGGCCCGTAGCGCGTGTGCGGCCGGAATCATCGTCGAGCCGGGCAGCTTGGCCGCGGTCGCCAAGCCCTCCACTTGAAGGCGCACCAACTCAGGCAGGAACAAGAACAGCCCGCCGCAGCGGGTCACGAACGCGGTGTCCGAGGCGAGGGCAAAGGCGCGCGCGTCGGCCACCGGTTCGAGGGTCGGCCCCACCCGGCCCGGGCGCTCCTCGTCCAAGCGCCGCGGCAGGGGTGCAAAGCCTTCGGCGCGCAGCACCTCGCGCACCGCGGTGGGGCTGAGCACCACGCCCTACTCCTTGAGCGCGGCGTTGATCTCGTACACCGAATGGTTCTGCTTACGCAGCGCGAGCGCCACCTCGCGTGCCTTCGACTTCTTGGATTGGGTGCGCGGGCCACGCGCCACCGACAGGAAGAACTGGGGGTGCGGGTCGCGGCGGAACTGATGACACAGTACCCGGAACGCCCCGGGACTGTAGCCGAAGGCGCGGGCGACCTGCACCGATGGATGGCCTTCGAGGAAGAAGGCGCGCAACGCTTCGTACATGCGCTGGCGCGCGCTGGAAGGCTCATCAAAGAAGCGGCGACATTCTGTTATGCTTTTTTGGTGCACCTATACCCATACAGCTCAATATTACAAACCATGAATAGCTGTCAAGACGCGCGGGCCACAATCACTTGTGGATCATTTCCCCTATGAAAATGAACAATTGTCGCCGTGGCGGGCGCACGAAGTAGACAGGATCGCCGATAGGAACGAGCTGTGCGTAACTGCCACTAGGAGCACATTTAGCCTAACAGTGGCAGGCCGAGCCCGATGCGGGTGGAGAGCGCGGCAAGGGCGGCCCGTTCTGCGAGCCGCGTTAGGTCAAAGGTGTGGCGTGGAAATGCAGGCTAGCCAACAAACACGTGAAATCCCGGGCTGATCAACACCCTGGCGCTCTGCTCGCCGCCGGTCACGAGACTCCCAACCGAAAACGGTCTCTCCACAGCTCGAAAACCAGCAGCGCCACAATTGGCTCGGTGAAGTCCTCGCGCCGCATGTGATGTGCCGCGACGATTTTTTCAACTGCGCCGGCATTGAAGATACCGGCCTCGCGAATGCGTTGCGCGCCTAGATAATGTTGCACCATCGGCCGCAGCTCGGTACGAAGCCAAGTGCCGATCGGCATGCCGAAGCCGCGCTTGGACCGGTTCAGCACGAACTCCGGCACAACGCCGCGCAACGACGACTTTAGTAATCCCTTCAGGCCAACGCCCCGCAACCGATGCTCGGCAGGTATGCTGCGCACAAAATCGACCACGCGGTTGTCGAGGAACGGCACGCGTACCTCGAGCGAGGCTGCCATGCCCATCTTGTCGCTGAGGAGCAGCAGGCTTTCCGGCAGCACAGTCTTGACATCTACATAAGTGAGTCTGTCGAGTGGCGCGGAAGTATGCGCGCGATCGTGCAGTGCCACCAGCTCTGCGCCGGGATCGGCAGTATCGCTCCCGCCCGGTAGCAGCTCGCGCAGATACTCGTGCGACATCACCGCAAGCAGGCCAAGGTATTGCTCGCCTGGTGGCAGGTGCAAGGTGCGGCCGAGCGCCTTTGCGTAACGCGCCATGTTGCCGAGGACGCTGCCGCGATCGGCACTGAGGCGGCGATCAAGCGCGCCCCCGATCGTTCGTCGCATTCCATTGGGCACCCAAGCCATCGCTGACTGCACCATGGGGAACAGATAGCGTCGATAACCCGCGAACATCTCATCGCCACCGAGCCCCGATAGTGCGACCTTCACTTCGCGTCGCGCCATTTCGGAGACGAGAAACGAGTTGATAAAGGACGTATCAGTCAGCGGTTCATCGAGCTTTTCGATTAGCGCCGGCATCAGTTCGGCAACCTGCGGCCGGACGATCAGCGTCTCATGGCGGGTCCCGAGCGCGCGGGCCGCCCGCTCCGCAAACGGCGTCTCGTCGTGATAGGCGTGCTCGGAGTCGAAACCGATACTGAAGGTCCGCACATCCGTTGCCGCCTGCTTCATGAAGGCGACGACGGCGGTCGAGTCCACCCCACCGCTTAGGAACGCCCCCAGCGGGACGTCAGCAACCATTTGGTCGGCCACGACTTGTTGCAGCAGCGTCCGCAATTCCCCCCGGCACTCATCCAGGCGCCATTCGGGTCTGCGCGGCTCGAATTCCAGGTCCCAATACTGCTCGACTCGCACGCCCTGCTCGTCGGCGACCAGCCGGCAGCCCGCCGGCAACTTGCGTATTCCGCGGAACGCGGTGTCCGGCGCCGGAACGAATCCAAGGCGGAAAAATTGTGCGACCGCGACGCGGTCGATTCCGCGCTCTACCTCAGGCAGTGTGAGAAGGGCCTTGACTTCCGAGGCGAACGCAAGCCCTAGCCGCGTCTGCATGTAGTACAGGGGCTTGATCCCCATCCGATCGCGTGCCAGCAGTAAGCGGCGCCGCGGCGCATCCCAGATCGCGAATCCGAACATTCCGTTGAACAGGCGTACACAGTCCACGCCCTCGGATTCGTAGGCGTGGACGATCACCTCGGTATCTGTGTGCGTGCGGAACTGGTGGCCTTCGCTTTCGAGCCGATCACGCAACGCCTTAAAGTTGTAAATCTCGCCATTGAAGACGACGTGAATGCTGTGATCCTCATTGCTAATCGGCTGGTGGCCTCCGGCCACATCAATGATGCTCAGCCGGCGCATGCCGATACCAAGCCCGGGTAGAACCATGATGCCTTCATCATCCGGACCACGATGAATGATCGCCTGACACATTTTACGCAGGCGACGCTCGATGACCTCGGAGGGCTCTTGCCGCCCATGCAATCCCACGATTCCACACATTGCCCTGGCTCCCGGTGCAGTGCTCGAACCGGGCTATGCCGTCGGCTCTTCGCAGCGCTGCTCTCTGGTTGGATTGATTCGTTGTCGAGTGAGGCGTCGGGAATGCGGCCAGCTGATACCATCAGCGGCCGCAAGATGCGCGATCAGAGCCTCTTGGATGCGAGTGAACCGCCCGATCCGCTGCGGTCCGCTCGGTGGACTAATCCTGCCATTTACCCACAGACTTTAGCTTGTCGCGCAGACCGGGAAGCGGGAAACCCATGCCATAGGCAAGCTTCGCTTCGGCGAGTGCGCGGTCGTAGTTCTTGAGGTCAAAATAGGCCAAGCCCAGGTTGTACCGGATGTCGGCGACGTTCTCGCCCAATTTCCCGGCCTTTTCCAGTTGGTCCACCGCATTCTCGCGTTTTCCCTCGCGGACGAGGTGCAGGCCGTACACCAGCCGAACGCGCGCGTCGTCAGGCTGAAACCGGATCGCACGGTCAAAGTAGCAGTCGACCGTATAGTTGGCGCCAGGAAGGTGATTCCTCTTCTCGCGCAGGCTCAGCCGCGAGATTGCCCACAGCGCGCGCGGATGATTCGGAAAAACCCGCAACGTGTAATCGATGTCGTGCGCAATCCTAGTGTCAGTGACACCCCGCTTTAGTGACTCCACGTTGGCATCAAAGTGGTGACTCTCGACCACCTGCTTGTCAGCCTTTCGCGCGGAGCGATAGTCGAAGGGTCCGAACGAGTTCGCGAGACTTCCGCAGTCATTGTCCGCCCGCGCCGCGCCTTGAAGCGCGAGGGCTACGGTCACGGCCGCAAGCAGCGATGCGGCACTATAGGAAAAAATCCTCATCGATCACCTAATTGCAAGTCGCAGTTCGACTTCCGGTGCAAAGTATCGCATTCCGTCAGCGTCCAGTACGGGTGTGAAGACTTTGTCCGTTGTGACCGATGCTATAGCATTGAGCATTGTCGATGGTGAAGTTCTCGGGTAATCCCCCACACGGCAGAGTTCGTTTTCCGCCAGCGGCGTGCTGACTCCAAATGGGCAACCGCGTCGCGCGAACCCGCGCCGTTTCCAGAATACCGTCGTTGTAGCCGAATTCTACGCCGTCCCCGCGTCTATACATTCGCGCCCATGTCAGCAATAAGCATTCGAACTGCGAACCCCGTGACCGACAAGTCGCTGCTGGTCGACCTGTTACGCCAGAACCTCAACCCTCTCACCGACACCGGACGATACGACTGGCTGTTTCTCGGAAATCCGCACGGCACGGCTCGAATCTGGCTCGCGTACGACGACGCAACTGGCGATATCATCGGCAGCGGAGCAGCCATTCCGCGGCAAGTGTTCGTCGGCGGCTTGGAAGTGCACTGTACGGTCCTCGCCGACTTCTGGATCGATGCCCGGCATCGGGTCCTCGGACCCGCCCTGAAGCTTCAACGTGCCTGCCTGTCAGCGGTGGACGACGGAAGTTTCGCGCTCGCGTACGATATGCCCCGGCAAAGCATGAGCGCCGTCTATAAGCGACTCGGCATCCCGCTGAACCACGCATTGGTGCGCATGACCCGGCCATTGCGCGTCGACAGGCAGATCAGCAGCAGAATAAAGGTTCAACTCGCGTCGCACGCAGCGTCCTTGATCGCGAACGGGTTCTTGTGGCTGCGAGACGCCGCGTCAATGCGCCCATTGCGGTCCGATGTAACTCTAGGCGTCCTCGATTTTGGGCCCGAGTTCTCAGTACTGGCCAGGAAGCTCGCCGTACAGTACTCACTTTCGGTTGCACGAACGGCGGAATACCTCAATTGGCGCTTTCGTGACCACTTTCGCCATCGCTTCGAATTGCTTACATCACGAAAGAACTCTGAACTCCTCGGATACGTGGTGGTGCTTCAGAGCGCCATTGCCATTGATGTCGTCGACTTACTCTGCGGAGACGATGACTCGACCCTACGAGACTTGATGATCACGGTGATAGGATTGGCCAGGGCCCGGGACAAAGAGGTCGTCAATATTGTCGTCCTCGAATCGTCCCGCTTGGCCACCGCGCTGAGGCGACTTGGCTTCTACCCGCGGAATCGGCAGGAATTCGTGGTTTACGCGCCTAAGTCAGAGGCCCTTGCAAACCGGATCGGCGGAGGTGCCTCGTGGTCGTTTATGGCTGGTGACGAGCAGGATTAATTCGCCGTCGACCCGCGGCTTCATGCATCAATGGACCTTGAGGGCAGCCAAGGTGATGGCTTCAACGGGACCTAGAGCGCTTGCAGCTTCCTGGGTACCAGGGCGCCTACTCATCCGTGTGCATGCGGTCGATCACTACTTCCATAGCGAACCCGAGTTGCGCTCCCTACATCATGCGTGTGCGCCGGGCCGTATCGCGGTCGACATCGGCGCGAATGTTGGCATCTACACCTGCTTCCTCCGACAAGTAGCGAGTCACCGCACGCCTACGAGCCGAACCCCGAACTCACCTCGCGCCTTCGGCGGCCCGTTCTCTGGGGCGCGCGCCGGCGGTGCGCTACGGCATGCGAAACGTATAGCCGTTCTGGTTGTACTCGTTGACCAGCACGAAGACGTCCGAGGTGGGCGAGTAGCGCCAGCGTCCATGGGTGCCTGCGCCGGCCTGCGACTCGCGTCCCGGACCGCCCGCGACCGTCGTTGCCGTCCATTGGCTCGTGTCCATGTTCAGACTGTAGACGCTGTCCCCGCCGTTCCACGCCACAACTCGATCTCGCACCGGGTCGTACTCCAGACCCGGATAGGCGTCGCTAACGATCGCCGTGGCGCCCGTGGTATTCCAGGTGCTCAGCGATGCCGTGGCGCCCGGCGCGATGTTGTAGGTGTAGACACGGCCTCCACCGGCCGACGCATCGTACCCGGCAATCACGAACAGCTTGCGCTTCGGATCGATCGTGGCCATCAGGTGATAGCCAAGCGTCACCGCATTGGTGCTGTGCCGCGTGTAGGCGTTGGTGGCAAAGTCATACGAGTACAAATGGATTCGATCGTGCAGGAACACCCGACCCGTGTTCGGATCGTAGGCCGTCATCATCCCTGCCTCGCCCCGTGGTGCCGGGCCGCTCGGGTTCATTCGCTGCCACTGCATGGTGGAGAAATCAAAGGTCCAGGTGTCCTGCCCCCAGTTGCCGTTGCTGCAAGCCAGCGATCCGCTGAACGCAAACAAGCGATCGACATTGGGCATGTACTCAATGCCGTCGTAGGTGTGCCGCGAATTGGGTTGCGTGCCGTTGGCAATCGCCTCCTGGCAGCCGCTGGCAAGGGGCAGTCCGGGATTGTTCAGCCGCGTCAGCGTCCGGTCGCCCAGATTCAGCGCGTACAGCTCATTGCCGTAGTAGTCATTGTGTCCGCCGCCCCAGACGATGAGCCGATTGCGCTTGCTATCGAACACCCCGCCGCTCCAGGCCAGAATGCCC
>JBJXGX010000049.1:0-7139 GCA_046160305.1 Burkholderiales bacterium
AGTCCGAGCAGGATATCCACCTGAAGGCGCAAAGCTACCGGATCCCATCGGAGGCCGTCGATGGCATGGATGTCTTGGCGGTCGAGGAAGCAGCGCGCCGCGGCGCTGCCCATGTACGGCGCGGCGATGGCCCGTACTTCATCGAGCTTCGCACCTATCGGTTTCGCGCGCATTCGATGGCCGATCCCGAGCTCTATCGTTCAAAGAATGAAGTGACCGACTGGAAGGCGCGCGATCCGATTCCGCTGTTTGTCGATCGACTCAAGCGGGCCGGCGCACTGACCGATGCCGACCTGCAACACATGACCCAGGATGTGGAAACGGAAGTCGCCTGGGCAGTCGATGAGGCGGAATCCGGTGCGTGGGAGCCCATCGAAGAACTCACCCGCGATGTCTACACGCCGGCGCCTGATGCTCGGACGCCCTGAATTCGGTTATGGCCAAGATGACCTATCGTGAGTCCCTGCGCACCGCCATGAGCGAGGCCATGCGGGCCGACGAGCGTGTCTTTCTGATGGGCGAGGACGTCGGACGCTACGGCGGCGCGTTCGCGGTGAGCATGGGCATGCTGGACGAGTTCGGTCCGGAGCGCATTCGCGATACGCCGCTATCGGAGTCGACCTTCGTGGGTGCGGGGATCGGTGCCGCGGTCGGTGGCATGCGCCCGATCGTGGAGATCATGACCATCAATTTCTCGCTGCTCGCGCTCGATCAGATCGTCAATACTGCCGCGACCTTACGGCATATGTCGGGTGGCCAGCTCAGCATTCCGATCGTCATACGCATGACATCGGGCGCGGGTCGTGGCGTGGCTGCGCAGCATTCGCACAGCTTCGAAGGATGGTATGCGCATGTGCCGGGCCTCAAGGTGATTACGCCGGCGACCGTGGCCGATGCGAAGGGACTGCTGCTGGCGGCGATTGCCGATCCTGATCCGGTGCTGGTCATCGAGCATGGCACGCTCTATCCGCTACAAGGCGAAGACACCGACGACGCGCCGATGGAGATCGGCCGCGCAGCGATTCGCCGCCCGGGTCGCGACGCCACGATCATCACCTATGGCGGGTCGGTGCCGAAGGCCTTGGCCGCGGCGCAATCGCTGTCATCGCAGGGGATCGAGGTCGAAGTGCTCGATCTGCGCACGTTGCGCCCGCTCGATACGGCCGCCATTCTTGCCAGCGTCGCGAAGACACACCGCGCGATCGTCGTCGACGAAATGTGGCGGACCGGCAGCTTCGCGGCGGAAGTGAGCGCCATCCTGATGGAGCAGGCGTTCGATGAGCTCGATGCACCCGTGGCACGCGTAGCCAGCGCGGAGGTGCCCATTCCCTATGCCAAGCATCTCGAAGACGCGGCGCTGCCGAGTGCCGAACGCATCGCCGCGACGGTTGTCGATTTGCTCAAATGACCCGCACAACCGAATTCCGCATGCCTAAGCTCGGCGCGGACATGCTGCAAGGTCGGCTGATCGAATGGGTCAAGAAGCCGGGCGATCGTATCGAACGGGGCGAGATCATTGCGACCATCGAGACCGATAAGGCGAATGTCGACGTCGAGTCATTCCTGAGTGGTGTGGTGGAACGCATCCTTGTGGAGCCGACCGACGAGTGGATTGACGTCGGGACGCCCCTCGCAGTCATTGCCGAAGCCGCGTCGACGATCGAGGCACCCCGACCCGTGACGCCCACGGTGGCCATGCGATCGACGCCCGTACCGCGCCCGCCACCAGCGGTCACAGCAGCCGCGGCGCCAGCGCCGCATGCGCCCGTTGGTGTTGTCGAGCACGCGCCCGCCCGAATTCGCATTTCTCCCCTTGCACGCAAACGCGCCACGGCGCTTGGCCTCGACATGGCCGCTCTGCGTGGCACGGGGCCGCATGGGCGGATCGTCCTGCGCGATATCGAGACGGCACAGCCGCCGATACCTGTTGCGCCGGCGCTCCCTGCTTTGGTGCGGTCAACCGCGACTGATAAGCGCACCCGCATGCGCGAGGCGATCGCCGCCGCGATGACACGCTCCAAGCGCGAGATCCCGCACTACTACCTTGGCACGACCATCGATCTCGGGCGGCTCATGCAATGGCTGTCCGATGAAAACGTCAAGCGATCGGTCGTCGATCGACTCATCGCAGGCGTCGTATTCATCAAGGCGATCGCCCTGGCACTGCGCGAGATCCCGGAGCTCAATGGGTTTTTCACCGAGGGTCGCGCACAGGCAACCCCTGCGATTCACGTCGGCACGGCGATTTCGTTGCGAGGCGGCGGCCTCATCGCACCCGCTCTGCTCGATACGGACCAACGATCACTCACCGACCTGATGCATGCCTACCAGGACCTCGTGCAGCGTGCACGCGCCGGATCGTTGCGAAGTGCCGAGCTCACCGATGCGACGATCACCGTCTCGAGCCTTGGCGATCGTGGCGTCGAAACGTTGTATGGCGTCATCTATCCGCCGCAGGTGGCCTTGATCGGCCTCGGACGCATCGTCGAACGCCCGTGGATCGTGGATGGAGCAGTGGTGGCGCGCCCGGTTATCCATGCCACGCTCTCAGCGGATCACCGGGCGAGTGACGGCCATCGCGGGGCCCTCTTTCTGGACCGTCTTTCACAACTCCTTCAGGAGCCCGATGCGCTATGACCCCCGAAGAAATCCGCAGCAAGGTATTGGATGTATTGGGCGCGGTCGTGCCCGAGCTCGAGCCGGGAACGTTGCGAGCAGACCGCGCGATTCGCGACGAGCTCGATGTCGATTCGATGGATCTGCTGAACTTCGTCATCGGGCTGTCGAAGGCGTTCAAGGTCGATATTCCCGAGGCCGACTACCGGCGGATTGCCACGGTGGATCAACTGGTCGGTTATCTCGCCGAAAAGGTCCACGGATGAGTCAAGCGACGAATATGGCGCGCGATCCCGTTTGCGGCATGACGGTAATGGTCGAGGTTGCTGCGGCGAGCACGACGTATGAGGGTGCGCGCTATTACTTCTGTTCTGCACATTGCGCGCATAAGTTCGCGGCCGATCCTTCGCAGTTCATCCGCGACATGCCCGAGAGAGGAGATGAGCCCGTAGCCGCAATACATGAGCACCTGCCGCTCCATGGCCATGCGGGACACGAGCATTCGGCACGCGCGCGGATCGTGCCGGCGTTGGTTTCCGGTGCGAATGCGTGGACTTGTCCGATGCACCCGGAAGTGCGCCAAAGCGGTCCGGGCGCGTGTCCGAAGTGCGGCATGGCGCTCGAGCCCGTCGTCGCGAGCGCGGAAGGAGAGACCAATCCCGAGCTCGCCGACATGACGCGCCGCTTTTGGATCGGCCTTGTGCTCACGCTCCCGGTATTCGTGCTCGCGATGGCCGAGCATGTGCCCGGACTGCATCTTGAACACGTCGTGGCGGCGGGGACGTCCGCCTGGGCGCAGTTCCTGTTCTCGCTGCCGGTGGTGACCTGGGCGGCGTGGCCATTCTTCGTACGCGGCTGGAATTCACTGGTGTCCCGCAACCTCAACATGTACACGCTGATTGCGATCGGCGTCGGGGTGGCGTTCGCCTACAGCACGGTCGCGTTGCTCGTTCCCAGTCTCTTTCCGCCGGCGTTCCGCGATGCGACCGGGCATGTCGCCTTGTACTTCGAGGCGGCGGCGGTGATCGCGGTCCTCGTGCTGCTGGGCGAAGTGCTGCAACTGCGGGCGCGTGAGAGCACCGGTGGCGCCATTCGCGCACTGTTGAAACTCGCCCCGCAGACAGCCATACGGCTTCGCGACGATGGCGCGGACGAGAGCGTCCCGCTCGATCACGTGCATAAGGGCGATCGACTGCGGGTACGTCCCGGCGACAAGGTGCCGGTGGACGGCGAAGTGCTCGAAGGTGGTTCGAGCATCGATGAATCGCTCGTAACGGGTGAATCGTTGCCGGTCGAAAAGCATGCGGGCGAGCAGGTGACGGGTGGAACGCTCAACGGCACCGGCAGCTTCGTCATGCGCGCCGAGCACGTGGGCGCCGAGACGTTGCTTGCGCAGATCGTGCACATGGTCGCCGAGGCGCAGCGCTCGCGCGCACCGATCCAGAACCTCGCCGATCGGGTCTCCGGCGCGTTCGTGCCGGCAGTGGTCGGCATTGCGGTGGTGGCCTTTATCGTGTGGTCCCTCTTCGGCCCGCCTCCCGCGATGGCGTTCGCCCTGGTGAGCGCCGTGTCGGTGCTCATCATCGCGTGTCCATGCGCATTGGGGCTCGCAACCCCGATGTCGATCGTGGTCGGCACCGGCCATGGCGCCCAGGCAGGCGTGCTGATCCGCAATGCCGAGGCGCTGGAGCGCATGGAGAAGATCGATACCTTGGTCGTGGACAAGACCGGCACCTTGACCGAGGGAAAACCGCAGTTGGTGTCGGTGATCGCCGCCGACGGTTTCACCGAAGCACGCCTTCTGCAACTCGCCGCAAGCCTGGAGCGGGGCAGCGAGCATCCGCTTGCCGCGGCGATCCTGCGCGGGGCGAAAGAACGCGATGTGGCCCCGCTTGCGGTGACGGCATTCAACGCCATCACTGGCAAAGGCGTCGAAGCAAGGCTCGATGGTCGGCGTGTCGCGCTCGGCAACTTGCGATTCATCGAGTCGATTGCGAGCGTGCCGCGATCGCTGCAGGGCAAGATCGATGCCTTGCGACGCAATGGCGAGACCGTCGTGCTCGTGGTCGAGGAGACTCGCATTGTCGGTCTTCTCGGGGTGGCCGATCCCATCAAATCCACCACGCCCGATGCGCTCAAGACGCTTGCGGACGAAGGCGTGCGTGTCGTCATGCTCACCGGAGACAACGCGATCACCGCGCAGGCAGTGGCCGAGCGGCTCGGGATCACCGAAGTTCGCGCCGACGTTTTGCCGCAGGAGAAGGGCGAAGTGGTCAAAGCCCTGCGCCGCGAAGGACGCATCGTGGCGATGGCGGGTGACGGGGTCAACGACGCACCCGCACTCGCCCTGGCCGATGTCGGCATCGCGATGGGTACGGGTGCCGACGTGGCGATCCAAAGCGCGGGCGTGACCCTGGTCAAAGGCGATCTGCGCGGCATCGTGCGCGCGCGCCGACTGTCGCGCGCGACCATGCGCAACATCCGCCAGAACCTGTTCCTCGCGTTCGTCTACAACGCCCTTGGCGTGCCGATCGCCGCCGGCATTTTATTTCCGTGGACCGGACTCCTGCTCAATCCGATGATCGCGGCGGCGGCAATGAGCGCAAGCTCCGTGTCGGTGGTGATGAATGCGCTGCGGTTGCGGAGGGCGAGGGTTTGAACGATTACGCGCTTCAATGCGGGTTGCCGTCCGGCAGCGCGCATCCAAGCGCCTGCGCGACCGTGCGCAGCCTCCGATCACGCGTCCACAGCTTTGCGCCGCCGATCGCGACGGCGGCCAGCAGATGCGCGTCGACATACCCAATGCCTTGCCCATGCAGCTGATGCCTCTCGATATAGCCAAGAACTTCATCGAGCTCCGCGACGGCGGCCATCGGCAGTTGTTGGAGCAACTCCAAGGTCGACGCTCGGTTGGTCAGGCTTCCGCATGCAAGCTCCCCCACGACGAACGGGTGCATGACGACCTCACCGCGTTCCAGCAAATCGACCATCCGCGCAACGCCACTGCGCAGATGGTCGACCCACACCGACGTATCGACCAGGATCAAGATTCGATCGCTTGGCGCCGGCGCGGTGCGACCCTCAGCTTCGGTTGACTACCTCCGAGTTTCGCCAGGCGTTTGGCGCTCTCGCGTTCGATGAGAGCCAAGAGTCCTTCTCGCAGCAGCGCCGAGCGATCGAGTGCACCAGTCAGCTTGATCGCTTTGGCCATCAGCTCATCGTCGATATTGACGGTGGTCCGCATAGCATACCTCTCAGAGTCAGCATCAATTTTATCATCAAATGATGTCTCATTTAGATTCTACAGATTCCGACGCATTTAGCGACGTCGAGTCCATTTACGAACCGATCACCGCACGCGTTGCACGCCATTCAGTTGCAGCCACGCGCGGATATCGGTCGACCCGGGGTCCTGCAGAATACGCTCCCAGTCATCGTCGAGATCGCGCTTGGCCTGCTTGAGAATCTCCAGCACCGCGTTGCGGGCGTCTGCGCCGGCGGGCCTGCGCGGCACGTCGATGTAGTTCACATCGAGGTTGATCGCGCACAGCGCCCGGTTGAATTGGTAGTAGAGACCCTCGCCGGATCGTTCTCCGCGCAGCTCCACGGCCCGATCGAGGCTCGCCTTCGCGCCCTGCCAGTCGGGGACCGTCCTGTCCTTGAGCGCATAGCCAAGCTGGCCGTGGGCGGCGTGCCACATGGGGTCTGCGCGCACCAGCGCCTGGAAGACCGGGATCGATCGCTCCATCAGGTGCTTGTCGGTCGCCCAGTTCTCGCGCCGCACTTCGTAGGCCAGGTTGAAGATCGCGCTACGGACCCGGCTGTTCGCGCGTTGCACCGCAGCCTGCAATCGTGCAATGTCAATCGGCGCCGGGCTGCTGCTTCCGTAGAGTTGGCGATAGCCCAGCAAGAGGGCGGCCTCGTCCACTTTCGCTTGCGGTGTGCTGTCCGTGACCTCGAGCGAGGACCCGCTGTCATTGCCGTACAGCATCTCGAGCTGGCGGCTGAACTGCCACTGGAGGTCCTCGGTGTTACGGTACTGCGTAATGTAGTGTTTGAGCGCCTTCAGCTTCGCCTTGAACTCGAGCAGACTCCGGATGCCGTCGTCGATGTCGCCGGTCAGGATGAAGTCGTTCCTGAAATACGTGTAGATGCGCGGACCGGTGCCTGCGGCCATGTCGGCGAACGCGGTCTCGAATTCCTCCAGCGTATATCGACCGACCTTGGTGAAGAACATCATGACGAAGATGTCGCACTCCTGGACGGCCTTGTTGTATTCCCGCTGCAGACCGTCTTTCGACATCGCATCGATGAAGTTCTCCCAGACGACCAGATCGAAGACGATATCCCGCTGCCGCCACTGCTGATTGAGGCGACCGATCATGAGCTCGAAGGCGCGCCGATCGTCCTCAAGCTCCTCGGACGACGCAAGAAAGATTTTCTTCACCTGCATGGCAACTCCGGCAGATTCGGGGGCGTGGAAGGATAGGCGGGAAAACAGAACCAAAGGCGCCAGGTTCGAA
>JBJXGX010000050.1:0-2691 GCA_046160305.1 Burkholderiales bacterium
CTGATGGCCGGCACCCTGCCGATCCTCGCGCTCGATATGTACGAGCATTCCTATCACATGGACTACGGCGCGAACGCCGGAGCCTATGTGGATGCGTTCATGCGCAATATTGATTGGGACAAAGCCAACGCGCGGTACGCGCACGCCATTGCGCAGGTGACGCATCACCTATCCGTACCGAGCGCTGAGTTGTTGGCCGATAAGGATAGATTTCATGTGATCGACGTACGGCGCGCCGGCGCCTATCAGTCCGCGCAGGACTGCCTACCCGGTGCGACATGGCGCGATCCTGAGAAGGTTGCGCAATGGTCCAATGGTTTGCCGCCCGGAAAGCCGGTGCTGGTGTACTGCGTCTACGGGCACGAAGTGGGGCAATCGACGGCGGCGATTCTGCGCGCCAAGGGTATTGATGCGCGATTTCTCGTTGGCGGCATCCACGATTGGAAAGCGGCCGGCCTCCCGTTGCAAGCCAAGGGTGCGGAGCGCGAATGAACAATCCCATTGCGTCATCGCCCCAATCAGCGAATGCGAATACACCCGTTCGGCCCATGGCGGCGCGTACGAAGATGCTCCTCAATGCGCCTATCTTTGCGACCCTATTGCGTTTGTCGGCGCCGAATGCACTCAATCTGCTCGCACTGGTCGGGTTGATCACCTTCGATGCGGTTTTTGTCGGTCGACTGGGTGCTGAAGCATTGGCCGGCGTCTCGCTGGTCTTTCCCTGGGTGATGCTCATGCAGCACACCGCGGCGAGTGGAATGGGCGGCGCCGTGTCCTCGGCGGTGGCTCGCGCGCTCGGGGCCGGGCGCCGCGATCTTGCCGATGCACTCGCGTTTCACGCCTTGGTGCTTGCCCTCGCGTTGGCCATGATCTTTTCCACGTTCATGCTGCTTGGCGCGCCGCTCATATTCCGGTGGATGGGTGGGCATGGTCCGATGCTCGACGCCGCGCTGGCGTATTCCAACGTCGTATTCGGCGGCGCCTTGTCGGTCTGTGCCCTGAATATCCTCGGCAACGTCGTGCGCGGCACCGGCAACATGACACTGCCGTCCCTTGTGATCGTCGGCAGCGTGCTGGGTCATGTGCTCATCTCGCCCGTGCTGATATTCGGGTGGGGTCCGCTGCCCGCGCTCGGTCCGGCGGGTGCCGGTTGGGGACTCGTTACCTCGTTCGGTGCGGGCAGTCTTGTGCTGCTCAGCTATCTGCGCTCATCATGCTCGCTCGTGACGCTCACGTTCCGAGGGGTGCCTTTGCAACGCGCGTTGTTCGCCGACATTCTGAAAGTCGGCGTGCCGGGAATGATCAACGTGAGCATCACCAACCTGTCGGTCGTGGCGCTGACCGGGATCGCCGGTCACCTGGGTACCGCAGTGGCCGTCGGCTATGGGATGGGGGCCCGCCTCGAGTACATCCTGATCCCTTTGGCCTTTGGCTGTGGTACGACGATTGTCGCGATGGTCGGCACGAACTGGGGCGCCAAACAGTATGTGCGGGCGCGCCACATCGCCTGGATCGGCGGTGCTACCGTCGCTGTCGGTTGCGGGGTACTCGGCGTGTTCTTCGCCGTGCTGCCTCGACTTTGGATGGCGCTCTTCACAGTCGATGAAGAAATCATCCGTGTCGGCAGCGTCTACCTGCAAATCGTCGGACCCGCTTATGCATTGTATGGGCTAGGCATGGCGCTCTATTTTGCCACCCAGGGACTCGGGCGTGTCCTCTTCACCGTCACGGCCAATGCGGTGCGATTGCTGGTTTCCGCTTGCGGTGGATTCGCTGCCGTGTCTTGGTTTGATGGCGGCATCACTGGTTTTTTCGCATTCATCGCCGCAGGCTTCGCGATATACGGGCTGGTCACGATTTGGGCGTTGCTCACGGTGAAGAACCCGAGCAGCGTTGGGCTCGAGCGGCGCGGCACGCCACCGAGATAGTCGCTCCGCGGTGATGGTTGAATAGATCGACGCTGTTCAGTCGCTCTACGTGTCGCCGTGAAGAACTTTAACGCACGAGGACGTGTTCACGGCGGCGCCGTGTTTCTCACCGCCCACCGGAATCGCAGCGGCCTTCGATTCGTCAAATGTTTCGCTGAATCCAAGATATGCGGTGCCCGATAACACGGTTCCGTTGCGCTCTTCCGGATGCGTGTGCGGCGGAATTCTGGATCCTTGTGCGATCTTGGCTCGAAGGAGATAAGGGCCGGGTTTGTCCCCGGCCCCGAGCACCCACGCGGTCTGCACGCCAGGTAGCGTCGGCGGGCTGGACCACTTGATCGCGTCAGGCATGAACGGTCCTGTTGGGCTGGTCTGCGCGTGCATCGGTCCCACGCCACCGCCAATCAGCATGATCGCGGCCATTAACTGCTTCATCGTGTTTCTCCCTAACGGTGCGGCGTGTATCAACACCGCGTTGGTGTGTCGACCAAAGCTGAAGGTCGGCCCTATTTTGCCCTCGCGGTCTGCAATGGTCTGACGGACGCGCACCATCGCGCCTCGCCATGCCCAGCGGCAACATGAAGCGGGCGGGTGGTCTCGCGCGCCGGCCAGCGAGGCGAAGCAAGCCGTGCGTGGGGCGATCCGGCGGAAACACCGCCGGTGATTCTGGTCGACACCGGGCCGCTCGTCGCGCTTTTCGATCCGGCCGATGCATGGCACGTGCGATGTGTCGCCAAGCTTGAAGCCTTCAAGGAGCCGTTGT
>JBJXGX010000051.1:0-18997 GCA_046160305.1 Burkholderiales bacterium
GGCAGCACTTCGATCGGGGACACCGCGCTATCGAGTTGGCGTCCACCATGGTTGGATAACACCACACCGTCCAGCCCATAGCGCACCGCCAGCTCCGCATCGGCCGGATGCAGGATGCCTTTGACGAGGAGCGGCTTCTTCCATTGATCGCGCATATGGCGGATGAATTCCCAGTCAACCGAATCGCGCCGGCCACGCACATCCTTTTCCGTCTGCTTGAGAATGGTCGGACGATCGCCGCGATCGGTGTTCTCGAGTCGCGGGATGCCGTATTTCATTACCGTTCGTGCGAACACCGATGCCGACCAGCGCGGATGCGTGAGACCCTGGAAGATCAAGCCTGGCCCGATTTCCAGCGGCAGCGTGAACCCGTTGCGAAAATTATTCTCGCGATTCGCCTGCACCGGCACATCGGTGGTGATCATCAGCACTTCGTAGCCGGCCGCATCGGCGCGCCGTGCGAACCTGGTGCTCTGCTCGCGATTGTTCGCCATGTACGCCTGCAACCAGCGCGCGTGGTCACCCGACTGCGCCACCGTCTCCATCGGAATCGTCGACATATTGCTGAGCGTGAACGGCACCTTCATCGTCGCGGCGGCACGGGCCAGCGCGAGATCAGCTTCGAAGCAGAACACACCCGCGATGCCCATTGGCGCGATGCCGAAGGGACTGGCGAAGGTGCGGCCGAAAATCTCGACTTCCTGCGAGCGCCCCGACACGTCGACCGGTGAGCGGGTGCGAAAGCGGATGCGCTCGAAGACGTTGCGATTGTTGCGGAGCGCGTGATCATCTTCGACCCCACCCGCGACGAAACCATAGACCCCACGCGGCAGCCGGCGTTTGGCCATCGCCTGCAATTCATGGATGTTGAGGGCGTCACGGTAAGACATGCGGTTCTCCTTGAGCGTCGGCTACCCGGTTTGAGGATCGAATTAGATCAGATTCAAGCGCCCCCTGGCACCGCCCAGATATCAAGCTCGGCGGCGCCCTCGCGCAGGCGTTTGACCTCAATGTACGCCGGCGAATTCCAGAAAGCCTTCAGCCGCGCCATCGAGGGAAATTCGAACACGACGAGACGCCGTCCATCGTACCCGCCCTCGAGCACTTCAAGACCCCATCCGCTCGCGAGAAATCGGCCGTCGAATCGGCCAATGAGCGGTTGCACCGCCTCCTGATACGCCTTGTAGCGCGCTTTGTCGGAGACGGCCCCTTGAATGAACAAATACGCCGCCATCATGCAAGCCTCGCGGGCGCGAGTGCCGACAAGGTGTGCTGCACTTCCGCCACCGACGCACCATGGGGTGGAAAGATCACGATGTGCTCGATACCCGCCACCTTGCGCGTTGCGATCGCCTGCAGGCATTCATCGCGCGTGCCGGCGATCACGAGCGCATCGAGCATCGCACGGCTCACCTGTCGCGCGGCACCATCGCGGTCCTTCGCCCTCCAGTGCTGCTGGATGCGATCGGCCTCTTCGCCGAAGCCGTATGAATGCATCAGCTCGTGATAGTACGTCCCCATGCCGCCGACGTAGTACGCGAGATGCTGGGCACAGTGAAAGCGCGCCTCATCACCGTTCTCGCTCACCGATGTGAGCGTCTGCGCCGCGAGATCGACGCTGCCGGCGGAGCGCCCTGCTTTTTCTTCACCAGCCGCGAGGTCGGCCCGCATCGCGGGCAGATGTGCCAGGGAAAGATGGGTCGGCAACCAGCCATCGGCGATCTCACCGGTCATGCGAAGGGATTGCGGCTTGAAGGTCGCGAGATAGATCGGAATGCGCTCGCGAACCGGTTTGATGAGCATCGTAAAGCCGGAAAGCTTGAAGAACTCGCCGTCGTAGTCGACGCGTTGACCGGAAAGCGCCAGGCGCATGATGTCGACCACCTCGCGCATGCGTCGCAGCGGCCGGTCGAACTTGATGCCGTGCCAGCGCTCGACCACCTGGAGCCCGCTGGTGCCGAGTCCGACGATCGCGCGGCCATTCGACAACTCATCGAGCGTCGCAAATGTCTGGGCAAGGAGCGAAGGGGATCGGGAAAAAATATTGACGATGCCAGTCGCGAGCTTGAGGCGGGAGGTATGACTGGCAATCGCGCCGAGCAATGTGAACGCATCGGAACTCCAGGCCTCGGGCACCCAGACCGCTTCATAGCCGCCCTCTTCAGCCATGCGCGCGTAGTCGAGCACGGCACGCCGATGTTCAGGCAGGCTGAATGGGGTGACATAGCCAAGACGCACGAGAGACTCCTGGTTACTGCCTACTACGTAAGAAATTCACCACGGAGGACGCGGAGGTAAGGGAGGAGAAGCAAAGATTCTGTACCAGCTGCCCGCGTACATCCGTGACGAATATTTGCGACCGTGCGCGGCTCACTTCGACAGCGCTAAAGAAGAATTGCCTTTCCTCCATTCCCTCCGCGTCCTCCGTGGTCAATTCTGAGAGAGCCTTCTGTGAGGGCGTCTTACGCGCTCCGTGGTGAATTTCTGAGTGTCTTAGCGGTTCAAGATCGAGAGAACTACTCAAGGGGCTCCCGCAGCGACGCTACCAGCTTGTCCTTCAGCTTCCCGCGCTCTACTTTACCGGTCGGATTCGACGGTATCTCGTCCACGAAGAAATAGTGCCGCGGCCGTTTGAAGTCCGCGAGGTTCGGGCTGTCGCGGCAGAACTTGTCGAGCGTCGCGGCATCGAGCTTCGGGTCCTTCCGGATGATTGCCGCGACCACCACCTGTCCCCATCGCGTGCTTGGCAAACCGACTGCCGCGGCGTTCGCGATGCCCGGATGCTCGAACAGCACGTTCTCGACTTCGGAGGGGTGGATGTTCTCGCCCCCGCTCTTGATCGTGTGATCCATCCGGCCCATGACCGTAATGAAGCCTTCGTCATCCGCGAATGCCGCGTCACCGGAGTAGAACCACCCCTCGCGGAGGGCCGCGGCGGTTCGTTCCGGCAAGCGATAATATTCCTTGAGAAGGCTCGGGCCGCGCGTAATGAGTTGCCCGATCTCACCCGGTTTGCACACATCATTCGGGCCGCCCGAATCCGCATTGACGATGCGGACTTCCATGTTGACCGCAGCCTTGCCGACGCTGCCAAGCTTGTTCGGATGCTTGCGATAATCGCAGGTCGTCACCGCCAGGGCTTCGGTCGATCCGTAAATGTTCCCGAAGTAGTCGGGAAACAACGCCATGCACTTCTTGGTCACGTCATCGGCAAGGGTCTGCCCGCCATAGAAGCCGCAGCGAAGCGAACGCAAATTGTATTTGGTGAGATCGGCCTGCACCATCATCACCATTTGCGTCGGCACACCATGCAGGCAGGTGATCTTCTCCGCGCCCACCGACGACAGCGTTTCATGCACATCGAAGCCGCGCGTCAAGACGTTCTTGCCGCCGAGTTGCACGAACGGCACGAACTGGATCTGCAACTGCGCGATGTGAAAGAGCGGCTTGTTGTTGAGGATCACGTCATCGTGCCGAAACCCGCATTCGAGCGCCATGCTCATGCTGCCCATCAGCTCTTGCAAATGGGTGCGCACCACCCCCTTCGGTTTGCCCGTCGTGCCCGAGGTGTACATGATGAACGCGGTGTCATCGTAGCCGACGTCTGCATCGGGCTCCGCATCCGAACCGGGCTCGATGAATCGCGCGAACGGCATCTCACGGCCTTCCGGACGATCGCCGACGTAGAGTAGTCCCTCGACGCTGAGATCCGGCGCGATGGGCGTGACCTTCTCGCGCAGCGATTCCTCGAACATGAGAAGGCGCGCGCCGCTATCGTCGATGATGTATTTGATCTCGTTCGATGCGAGCCGGTAGTTGATCGGCACCGGCACCGCGCCGATCTTCATCAAGCCATAGAAGGCGGTGACCTGCTCCGGCAGGTTCCATGTGAGGATCGCGACACGATCGCCCTTCTTGACGCCTTGCGCGCGAAACGCGTGTGCGGCCTTGTTCGCTTCACGATTCCATTGCGCGAATGTCCAGCGCCGGCCCTCGAAAACGAGCCCTTCCTTGGTTGGCCACTTGGTGGCGGCTTGGGTGAGGGTTGCGGCGAGATTCATTGTTCATTCCATCAACGATTGCGTGGTACGCGGGCAAGTGCGTTCAATGCATCGATCGATTCTGCCACGAGTCCATCGAATATCGCCTTGGCGGGTCGAATCGCTTTCACGCGACCGCCGCCCTGACCGGCCGGATTGTTGATGAGATCGTAGCGATTCGCGGCCTCCGCCGCCGCCCGGAACTCGCGCAGAAGCACCCATTGCAGCGGCATCGGCAGCGCCTTCAATCCGGAGCGCTCCCATTTGTCGATGAAAGGATTGCGCACGTCACGCGCGGTCTTGCCGGTGTAGGCGCGCGTTACGACGAAATCCGCGGTCGAGGCGGCCACGATCTGGCGCTTATGTTCCACATAGATGTTGCTTTCCTCGGAGGCGAGAAACGCGGTGCCAACCCACACCCCTTGCGCACCGAGGGCGAATGCCGCAGCAACCGCTCGCCCATCGACGATACCGCCGGCGGCGAGCACGGGCACCGGCGACACCGCATCGACGACTTCGGGCACCACCACCATCGTGCCCACCGATCCGGTGTGCCCGCCGGCCTCGCCGCCCTGGGCAACGATCAGATCCACGCCGGCCTTCATCTGGCGCTGGGCGTTGCGCGCGCTGCCGGCCATGCCGATAACCTTCGTCCCGATCGCATGGGCACGTGGCACGACCCAGGCCGGATCGCCGAGCGCGGCCGCGAATACCGGAACCTTTTCGTCCAGCACAGCCTGTACCTGCTCACGGATGATCCGCGGCGAAAGGAACCAGTCGCGCGATGGCGGCGCAGGCGCAAGGCCGAACATGCTCATCATCGTCTGGACAAACGCAACATGCGCAGGATACTCACGCCCGATGCGCTCCCACATCTCGTGCACCGATTCGGGCTCCGCTTCATCCATCGATGCGGGCAGCAGGAGATCCACACCGAATGGTTGATCCGTCAACTCGCGAATCGCCTTGATGCGACGGCGGATCTCTTCGGGCTCGACGTCGGTGAGGCCGGTAACACCCAGGCCACCGGCGTTCGACACCGCCGCGACGAGCGCAGGCGGCACCACCTGCCCCCACATGCCGCCCATGCCGGCGAGAACGATGGGATAACGGATGCCTAGGAGATCGCAGATTGGGGTGTGGAGGTCCATAAGGGTCAAATCATCAAATACTGCTGCCTGATCTCTGGTCGCGACGCCAGCTCCGCCGGCGTCCCGTGATACCGGATCTCGCCCTTCTCGATGATGTACACGCGATCGGCGAGCTCGGCGGCAAAGCGCAGGTTCTGTTCGGAGATGAGCACGGTCGCGCCGGTTTTCTTGAGTGTCATCAATCGCTTCAACAGCGCATCGACGACAAGCGGTGCGAGCCCTTCGGATGGTTCGTCGAGCAGCAGCAGATCGGGATTGCCCATCAACGTGCGTGCGATGGCCACCATGCGTTGCTGACCGCCGGATAACGTCCCGGCGCGCCGCTCGAGGAATGTGCGCACGTCGGGGAACAGCTCGACGATCCGCGCGACATCCCAATGCGATCGCGTCGCGCCGTTGCGAGGCGCCATCCGCGCGGCTTCGAAGTTTTCGGCGACGGTGAGGCCGGTGAAAAGACGGCAGTCTTCGGCGACGAAGCCAAGCCCGAGCCGGCAGGCTTCGTACGGCTCCGCGCCGAGAATCTCTTTGCCTTGGAATTGAATGCTGCCGCTTTTCGGTGGCACCAACCCCATCACGCTCGATAGCGTGGTGGTCTTGCCCGCGCCGTTGCGGCCAAGCAGCGCGACGACCTCGCCCGCTTCGACGGCGAGCGAGATGCCGAAGAGCACCTGGCTCGCACCATACGCGGTGGCCAGATCGCGGATGTCGAGAAGCGCCACCTCGACTCGCCGATGCGTGTTACCCGCCCCGCGCCCGCAATACGTCCACGCATGAGCGGACGATGCTCTCGGTGTGGAACGTGCGCACGTTCTCGACGCCGATGCCGTCGGGAAATTTCGCATCGCGTTTCACGTTGCCGACATAGAAGTTGTAGAGCGCCATGTTGTCGCAGGCGCGCACCTTGATGAGACCGGTCGGCCCTTCGAACTGCACGCTGCCCAACTGATCGCGCACCTTGTCGACATCGTCCGAGCCCGCCTTTTTCATCGCTTCGATGATCATGCGGCCGGCGGTGTACCCAACCGGCGCGGGCCCGGTCGCGTAGGTCTTCATCCGCTTCTCGACCTCGGCGGCGAACGCTTTCGAGCGCGGCGTATCGATCGCATAGAACGGATACCACACAGTGGAGAGCGTGCCTTCCGGCAGGGAATCCTTGAGCGCGCCCATCTTCGCGAGGTCGAGCCCGTGCACGAAGAGCTGCGTCTTGCCTTTCAGCAGGCCGAAGTCGCGCGCAGCCCGCAGAAAGTTGACCAGATCGGCACCGAACACGCCGGCCACGACCATGTCGGTCGGCTGTGCCTGCAGCGCGGTGACGTGCGCGCCGAAGTCGGTGGCGCCCAACTTGGGCCACTCCTGGCGAACGATCGTGATGTCCGGCCGCACCGCCTTGATGGCGGTGATGAAATCGGCCGCGAAGTGCTGACCGTATTCATAGTCAGGCGAGATGATCGAGATCCGCTTGATCGCAGGTTTGGCCTTCAGGTCTTCGGCCATGACGCGACCGATCTCCACCGTGGAAAGGTTCGCACGGGCGACATACGGATGCCCCGCTTCGGCGGTAAGCCGCTTGGTCGTGGCAAAGCCGCCGACGATCAACGCTTTATGTTCCTTCCCGAGATTACCGACCGCAACCGCTGCACCACTATGGATTCCGACGGTGATGAATTTGATCTTCTCTTCGAGGATCATGCGGCGCCCCTCGGTCACCGCCTTCTCGACGCTTGGCCCCATGTCGGCGGTGACGAGCTGGAACGGGCGGCCGTTCAGCCCACCGGCCTCGTTCGCCTCGTCAACCGCGATCTGAAAGCCGGTGCGAATCGTGTCGGCGATGAATGCGAAACCGCCGCTGTAGATGTCGATCAAGCCGAGCTTGATCGGGTCGCCCTTCGGTTGCGCCTGCGCCGATGCGGCGGCCATCAGTAACGCGGCGGCGCCGACCAGCGCTTTAGTGCGGATGAGGCTAGACATCGGGGAAATCCTCCTCGGGAGAAAAAAGTCCGACGCGCGCCTGGTCCATTGCCGGCGGGCGTTTGGATACATTGCCGCAGGGATTGTACGGCGGGATGCTATCAGTGGCGAGCGGGCCGTATGCCGATCGCATTGTCCTGCGATCCCGCGCGGTTGCAACGATCGCTGGCCCGATCGTCCCCGGTTGTTCGTCCAGCCGCGCCGCAATCCGGGTTCGTGCGGCATAATCGATGCGAGCACCCGAATGAATCTATCGATGAATCCATCGATATTCCCGCCACCGAGGAGGACCCTGCGCCAGTGGAGCTGATCGCTGAGCTGTTCGCGCAGCATTTCGGGTGGATTCAGAACCCGGTCGTGATTGCACGTCAGACGTTGGCCGGGGTTTCCAACGGGATGCTGCTGTTCCTGATTTCGGCCGGGCTCTCGCTGATCTTCGGCGTCTCACGCATCGTCAACTTCGCGCACGGCGTGCTGTTCATGCTCGGCGCGTATCTCGCCCTCACCGTCATCGGGTTCGGCCCGGAAAGCGGTGTCTGGTTCGTACTTGCCTTGATCGCGGGCGCGGTCGGGTTGTTCGCCTTCGGCGCGGCCGTCGAAGCAGGACTGCTGCGGCCGATCTACAAGGCGTCGCATGAGTTCCAATTGCTGCTCACCTTCGCGCTCGTTTTCATCGTGGGTGATCTCGTGAAGCTCATATGGGGACGCGAGGATCACGCCGTCGCCGTACCGGCATTGCTCGCAGGCAGCACCGAAGCGCTCGGCGTCACATTCCCCACCTACCGGATGTTTCTGATTTTCTTCGGCATCGCGATCGCGATCGCGCTCTGGTGGATCCTGCACCGCACGCGCTGGGGCGTCCTCGTGCGGGCCGCGACGATGGACCGCAATATGTTGAGCGCGCTTGGCACCAACACCAAGGCGCTGTTCACCGGCGTGTTTGCGCTGGGCGCTGCGCTGGCCGGTCTGGGTGGCGCGCTCGCGGCACCCATAGTCGCGGTCGGTCCCGGGTTGCATGTGCAGGTGATCATCGATGCATTCGTGGTCGTCGTGATCGGCGGCATGAGCAGCGTCGGCGGCGCACTGGTGGCATCGCTCCTGGTGGGCATCGTGAACGCCTTTGGCGTGCTCGCGTTCCCGGCCGCCGCGGTGGTCCTCACCTTCGCGCTGATGGCGCTCGTACTGATCGTGCGGCCGTGGGGTCTGTTCGGCACACCGGAATGATCAGGCGCCAATGAACCGAAGCCTTCTTCTCGCCGCTTTGTTGCTTGCTGCGATCGCGCTGCCGCTCGGCTTGACCGAATTCTGGATCTTCATCGCCATCGAAGTGCTGGTCTTCGCGCTCTATGCGATGAGTTTCAATCTGCTGCTTGGGTACGGCGGCATGTTGTCGTTCGGCCACGCCGCGTTCTTCGGGGTCGGTGGCTACACGGTGGCCATCCTCTCCAAACACGCCGGCCTGCCGCTGTCGCTGTCGTTCATCGCGGCGCCCTTCATCGCAGCCGCCATGGCCGCGATCATCGGATTCTTCTCGGTGCGCCGCATCGGTATCTATTTTGCGATGCTCACATTCGCCTTCCAGATGCTGCTCTACACGGTGGCCTTGAAAGCAACCGGGCTCACCGGCGGCGACGATGGCATTACCGGATTGAAAGCCACCGGCGTGCTCGCGCAGCCGACGCACTACTACTGGTTCGCGCTGGTCATCGTCGTGCTCGCCCTGGTCTTCATTCGTCGCGTGGTCAATTCGCCGTTCGGCATGGCGCTGCAAGCCACGCGCGGCAATGCGCGTCGCGTCGAATATGTCGGCGTGAATGTCCGGGCGCACCAGTTCGCGACCTTCGTCCTGGCTGGCATGATCGCGGGATTGGCGGGTGCGGTGTTCGCCTTTTCGAGCGGCAACGTATTTCCCGGCTGGCTCAACTGGACCGCGAGCGCGACGCCGATCGTGATGGCGGTCCTTGGCGGTTTTCGAACATTCATCGGTCCGGTCGTGGGTGCGGCGGTGTATGTGATGCTCGAGGTCGTGATCAGCGGGAAAACGGAATACTGGCCGCTCATCATGGGAACCATCATCGTCGCGCTCGTTCTCCTCATGCCAGAGGGGATCATGGGCATCACCTCGAAGGCGCGCGATGGCAAGCACTGACGTCCTCTTCCGGGTCGAGGCGCTCTGCAAGCACTTCGGCGGGGTACAGGCCCTCAATAACGTGACGATGTCCGTCACGCGCGGCGAGCTTCGCGCGGTCATCGGGCCGAACGGCGCAGGCAAGAGCACGTTCTTCAATACCATTACCGGACTCTTCCCGCCGACCTCGGGTCGCGTTCTTTTTCAAGGGCAAAGCATCACGGGGCATGCCCCCTACATGCTTGCACGAGCGGGGATCGCTCGTACGTTTCAGATCACGAGCATCTTTCGCGAGCTCACCGTTCTTGAGAATCTGCAAGTGGCCTTGAGCGGCCACCAGCGACGCACCTGGAGCGTGTGGCCTAGCGCGCGCGGTATGAATGTCGCGCGCGCTCGAGAGCTCCTTGCCTTGGTGGGCCTCGCCGACACGGACGCCCGCATCGCCGGGACCTTGGCGCATGGCGATCAAAAGCGCCTCGAGCTCGCCATTGCGCTCGCGAGCGAACCGCGGCTCCTGTTGCTGGATGAGCCCACCGCGGGCATGGCGGCGCAGGAGCGGCTCGAATCGATCCGCCTGGTCGATCGCATCGCCCGCGAGCTTGGGCTTACGGTAATCTTTACCGAACATGACATGGCGGTCGTGTTCGCGGTTGCGACGGTCATCACGGTACTCCACCAGGGAAGCGTGCTGGCCGAAGGGGCACCCGCCGCGGTGCGCGCGATGCCCGAAGTGCAGCAAGTCTATTTAGGCGAAGCGGTGGAACCGGCCGGGTAGATTTCCAGGAAAGGATGAACCACCAAGGCACCAAGACACCAAGGGTCGGCGGATTCGTCGTGCACATTGCGTTTCGTGTTCACGCGCGGGGCGGCGTCGTTCTGAGGCACATCACGACCGCCCGACGCCGCGACGGGACGCAGAACTTGATCTAACCTTGGTGCCTTGGTGCCTTGGTGGTTCAAACCAGCAAACACATCCAGGAATATCACGATGAATTTCGATCCCATTCACGAGCATCAGATGTTGCGCGATAGCGTGCGCCAGTTTTTCGCGCGCGAGCTGCCCGAGCGCAAGATCCGCGAGATGGATCGTGCCCGCAAGATTCCGCGCGAGCTATGGAAGCGGATGGGCGAGCTCGGATGGGCGGGACTGTCAGTCCCGGTCGAGTACGGCGGCAGCGGCGCGGATGTGATGCTCGCCGCGGTGTTCGTCGAGGAGCTGTCACGGCAATTCCCCTCCATGGCCACCGATTGGCTCCTGATCTCGATGACCGCGCGCATCCTTCGGGAAGCGGGTACCAAGGAACAGCAGGAGGCGTTCCTGCCTAGACTTGCCGCGGGCGAGTGGCTGATGTCGTTCGGCATGACCGAGCCCGGTGGGGGCACCGATGTGCTCGGGCTCAAGACACGCGCGGCCCTCGGTGCGGACGGCTGGACGGTGAACGGGCAAAAACTTTACACGTCATTCGCCGACGATGCGGATGCGATTCTGGTGTTGTGTCGGACCGATGCGCAGGAAGGGGCCAAGCGCGCGCGCGGATTGTCGCTGGTCTTGACACCGCGCCAGCAACCCGCGGTCAGCGTGCGGCGCCTGGAATTGATGGGCATGCGCGCGGCGTGCACCTGCGAGGTATTTTTCGACAACGCAAAGGCCCCGGCCGATGCGGTGGTCGGGCAGCAGGGACGCGGCTGGTATCACCTGCTGGCGAGCCTCGACGAGGAACGCATTCTCTGCGCGGCGATGTATGTGGGCATCACCAGTGCCGCGCTCGACCAGACCTTACAATACGCGAAGGACCGTCAGGCATTCGGCCGCTCGATCGGCGCATTTCAGGCGGTGCAGCATCCGCTGGCGGAAATCGCAACCGAACTGGAGCAGATCCGCCTGCTGACCGCCAAAGCGGCGTGGCTGCAAAGCAACGGGCGCGAATGCGCGACGGAAGCTGCCATGGCCAAGCTCGCCGCCACTGAGACCGCAATTCGCGCCACTGATCGGTGCATGCGGGTGCTGGCCGGCTATGGCCTTGTCGAGGAGTCCCCGTTGGAGCGATTATTTCGTGATTGCCGGCTCGGGCCGTTCAGCCCGATCTCGAACGAGATGGTCATGAATTTCATCGGCGAACGCTTGGGCCTGCCGCGCAGCTACTAATGACCTCAACACAACACGCGTCAGCCACGCCGAACGCCGCGGCCCAGGTGCTGGGGCGATTCACGCTCGAGCGGCTGCTCGCGCGCACCGCAAGCGGCGCGACATGGCTCGCGATCGACGCGAAATCGCCCGACCAGCCGCATGTCGCGCTCAAGCTCTTCAATAGCCAGTTCGGCGCGCTGTTCAAGCGCAACAGCGTCTTCTCCGACCGGCTCGAACGCATGCGCGACAGGACGATTCCCGGATTGCCCACCTTGCGGACCTTCGGCCGTGAGCATGGCCAGTACTACGCCGCATTTTCATGGCACGGCGGCGATCCGCTCGATCAACTCGTGGCGAGCGGTCTCACCGATGTACCGCCTGCCAAACGCCATCGCCTCGTGCGCCAGCTTGCACGCGGACTCAATGCGCTGCACTGGGGCGGTTTTCTACATCTTTCGCTCTCGCCCGCGACTATTCTTTGTCAACCCGGACGGTCTTCGCTCCGGCTGGTCGATTGGGGTCATATGGTCCCGACCTCGGACGCCGAATCGACGGGTCTCGCATTCCCAGGCGTATCGCTCGATGTCGCGCCGTACACGAGTGCGGGGGCGATGGCGGGCGGCGCGGTCGATGTTCGCGATGACATCTATTCCTTCGGCTGTGTCGCGTACGAATTGCTGATCGGCGCGCATCCTTACGATCGGCGGTCGGCCCGCGAAGCCGCGGCCCTTGGTCTGGTCCCCTCGCGTGCGCCGGATCTGGACGGGGCCCAGAATCTGGCGCTGTTCAATGCCTTGGCACTCGAGACGGCACGGCGCAATGTCACCTTGGACGTTATCGCACGCGCCTTTACGCGCCGCAAGCAACCGCGGCCGCTGCAGGCCGCCTGGGCGCGCGCGCAACGCATCGCGCCGGCCCGCACGTTGGCCCTTGGGATATTCGCGGCCCTCGTGTTGGCAATCGGCCTCGCATTTGGATTGACGCGCGAAGGGGAGCAGCCCGCCACGGCAACCTCGATCGCCGGTTCGCAGCCGGCGCCATCGAATCGCAAGGACGCGCAAGGAACAGGTCAGAACAGACCGCCCGCACGGGTCGCCCCCGCGCCGTCAGCCCTTGCCGCGCAACTGAATAGTGCCGCGATCGGCATTGACGGATCCCCGGCGCGCCGGGCCGAGCGGGATGCCGCAAGGGATGCGGCCCGCGCCGCCCATATCGATCCGGATCCCAGCTTGGCGCTTGGTCTGTCAATCAGTCCCCCCATCCAGCTCGCGACTGTTCCCGCGCCCCCTCAGGGGATCGTCGTGATGCCTCCTCCGGCGATCATCGTGACGTCGCCGTCATCCCCGCCGGCGCCCTTCGCGCCCCCGCAAATCGCGACCGACTCGACCCGCGATGCCCTCGCCATTTCACGTCCGCTCAACACCGAGTGCTTTCAGTGCGATTGCCGTGCCCTCGCGCACAAGCGATCGTTCACGACCGAGCCGCTGCGCCGGGAAGAACAGGACTTCCTGCGACGCAATTGCGGTTGATTCGACCCGAGGTTCAGGGCCCGAATTTGAACACCTTGTGATCCCCGCGCCAAATCTTGTGTAGGGCCTCGTATCCGGCGCGAGACTGTGTTCGTATTGCACCGATGCGAGGGCACGCATCGAACGGCGAGTGGCCGTGGCGTGCCGCGCAGTGCGGGCGGGGCGAATGCGTCAGCGTTGCGGAATCCCCGCGTTGCCAAGTCAATTGGAAAGGGGCTGCAATGTTGGTGGCGGTCGGTACATCAGTCGAGCCGCCCGTGGGTGCGCCGCCTTTGGCCACGCCAAGTTCGGCCACGCCGCCTTTGGTCGTGGCGAATCGCTATGCATTGCACCGTCCCTTGGAATGTAACGCCCTCGTCACCACCTGGGAGGGTGTCGATCGACGATCGAGCAATGATGCGCCGGTACTCGTCAAGCTCTTCAGCCAACGGCGCGACGACCCTTCCGATGATCGCGGGGAACTCGATCTACTGCGCATTCACAGCGGCGAAGGTCTTCCCCGCCTTCTCGACCACGGCAGGGAAAACGGCCGGCGTTTTCTGGTCTTCGAGTGGAGCCAAGGCGAGCCGCTCGCCAGCGTCCCGGCGGAACTTGTGGCTGGGCTCTCGCGCAATCAACGATTCGAACTCGCGCGGAGCCTGGTACGTGCCGTCTTCTCAATGCACGAGGCAGGGTATCTTCACCTGGGAATCTCGCCAGACGACGTTCTGATCGATATACCGAGCGGAACGGCGCGGCTGCGAAGCTTGGGCTATATGGTCCCGCTCCATCGCTATTCGATCGAGCTGCCAAGCGCCGCGGATTTCTCGCCCGCCCGCGCGGCCTACGCGAGCGCCGAGCTGCTCGCAGGGGAAACGGCGGACCCACGAGACGATGTGTTTGCGATCGCCTGCGTCGCCTACCAGTTGCTGAGCGGAACCCATCCCTATCGGGGGCGACTGGTGCATAAGGCCGCCCAGCTGGGATGGCGACCCGCCCCGCTGCACATCTTGAACAGCCAGCAACATGCACTGCTGATGAAGGCATTATCGTTCGAGCGGTCGCTTCGCAATGTGCGCCTGGACGAACTGGCGGCGGCGCTGGCGATTCAATCCATCCTCTCGCCGGCATCGCAGCCCGCTTCAGCCACCGGGTTGCGCCCCTCGCGGCTTGCATTCGGCGCGATCACGACTGCGGGGCTTGTACTCACCTACGGTGCGTCGCAACTGTTTGGCAATGCGGGACAGATTCCAACGCAATCGCAGGTGCAATCGATTCCGATCCATGTAGTACCGGTGCCCGCCACGCGGCCCGCCAGCGCGCCATCAACGTTGGTCGGCAATGCGGAAGCGGCGCGGATCGCGGCAGAGCTCAATCGTCGTGCGATCTTTGGTACGGCGAAACCGTCCCGGACCGCGAATGTGGATGTCGCTCCAATGGTCAGTGTGCGCCGAGTCGAGCAAGGGATACCGGGCGCACGCGCGCGCCGTCCATCCGATCCGACCTGAGGCGCACGGCCGCCCTGGCCGCGTCCAACGCAACCACGGCCATTGCTTGCGATAATCGCATCGAGCGCCGGTGCGCATGGTTCGCGCGCGCCGGCACACGATCCTTATCCCATCGGAGCCCCTGAATGAATTTCTCTTTCGATTTCGCCGGGCGCACGGCGCTCGTCACCGGAGGCGTGTCCGGCATCGGCGCGGCGGCAAGCCTTGCCTTCAAGCGGCATGGCGCGCGCGTCATCGCCTGCGGGCTCACTGAAGAAGAGATCGCCGCCGCGCGCGCCGATCGGGCCTTTGCAGGCATCGACATCCGCAAACTGGATGTCACGGATACGGCGGCGGTCAGCGCGTTGGTGGGTGGACTTGCCTCGCTTGATTTCGTCGTGAATAGCGCCGGGATGATCCGTCGCGATGCCGAACACGACCCCGCGGTATTCGATCAAGTCATGAATGTGAATGTGTCGGGCGGCATGCGCGTCGCCTCCGCCGCGCGCCCGCTCTTGAAAGCCACGAAGGGATCGGTGATCTTCATCGCATCGATCATGTCATTCTTCGGTGGACCCAAGCAGCCCGCCTACTCGGCTTCCAAGGGGGCGGTTCGCAATCTCACGCAATCGCTCGCTGCCGCCTATGCGGCCGATGGCATCCGCGTGAATGCGATTGCCCCCGGCTGGGTGATGACCAATCTCTCGCGCGGCGCACGCGAGGATGCGGCGCGCAACGCGATGATCATGGGGCGCACGCCGATCGGCCGTTGGGCCGACACCACCGAAATCGCCGACCCGATCATGTTCCTGTGCTCGGACGCGGCCCGCTATATGACCGGTACGGTGATGGTGGTCGACGGCGGCTATACCAGCGTCGGCTAGAAATCCGCGCATATCAAGAACCCCGCACCAAGAGGGCAGCGTAAGTTATTGAACCAGCAAGGCACCAAGACACCAAGGGTTGGCGTTCGGTCATCGAGCTTGCGCTGGAACGCATGTGCTCGACGGCACAACGGACCACGACCTGGAGCTTGAATCCGACCTTGGTGCCTTGGTGCCTTGGTGGTTCACAATGCAATCAGATCAATACGAAACACGTCGTTTGATCCCCATGGCAATACCGCGGGAATCGCAAACTCAAGTGACTATTCAGGAATCCGCGCGCGCCGCGCGCGGATTCCTAGGGGACTCAAGCGATGATCCAGTCGACGATGCAACGCGTGCCCTTGTCGTTGAATCAGTTTCTCGATCGGGCCGGCAAGCTGTATCCGCAGTCGGAAATCGTCAGCCGGCTGCCGGACAAGTCGCTCGTCAGGCATACCTTCGCCGACTTCTACCGGCGCTCCCGTCAACTCGCCGCCGCGCTGCTTGCCGCTGGGCTCAAGAAAGGCGATCGCGTTGCGACCCTCTGTTGGAATCATTACGCGCATCTCGAATGCTACTTCGGCGTTCCGGCGACGGGTGGCGTCATGCACACGCTCAACCTTCGATTGTCCCCGGATGAAATCGGCTGGATCGCGAATCACGCGAAGGATCGGTTTCTCATCGTCGATGACATCCTCTTGCCGCTCTTCGAGCAGTTTCGAAATCAAATCGCGTTCGAGAAGGTGATCGTCGTGCCGTACTCGGGCAAACCGGTAGACGCATCTTTTATCGACTACGAGGCGTTTCTCGATGGCGCCCCAAAAAATTTCGACTACGCGCCGCACGACGAGAACGACCCGATCTCGATGTGCTACACCTCCGGCACCACCGGGCGCCCGAAAGGGGTGGTGTATTCCCATCGATCGACCGTCATCCACACACTCATGGCGAATCAACCGGACCACTGGGGTCTTGGGTCGGGCGATAGCGTGCTCCCCGTGACCCCGATGTTCCACGCGAATTGCTGGGGGCTTCCATATGTGTGCGTGATGATGGGGATCAGGATGATCTTCCCCGGCCCGCATCTGCACCCGGAAGATCTGCTCGATCTGTTCAATCGCGAACGGCCCACTTACGTGCTGGGCGTGCCGACCATCTGGCTCACGATGCTGAACTTGCTCGATACGGAACCCGGCCGGTACAAGCTACCGCCCGGAATGCGCATGCTGGTCGGCGGCGCGCCGGTACCGGAGTCGATGATCCGGGCGTATGCACGTCACGGCGCGACCGTGAGCCAAGGTTGGGGCATGACCGAGATGAGCCCGATGGGCACGGTGGCTTACATCAAGCCCGAACTGCAATCGCTGGATCGCGAGGCGCGATTCGCAAAACATGCGACGGCGGGCGTGCCGGTGCCGATCATGGACATCCGCCTGGTCGACGATACCGGTGCCGAGCAGCCCTGGGATGGCGCAAGCGTCGGTGAGATCCAGGTGCGTGGTCCGTTCATTGCCGGCAGCTACCATGATGTGCCGATCGATCCTGACAAGTTCACGAAGGACGGCTGGCTTCGCACCGGTGACGTCGCATCGATCGATCCGCATGGATACCTGCGCATCACCGATCGCACCAAGGATCTCATCAAATCCGGCGGTGAGTGGATCAGTTCGGTCGACATGGAGAATCTGCTCATGGCGCATCCTGCGGTACAGGAAGCGGCCGTGATCGCGATACCCGATCTGAAATGGACCGAGCGCCCGCTTGCATGCGTGGTGTTCAAGCCGGATCAGCGAGCGAGCGACGCAGAATTGCGGCAACACCTGTCGACCCGGTTCATCAAATGGCAGCTACCGGAACGCTTCGAATTCCTGGATGCCATTCCACGCACATCGACCGGCAAATTCTGGAAGGTGAAGTTGCGGGAGCGATTTGCGGCGCCCGGGCGAACGTGATATGCCGCGCGCAGCGCGGGCCATAGGCGCGTGGCGGAAGGCGGTCGCGATGGCGATCGATGGCCTGAACCCGGCGATTAAGTCGAAGTGGAAGTCGATGGGGTCGGCGTTTTGCGAATTGCAGTCGTACGCTGGAGAGCTGAACCCATCATGCGAACACCGATTGATCCAGCTTTAGCGGCGCTACGCTTGCTGACCTGGGTAGCGATCGCCGCGATATGTTGGATCGCTCCAGCTTATAGCCAATCCGACTATCCAAGCCGACCGATCCGCATGATCGTCGGCGGGACACCGGCGTCAAGCGGCGACATCGGTGCCCGATTGCTCTCGACCAAGCTCGCCGAGCGGCTTGGGCAGCCGGTGATCGTCGAGAACAAACCGGGCGCGACCGGCGCACTGGCGGCGGCCGAAGTCGCACGCGCCGAGCCCGATGGGCATGTGTTACTGTTCACCGCGAGCTGGCATTCAACCGCCGCCGCGGTCAAGAAGAGTCTCCCGTACGACACACTGAACGACTTCAACTTCGTGTCGACCTTCATGACCTACGGAATGATTCTCGGCGTGCGGCCCGCGTCGCCGTTCAAACGCCTCGAAGATCTGATCACGTTCGCCAAGGCCAACCCGGGCAAGCTCACGTTCTACTCGGTCGGTGCAGGATCGGCCCATCACCTGATCGGCGAGTGGATCAACTCGCTCACCGGCGCGGAGTTGGTGCATGTGCCGTACAAGGGCAGCCCGGCAGCCTTTCCGGATTTCCTCGCCGGAAGGATCGACGTGATGATCGATACGATGACATTCGGGCTCACGCAGGTCACCGGCGGCAAGGCCCGCGCGTTGGCCATCACCTCGCGCGAACCGATGCCGGAGTTGCCCGGCGTTCCAACGATGTCGACGGTGCTGCCGGAACTGGAATATGAATCCTGGCTGGGGCTGTTGGCGCCCCGCGGCATGGCACCGAAGTTGCTCGAACGCGTGAATCGCGAAGTCCGCGAGATCGCCCTGCAACCCGATGTCGCCGCGCGCATTCGGGATCTGGGCGGCATTCCGAGAACGAGCTCGCCCGCGGAGTTTCCCGCCCGTTGTGAGCGCGAGATCGCACGGTTCAAGAGCATCGTTGCCGCGTGTCGGATTCCAATGGAGTGATGCCTGACCCGAAGGTGTGATCAGGCGACCTTGCCGCGCGTGCTCACCGGCACAGGCGAGTTAGACCACATCAGGGATGGAATCGGCGGAGATTCGCCCGCTATTCCGCGCTTCATCGCTGTTGAGAGGGATGTAGCCTCTTCCATTCCGAGTACTCCGGCAGCGCGCCATGTCAACCGCGGTAGCAAACAATAATCGGTTGGGGCGCTTCAATCTCTTGCGAGAGCTCGGCCGCGGCGCGCAAGGAACGGTCTATCTCGCAGAGGATCCTCATCTGCAACGGCAGGTCGCTCTCAAGACACTTCGCGGCGGGACGGCCGACGAATTGCGGGGGTTGCTCGAGGAGGCGCGCGCGGTCAGCCGGCTCCAGCATCCGAACATCGTCACCCTGTTCGACGCGGAACAGGACACGAAGAATCCGTTCCTCGTCTTCGAGTATGTCGCCGGTACCCCTCTGTCGGTGTGCATCAAGAATGAGCGCCGCATTGCGCCCGCACGCGCCTGCGGCATCGCGGTCGGCATCGCGCGCGGACTGGCTTTCGCGCACGCTGAACAAGTCGTCCATCGCGACATTAAGCCCGCCAACGTACTGATCACGGCGGATGGCGTCCCACGGCTGATGGACT
>JBJXGX010000052.1:0-32550 GCA_046160305.1 Burkholderiales bacterium
AGCTTGGTCGCTTCGAGAACGTTCTGCGTGTCATTGCTCGCTGCGCCATCGGTCCCAATCGCGATCTGCACACCGCGCGCCAGCATGCGTTCGATCGGCGCGCGCCCGCTCCCGAGCCGCAGATTACTCACAGGGTTGTGCACGACAAAGGTTCCGGAGTCGGCCAGCCGGTCGATGTCTTCATCGGTGACCCAGACAGCGTGGGCCACCGAGAGGTGAGGGCCCAACAGGCCAAGTGCGTCGAGACGGCTGATGGCGGTGGTGCCGTCCACCGATCGTGCAAGCGCTGCATCCGCCCGCGTTTCGTCGACGTGCATGTGTATTTTCAGATTGCGTGCCTTGGCAAGCGCCTTGATCCCGGTAAGCATCCGATCGGTGCAGCGGGTGGGTGACGATGGGCCGATCGCGATCTTCAGATTTCCGTTGCCGCCACCGAAACGTGTCGCAGCGCCTTTGCAGAGGGCAAGCTGACGATCGACATCGAAAGCATCGCTCGATGACGCGCCGACCCATGCCGGCACGCCACGATCACGCAGCATGATCGCGAGGGTTGCACGCATGCCGGTCCCGATCCACGTTTGCGCCGCCGCGTTGATCGCATCGGCACGTGCGGGCGTCTGGCGAAAATGATCGACGACTGACGTCACGCCGCCGTGCAACATCTCCGCTGCGGCGAGTTGAACGCCGATTGCGAGGCCATCGGGATCCAGTGCGTCAAGGCGCCTCCAGACGGCTTCAATCCACGTCGTGAACGGTGCGGCATCGGCAAGGCCGCGAGCGAGCGTCTCGGTCGAATGGGTATGCGCATTACACAGGCCGGGCATGACGATGAGCCCACGGCCATCGATCGTGCGATCGGGTGCGAATGTTCGCGCGGCATCGGTGCCCATCGCTATGATCCGGCCACCTGCAATCACAATGTCGCAGTCGTGGATGACCGTCGATGGACCATCGAACGGCAGGACGGTTGCGTGGGTAAGCACGAGGTCGCAGCGCGCGGGCGTCATGATGCACGACTCACCGGATCCGATACCGCCGCTCGAGGTGCGTATTGAGCGCCTGCATCGGCAACGTCATCGCAAGATAACAAAGCGCGACGCCGGCGAACGGGCTGAACGTGTTCGCTTTCCACGTCATGATCTCGACGCCGGCACGCAACAGATCAGTAAGCGCGATGGTCGACACCAGCGCAGTGTTCTTGAGAAGAGTGATCGATTCGTTGGTGATTGGCGGCAACACGCGCCGGATCGCCTGCGGGAGAATGATCCGCCGCATCGCCCCCGCATACGACATGCCAAGCGATCGGGCCGCACGCATCTGTCCGGGATCGATCGACTGGATCCCCGCGCGAACGATCTCGGTCACATAGGCGCCATTCGTCAACGACAGCGCGATGACCGCAACCGCGAATGCCGACATGCGAATGTCGATCGAGGGGAGACCGTAATAGAGAAAGAGCAAGGTGACGAGTAGCGGAATGCCGCGAAAGAGCGTGACGTATCCAACACCTAACCAGCGCAGTGAGGCCGACCCCGAGACGCGGCAAAGCCCGAAGATGACGCCAAGCGCGAGGCCGAGTGTCACCGACAGGAGCGTCAGTTGCGCGGTGGTGATCGCCCCGTCGAACAGCGCGGGAAACGAATCTAGAAAAAGCTTGAGCTCGAAATCCACTGGATGGATCCTCCAATGGATTGAGGCTACACGATAGTGATCGGCTTCCGCCAACCGGACGGTGGCGACCAGTCCGTTCGGGTTGAGCCCTTCGACAAGCCTGTCCTGAGCCCTTCGACAAGCTCAGGACAGGCTTGTCGAAGGGCGCAGCGGGGCGGACGGCTGAAGTTCGATCTACGCTACGGCCGACTCCGACCTGACCAGTTCGCGCAATGCCTTCTCGCCCCGCACATACTCCATTTCGATCGTGGCTATCATCGATTCGAGGTGGGCGAGATCCTTCGCCTTGGCGCGCGCTTCGATCTCCTTGCCGAGGCTCGCTACGTTCTTTACTCCGACACTCGCGCTGGATGATTTGAGCGAGTGCGCGGCCCGATTCAAGCCCTCAGCGTCCGCGCTTCGTAGGCTGCTCCTCATGCGCTCGATCAGCTTAGGCGCGTCCGTGCAGTAAGTTTGTACGACGCGGGCGATAACGTCGGCCGCGCCCGGCTGCTGGAGCTGGCGAATCACCGCGATCGCCGCCGGATCGATGAGAGCTTCGTCGGGCTTCACCACCTCGATTCGCGTTTCGGGCTTCACCTCGGCGCTTGCGGCGGCTTCGCTTTTGCGACGCAGCCAGCGCACCAGAACAGTGGCGAGTTGCTGCCGGCTGTAGGGCTTAGACAAGTAGTCGTCCATCCCGGCAGCCAAGCAACGCTCGCGGTCACCCTCCATGGCGTGTGCGGTGAGGGCGATGATTGGAACGCGCCGCACCCCGTGGTGGCCTGGCCATTGTGCAACGCTCGCCTCGCGCGCGCGAATCTCCGCGGTCGCGGCATAGCCGTCCATCACAGGCATCTGGCAGTCCATGAGGATCAGATCGAAGTGCTCCTCATTAGTGAGTCGCACCGCTATCGATCCGTCCTCGGCACAGGCGACACCACACCCCAATGCCTCCAGCATCATGACACCGATGCTCTGGTTGACCGCGGTGTCCTCGACCAGCAAGACACGTGCACCCAATTCCGCGAGCGTGGCCGGCTTGCCTGACGCCCCATCGGCCGCATCGCAACCGATGCGCAACGCGTTGGCGATCGTGCGGACAAGCTCGCTCTGTCGCACCGGTTTGGCGAGGTGCGCCGCGATTCCTACAGCCCGGGCGGCTACTGCCAAGTCGACGGACTCGACCGACGTGAGAAGGATTATCGGCACATCCGATAACATGGGATCGGCCCGCACCGCCTTGGCGAGCATGATGCCATCCATCACCGGCATCTTCTGATCCGTTACGACGAGCTGGTACGGCTCGCCGCGGCTTGCCGCCCGGCGCAGGACTTCCAGCGCGCGCCCGCCATGCTCGGCCGCGTCGATGCGCATGCCAAGCGCGCCGAGCTGATGCTGCAGGATCGCCCGATTGGTCGAATTGTCCTCGACGATCAATGCGCGCACGCCAATCAATGCGGGGATCGTCGGGCGTTTCTCGATGACCCCTTTGGCCGCGTCCAGCCGTACCGTGAACCAGAATGTGGAGCCCTTGCCGGCTTGACTTTCCGCACCGATAAACCCGCCCATCATCTCTACGAGCTGCCTGGAGATCGCGAGGCCGAGCCCGGTGCCACCGAATTTGCGGGTGGTCGATCCGTCGGCCTGGGTGAAGGCGGCGAAGAGGCGCGCCAACGTCTCCTCGCTCATACCGATCCCCGTGTCGCGCACGCGGACGAGAATGCCCGCGCTCGGCATCCCCTCGGCATTGCCTTCACGTGCACGCAACTGCTCGGCCGGCGCGGGCGAAATATCGACCGACACCTCACCACGCTCGGTGAACTTGACCGCATTGCCTACTAGGTTGGTCAGGACCTGCCGCAACCGCAGCGGATCGCCGGCGAACGCCGAGCCGAGCTCATCCGCGATCCGGCAGGTCAGCTCGAGCCCTCGGTGCGCCGCGCGGTCGGCCAACAGCTCGAGGACCTCCTCACCGAGCTGCCGCAGATCGAAGTCGATGTGCTCGAGCGACATCTTGCCCGCTTCGATTTTGGAGACGTCCAGAATGTCGTTGATGATGCCAAGGAGCGCTCCACCCGAGCGATGGATTGTCTGTGCGATACGGCGCTGCTTGGCGTCGAGCTTCGTGTCGAGCATCAGTTCGGCCATGCCGAGCACGCCGTTCATCGGCGTGCGGATCTCATGGCTCATGTTGGCGAGGAACTGTGACTTGGCTTTGCTCGCCGCCTCCGCCGCTTCTTTTGCGCCGCGCAATTCGTTCTCGCTGTCCCGCAGCGCGCGCTCGGCCAGGGCGCGTTGGGTGATGTCGAAGAACACCGTATAGGTGCCCACCACTACCCCTTCCTCATTGATGTCCGGGACATGCCGTCCCGAATGCCACACGGGATTCCCCGAGCGATCGACGCGCTGCCGTTCGATCTGGACCGTCTCTCCGGCTAGAGCGGCTCTGAGTTTGGGTTCAATATCTGCCCAGACTGTCTCGCCGACAACCTCTTGCACCCCACGCCCGACGACTTCATCGAAGGTCTTGCCGAGCCACATCTCCTGGGCGCGGTTGATATAACGATATCGATAATCGGCATCGATGTACGTGATCGTCACCGGAATCTGATCCATGATGATGCGGACTCGACGCTCGGCGCGGCGTGTGGCTTCGAACGCCCGGGCCTGATCGGTCACATCAAGCGTGAACATGTGGAACCCGTCGGTGCTCCCGCCTTCCGCGCGGTGCGGAATCAGCTCGGTCTGCAGGCGGGTCGGTCCGCGGTCCGGATGGACATAGTCCCACTCAAACTTGGCCGGCGTGCCGGCCAGCGCGGCGTCGAAGTGCTTGCAGGCGTCTGCATCGTTGAGCGGCCCGACGACCTCTGCTCCGGTCTTGCCGATGATTTCGCTCGGCTGTCGGGCCATCCAATGCGCGAGCATTTCGTTGACCAAACGATAGCGCCCGGCGGAATCGACATACGCGATCATGGCCGGTAATCGATCGAACGTCGCCTGCAGGGTTACCACATCGTCGATCGGGGCTGGGTCCGGGCTGCTTTGGCCAATGCCCTCCTCAGGGGTAGGCCGGCCCAATCGCATGCCACAGCTCAGATAGATGAAGATCGCCAGCGTAGCGAGCAGCGCGCATGCAGGCATGATTACGCTTGCGGACTCGGCGGCACGCGCGAGAAACAGCTGGAGGGCGGATGCGCCCACCCCCATCGCAGCCAGAATCACGCCGATCAGCCGCCCTGTGCCCACCGCAAACTGCACCGGCGTTCTGGCGGGTGTCTTTGACGTCGCATCGGGATACGGTTCGGGCGGGGGCTCTCGCGATTGGCTATTCATGACAGGTGCTCATCAGAAGGATGGAGGCGTTCGGATTCATTCTGCGGGGACATTGGTGCTGTGGAGTGTTTCGGCATCGCTATTGGGATCGTGAGCGGGAAAATGCTCCGCTCGACCCTGAATCGCACAATCTCCGCGTTGGCGAGGCGCAACCGCCCCACCCCGCCCAGCAGCGTGTGCAGCACGCGGCCTATGCCGCTACTGCCCACGACCAACGGCTGATGCGCCAATTTAGGCACGAGTACCTCGAGCCCTCGCGCGATGCGCCACATGAATGCCTGCTCCGTCTCCCCACCGGGCGGAATCACATGGCTTCGGAGCAAAGCTTCGGTTGCGGCGACCGGCTCTCCATTCCATTCCCCGAGGCGGCGCTCGTTCAACAACGGCTCGATCAAAATCGGGAGTCCGCCCAATGCATCGCTCACGATGCTGGCGGTCTCGCGTGCGCGAACGAGTGCGCTCGACACGATCAGACGTACGCCGAGCTGCATCTCGCGGACCCGATTGGCAGCCTCTCGAGCCTGATGACGCCCAAGGTCGGTCAGCTCGACATCGAGGTCACCGCCGCACCGAAGCCCTCGTAGGTTGTATTCGGTCGCGCCGTGGCGCATCAAGTGAAAGGCGCCGTGCGTATCGGGATGAAAGCTCATGTGTTTGCGCACTTTGTCGTCACCGTGGAATGCCACACTGCGGCGGCGCGCGCTCAGCGCAACGCGCTCGAGGGCGCGAACGGTACCGGCGCCCCCATGCGCGGCTCGCGCGGGAGAGCATGCAGCACGGTCCACTCTCGCGCCGCGTTGCCGCCGTCCGATAGCCAGTCGCGTATGAACCAGATCTGGTTGCGGTCGGCCAGCACCGGTGTATGCCCGGTGTCCGGCACGTGCATGATCGTCACCGACTTGGAGCGCGCCATGCGCCGGAGGGTGGCGGGGAGGAGCGCATCCGAGCACAGACCGTGGATCACAAGCACCGGGCAGCGGATGCGATCCCACCAAGGCCATTGGCGCAGGCTCTCCGTCGCGTCTCGCCGATACGCCTGCAATGCACGCACGTCATACCGATACACCCTCCCGCCTTCTTCATCCGACCAGCGCGTCTGATGAAACGTCAGGTTGAAGCGGACATCATCGCTAATCGGTCCATCGTTCTTCTGCGAAGCACCGATGCGTCGCAGCAGGTCGGCCGGATCGCGAAATACGTAGTGACGAGCGAGCGTTTCCGCACGGCGCTTGCGCCGCGCTTTTGGAATGTATGGGCCGATATCGTTGAGGATGAGGCGCCCCACCAGCTTCGGAAAGCGCGCGGCCAGCTCGATCGCAGCACTGCCGCCAAGCGAAGAACCGAGCACCGTCACCGGCCCGACCCCGAGATACAGAATCATTTGGCGCAGTTGTTCGACGCAGGTGCCAAGCGAATAGTCGCGCTCGTCGGCCATCCATGCCGAACGGCCCCGTCCGACCCAGTCCATGCAGATCACTCTGAATCCATCGCACAGATCGGCAGCGAGGTAATGAAAGCGCATCGCCGTATTGGCGACGCCCCCGCAGCACACCACCACCGGCGCACCGAGCGGTCCCCAGTCGGTAAAGGCGATCCGTACGGGATAAGGTCGCCGGAACCGCCGCGGGACGCCCCGCTGCAAGCGAGTCGGATGGAGGTAATCGAAGTGGCCGAGACGGAATTGATTATGGAAGCGTCCGACGATCTGACTTGCGATCGCCATGTACTCCTTCCACGTCGTGAGGATCCGTTTGCGTCCCGCGATTGGTGGTTCCCAATCCAGGGTAATGCGTGAAGGCACGCGAGTGACCGGGGCGACACCGCTAACGACCATCATGTTTGCACGTGCAAGACTCACTGCTCGACCCCTTTGCACGAGACGGGGCGGCAGCCGCGCCATTGCGTCATACACGGCGCGAGGAGTTGCCTTCGCGTGTGCACCCGCAGGCTCACATATGGTCGTGCGCTCGAAGATCGATGCATGTCGGTTCTCTGGTTGATCGGGCACACTGAGCGGCTCTCGGGCCGACTCGAGGCAAGCGCTCTCGTCCGCGACAATTGCCACGGCGGCGCACTTGCCACGCAGATATCGACCGGGAAAGCCTCTCTATTAAATGCTTACCCGGTACAGGTTCATGCCTACGATCACCTTGTAACCGAACTTCAATACAACCTTTGTTCGGCCGTTAACTGCAAGGTACGAGCGAGCGGTGTCCGTGCCCGTCCCTGAATCTCGCATGCGATTGTCATGTGAGCATCGCGAGCTGGCCCGCGTGCATCAAGTAGGCGATGGAGAAACTGTCCATCGCTCACTTTTATCGGAATAGCCCGCAGGCGTGAAAGCACAATGGAATCGACGAGAACCCGAATGATCGTGGTAGCCGTGGTGGTCTGCCTATTCGCAGTGGGCATGGCCACGTTTCTCAATTACTTCAAATATCGGAGCACGGCCGATCGGATCGTCAAGGGTCGCCTCGTAGTCATCGGCAGATCGATCGAAAACAGCATCCAGGCCTCGCTTGCGGTGGGGTTGTCGTTCGCGGACCTCGACACACTCCCCGCCCTGATGGAGCGTGAACGCGCCACGGACGACGTGATCCTCGGCATAAAAGTGTTCGATACGACCGGCAAGCCCCTCTACAGTACCGACCGCCTGCGGGCGCTGCGCCTGGCGCCGAACGCATGGATCGAAGCCGCGCACCGCGCCGGTGACGCCGATTGGTTCGTCGATGAAGGAACCGAATCCGCAGTCGGTATATCCATCAAGAACAACTTCGGCCTCACCGTCGGCTACCTCGCGCTGCGCTATTCGCGCGTGAAAATCGATCGCGCCGCGCACGTGGTCGGCAAGGAGTTGGCACTGGCGGCGTTCGCAGTGTTCGTCGGCGCCGCGGCGCTCGCATCGCTGGCCCTTGTTCTCGTCATGCGCCGACTCGAGCACGACATCCGCGGCGTGGAAGCGGCGCTGCAGTCGCCGGCCGACAGAGTATCCCATGCCGTCGAGAAAGGGCCATTCGGTCCGGCCCTCCTGCGGTTCTTCGAATCGATCAGGATGGCGGAAACGCAGATCGCAGCGGTCCGCGGCAAGCTCAAACACGAGGCCCTGCGATGAACGATAGCTATCTCAGGAGCATCTATTGGCGCCTGACGGGGGTCGTCATGATCGCGGTTGTCGCCGCGCTCGTCGCCAATTCCTACCTTTCCCATCGCGCATTCGAGCGCGCTTTGGTGCCCGAGATGGCAAAGAAGACCGCAACCGTAGGCGCCTCGGTACGGGCGCTGATGTTGAAGGCGGTCGAGCACCGCGTCGACTTCCGCGCGCTCCACGGTGTCGATCAGACATTCGACTCGGTCGTCGAGGAGAATCCGGATTTCTCGTATCTCGCTGCCACCGACGCGGGCGGGGTCGTGCTGTACCAGCGCGGTGACCCACCTTCGGGCATTGAAGCGTATCTTCGCACCCCGGCAACGCTGGCCAAGCTCTCCTCTACGGATGCGCCAAGCGATGCAGCAAGGGTGGGTGCGCACTACATCGTGTCAATGCCGATCGTGGCGGCCGATGGGCCCCTTGGCATCTTGCACATCGGCGTCGATGCCGGCTTCGTGGAAAACATCGTTTTCGAAATGCTTCTCGATGTACTGGTCGTGCTGGTGGTCGCACTGTTCTTCACGCTTGAGCTCCTCAATTTCATTGCCGGGACGCAACTCGAAGCGGGGTTGCGCTCCCTTGCCGGCCTCCTCGAGCGCGGCCGCACCGGAAACTTCGCGATGCCCGCCAAGGCAGCCCCCGAGCGCGAGCTCGGGGGCGTGCTCAAGCTATTGGAGGCCGCAGCCGCGCGGGTCAATGCCGGCTACCTTGCGCTGACGCGCGATATCGAGGCCGCGCGCCGCGCGCCGGCGCATGAGCGAAAGGCGAGCCTGAGTGCCGCTCACGCGGGATTGCAGGCATTGCGCCAGCGTTTTCACTTCGATGCGGAGCCGGCTGTGGGTCCGGTCGATGGAACGCAGCTCGCGCGAATACGCGCGCCGCTGTTCGCGTTCATCCTGGCCGAAGAGCTTACACGCTCGTTCCTGCCGTCCTATGTGAAGGACCTATTGGTACCAATTCCGGGGCTGCCCCCGGAGATCGTCGTGGGCCTGCCGATTGTGCTCTTCATGTTGATCGTTGCGCTCGGGCAGCCGTACTTCGGCGCCTACAGCGAGCGGCTAGGCCATCGTCGCACGATGCTCGTTGGGGCCAGCATTGCGGCGGCCGGGTTTGCGGCGAGTGCCATGGCGCACAGCGTGCTCGATCTCCTCGTCTGGCGTTCGCTGTGCGGGCTGGGCTATGGCATGGTATTCGTTGCGGCTCAGGGTTTCGTGCTCGATCACACCCGGCCTGAGAATCGTGCGCGCGGCTTCGCGCTTTTCGTCGGAGCGATCATGGTCGCCACCGTCTGTGGGCCGTCGATCGGCGGAATTCTCGCCGACAATATCGGTGAGCGGCTCGCACTCGCGATCTCCGCCCTCCTCGCAATCGGATCGATCTTCGCGATCCAGTTATTGCCCGTCGAGCCGGCGCGCCGGGCGAATCACATCGCAAATGGCGGGCCCCGCTTGCGAGATATCGTCGCATTGATGCTCAATCGCCGATTCATGACGCTGACCGGGCTTGCTGCCATTCCCGCCAAAGTCATCCTCACCGGCATCTGCTTCTATCTCGTGCCCCTCTACGTGATTTCGATCGGCAGCACACAGTCGATGGCCGGGCGCATCCTGATGACCTACGCCGTGGTGATGGTGACGATGGTGCCGGTCGCGACGTCCCTCGCCAAGAACCGCGAGCATCGTGAATGGCTGGTGGCAGCTGGTCTCCTGGTATCCGGGCTGGGCGGGTTCGTGATGATCGCAAGCACGAACATTTCCTGGGTGTTCGCAGCGGTGTTCCTCGTTGGTGTGGGGCAATCGCTTTCGATCACGGCGCAAAGCGCCCTGGTGAGCGAACATTGCCATGAGGAAATTGCACGCCTGGGCGACCAAACGGTTTTTGGCGTGTACCGCCTGCTCGAACGGCTGGGCAATGCAATGGGACCGTTGATCGCGGCCGCACTGGTAGTGGGCTATGGCTATCAGCGCAGCTTCGTCGTGATTGGCGCACTCGTAATGATCTGCGGAATCGCCTTCGCCTGGGCGACCCGGACCGGGCGCAGCCCGGCACATGCGATAGCGGGGTGAGTTGAAATGCGTACCATCAGATTGCCGATGTTTCTCGGAATGACACTAATCGCAGCGCTAGTGGGCGTCACCGACACCGTGCATGCTCAGGCTCAGGCCAAACGAAGCGGCACGCCCTTTCGCATCTACGCGATCACGTTCCGTGGCATGACCGACGTCGAAAAAGGATTTCAGGACCATTTCACCTCCCGCCGAATCCCGGTCGAGATCACCTTCCGCGATTTGAACCGGGACAGCTCGCGCCTGCCGGGATTCGTCCAGGAAATCCGCGCGACGCGCCCTGACCTGGTGTACACATGGGGCACGTCGGTCACCCTTGGGATCGTCGGACCGCACGACGCGATCGACCGGTCGCGCCACATTACGGATATCCCGGTGGTATTCACACTGGTCGCCGCACCAGTGCTGGCCAAGCTCGTGCCGGATCTCAAGTCGTCCAAGCGGAACGTGACCGGCGTCTACCATGTCGCCCCTACCGAGGCGCAGATCCGGACCATGGCGTCGTACCGTCCGTTTCAGACGCTTGGTGTCCTGTACACACCGACCGAACAGAATTCCGTCGTGGTCATCGACGAGCTCCGCAAGCTCGCGCGCGAGCGTGGCTTCACCCTGGTCGATCGGACGTTCCGTCTGGATGCGAACAGAAAGGTTACAGCCGAAGGCGCCGCGGACCTGGTGCGTGAGTTGAAGGAAGCCAAGGCGCAGTGGCTGTATCTGCCGCCTGACTCGTTTCTCGGCTCGCAGGCGCAGGATGTGATCATTCCGGCTGCGATGGAGGTCGGATTGCCGACCTTTGCATCGACCGAACAATTGATGGAGGCGGGTGCACTCTCCGGGCTGGTGAGTCGCTATCACAGCATCGGACAATTCACTGCCTACAAAGCCGAACAAATATTGGTCAGCAAGACAGCGCCGGCTGCCATTCCGATCGAAACATTGAAGCGCTTCTCGTTTCAAATCAGTATGGAAGTCGCAGAGAAGCTGAAGTTCCCACCGCCACTGCCCATGCTCAACTATGCGGAGTTGATCAAGGCGGGGGAACAGCCGAAATAGCTGCGGGCGGCGGGGCCACATAGGCGGCCTCTGCAACCGAGCAACAGCGCACCTCGGCCCACAGCTTGCCCTCATTGCCGGTCTCGCTTTGGCCGATAGAAAGGGTACTGCCCATTGCCTGGTCGAATCGCGAGCGATTTCCCCGGCGCCGCCATTCGCAATCCCTTCGAATCATCGTCCAACATGACAAAAGAATCCGTGACGGAGAGAGACAAGCCACGCGTAGTTGTTGCCGACGACGATGCGACGATCCGGCTGCTTGCGCGCGTGGCAATGGAACGGGCAGGCTTCGAGGTCATCGAGGCGGCCGATGGGATGGAGGCCCTCGAAGCGATCCAGTCGGGCTTTCCGGATCTCATGCTGCTCGATGTGACCATGCCCGTCATGGACGGCTACGCCGCCTGCTCGGCACTACGCCAGCTGCCCGATGGTGAACGCCTTCCGGTTATCATCATCACCGGGCTGGACGACCCCGAATCGATCAACCAGGCGTACGACGCCGGCGCGACCGATTTCGTCACCAAGCCCGTCAATTGGGGTGTCCTCCGGCACCGTGTCCGCTACATCATGCGGGCGAGTCGCGCGTTGAACGATGCCTGGGAGAACCAGACACGCCTGGCGAATGCCCAGCGCGTTGCAGATCTGGGCGATTGGGACTGGGATGTGAAGCGTGCGCGCTTTCATGCTTCCGAACAGGTCCATCGCATTCTCGGCAAATTGGTTACCACGCCCAGCCTGGAAGCAATGCTCGACGAAGTTCATCGCGACGACATCGATCGCGTGCGAGCCGCTATCGATGCAGCCGTGGACCGCGGCGAGCCGTCCAGGTTCGATCACCGGATCGTCATGACGGGCGGGCAAGTACGCTACGTGCATCATCAAGTGGAGTGCGTGAGATCTGATGAAAGCGGCCGGGCCCTGCGGCTGGTGGGTACGGTGCAGGACATCACACGACGCAAGCAAAGCGAAGAGCGCATTCGCCAGCTCGCCTATTTCGACGCCTTGACGGGGCTGCCGAATCGGTTGCTTCTCATCGATCAGGTTCGCAACGCGCTGGCACACGCCTCACGCAATACGTCCAAGATCGCCGTCATGTTCATCGATCTCGACGACTTCAAGCGCGTGAACGACACGCTCGGGCATGACGCGGGCGACGAGCTGTTGCGCATCGTGGCGGGGCGCATCGCGAGCTCCGTGCGCCTGACCGACGCGGTAAGCCGGGTGGACGCCGACGATTCCGGCGCGAGTATCGCGCGACTCGGCGGCGACGAATTCGTCGTGCTGCTCTCGCAATTGAAACATCCCGAGGATGCCTCGATCATTGCGCGCCGAATCTTGCAGGCGCTGATCGAACCGATGCGGATCGGCGGCCAGGAAATCGTCGTGTCATGCAGCATCGGTATCGCGATTTCGCCTGAAGACGGCGACAGTAACGAGACTTTGCTCATGAATGCGGACGCGGCGATGTATCGCGCCAAAGGGCGGGGCCGCAACACGTTTCAATTCTACGACCGCTCGATGAATGCGATGGCGCGCGAGGCGCTTTCCATGGAGAGCGCGCTGCGCCACGCTATCGGGCGCGACGAGCTGCAGCTCCATTATCAACCGAAGGTCGATATCGCGACCGGTGCGATCATCGGCGTCGAGGCGATGCTGCGATGGAACCATCCAGACAAGGGTTTGGTGTCGCAGCGCCAGATACTCGATGTCGCGAAACAAACGCAATTGATCGTCCCGATCGAAGATTGGGCGCTTCGCACCGCTTGTCAGGCGGCTGCCAAATGGCGGGCCGCGAACGGTGTTCGACTCCCGGTTGCCCTGAGTCTCTCCGAATCCTATTTGCGGCACGCCGAGCTGTTTCCGTCAATCGAGCGGATCCTGCACGAATGCAGGCTCGACCCGACCTTGATCGAGCTCGAGATCTCCGGGTCGGTTCTCCGCGATGACACGGATGCGACCTTCGGCATCGTCCGGCAATTGTGCGAGCTTGGCATCCGTCTGTCCGTCGATGCCGTGGGCACCGGTTACGCGCCGCTCCCTCACCTCAGGCGATTGCCGATCCAGTCTCTGAAGATCGATCGCTCGGTGGTGGCGAACGTAGTAAATGAGCCAGGCGACACGGCGATCTGCCGCTCGATCATCGTTCTCGCGCATGGCATTGGTTGCAAGGCGATCGCAGCGGGTGTCGGATCGGGTGCGCAGCTACGGCTCCTGCGGGAGTTGGGCTGCGATCAGTATCAAGGCGACTTGTTCTGCGCGTCGGTGAGCGCAGACGAAATCTCGCGGCGGATCGTAGAGGATCTCGACGTCGTCGCATGATCGTCGCGACCTCAGACCGACAAGAGGTCGAGATTGAATGCCCGTTCGCAGAACCAGATGACCGCGATCAGAATGATCACGACCGATCCGCCCACGACGACGAGCCGTCGATAGGCCCAGGTCGTTCGGACCCAATACGCAATCGGCAGAAACACCACGACGATTGCAAGCTGCCCGATCTCGACGCCAACGTTGAATCCGACGAGCGCGATAAGCAAGGTAGAGGAACGCAAGCCGAGCTCCGCGAGCACGGTCGCGAACCCGAATCCGTGGATCAAGCCGAATGCGAATGCCACCACCCAGCGCGATCCGCCGACCAGCGGATAGAGATTGTTCGCCGCGACGAGAACGACCGAGATCGCGATCGCCGACTCGACCAGTCGCGACGGCAAGCTGACCACGCCAAGCGTCGCCAACGTAAGGGTGATCGAGTGCGCGACGGTAAACGCCGTGACGATCCTGAACACATCCCAGAATGCCGGCCGGAATGCGTCAACCGGTTGCCATGCACGAGCGCGCAGGCTCAGCACGGCAGGCAATAGCAATGAGATCAGGAACAGCACGTGATCAAAACCGATCCAGATGTGCCAGATTCCCTCGCGCCCATACTGCTGCAGCTCGCCCCAGCGCGATGATGCGCCGGCTGTCGTGATGTCGAGCTTGTAGGTCGGCTGCTCGGGGCTCAGGATCGCCGTACGGGTGGCGCCACCCTGATCGAGGCGCAGAAGGCCGCGGTGCTGCGGATCCAGGTCAAACAACAGCCGGTAGTCGATTTCAAGTTGCGAGATGGGTCGGGCGCACGACATGGTGAATCGAAGAACCGCATAGGCGCCATCGCTATGTTCATCGATGAGGTGCTCCGTCGGCTTCGCAAGACACGCTTCACCGTCCCCTCGAATCTGCAGTCGCGAGAGCGCATAGGCCGCGATCGCCGCATGCCGCGCCTTGACTTCACCCCAGGTGATTTCGCCATCACCATTCGCGTCGATGCCGATCGCGAAATCGAGATCACGAAGCGCGATGTCCCACTGCCCGTCGATCGAGGCGGCGGTGGCAGCATCCCCCACACGCAGCGCAAGATAACTGTCGCTCGCCTTGTGAGCAAAGGCGGGCAGCGCCAGGATCCCGAACCAGATCGCGCATACGATCAACCCGACGCGCCCGGTCATTGCGGACGCAACGCAAGTTGGCGAGCGAGCCGTTGCAGTACCGGATCTTCGTGACGCGACACATCGAGCCAGGTGAGTACCGGCCGGGCGGCGTCCGGGTCACGCAATGCAAGGGCCGCCTCCAGGAGTACGCGTGCATCGCGGGGCTCGCGTTGCAGCACCCAATTCTCCTGCGCGAGCGAGAGGGCCCGGACCGGATCATTCAAGATGTGCAGGCGAAAGCGTGATTCTTCCTGGAGATGAAGCGTATCGCGGCGCATCGCGGCCGCCGCGAATCTTGCCTGCAGCGAGCGCGCGTGCTGGCCACTACCCGTGACATTGAGCGCCTGTTCGGCCAACGCAAGGCGGAGCAGCAGGATGTCCGACTTGCTCCACGGCTTCAGCAGGGTCAACACCTCGCGCGGCCGGGATTGGTCGAGCAGAAAGTCGGCATAGGCGGCCAGCAGATACTGATCGTCGACGCCTTGGGCGAGTGCCTGCTTGAAATGCTGCTCAGCGATGGCGGACTCATCACGGCGCAGTGCAAGCTCAGCGAGTCGCGTCAGGGTCCATACGCGCGCGCCCGGACCCGCATCCTTGTCACGCGCATGCGCGTCAGCAAGCGCCGCGTAGGCCTGCGACGCCTTGCCGGTCATGCCGTCGACCCAGGATTGACAACCCGCCCATGCGACGGCGGAGGCGTGGCGCTTCAGCATTGCGCAATCCCTTGTCGCCGCGGCGTAGTCTGCCTGGACGATGTGCAACGCCGCGCGCCAAGACCAGATCTCCTCGTCGGACGGGTCGGCATCGCCAGCCACCGCGAAGTCGGCCAGTGCGCCGGCAAAGTCGTGCTTGTACTGTTTGAGCAGCGCGCGCATCTTGATCACATCGGGCGGCGCATCGGCGCGGCTCCACCATGTTCGAAGCGCCGCCTCGCCGTAGCCGATATAGCGCGGATCCCCGTCCGCCATTGCCAGACGAAAATAACGGCGCGCCAGCGTTGCGGCGAGCGCACTATTCGCGGGATCAGCGGTCAAGCGCGCCCGCAGCGCGCCTAGTTCGCGCGCGACCGGGTCCGTCGCCTTGAGCGGCAGGCGTCCGAGCACGGCGGCATCATCAGTCGGCACATAGGGCGCGGCTTGCGCTGCCCAGAACCAAGCGAGCAGCATGAGGGCGGCGATCAGGCGAAGCGCAATTCCGTCGGACATGGCGCGCGAAGCATAGCATCGGACTATTCCACAGCCTATGGCGGTCCAGTGCGATAGCCTATGGCGGTTCAGTGCGATAGCCCATGGCGGTTCAGTGCAACAGCCTATGGCGGTTCAGGGCGACCGCCTCTGGCGACTCGGCCCGTGAATCGACCGCACGATCGGCTCGCCCACCCGTTCGACCGGCCGTTTTCACCGGTCAAAATGCTCTGCTACACTGTCAACAGGATCTCTGGTCGATCCGTTGTTAAGATTTCCATTCACCCCTCGGGAGACGATGATGCGCAAGATTGTTGCTCTGTTGATGATTGCTTTGTTCGCTGGTTCTTCAGTCGCGTTGGCTGCCTCGCATGCTGGCGGCAAGATGGACGACAAGAAAACCGACGCAAAGAAAGACGAAAAGAAAGACGAAAAGAAGAAGTAATTTCTCGGTCGGTTTCGCGAAAGGCAGGGGATGTTTCCCTGCCTTTTTTCATATCCGGGCTTTCATTTCCGCGCGTGAGGCGGTGTTGCATGCGCCGCTGGTTCGCGGGACTGCCACAGCCATGTCCCCGGGTCACGGAACGTCGTGCCGGGAACGTATCGGCAAACGCCCGGGCAGCGTCTTAGGTACCTGTCGTGCCGGCCGGGTCGGGGCGCGACGCGTGGCTGTGACGCTCGACACGGCTGTCGATGTCGACTTGCTTGCCCATCGCAAAGCGACTACGCTGCGGCGCAGGCTTTCGCCCCGCCGATATCGCTGTTTGCATCGCTCCCTGCATGAACCGACTACTCGCCATCGCGAACGGCATCGTTCGCGTCCTCGAACGCATCGCCGACTGGTCGGGATGGCTGCTCATCGTGTTGATGTGCGTCACCTGCGTCGATGTCGTCGTGCGCAAACTCGGCGTGCCGCATTTTCCGTACACCAAGCTGCAGGAGCTCGAGTGGCATCTGCATACCGCGATCTTCGCGTTGTGGCTCGGCTTCAACTACACGATCAATGCCCATCCCCGGGTCGACTCCTACACCGAGACACTCTCGTTCCGCGCGAAAGCCTGGGTTGAATTCACCGGGTGCCTCGTCTTCGCGCTGCCCTATACGATCGTCATCGTCTACTTCGGCTGGGACTTCGTCAAAGCTGCCTATGTATTCAACGAGGGGTCGGACGCGGCGTCGGGTCTCGGCCAGCGATGGATCATCAAGGGAATTTTTTATTTCGGGCTCTGGTTGCTACTGCTTGGCATCGTGAGCGTGCTGCTCCGCCTGATCGTCTATCTCTTCGGCAATCGAACCGCCGAAGAAGCCGATGTCAGGATCGGCCATTCGGCTTCGGCGGTGTGACGCGATGACCTGGTTCGTCGAAAACCTCGCGCTCATCATGTTCATCATGATGTTCGTCGTGATCTTCACCGGCTATCCGGTCGCGTTCGTACTCGGCGGCACGTCCCTACTGTTCGCCGCGATCGCCTGGTCGTTGGATTTGTTCAATTGGATCGGTCTGTCGAATATTTTGTTGCGGATGTGGGGCGGGGTTGCCGCGGATCCGGTGCTCGTGTCGATCCCGATGTTCATTTTCATGGGCGCGATCCTGGAGCGAAGCGGCTCGGCGAAAGACATGCTCGGGGCCACCGAGATCCTGCTCCGGCGGGTACCCGGTGGCCTTGCGGTCGCGGTGATGGTGATGGGCACGATTCTCGCCGCACCGATCGGCGTGGTCGGCGCGGCGGTCGTGCTGCTGTCGATCATCGCGCTGCCGCAGATGTTGAACGCCGGCTACAACAAACAGCTTGCGATCGGCACCGTGGCCTCGGCCGGCACGCTCGGCATCCTGATTCCACCGGCGATCATGCTCGTCGTGATGGCCGAAATGCTGGCCACCTCAGCCGGCGCGCTCTTCGCCGCGGCCACGATGCCGGGCCTGCTGCTATCGGGGCTTTATCTCGTCTACATTCTCATCGTCGCCATCATCAAGCCCGACTGGGCACCGAAGATCCCGAAAGAATACGGCCCGCAGACACGGAAGGAATTCTGGCGCGAGATGTGGCATGGGCTTGCACCAATGACCTTTCTGATGGTCATCGTGCTCGGATCGATCTTCGCTGGCTGGGCCACCGCCACCGAGAGCGCCGGTGTGGGCGTACTCGGGTCGCTCTTCATCGCCTGGCTCAACAAGCGCATGACGGTCGCGATGATCAAAGAGGCGATCCGCGACGCGTGCCGGGCCAACGGCATGGTGTTCATGCTGTTCCTCGGTGCGACCGGATTCTCCTATGTGTTTCGCGCGCTGGGCGGCGACGATCTCATGATCGCCACGCTCGCGAAATTCGGGATCGATACCAAATGGGAGATTCTCGGCTTCGTGATGGTGCTCATCTTCCTGCTCGGATTCCCGTTCGAGTGGATCGAGATCTGCCTCATCGTGCTGCCGGTCTTCACGCCGATTCTCGCGAAGCTCGATTTCTCCGATCACATCGGCAACGCGACGTATTTCATGGCGTGGTTCGGAACGCTCGTCGCGGTCAATCTGCAAACGTCGTTCATGACCCCGCCATTTGGTGCGACCTTGTTCTACCTTCGCGGTACCGTCCCACCGGGAGTCACAATGCAGGACATCTATCGCGGCATGTATCCGTTCGTCGCGATCCAGGTCCTCGGGCTTATCCTCTGCATCGCGTACCCGGGCATCGTGTTGTGGTTGCCCAGAATCGCCGGCATGCTCGAATAGCGACTCTGGTGTAGTGTCGTGGCTTGCCCCGCCCGGCGTCGATTTCAAATTCTGGAGGAACAGCATGAAACATCGGATGCTTCTGGCCGCGCTCGCCGCCACCATCATGACGTCGTCCGCCATCGCGCAAGAAAAGAAAGTGCGCATCGATCTGGCAAGCGCGTTCGCGAGCAGCCTGCCGATCCTGGGCACCGGCGGCGCGAATTTCGTGAAACGCGTCAATCGGATCACCTCGAGCGGCCTCGACATCAAGTTCAATGAGCCGGGTGCCCTGGTGCCCGCGCTACAGGTATTCGACGCGGTTGCCGGCGGATCGATCCAGATGGCATGGTCGGCGCCCGCGTTCTGGTCCGGCAAGGACACCGCCTTCAACCTGATCGGCACCGTGCCGTTCGGCCCCGGCACAGGCGAATTCCTCGCCTGGTACTACTACGGTGGCGGCAAGCAATTCGGCACTGAGCTGTTCGCCAAGTACAACATCGTGCAGATCCAATGCGGTCTGCTCGCACCGGAAGCCTCGGGCTGGTTCCGCAAGGAGATCAAGACTCTCGCCGATCTGAAGGGCTTGAAGATGCGTTTCGTCGGGCTCGGCGCGAAAGTAATGGAGAAGTACGGCGTTGCGACCCAGTTGCTCGCACCCGGTGATATTTTCCAGGCGCTGCAACTGGGCACGATCGATGCGACCGAGTTCTCCATGCCCTCGATGGATATCAAGCTCGGCTTCTATCAGGTCGCGAAGTTCTACTACTTTCCGGGATGGCATCAGCAGTCCACGTTCGCCGAGGTGCTGATCGGCAAGAAGACCTGGGACGGACTCAGCGATTCGCAGAAAGCGGTCATCGAAATGGCCTGCGGCGACAACATGCGCGACACGATCGCCGAAGGCGAGGCGACGCAATTCGCCGCGATCCAGGAGATGCAATCGAAGGGCGTGCAGATCAAGAAATGGTCGCCCGAGATCCTCGCCGCGTACGAAAAAGGCTGGAATGAAGTGCTGGCTGAAGAAGTGGCGAAGAACCCGATGTTCAAAAAAGGCTGGGAATCGCTCGCCGCGTTTCGCAAGAACTACGCGGTGTGGAAGGACTTGGGGTATTTGAAATAGCCGAGGCCGGGCCGCAGGCGCGGCGCGGCTGGGAAAAGGGAAAAGGGAAACGGGATCCCCTTCTCCTCTGGTGACGGTGGAGAACGTTCTTACGCAAATGGCACTTACTTAGCCTGTCACTGCGCACGCCTCCGTTCGCCCTGAGCCTGTCGAAGGGTAACGCAGGCTTGTCAAGGGTGAGCGATGGGCCGCTCACGGATTCCCCGGCGTTCACCCTTCGACGGGCTCAGGGCGAACGGTCAATCTGCTAAGAGAGGGTGCCTGGCCGATCGTCTATATTGAGTAAGCAAGTGCCCGTCGGGTCCAAGCCGCCTGCAGCGCTGGGCGTTTCCCGTTTCCCGTTTCCCGTTTCCCGTTTCTCGCCTTCAAAAGCATGCCCCTTAAAATCGCCATCGTCGGCGTCACCCACTGGCATACCGAACGCTACGTTCAGATGCTCTCGAAGCGTGGCGCGCGTTTTGTCGGTGCGTCGGATGCGGATCCCGTTGCGGGCGCGAAGGCCGCGGCTCGCTACGGCATCGACTTCACACAAGACACGGCGGACATGCTGGCCAAGGCGCGCCCGGACTTCACCGTGGTGGTGCCCCGTCATGATCGTGCGCTGATGGAAGTGAACGCGGTACTCGATCGCCACCTGCCGATGCTGATCGAGAAACCGCTTGGCCGGAACGCGGTCGAAGCACGCGCCACGGCCGATGCCATCAACAAGGCACGCGTTTTCGCGACAACCTGCTTTCCCAATCGGCATCTGGAAATCTGGGACGCCTATCGCGAACTGTCTGCAAGAGGCGAGCTCGGCACCGTGATCCACGCGCACTTTCGAACCATCAACGGGCCGCCCGCGCGCTATCGCGATTATGGTGTGCCATGGATGCTTGATCCTGCGACTTCAGGTGGCGGCGGCCTGCGAAACTTAGGGATTCACGGTGCGGATGCGATCGCCACACTTGCGGGCAAACGTTCGCTCCGGTTAGTCGGCGGCGGCACGACAAACATCGGCTACGGCGAGAAGGTCGAGGATTTCGGCGCCGGCGTCTTCGCCTCGGACGACGGTTTCATGGCTACCCTCGAAGCCGGCTACAGCTACGCCGCGATGCAAGAAGGCGGCGACTATGAATGGCGGATCGCGGCGACCGGCGCGTATCTGCATGAATCGAACGGAACCTTCGTCGTGCGCACCCGTGACGGCGCGCGAGTGAGTCGCACTGTTCGCACGCCGGCCGTCGCCTACGAGATCATGGTGAACGCGGCGATCGATGCATTCGAGCAGGATCGCACACCACCCGCGCCGGTCGATGATTGCGTGCGAGCGGTGGCATTGCAGGATCTTATCTACGCTGCGGTCACGGCTTCAAAGGCCTGAACAAGAACAGCGCCACGATCACCAGCACCGCCCCGGCCATCTGGATCGGTTGCAGTTGCTGGCCAAGAATCGGGACGGCAAGCAGTACGGTAGCGATCGGCTCGAAGTTCATGAAAAAGCCTGTTCGCATCGGGCCAAGCGACGTGGTCGCCACGAACAAACCGATCATGCCGAACGCATAGAAGAACGGGATCGTGGCGATGCCGACCCAGCCACCGGTTGTCGCGGGCAGCGTCCAGTCGCGCGTGATCACGGTAACGACGACGAATATCACCGCCGCGGTCACCGTCATCCAGAAGGTCACCGGTCGCGAATCGCGCCCCTTGAAGAAGTGGCCCGCCAGCACGAACACGCATGACCACGCCACCGCGCTCAAAACGGCGAGCAACACGCCTCTTGATTGCGCCTCGGTAAATTCGACATTCAAGGCGAGGGCCACGCCCGCGAACGCGAGCACGATGCCCGCGAGGCTGCGCCAGGTGAATCGTTCCGTGCCTAACAACCAGGTTGCAACGCTGGTGATCGCGGGCCATAGATAGAAGATAAGGATCGCAAGCGGCAAGGGGATAGAGCCGAGCGCCTCGTTGAGTGTCCAGTTATTGAGACACAGGATCACCCCGATCGCAAGCGCGATGGCGCGCTCGCGCGGGGTCATCGAGAGGTTGACCCCTGCGAGCCGGAAATACACCGCGAACAAGACGAGCACCGCAATCGTGCGAACCGTGACGATCGTAAGCGGCGTGCTGCCGCCTTGCAGCGCAAGGCCGGTGGTGATGCCGACCATCGCAAGCGACGTGGCGAACACCAAGACGTGGGCGGGCGAGACAGTGTTCATGCTCGGAATGGAATGGAAGGCGGGAAACGGGAGAAAGCAAAGCGTTTGCTGAAACTCGTGCACAGACTCTAACCGGAACCCACCCTTCACGTTTCCCGTTCCCCTTGGCCCCTCGGACGCAGCGCGTTGGCCTACCGCCCATTAACCATCTGTCCGATGAATCGGTGGGTTGCTGGTATGCAAAGCAGGGGTACTGTTGCTCGCATGCAAGTTTCCCGCTCAACCCGCGCAACGGAGGACCCTATGAGACGAATGCGCTGCCAGCTTTCCCCGACCGATCAAGTCGGGTTCGCGACCACCGCCAAAGCGCTGCTGCTCGTCTTCGCGGTCGTGAGCGGCGGTTTTCTCGTTGCCGGAAATACAAAGGTCAATGCGCCCGGGCAACTGCCAAATATTAGTGAGAACATAATTGCCGCACAGGCCGTCGTGAACGACCCGGATGCCGAGCTGCGGCTGTGGCTTCGTGAAGCGGAGCCGCCGTCGTTCTAACCACGGGATTACATGCGTCTGCGGCGCGCGCGGCCTACGGATCCGCTCGGATGTTCTCGAGCTGCGTCCGCACGGGCGTTCGCACCACCCTTCATCGAACGAGTAACGCCCAGCCGCTGCAGCACTGCCCGCGTCTCCGCTGAAGGGACGACACCGAGCGTGGCGCGCAGCACGCGTTCGCAGCGCTGATAGGCTTCCACCCCCTCGGCCTGCCGTCCGCCCTCGGCAAGCAACGTCATGAGTCGCCGGTGCAATTCCTCGGCGGCGGGATCGATTTCGATGGCGCGCTCCAATGCGTCAATGGCGCGCGACGCCGGCCAGTGTCGCGCCACGAGCATCATCAGCCGCCGGAATTGGCTGCGCAGCCGCTCCTGATACGGGAGCTGCCATGCGGACTCCTCTTCGAATCGCAGGAAAGGACCGTAATACAGGCGCATCGCCTTTTCCGCTGCATGGGCCGCGTCTTCGATACCTCCATTGCCGACGCCCATCCGGCCCGCGGCGACCACCAGACGCTCGAACGCGAGCGTATCGACCCACACCACGGACCGATCCAACGATACCTCGCCATGCTCGAGCCGAATGGCATCGTCCCGACCGAGCAGTTTGCGCAGGCGATAGAGCGTCACCTCGAGCACATTGAGCGCGCCTGCCCCATCGCTATCGGGCCACAACGCAGCTGCGAGCTGCTCGCGCCCGACGCCTGCGCCACCGAACGCGATGATGGCCTTCAGCAGATCGAGCACACGGCGTTGCGCCTTGCGGCCATGATCGTAGCGGAACTCGCCCATGAAGAGCGCAAAACGTCCAAGAGTGTAGACGCGGATCGGCCAGGGCCACCCGGAAACATTCGCCCCGGGCGATGAGAGGTTCCGATGCAGGATGAGGCGACGCACATGATCGGGCTCGATGTCGTGCTCGAGCGCCACCGCAAACAATTTCGCCATGACCTCGGGAAGCCAATGCGGATGCGCATTCAGATAATCATGGCGACGGCCGCTTGCCATCGCTTCTCGAAGGTGCTCGAGGCCACGCGTCGTGTCGCCCGTATCGAGCAAGGATCCGGCCAACCACAGATGCGCCAGATAGACGATGTGCGCGGCGTTCATTGCGCCGGCCTCGACGAGCACCCGCTCAAGGTGGACCCGCGCCTCGTCATGGCGACCGGCCAGCCACATGGCCTGACCAAGTTGGACGCGCACGCACATCGCCCCGAAGCGCGCGCCGATCCTCTCCAATCGTGCCATCGGTTCCTGGAGCGCTTCGATCGCCGCGCCCCACTCGCCGCGACCGGACAGAACGAACGCGCGCAACGCTTCGATCTCTGCCCGCCCGGCGTCGCGATCGGTCCATGGCGATTGCCGCAATCGATCGAGGGAGCGTGCCGCCCGGTCGATGTCGCCGGCGCTCAGTTCCGCATGGAACGTCGCCGTCGTCACGATGCCGACGAACACCGGGACCGCATAGTGCTCGATCAATGCGTAGGCACGCTTGCTGTTCTCGAATGCCTCGGCGTGACGTGCGTCGAACCACTGCACGGTCATGCAGGCCGCGAGTCCGGCGATCCGCGCGGCGGGCGGGGTGTGCGGATCGTCATGCAATGCTTCGACCTGTTGCCGGTAGCGTCGGGCGCTGACGATATCGCCGCGACAGAACGACAATAGAACGCCGAACGCTGCCGCGCGTCCGGCGATGCGCCGATCGACGGAGAGGACCAGCAGCGCATCGAGGCGACGGCGCACGCGGCCCCAAACGGGGTGGCCCGCGCCGATGTCGACACACACGTTCAGCGCGGCGAAGAGGGTCGCCTCCATTGCCGGCGTAAGCTCGGATTCACTCTCTGCGTAGAGCCGATCGACGCGGTCGAGCCACACATCGATCCCCATGTAGTCGGTCCGCGCGAGAAACGCCTGGTTCAGCACTTCGGCCGCGGCGCACAACGCACCGATCGGATCATTGCTTTCCATGAATCGGGAATAGGCCCGCTCGACACCGACGCGCCCAAGCAAAGGGTTCGCGATTCCTCGCGCCACGCCGCGCCAATACAGTAGCCAGCCGCTTGCCTCCACCGCATCATCCGGCACCGCGTCAACCCAATTCTCCACTGCACGATAGCGGCCCTGCGAAACCATCACGGGCGCGTATCCCGCGACGAGGCGCGCAACCTCATTCCATGTAGCAAGGGCGGTCCATTGAATGATCGCTTCTTCGGGCCGCCCTTCCCGCTCCAGTATCTTGGCGAGAATTCGGCGCGCATCGGCAGTACGTTCGGCGCCAAGCACGGACTGCGCTTGCATCTCCAGGAACTCCCGCATGAGCGGGTGAAACTCGTAAAGCTCGGCGCCGTTCGCCTCAACACGGCGGTCGACAAACAGGCCCGCGGCGTGCAGAGCGCGAAGATCTTCGGGCGCTTCGTCCCCTGCGACTTCGCACGCGGCGGCACTTGAAATCACGGTAGGCAACGCACACGCAATAAGCCGCTCCTGCTTGATGCGCGGCATACGCTCGAGCATCTGCATCGCGAGAAGCTTGAAAATCGACTGCTGTGCCCCGGTTACCGAATCGGCTGGCGTTACGCCCCGCTGGCGGGCAAGCAACAACAAGATGAACCCGGCCGCCCATCCTCGTGCACGGGCGTGCATTGCACTGATCGCCGCTGCATCGACCGTGGCACCTCCAATTCCACGGTACCTCGCAATCGAGATAGCCTCCTCCTCGGTCAGGCGCAATTGCTCCCAATCGAGCACATGAAAATCGGGGTCCGACATCCAGGCGGCGAGCGCCGGTGGGGGCGCCGACCGTGATAAGACGATCACGGTGATACGCCGCGTCAGCGCGCCCAACACGAAGTCGATCGCCGCGTGCAGCGCGGCATCCGGGGCCACCTCCTGATAATTGTCGAGCACGATCACCGCGTGCCCCGGCAGCGCCTCGTTCAAGGTGTGAATCCATCGCTGAACGAAGGCGGAGAGGCCCGGAAGATACTCTGGGGTCAGGACCGGAAACGACGGGCACGAGAACGTTGCGCCCTGTGCCGCCAGGCGAAGGAAGTGGAAGAACGTCGCCGGATCCGCATCGGTCGCATCAAGCTGATACCAAAGCCCCGTGACGCGCTTTGACTCCATCCAGCTCGATACGAGCGAGGTCTTCCCCGCGCCCGCCGGGCCATGAACCCACATGACACGACCGCGTCGAGCGCGCTCGATGAGCGCAAACAGACGCGGGCGGTGGATCAGACCGGCGGAGCCTGGTCGCCTGAGCCTCGCAGGCAACGCGTCTTCGGCATGGGTCGCAGCGTTCATCGGTCCTGCACCTTGATATTCGTTCTTCGCTCTAGCGCGCCTAAGGGTTTCCGCAATGAAGGTGCCAGCAATTTGATTCTAGCGATGGGGTGCGTGACGGCAATTACCAAAATGGGGGGGGTCGATTGGCCTAGGCCTACCCAGGAGTGACGACTATATGGGTAGCCCAGCCACATTCCCTCGCTCCCGAACGGCTGCCAAGAGACGTAACGATCCGTGGGTTTTCGGTAAGTGCACGTTGGTTAGGCTGCAGCATGACTAACACGGGGGGGCATGCGATGCGCCGATCTCGATGGCTCGTGAGGTGGCTAGCCGTTGCGCTAATGGCGGCGGGCGTTGGTCCGGCGTGGGGCAATGACGTTGAAAACCCGGAATTCGGTATCTGTCGGAGGATCGCTCAGGCTTCACCGACCGACGCAACGGCGTGCTTCGAGTCCGCATTGCAGCGGCTCGATGCGCGTTTGCACGGACTCCTCAAACAGCGGGCACGCGCGGTCTCGTACGCCACGGTGGCCGATCACGACCGATGGCAGCGTGTCGCCGCGACATTTTGCGCCGGCATCGCCGCCACCGAACCAATGCCGACCTACGAAGCCTCGCTGCTCGATTGTGCGGTATCGGTGTTGGCGGATCGCGTGGCGAGCCTCGAGAGCGAGCGATTTTTGAGCACTGAAACCTCGGGCAAGTCGGATTCGCCCCGCAGATGAGCGGTGCGGATGGAATTTCTCATTCAACCTGACGCACAGGAGAATACCAATGCGCAACAGTATCCTCGTGATGGTCGCCGGAGCAATGCTAGCAGTGTCGGCGCCGCTGCAGGCGCGCGACGCGTGGACGGAAGCGGTACAAGCATTCGATGCCCACGATCACGGCAAGGCGTTGTCGGCCGTGCGCACCGCGGCGGCGGGCGGCGATGCACGGGCGCAGGAAGTCCTTGCGCTGATGCTTTGGCACGGCGAAGCGCTCTATCCCGGTGTTCAAGCGGATCGCGTCGAGTCGTTGGAATGGTTCGGCCGGGCAGCGGCAGTCGGGAGTGACGTAGCGCTGCATCTGCTGCGGGGCTGGGCACGTCACGGCAGCGCCGAAGCCGCGCGGACGTTGGCATCGATCCGCCCCTGAACCTCGCTCCGGCCATTCTCATCGAGAGGGAAGAACCATGTTCGACGGGCTGTGGGTCACCATGCAGATCGTGGCATTCGGATTCTTGGCGTGGGGCGCTTGGTTGTCGCTTGGCGAGGTGTTCAGCGATAGGTCGACGCGGCACGCACCCGACCGAGAAGTCGCTGGCACGTCACAGGCGCGCACCGGCCAAGCAGCCGAGCTGAAGAAAGTTGCGTAGGTACCGGCCCGCAGGCGCATACCGGGCCAGTAAGAACCGACAAGGGTCGTTCACACGAAATCGCGTGCCGACCGCGTAGTCACGTATGAGTCCACAAGAAAAGCGCTTCGGGGGAACATCATGTCAATCGGGCGGCGACGCGTCGGCCGCGCTGTTCTCGCTCTAACGGTCGCGTTGGCCGTCGCCGGATTTCCCTGTCGAAGCTCGCACGCCCAATTGCGCGAGACCGATGCCGAGCGCGCCTTCTTCGAGGACATGCCACGGGTATTGTCCGCATCGCGCCTGCCCACGCGGCTGGCCGATGCGCCGGGCGCGGTCACGGTGATCGACCGCGAGATGATTCTTGCCTCGGGCTATCGCAATATCGCCGATCTGTTCCGGCTGGTACCCGGATTCAATGTCGCGTGGTTCCGCGGCTGGTGGCCGACGGTCAACTATCACGGCCTTTCGGGCGAGTTCGCCAAACGCGTACTGGTCTTCGTCGACGGACGTGCGATCAACACCGAGTTCAACGAGAGCGGCGTTTTTTTCGGGCTGCAACCGCTGGCCGTCGACGACATCGACCGGATCGAAGTGCTGCGCGGCACCAACTCGGCGGCGTACGGGACGAATGCTTTCCTGGGCGTCATCAACGTCATCACGCGGCACGCCACCGATACGCGGGGCGTCTATGCCGAAGTGCGCCGCGGCGAGGCCGGCATCAACGACAAGATCATGCGATTCGGCAGTCGATTGGGGCCGGCCGACTATCGCCTCACGATCGGCCAGACCAAGGACGCCGGCCTGCCGAATCTGGTCGACAGCTCGCGCTACAACTTCATCAACTTTCGGTCCGACATCAGACTCTCCCTCACCGATGAGCTTGGGGTTCAGCTCGGGCACTCGCGCGGCGCTGGCGATGAAGGCTCGCCGTACGAGATCGGCAATCCCGTTCGCCCGGTGAAGACCGATGTCTCCTTCCAGCAGATCGGCTGGCGGCGCACCCTTTCGGTCGATGACGAGATCAACGTTCGCATTGCGCGGAGCGACAATCGATGGCTCGAGAGCGCGATCTTCGACCTGCCGTTCCCGCCACCGCTCGACCGCGTGCCGTTCGAGTTCAAGAATCGATCGACCCGCGATAGTCTTGGCTTGCAGCATCAGTTTCGCTGGTCGCCGGATGTGCGCCTCGCATGGGGCGCGGAGGCCCGGTGGGACGCGACCGAATCGCGACTCTTGTATGGCGACACCCAGCCGCGTCGCGCGAACACCCAGCAGCTGTTCGGGGTGCTGGAATGGCGGGCGACGCGTGCCTTGGTTCTCAACGGTGGCGCCATGGTCGAACGCGTTTCGCTGGTGGGGACGGATGTGGCACCGCGAGCATTCGCGAATTACGAGCTCGCGCGCGATCACGTGGTCCGCGCCGGATACTCGAGCGGTACCCGTGCCCCAACGCTGTTCAATACTTACGCCCAGCGCTGGAATACCGAGGAGGGCCTGCTGCTGCCGCTGGTGATCGTCGGCAACACCGAGCTCAGGCGCGAGCGCCTGGCGGCGCGCGAGGTCGGTTACTTTGGCCGTTTCCCGGTGGCCAAGCTTCAACTCGACATTCGTGCCTACGACGAACGAATCAAGGATCTCATCGACGAGCGCGAAGTCACGTTGCCGGTTCCGCCCGGGCTTACGACACTCCCGATCCCAACGCAATACCTGACGTATGAGAATATCGGCACGGCACGACTACGCGGCGGGGAATTCGAGGCGCGCCTTTCGCCCTGGTCATCGACGCAGATCCACATGGGCCACTCGCTGCAGAGCATTCGTCACTCCGACACCGCCCAGGCGCACTCGGCGCCGCGCAAGTCCACCAGTTTGATGTGGATACAACAACTCCCTGCGAGCCTTCGATTCACGCTGACACAATACTGGATTGATCCAATACGGTGGGTTGGCTTCGGGGAGGAAATCAAGCAGTATCGTCGGACCGATGCAAGGCTCGCCTATCACTTCAAGTCCGGCGCTTTGCGTGGTGAACTGGCACTGGTCGGCCTCAATCTGTTCGACCGCTACAACGAGTTTCGGAACGGCTATGTTCCCAATGAGCACGAATTCGACCGGCGCATCTACGCGACGATGCGCGTCGAATACTGACCTCGATGGCCGTGGCTCGGACCCGAATCGACGAGGGGGTCCGTTGTGACACAGGCGCGGGACGGCGTCTGATGACCCGCGACGGCCCCTTTGGTCGCTCGATCTGCAGCACATCACGCACGATCGTCGCGCTCCTTGTCCTCGCGTTTGGATGGCCGGGCGACGTGCTTGCGCGGGTCGAGATCGTTCTTGGCGATAACGCGCCAGCCTACGCGGAAGCGCGCGCGGAGCTTGCGGCACAACTTGCCGGCATCGAGCTCATCGTATCGCCGGCGGCAAGCCTTGCGTCGGCGGCAAAGCGGGCCAATCCGCCCGAGGTCGTCGTGGCACTCGGCTCCGAGGCGCTGCGCACCGCGTCACGCATGCGCGAGGATGCGCCGATCGTCACCTTGCTTATTCCGCGTGAGAGCTTCGAGCGCTTGCGGGATGAAGCGCGCGCGACGGGGCATCACCGTCCCGTCACAGGCGTATACCTTGATCAGCCCTGGTCGCGTCAGATCGCTCTGGTTCGCCTGATCGCGCCCGAGCGTCGTCGCATCGGGGTCCTGAGTACCAGCTCGTTCGTTCCCCAGTTGTCAGTGCTCGAACGGATCGCGAAGGAACAGAAGGCGACCATCATCCATGAGCTGGTGGAAAGCCCGCAGGCACTGCATGTCGATCTGATGCGCATCATCGGCGGCGCCGACGTGCTGCTGGCCGTTCCGGACGCGAGGGTCTACAGCGCCTCGACGATTCAACACATCCTTCTCACGACGTTTCGAGCGCGCTTGCCGCTGATTGGCTTCTCGCCCGCCTATGTGCAGGCGGGCGCGCTCGCCGCCGTGTACTCCACGCCCACGCAGATGGCGCGCGAGGCGGCGGCGATGGTGCGCCGACTTCTCGCCGGGCAAGCGCCACCCGGTGGCGAGTATCCACGCGCATTCACGGTGACCGTGAATCGCGCGGTCGCGCGTTCACTCGATCTCGCGGTCGATGAGGACGCCGCTCTGGTCACGCAACTCGAGCAGCGGGAGCGCGAACGATGAGAGCCGTCCGTAGCGCGCTCAAGGACATTCGCGTGCGTGCCGTCATCGCCGCGGTCGTCCCGCTGGTCATCGTGTCGCTGGCGCTGGCGACCTGGTTCACCCATATGCGCATCCAGGAGCTCGAGGAATCGATCATCGATCGCGGCCAGACAATTGTTCGTCAATTGGCGGTGTCGGCCGAATTCGGTGTCTTTTCGGCGAACCAGGAGATCCTGCAGCGACTGGCCGAACGGTCGCTCAACGAACGAGGTGTCGCGGGCGTAGCGATCCGGTCCAGTGAAGGCGCGGTGCTCGCCTCGGCCGGCACGCCAGTCGATGACGGGGCAGCGCGGACGCCCACAGGGCGCGCCGGCGCCCGACCGCTCGCCGATGCCATGTTCGTGTTCAGCGCACCGGTGGTTGTACAACGCAGTGATCCGGCCGATCCGTTCCTTGGCACGTTCGAGCTCGCGCCACCGCAGGGCGAACGCCCGATCGGCATGGTCACGATTTCCCTGTCAAGAGAATCGCTGGTGACCGGCCGGCAGCGGCTTATCGCGGTTTCGCTTGCTTTGACGCTCCTTGGCCTGGTAGCCGCGAGCCTCCTGGCGATGCGAATGGCGCGCACCTTGACGCGGCCGGTCTTGCAACTCGCTGATACCGTATCGCGAATCGAGCAGGGCGATCTCACCGCGCGAGCGCGAATCAGCGCCACCGGCGCGCTGGAAGTGCTTGAGACCGGCATCAACGACATGGTGACCTCGATCGCCAGCGCCCGCGAGGATCTCGAACGACGGATCCGCGAGGCGACCGGCGAATTGGTACGTCAGAAAGACGAGGCGGAGCACGCTACCCGTATCAAGACCCAGTTTCTCGCGGCGGCAAGCCATGACCTTCGCCAGCCGCTGCAGGCCCTGGGTCTCGCAGTCATGTCGCTCAAACTCGATTCCGCCAGCGCCGCGCACCGTCCGTCGATCGGGCGCATCGAGCGCGCCCTGGAGGCCCTCGAAAGCGTGCTCGAGGCGCTGCTCGATATCTCGCGGCTCGACGCAGGCATCGTAACCGCGCGGTTAGAGCGCTTCCCGGTCGAGCGATTGTTCGATCGGTTGCGCGCCCAGTACGAGGCGATGGCCGAACGCTCCCCGCTGCGGTTCTCCATTCACCCAAGCGCGATGTGGCTGGAAAGCGATCCGGCGTTGCTCGAGCGAATCCTCGCCAACCTCGCGTCGAATGCGATTCGCTACACAGACAATGGTGCGGTCCTCGTGGGATGCCGCCGGCGCGGGGCAATGGTTCGCATCGAGGTCCGCGATACCGGCCCGGGCATTCCAATCGAGCAACGCGATGAGATTTTTCGGGAGTTCGTGCAACTGGATACCAAAGGCCGTCAAGGCGAAAAGGGAATGGGACTTGGCCTGGCGATCGTGCAGCGCCTCTGCCGGTTGCTCGGGCATCCCATTGGTCTTGCCTCCACCGTCGGGAAGGGGTCTGTATTCTGGGTTGAAGTGCCACGTGTGGCGGCGGGCATCGTACCGGTCGCCCAGGCCGCCACACCCGCAACGCCGATGCCGTTGCGCCACCGCGTGATCGTCGTGATCGATGACGACGAAGGCGTGCGCGAAGCACTGGTCGATCTGCTCGATCGTCATGGCGCGAGCGCCCTGGCGGCCGCCGACGAGGCGCAGGCGCGCGCGCTCATCGATGAAATCGGCGTCCCACCGGATCTCATCGTCTGCGACTACCGGCTCGCACAAGGCGCGGACGGCGTCGCGGTGATCCGTGCGTTGCGCAGTACCTATGGCGCGGGCATTCCAGTGGCGATTCTCACCGGCGACGTCGCGCCGGCGGTACTCAGGCGCGTTCGTGATGCGGGCTTACCGATCTTCAGCAAGCCTTACCGGCCGGATCAGTTGGTGGCAGCGATCGCCGCGTTGATATTGCCCTCGCCGCCGGGTTGATCGCTCCCCTACTTGACCGTAGCAGACCCGCTCGCATCGTGCGCGCTCGCTATCGGCGCGGGCAGGCGCACACCAAGTCGACCAAGCTTGATCACTGCTTCGGTGCGGTTGTCCACGCCGAGGGTGCGCAGCACCGATGAGATGTGCGCTTTCACGGTGCTATCGGAGATTCCAAGCGCGCGACAAATCAGCTTGTTGGGTTTTCCTTGCACGAGCAGCGCGAGAATCTGCGCTTGCCGTTGCGTAAGCCCAATGTCGGCGGGCATCACCGATGGCTGATCGGCCCGCGGCGCGGGTGCATCGAGTGCAAGCGCCTGGGGCGGAATATAAATACCACCGGCCAGGACGAGTTGCAGGGCCCCCACGAACACCGTAGTCGAAGTACGCTTGGAA
>JBJXGX010000053.1:0-47957 GCA_046160305.1 Burkholderiales bacterium
GATCCACCGCCTTCACCATATCGTAGACCGTCAAGAGCCCAACCGACACCGCTGTTAGCGCCTCCATCTCGACGCCAGTGCGTCCGCGCGTTTCGACCGTCACGGTCAATTTGACCGCAGCATCGGCGTCATCGATAGCAAACTCGGCGCTCACATGCGTCAACGCCAACGGATGCGCCAACGGAATCAGATCCGCCGTCCGCTTGGCCGCCTGAATGGCCGCGATCCGCGCGATTCCAAGGACATCCCCTTTCTTCGCGGTGCCTGATCGCACCAGCTCAAGCGTCGCGCGTTGCATCTTGATGTGCCCGCTCGCGCGCGCCACTCGATGCGTCTCGTCCTTTGCGCCCACGTCTACCATGTGGGCTTCGCCTTGGGAATTGAAGTGAGTGAGCGTGTCAGCCATTGGCGTGCCGTAGAGAGAGTGCATTGCGCCGTTCGTCGCGCGTGGCGCATCGGCCCGGGGATTATGCACGATCAGAGGCGGGTATCATTCGGGGCGTATGAAGCGCTTTCTCTCCATCCTGTTGATCTTGGCGATTGCCACCAGCGGCAGCGCGCAAAACCTTCCCGATCTTGGCGAATCGGCGCAGGCTGGTTTCTCCGCGCAGAACGAACGCAAGCTCGGCGAGATGATCATGCGCGAGTTGCGTCGCGATCCCGCGTTTCTCGACGATCCGGAAGCACAAGCATTTGTCGAGACCATCGGCTATAAGCTCGTCACGGCGGCGGGCGAAACACGACAGGCATTTGATTTCTTCGTGATTCGTGATGCGTCGATCAACGCGTTTGCGATGCCCGGCGGCTTTGTCGGTGTGCACACCGGCCTCGTGCTTGCGGCGCAATCCGAGGCGGAGCTTGCGTCGGTGCTGGGGCATGAGATCGCGCACGTCACGCAACGCCATATCGCGCGTCAGCTCGACAAGCAGTCGCAGATGCAAATGGCGGCGATCGCCGGATTGATCATTGCGCTGCTTGCGGCACGCTCGAATCCGGATATCAGCTCGGCGGCGATCGCCACCACACAGGCCGGCGCAATCCAATCCGCGCTCAACTACTCGCGAGATCTGGAACGCGAAGCTGACCGTCTTGGCTTTCAGTACCTCGATGCCGCCAACTACGACGTGAACGGCATGGTGGGATTCTTCGAGCGATTGCAGCGCGCGACCCGTCTGCAGGAGTACAACGCGCCGGCCTATCTGCGCACGCATCCGCTCACGACCGAACGGATCGCCGACATGCAGAACCGCGCCGCGGGCGCACGCTACCGGCAACAGCCGGATAGTCTCGATTTTCATTTGGTGCGAGCAAAACTCCGCGCGCTACAGGGCAGTCCTCGCGAGGCGATCACGTCGTTCGAGAATCAACTGAGTGACAAGCGGTTCGTGGCCGAAGGGCCGACGCGTTATGGCTTGGCCTTCAGCCTGTATCGGGCGCGAGAGTTGGGGCGTGCCGAAAGTGAGCTCGCTGTCGTGCGCAAACTCGGGACCCATCATTCGATGATCGAGACGCTCGATGCGTCAATCAAGCTTGCCAAGGGAAGTGTCGACGCCGCGGTCGACGTGCTTGCTCGGACCATGAAAGCAACCGGTGGGCGTTTCCCGGTCGCCTATGGCTACATCGAAGCGTTGCAGGCCGCCGGCAAACATGGTGAGTCACTCGGCGTTCTCGAAGATCTGATCAAACAGCGACCGCGCGATGCACGCTCCCATGGATTACAGGCGAAGTCCTATGCGGCGCTTGGGCGCCGGGCGCTTCAGCATCGATCACAGTCGGAGGTCTATTATCTCCAGGGTGCGTTGCCTGCCGCGATTGAGCAGCTGCAGCTTGCGCAGGCGGCCGGAGATGGCGATTTCTATCTCTTGTCGTCGGTGGATTCGAAGCTACGTGCATTGAAAGCCGAGTACACCGAGGAACGGAAGCAACAGCGGCGCAACTGAAATGGGCAATCGCCTTGCGCTCGCTCAATCCCTTGAATTATCCGCCCGCGCCGCGGGTGCGTTGAGATACCTCTCGTACACCATGTCGAAGATCTTTTCCGCTTCGGTGACGAATTGATAGTCGCTACCCGTTCGACGTCGCGCCCCGTCGATCATCGTGGCGAACCCAGCCGCCTCCGGGATCGCGAGGTCTTGGCCCTCCATTGCTCGCACGACGAAGCTGATCCGTTTGATGGCCTCGTCCCGGTCGAGACGGAAATACTGCATCAGCTCCTCGAAGGTGATGTGCTTGGTCGTGCTACCGAATTGGGCACCTTCGAATCCGAACGTGATCGCGTTGTTGGGAGGCGATTCCGATTTGTCCATCAATCGGAGCGTCGCCTCGGCATCGATGAATCGGCGGATCAGCCACGATGAGGCGATTCGATCGGAAAGCATCGGTGTCCGTGTTACCCATGTTTTTCGAAAGAAAGCCTCCCGATGGCGAGACCGTGGCACGGCGCCCGCGTCCGAGGGAAACATCAACGCGTTGATCTGTTTTTCTATCGCGCGCAGCGCTTCTTCGGTCGCGTCGCGGGATGCCGAGCCGAAAAAATCGACGCTTACGATGTTCTCGAACGCCTCGCGCTGCCGCTTGATGACTTGCGCGATGGCGGCCGCATCGCTGATGCCGATCCCGATCTGCAGGCTCTGGATCGTTTTCCTCACTTCGTCATAGCGCGCCGAACGATCGAATAGCCCGCGAAATTCGGCATCCTGCGAGTCGTCTGAAGCCGGGAATATCAACACATGCGCCCCACCCTGGGCCGCCTGGATATAGAGTTTGAGTCGGCCGATTCCCGCGCGATTGGTTTGCGTGTCCGGCAAGAGATAAACGCCATCACGAAGAACCGCGCACCCAAGCGACTCCAGCGTCCTTAGGATTTTCATGCGGGCTGTGGATTCGTCCAGCGGGATGCTCGAGGCGAGTACGATCCACTGCGCGTCGACATCGGGCGCCGATTCTTGCTCGCGGGAACGGGATTTGGCCAAAATTGCTCGACTCTCAGCCGCTTGGTAACGTAGACCACATGATCGAATGGTTCGCCACGGTATCGCCGTCGCGGACGCATCCCGTGTTCCGCACGGTGCATGGCGCAATGCTTAACACACACTATGCACTATGCGCACTATGCGATCGAAGTCGGAACGGGCATCAGTGGATCCGACTGTGCCGGCGAAAGAGTAGGGGAACCGCTGCGTTTCGGTCGAGGAATTAGCCGTGCTTATTGGCGAATCAAAACAACTCGTTTGTGACCCACCGAGCGCCTCAGCACAATGCCGGGCGATCAAGTCATCGTGCATGTGCTGAGTACGCTTCACCCTGCTACAAATTTCCTGGAGAACAGCTTGACGCCTCGGGTCGACCAGCCACTCGTTTTCGACAACGATGCGACGCACACGACGCATCACTCGACCTGCTACATGTGTGCATGCCGTTGTGGGATCAAGGTCACGCTCGACAGCGGGCGGATCCGGTTTATCCAAGGGACTGCTCGCCATCCGGTGAATCAGGGGGTGCTCTGCGCCAAGGGTTCAGCCGGGATCAAGAAGCAGTATTCGTCGGCGCGCCTGACGCAGCCCTTGCTTCGAAAGAAAGGCACCGAGCGCGGGTCCGGGGAGTTCGAGCCGATCAGTTGGCCTCAGGCACTAGACCTGCTGACCGCGCGGCTCCAGACCATTCGTTCTTCCGATCCGAAGAAGCTCGCTTTCTTCACCGGCCGCGATCAGATGCAGGCGCTAACGGGTTTGTGGGCGCAGCAGTTCGGCACGCCCAATTGGGCGGCGCATGGCGGATTCTGTTCGGTCAACATGGCGGCGGCCGGCCTCTACACGATCGGATATTCGTTCTGGGAATTCGGCGCGCCCGATTGGGACCGCGCGAAGTACTTCGTGCTTTGGGGTGTTGCCGAGGATCATGCGTCCAACCCGATCAAGATCGGCCTGGACAAACTGAAACGTCATGGCGCGAAGTTCGTATCGATCAATCCGATCCGCACCGGCTATTCGGCGATTGCTGATCAGTGGATTCCGATTCGTCCGGGAACGGATGGTTTGCTGGCCTTCGCGATCCTGCATGTCTTGCTGGCGCGAGGTCTCGTCGACTGGGAATTCCTTGTTCGATACACGAATGCGCCGTGGCTCGTCGTGCAGACGCCGGACGTCGCGGGCGATGGACTGTTCCTGCGCGATGCCAACGGCAATCCGCTCGTATGGAACCAGGAAACCAGTCAATGCACGAGCGGGCTGGCTCCGGACATCGCACCGGCTGTATTCGGTCAGTTCAGCGCCCCCGACGGACGCCCGGTGAAGACGGTCATGACACTCATGACCGAGCGCTATCTCGATCCGCAATATGCGCCCGAGACCGTCGCCGCGGTATGTGGCGTACCGGCCGCAACGATCGAGCAGTTGGCGCTCGAAATGGCGCATGTGGCATTCAAAGAGACGATCGAGCTTCCTATCGCGTGGACGGATGTCTACGGCCGCAAGCACGACAAAGTGATCGGAAGGCCGGTCGCGATGTATGCGATGCGTGGCATATCAGCGCATACCAATGGCTTTCACACCTGCCGGGCGCTGCACCTGATTCAGATGGTGCTGGGTGCGCTCGAAGGCCCGGGAAATTTTCGCGCCCGAGCGCCGTTCCCGCGGCCGATCCCTCCGGCGCAGTTGCCTGAAAACAACCAGAGCGTCATCGACGCGCCGAACACACCGCTCACGAAACCGCCTTTGGGTTTTCCAACGCGTCCGGAAGACCTGTGTATCGATGCCGACGGCCGACCCTTGCGGATCGATCACGCATACTCCTGGGAATCGCCGCTGGCGGCACATGGCGCGATGCATCAGGTGATTACGAACGCGGCGAACGCCGATCCGTACCCCATCGATACGCTGCTCTTGTTCATGGCGAACATGGCGTGGAACTCGTCGATGAATCCTTCGGACGTGCAGGACATGTTGCGTGCCAAAACCGACGACGGCGGGTACAAGATTCCGTTTCTCGTCGTCGTCGATGCGTTCCACTCGGAAACGGTTGCGTTCGCCGACCTCATTCTGCCGGACACGACCTACCTCGAGCGGTACGATGCGATTTCGCTGCTTGACCGGCCGATTTCGGAGCCGGACATGGTGGCCGATTCGATCAGGCATCCCATCATCGCGCCCGATCGAGATGTGCGAGCGTGGCAGGATGTTCTCGTGGAGCTCGCCTCGCGATTGAAGTTCCCGGCGTTCACCCGGTCGGACGGCACGCGTCGTTTCAGCGACTACAAAGAATTCATCACGATGTACGAACGCGCTCCCGGTATCGGATTTCTTGCCGGTTGGCGCGGTGCGGACGGCTCGAAAAGCCTGCGCGGTGAGCCCAACCCGCATCAGTGGGAACGCTACATCGAGAACGAAGCGTTTTTTACGCACCATTGGGCGGACAACGAAAAGTACTATCGATTCGCCAATCGGGATTACCTGTCGAAGGCGGTGGACGCGGCGTTCATACCGAAAATGGAGGCGATCGTCCTCCAGATCTATTCGGAACCACTGCAAAAATTTCGACTCGCCGGGCAGGGATTGTACGAGGGGCGTCAGCCGACGAATGCAGACGATCGCGCGAGACTCGCTCGATTCTTCGATCCGTTGCCGATCTGGTATCCGCCGCTCGAGGAGGAAAGTGAATCGACGATTGATCGCCCTTTTCACGCGATCACGCAGCGTCCGATGGTGATGTACCACTCGTGGGATTCGCAGAACGCGTGGCTCCGGCAAATCCTCGACCAGAACTTCTTGTATATGAACGCGGCGCGGGCGACGGAGATGGGGCTTGCCGACATGGATTGGGTGTGGGTCACCGCCCGCGAAGGCCGGGTGCGCTGTCAGTTGAAGACGATGGAAGGGGTGGAGTCGAACACGGTGTGGACGTGGAACGCGATTGGCAAGCAGGCTGGCGCATGGGGATTGGATGCCGACGCCAAGGAAGCGACGCATGGCTTCTTGTTGAATCACCTGATTTCGGAGCATCTGCCGCGAAGTCCGGATGGTCGCCGATCGAGCAACAGCGACCCGATCACCGGGCAGGCCGCCTGGTACGACTTGCGGGTGAGCATCGTCAAAGCAGCGCCGGGCGAGACCGGCACCTGGCCGACGTTCGCATCATTGAAGGGGTTGCCATGAAACTTGGTCTGGTCATCGATCTTGATACCTGCGTCGGATGCCATGCGTGCGCCGTTGCATGCAAGGAATGGAACGACGGGTCAAAGTTGTCCGGACCACTGCCCGACTACGATGTGAAGGGAGCAGATCCATCGGGCGTCTGGTTCAATCGCGTCCGGCACTACGAGTTGAATGCGTATCCATCGTCGAAGACACTCAATGTGCCGATGTCGTGCATGCATTGCGAGGACGCGGCCTGTGTGACGGTGTGCCCGACCGGGGCGTCCTACAAACGCTCGGACGGCATCGTCCTGGTCGACCCGGACAAATGCATGGGCTGCAACTACTGTGCGTGGGCGTGTCCGTATGGTGCGCGTGAGCTCGACGAAGATGCGGGCACGATGAAGAAATGCACCCTGTGCGTCGATCGGGTGCATAACGATCAATTGACCGAAGCCGAGCGACAACCGGCGTGCGTGTTGGCATGCCCGACGCATGCCCGTCACTACGGTGATTTCGATGATCCGAATTCGGTGGTATCGAAGCTGGTAAGCGAGCGCGAAGGTTTCGGCATGATGCCCGACCTCGGATACAAGCCGGTCAACCGATACTTGCCGCCTCGCACGCCGCCCTCGGTTCCGGTCGAATCGAACGACACGTCCGCGCTTGGCGTGCTCGAGCGAATTCAATCGATCGCCGGCAAGCTGTTTCGACGCTAGATCGCATTGCCATGCGTCCTGCCTTGTCGGTCATTGTATTCACCGTTTTTTCGGGCGCCGGACTTGGCCTGTTCGCGATTCTCGCAATCGGCAGCCTTCTCGACGGCGCATTCGCTCTTGGCGATCGATCGCGCTTGATCGGCGGGGCAATCGCGCTCGTTCTTGTTGTGGTCGGACTCTTATCATCGACCCTGCATCTTGCCAATCCGCGTAACGCTTGGCGATCCGTTAGGCAGTTTCGATACTCGTGGTTGTCGCGTGAAGCGATTCTGGCAATGTTGTTCTTGCCGATCGCGACCCTTCATGTGGCCACACCGTACCTCAATACGCCCGATTATCTTCGGTTGGCAATCGCCATCACCGGGATCGCACTCGCGTGGGGCATCCTTTTCTGTACCGGCATGATCTACGCGTGCCTCAAGACGATTCCGCAGTGGAATTCGTACATCGTCCCACTTGGCTACTTCGTACTCGGTCACTGGTCAGGCGCACTGATTGCGGCTTCAATCGTTGCGCTCGACGGTCGTGATCCGCGTGGATATATCGTGCTTTGCGTGGGGCTTCTCGTAGCGAGTGGTGTCGTGAAGATTGCCTACTATCTTCGCTTCGATCGACCTGGGCGTGAGAGGCGAACACTTGTCGATGCGCTGGGCGTGACGGCCGCAGCGGCCAAGCTGCTTGACGTAGGGCATGCGCAGCGCACGTTCCTCACCCAGGAGTTTCTCTTTCGGGTGGGGCGCCGTCACGCCATGGCATTGCGCCTCGTCTTCATGCTACTCAGTTTCGTTGCGCCGCTCGTCGTGCTCGCAACGGGCAGCGGGCAGGCGCGCTATCTGGGGGCGGCCGCTTTATCCTGCCTGGCTGGGTTGCTGGTTGAGCGATGGCTTTTCTTTGCGGAGGCCGAACATGTCGTCCGCCTGTACCATGGCGCACAGAGGGTGTGACGGCGCCGGGTTGACGATCGGTTCGCGCGGGCCATTGAATCGGCGGCATGAAGCGCCTATAAATGATTCCCATATTGACGCATTGCCGGGCGCTGCCGGCGCGGAGTGACTGGAATGGATTTCGACAAGGATCTTGACGCACGGGGGCTCAACTGCCCGCTGCCGATTCTGCGGACGAAGCGGGCGTTGACCGATATGCAAGCGGGGCAGGTCTTGCGCATCATCGCGACGGACCCCGGTTCGGTGAAGGATTTTCAAGTCTTCGCCAAACAAACGGGGAACGAATTGGTTTCGCAATCGACCGAGGATAAGGAATTCCGGTTCTACATGCGCAAACGCTGAAGAACCGTCAAGAGCCCGTCTTCGCAATCGCGGCGTCGTCAGATCGCGGACGGGAAAGCCACTTCTATCGCGACGCCTCGGCCGTCATTCCGATTGCGTGCCGAAGCCTTGCCGTGATGAAACTCGGCAATCAGGCGGACCATGAATAGCCCCATCCCAAGGTGTGGTGCACTCTTGCCCCCTTCCGCACGGTCGCGCACCGAGATCATCGACTCGAACAACTCCCCTTGCATCGTCTCGGGCAATTGCGGGCCGACGTTGGTTACGGTGAGTACGGCGGTGGCGTCCCGGTACGCAACGTCAACCTCGATGCTTTCTTCCGGTGGAGAAAAATCGACGGCGTTCTCGACGATCTTGTCCAGAAGCTGAGCGATCAGATCCGGCGAACCAAGGAGCCACACCGGTGTTGCCGGTAGCGAGGGCACGAATCGGCGTCCTGGAAAGACGCCCGCGTATCCTTCGACGCAACTCGCCACGATCCTAGCCAGATCGAAGCGCTCACGATCGACATCGCGGAGCATGTTCTCGAGTCGCGTGGCTTCCCGCATGCGGGTGAGGACGACGTTCAGGCGCTTCAAGCCGTCTTCGGCGCGTTCGATGTATACCTGCGCATCGCTTGGAATACTCTTTGTCTTCAGGTTATCGAGCGAGGAACTCACCACCGCGACCGGCGTGCGCAGTTCGTGCGAAAGGCGATCCGCCATCCGTTCAAGATAGGTGTTGTACTGCGCCAGGCGCGCGAGCATCGTCGAGAAGCTGCGCGAAAGGTCGCCGATCTCGTCCGCGGCGTCCGACCCCTGGACGAGATGCTTCACGCGGCCGCGCAGGTCGATCGCGCTCTCGGCCTCGTCACGCAGATTTCCGAGCCGGGTCGACAGTCGAGTCGCGAACCAGGCGAGCGCGCCCGAGCCGAGCAGAAAGACCGCCAGGGTCACGGTGAGCAGATGCTCGAAGGCACGATTGCGGAGCATCAGCACGCCGTTCGCGGTTTCTTCGATGACCACCGCTCCGACGACTTCGTCACCGCTCCATATCGGATGGGCGGCGGAGATGACGGTGGCCCGAAAATCGGTCGTGTGGCGCCATCGCGATGCGGCGATACCCGCCAGAGCGCGATCAAGTTCCCGGCCACCGGACAACAGGGTTTCCGGCAGCGCATCCTCGAAGTCCTCGCTTGGTGCCGCCAACAGCCATGTGTACAGCGGCCGCAATACGCGCTCCTCGACCTGCCCCCAGATCCCAAAACTCGGCGGAGGTACGAGCGGATCTTTCTTCAGATCGCGTTGGAGCGACCCGGTTACCGCCAGCAGTTGCCGCTGCTGGTCGACCACCCACACGCGTGAATTGCCGCGCCCCATCCCGCGGATGATGAGATCGATCTCCGCATAGGCCTGATCGGCAATCGGCCGTGTGCTCCGTCCGCGATCGGGAAGGGCTGTTTCGGTGATTCCCTGATTGAGCGGCTCGGAATCGGACTCGCGGGGTGCGTTGCCTGTTTCGGCGAGTTCCGCCGGGGTCGGAACTTTCGGCCGGATCGTTCGGAGTTCAAGAAGCCTCGGACGATCGTGCAGCGCGGTCGCCGCGGCACGTGCGGTGGCGATGACCGCCTGCTCCTGCCCGGACCGCAGGAAGCTCTCCATCTCGCGCACGTACCCATAGCCAACGAACGGGATCAAGGTCAGGACGAGTGTCGCGAGCAGCAACTTCGTGCGGATGCTGAATCCGAACCTGCGACTCATGCGCGCTTAGTGCTCCTTCCAGCGATAGCCCATTCCGTAGATGGTATCGATGCCATCGAACGGGGCGTCGACCGCGATGAACTTCTTGCGGATGCGCTTGACGTGCGAGGTGACGGTGCTGTCATCGACGGTGAGATTAGCCTCCGACATGAGCTGGTCCCGACTCTTGACATGGCCCGGATACTTGACCAGGGCATGGACCATCCAGAATTCGGTCAGCGTGAGATCAACTTCTTGATTGCGCCAGACGGCTGTCAGACGCTTGAGGTCGAGCCGGAGTGGACCGCGGTCGAGCACGTCATCGTTTTTTTGAGGGGTGGACAAGACATCGATCCGGCGGAACAGCGCGGCGATGCGGGCGAGCAGATGAGGGAGGCTGATGTCCTTGGTCAGGTAGTCATCCGCACCAAGTCGAAGGCCCGAGACCATGTCGAAATCACTGTCGCGGGCTGTAAGAAAAATGATCGGAACGCTCTCGGACATGGCCCGAAGCTCGCGGCAGAGGGTAAATCCACCATCCACCTCGTCGGCAAGCCCGATATCGATTACCGCAAGATCGGGCATACGCAAACGAAACGCGCCCATCGCCGCAATTCGGGTTCCATACGCGAAGACCTCGTATCCCTGCCTTCGCAGCGCATCCGAGTAGTTTTCGCGGATGGCCTCATTGTCCTCGACGATCGCGATGCGCTTTGGCATGTTTTCCTTGTTGATTCGCAGATTTTCGCAGAGCCTAGCGCCGCGCAGTACGGATCGCAAGGAAGCGCGCGAAAAGCCATTTTCTTGCCATGATTCGGTCGTATTGTTTGAGATTCAAATTGAATTTGTGCCCTTTGATCGCCAGAATTCTCGGCGATCATTCATGAATGACGATTTTGTACCGAAGCGTGGAATAAACGAAGGCTACGAGGTAGACGTGGACAAAACACAACAATTGGACGGGACGGGGATGCGCAGCGCAATTTTCGATTGGAGTCACGCAGTGTTTTTGGCGCTCGGCACGGGCATTCTGGTGAGCGTGCTGTTCGGTGGGGCCGTCCTCATCTTGTCCTGGGGATCCGGCGGCTGAAGTCTCAAGCTGCGGGGCATGATCGAACGGCGATCATGCCCCGATTCTCTTGAGCTGCTCGCGCAACGTGTTGAGCGTTGCCTCGAATCCCGCCAGTCGCTCCTTTTCCTGTGCGACCACGGCGGCGGGCGCCCGCGCGACGAATCCGGCATTCGCGAGTTTCACTGATGCTTTTTGGTGTTCCGCGTCAACGCGGTCAATTTCTTTCTTGATGCGATCCCGCTCGGCCGCTCGGTCGATCTCGACCTTCATCATGAGGCGATACTCCGCGAAGACGGCAACCGGCGCATCGAGTTCAGGAAGCTCTGGGACCGCGGTCGCGTCCGACAATCGGGCAAGGGCGTTCATGTAGGGGAACACCGCGGCGAGCGTCGCCGCGTCGCCGGTTGCAAGCAACGGGATGCGCTTCCCTGGCGGGAGGTTCATTTCTCCGCGTAGATTCCGGCATGCATCGATGAGCCCTTTCAGCAGCCGCACGTGAAGTTCGGCCGCCTCATCGATTCGACCCGCATCGGCGCGAGGATAAGGGGCCACGACGATCGATTCTCCCGGCCTACCCGCGAGCGGCGCTATCTTTTGCCAGAGTTCCTCGGTGATATAGGGAATGAGCGGATGCGCGAGGCGAAGGACCGCTTCCAACACGCGAACCAGCGTACGGCGCGTACCGCGCTGGGCGGCTTCGTCACCCGATGCGAGCTGGACTTTCGCAAGCTCGACATACCAATCACAGTATTCGTCCCAAACGAACCGGTAGACCGCGTTCGCTACATTGTCGAGGCGGTACTCCGCGAAGCCTCGCTCGACCTCTGCTTCGACGGATTGCAGCAAACTGATGATCCATCGATCGACGGTCGATAGCGTGACGGGCAAGCTCTCGTCGGCGCCGCAATCTTTCCCCTCCGTATTCATGAGGACGAATCGCGTCGCGTTCCAAAGCTTATTGCAGAAGTTGCGATACCCCTCGCAGCGCTTGATATCGAAATTGATATTGCGCCCAAGCGTGGCGTAGGCCGCCATCGTGAAGCGCAGCGCGTCGGCGCCGAAAGGCGCAATGCCCTCCGGAAATTCCTTCTTCGTCTTTGCGGCGATGTCGGGCGCATCTTCCGGCCGGATCAAACCGGTGGTCCGCTTCGCGACGAGCGTGGGAAGCGCGATGCCATCGATCAGGTCAACCGGATCGAGCGTGTTGCCCTTGGATTTGGACATCTTCTTTCCCTCGGCATCGCGGATGAGGCCGTGGATATAGACGTCCCGAAACGGCACCCGCCCCGTGAACCAAGTCGTCATCATCACCATCCGGGCGACCCAGAAGAAAATGATGTCAAAGCCGGTGACGAGGACCGATGACGGCAGGTACATGTCGTACTCCGCTTTTTCGGTTCCCGATGGTGCGGGCCAGCCCAATGTCGAGTGACAGACCAGTGCGGAGGAAAACCATGTATCGAGGACGTCCGGATCGCGCGTGAGAACACCAGCGTAGCCCGCCGCCGCAGCGTGTCCTTTGGCTTCTTCCTCGTTGCGGCCAACGAAGATCCGACCCTTGTCGTCGTACCAGGCCGGTATCTGGTGACCCCACCATAGCTGGCGTGAAATGCACCAATCCTGGATCCCTGTGAGCCACTGGTTGTAGACGGTGGTCCAGTTCTCCGGATGGAATTTGACCGCGCCTCGCGCAACTACGTCGAGGGCCACCTCGGCTATCGATTTCCCTGGATGTGGGGACTGCTCGGTGCCTGATTTCGACATGGCGACGAACCACTGATCGGTCAATAGCGGCTCGACGACCGCGCCCGTTCGTGCGCATCGGGGCACCGGCATCCGGTGCGGCTTTGTCGCGACCAGCAACTTTTCGGCTTCCAGGTCTCGTAAAATTTTCGCGCGGGCTTCGTATCGATCCAACCCGCGGTAGGCCATGGGCCCGTTGTCATTGATTTTCGCATCGAGTGTCAGCACGCCGATCGACGGCAGGTTGTGGCGCACGCCGATCTGATAGTCATTGAAATCATGCGCCGGCGTGATCTTCACGCATCCGGTCCCGAATTCGCGATCGACGTATTCGTCGCCAATGATGGGAATTTCCCGGTCCGTCAAGGGTAGTCGGAGTTTCTTGCCGATGAATCGTCCATAGCGCTCATCGGCGGGGTGGACCGCGACGGCCACATCACCCAGCATCGTCTCGGGGCGGGTGGTCGCGACGGTCAATCCGATTACGCCATCGTGAGCGCCGGCGGCAAACGGGTAGAGGATGCTCCAGAGTTTCGCGTCTTCTTCTTCGCTCTCGACTTCCAGATCCGATACCGCAGTAAGAAGGATCGGGTCCCAGTTGACGAGGCGCTTGCCGCGATAGATCAATCCCTGGTCGTACAGTCGAACGAACGTTTCCGTCACGACGCTTGATAACTTCGGATCCATCGTGAAGTACTCGCGCGACCAATCCGTCGACGCACCGAGCCTTCGCATCTGCTGGGTGATGGTCGACTCTGATTGCTCTTTCCACTGCCAGACGCGGGTATTGAACGCCGGGCGCCCGAGTGCTTCACGAGATAGACCTTCGGCCTCCAGTTGGCGCTCGACGACGATCTGCGTCGCGATACCCGCGTGATCGGTGCCTGGGACCCAAACCGTGTTGAATCCCTTCATGCGATGGTATCGAGTGAGCGCGTCCATGATCGTTTGATTGAACGCATGGCCCATATGAAGCGTCCCGGTCACGTTCGGTGGCGGGAGCTGGATGCAAAAGGCCGGTTTATCGGGTGCATGCCCCGCATGAAAAAAGGCGCGCGATTCCCAGAAAGGATACCAACGCTTCTCGATGGCATCGGGTTCGAAGCTCTTGGCGAGTTCCATAATTCCTAGGATCAACGGTGAGCGATGATCAAGCGGCAAATGACGAATGAAAGGACAACGCGCGTTTGCCGAGCGTGCCTCCCCCAGAAAGGCGTCTGCGATTATAGAGGAGCGATGCGCCGGACCCGCCTGAATTCGCGGTCTTTAGCGGTCCCGTATGTTGGTACGAACGGGATCCGGCGAAGCGGTCCGGGCGAGTTTCTTCTCTTCCGCCAATACCTCGGCAACCGCCTCGCGAACCGCACCCCGAATCTCTGTGAAGAGTTCCGTTCGGATTCGGCCGGCGACCTCCTCGACACTCGTGCTCAGTCTTCCGTACACGCGCGATTCGATTCGCTTCTCAAGATCCGCTGCCATTTGGCCGACCAACTCGACCCGCAGCTCGCGTTCGAGCTCGTCAAGACCGATATTGCGGGGGCTCGCGTCCGGCTCGATCGGATTGTCGACCACCTCGGTCAGAATGGGATAGTCCGCTGCCGTCTCGGTCGGTTTAGCGGATTCGCTCGAGGGCCGCGAACCACCGAGCGGTCCGAGGTTGAGCAAAGGGTCATCGCGTTTGGTTGTACTCACTGTCTGCGTTCCCTGTCAAATTTTCCGGATCGTTCGCTTAGCCGGCCTGTCGATTGCCGTGCTGGCTCAAATCATGCGTTTCTATTTGGTACCCGCGATCCCGATAGAAGCGGAACCGGTCGCGAGCCAATGATTTGTCCGCGTCATTCTGACTGACGATCTCAAGGACGCGCCTGAATCGCGCAAAGGTGGGTGGATACGAATCTGCAAGATTGAGGAGGACATCGTCCAATGGCGGATCGTCGACGTTGCGCGCAATCACGATCGGCGTCTCCGCCGCCATCGGATCATTTGTCAGGCAGTGGGGGATGAATCCGGTCGGCGATTGCATCCACAGCTGCCGGTCGAGTCGCGCGAGCATCGCTTCATCCGGCACAAATACGAGCATCCGCGTCTTGGCCTGAACGGCTTTCGAAGCGAGCCGGCATGCAACCTCGATGCGGTCGTTCGCCCCGACATAAAAATCGATGCGCGTCACGTCTTGGCGCGCGCCATCAGAAAGGCGGACAACAGCGGGACAGGCCGCCCGGTCGCGCCTTTGTTTGCCCCGCTTCGCCAAGCGGTGCCTGCGATATCGAGGTGTGCCCACTCGAATTTGCGCGCGAAGCGTGACAGAAAACAGGCAGCCGTTACGCTCCCGGCGGGACGCCCGCCGATGTTCGCCATATCCGCGAACGGGCTCTTCAATTGATCTTGATAGTCGTCCCAAAGCGGCAGGTGCCACACGCGATCCCATGCATCCATGCCGGCCTCCGTCAACTGATTCGCAAGCGCGTCCTGGTTGCTATACATGCCGGAGGCGACATGCCCGAGCGCGACGATGCAAGCGCCGGTGAGCGTCGCGATATCCACGACCGCCTGCGGTTCGAATCGCTCAACATAGGTGAGTGCATCGCATAGGATGAGTCGACCTTCGGCATCGGTGTTGAGAACTTCGATCGTTTGCCCGGACATGCTAGTGACGATGTCGCCCGGCTTGGTGGCATTGCCGTCCGGCATGTTCTCGCAAGCCGGTATGACGCCGATGACATTCAACTTCAGTTTCATTTCGGCAACGGCGCGCAGGGTGCCAAGGACGCTGCCCGCGCCGGACATGTCCCATTTCATCTCGTCCATTTCACCGCTTGGCTTGAGTGAGATCCCGCCCGTATCAAAGGTGATGCCTTTGCCCACCAGGCAAACGGGTTTGCTCGCTTGGGCGGCGCCCTGATAAGTGAGGATGATGAACTTTGGGGGTTGTCGCGAGCCTTTCGTGACGGAAAGAAAGGAGCCCATGCCAAGCCGCTCGATGTCGCGTTGCTCCAGCACCTTCACGCCGAGTTTCCATTCGCGAGCAAGTTTTTTCGCTTGTTCAGCGAGATAGGTCGGTGTGCACACATTTCCCGGAAGATTGCCAAGGTCCCGTGCGAGCGACATCCCCGCGCCGATCGCCCTGCCTTCGAGAACACCGCGGTCCGTGCCGGCATCACGCATTGGTTGCGACATGGCGTACTCCATGGCCGCGATCGGACGCGGATCGGATTTCTTGCTCTTCATCATCTCGAAACGATAGGTCGCATCGGCCGCTTGGATCGCGGCTTGGCGCGCCTTCCAGTTGGAGGCCTTCGCGGGGACGGGCCATTCATCGGCATAGAGGCTCATCTTCTTTGCACCGGTTTCCGCGGCAACCGCGACGGCGGCGCGAACCGCGTCGCGAAACTGCTTCACACCAAACTCGTTTTCGCGGCCGAGCCCGACCACGAGCACCCGCGTTGATGCGACGTTTCGCAATCCATAGAGCATTCGGGTTGCGCCAAGCTTGCCTTCCATGTCACCGCGTTTCGTCAGCGCTTGAAGCGCACCACCGCTCGCACGATCGACGGCCACCGCCGCGGGTGAAAGCTTGCGGGAATCGAATACGCCCACGACGACCAAGTCGGAGTGGATCTTGTCCGGGCTGGAAACTTTCGTGCTAAATTGCATTTGCGTTCCGTTCGTCGTGGTGAACCAGCCGGCTAAGTGCGGTGGTATCGCGGGTGGGCCGCGTTGATGCTTTCCATGGCAACGTGCATATCGAGATGCTTCGCAGCCGACCATCGTGGCGGGACGTAGTGATTATATAGGGGAGAGCAGCCGATATCGGCGTCCCTCCTACATTGGTCTTGGCGCACCCGGCGGCAATCTTGTTCGGGCCCTCAATGCGACCTTGCGCGATCGCGCTCGAAAACCGGCATAAGAGTGATTTATCGACGCGCGACGCTTCGTGAGTTTGGCAACATCGCGACCGCGGTATTTTCGGCGCTCTTTGCGATCTCACTCACGAGCACGATCGTACGGGTGCTTGGCCGCGCGGCCGGTGGCAAGCTGCCAACCGAAGCCGTGCTCGCAACGGTCGGCTTCACGTCTCTCAACTATCTTCCGATCCTGCTGGCGCTGACCGTATTCGTCGCGATCCTGCTGGCACTTTCCAGGAGTTATCGGGATTCGGAGATGGTGGTTTGGTTTTCATCCGGCCAGCCACTCACGGCGTGGATCAAGCCGGTACTCATATTCGCCGCGCCCATCGTCGTGGTCATCGCGGGGCTCAGTCTTTTCCTCACGCCATGGGCCAACCAGGAACTTGAGAGCTTTCGCCAGCAACTCTCCCAGCGCGAGGAGACCTCGAGAATCGCACCCGGGGTGTTTCTCGAGTCACCGAGCGCCGATCGCGTATTTTTTGTCGAGTCACTTTCTGCGGGCGGCGAATCCGTTGAAAAGGTATTCGTCTCATTTCGCCAGCACGGGCGCCTCGGGGTCATTGTCGCGCAGCGCGGCTACACGGAAGCTGCGCCCAATGGCGATCGGTTCGCGGTGCTCGTCAATGGTCGCCGCTATGAAGGCACCGCAGGCACACCGGAATATCGGGTCATGGATTTCGAACGCTACTTTATTCGCATCGAGAGTGGGGAGGCGATCGCGGAGCAGGTATCGATCAAGGGACTTCCGACGGCCGATCTGATCCGCAATCCGTCCCGGGACAATCTTGCAGAGCTTTTGTGGCGAATCGGGTTGCCCTTGGTTGCGCTCGTCCTCGCTTTGCTCGCGATTCCACTTTCTTTCGTCAACCCGCGTGCGAGTACCTCGGTGAACCTCCTGTTCGCCGTCTTTGTCTACATGGTCTACTCGAACCTCTTGTCCGTCGTGCAGGCGCAGGTAGCGCAGGGAAAGATCGGATTCGGCCTCGGTTGGTGGATCGTCCATGCGCTGATGTTCGCGGTCTTCGCGACCCTCATCTTTCGAAGAATGCGGTTGCGTTGGTTGCCGCGGTGGCGTTCATGAACGCGATCCGGCGCTACCTTGGGCGTGAGATCTATTTCGCGACCGGTTTCGTGCTGTTCGCATTCTTGGCGCTGTTCGCTTTCTTTGACCTGATCAACGAATTGCGCGACGTAGGGCGGGCCGGATATCGCATTCAGCATGCGTTCGGGTTCGTCCTCTTGAGCGTACCCGGCCACATCTATGAGCTGTTTCCTGTCGCGGTGCTCATCGGCACGCTGTATGCGCTGTCTCATCTCGCGTCGAATTCGGAATACACGGTCATGCGCACGTCCGGATTCTCTCCTGCTCACGCCGGACGAACACTCGTGCGCTTGGGGGTGGTATTCGTCATCCTGATCATCCTCGTCGGGGAGTTCGTGACGCCATTCGCCGAACGCGCTGGCCAGCGGCTTCGTCTCGCCGCCCTGGGGTCGACCGTCGCCCAGGAATTTCGATCGGGGCTCTGGGTGCGCTCGCAGCAAACGTTCGTCAATGTGCGTTCGGTCGAGGCCGATGCGACGCTCACCGGCGTGACGATGTATGAATTCGACGACGAGTTGCGCCTGCTCGCGCTCAGCGAGGCGCGCAAAGGGCGCTATGCAGAGGGCAACCGATGGGAGCTTCTGGAGGTCACGCAGACGCGATTTGCCGACACCGGTACGGTGGTCAGGACCCTCGATTCCATTGATTGGACTTCGGTGCTTACGCCTGAGGTCCTGGCGGTTCTTCGGATCGATCCCCAGAAAATGACCTCATGGAACCTATGGCAATACGTGCAACACCTCAGCGCAAACAAGCAGCGCACGGAGCGCTACGAAATCGCGCTTTGGGCCAAAGTCGTCTATCCCTTTGCGGCATGGGTGATGATGGCTCTCGCGCTACCCTTTGCGTATATCCAGGCGCGCCATGGGGGTCTTGGATGGAAGGTATTCTCCGGCATCATGTTGGGGATTCTTTTCCACGGACTCAATAGCCTGATCGGGTATCTCGGTGTCTTACAGCAGTGGCCACCGTCGGTTGCGGCCGCATTGCCGAGTGCGCTGTTTCTGTTGGCCGCGATCGGGATGATGTGGTGGGTTGAGCGGCGATAGCGGCTGCGAGAGTTCGGTTAGCGCTTATGCGGGGCGGGTGGGTGCTCGATGACCAGCTTCGTACCGGAGAGCTTGTCGTACAGGGCTTGGTTCTGCGGGTCGATCAAGGCCCATCCGAGCGCCACTATTATTGGCAGCAGGCACGCCCACCCAGCCAAGGAAGCGGGATGCTCCCGTATCCAAATGACCGCAAATACTGCCGTGCACCAAGCGAGTGAGGCGACCACGAATCGGCCAAGGACGCGTCGCATCGGCACGGCACCGCCGTTGTTCGCGATCAGTCGCAGCCGCCACGCCCGCATCGGCAGCGTCTGGCCGCGACGCCACGAGTAGATAAAGTACACGCCAACGGCGGAGTACCACATCAGGAACAGCGAATATCGGTACGCTCTCGGAAGTCGCCCCGATTCGATTCCCGTTAGGGCCAAGATTCCGACGAAGGCAAAGCCGACGGCGATGACAATGGCGAGAACGGGTAGCGACTCATAGGCAGAGGCCAACAAGCGTCGCCAGATCGAAGGAAATTCGCTGCCGGGGGAGATCGTGAGAGCGCTCGCTATGTGGGGCGCGTCCAGCGGGGTCGGCGTTCGCGCCGAGTCGGGCCGACCAGCAATCCGCTAAGTTATTGCAGCGGCGCGCTAGGGCGCAAATTGCCGGCGCTCATCCTCAGGAAGCTTCCGGTACTCGTCCCATTTCTGGCGCACCGCGTGGCGCTCGGCCTTCGGTAACTTTGAAAGGTCCCGGTAGTTTTCCCTCGCGACCTGCCGCTGCTCAGGGGTGAGACTCGCCCATGTTTTCATGCGACGCTGAATGCGCTCTTGCTCTTCTTTCCCCATTTTTGGGTACTGGTTCGCGATTGAGAGCCACTTCGCCTTCCGTTGGGCGTCGAAGTTTCCCCACTCGGACTCGAGCGGGCTCAGGACCGCTTGTTGTTCTTTCTTCAGTGCCGACCATGCCGGCCCATTGCGATCGGCAGACCATGCGGTCGTCGCGACGCAAAGGACCAACAGGATGATTACTCGGTAGATTTTCTTAACCATGAATGGAACCCCGAATCCAAATAGGCGTCAATCGGCAAGTCCCCCTTCAGCACTGCGGCATCGAGCTCGCCGAGCTCGTCCCCAATCTGAGACTTCTGCCAGAACTGGAAAGCGATCAGCGCTAGGATCGCGAAGACCAGCGGCAACACGAACCGCGCCGCTCCCCCGCTAGGTGCGAACATCCGCCCGGCCCAAACAGGAACCATGACCCATGATTCCTGGCGCTGGCGTTCCAGCGCCTGTTCCCGCGCTGCACGCAACTGGCTAATTTTTGCCGCATCAAGCGTAAGCCCTTGGTTCAACAGGCTTCGAATGCGAGCACCAACTCGATCTTCATTCATGATTGCAGGTCAATACCTTTTGCGCGGAGCGTTGCCGCCAGCGCATGTGTAGCCCTCGAACAGTGCGTTTTGACACTTCCTTCGGAGCACCCCATGGCCGACGCCGTTTCGGCGACATCAAGCTCTTCCCAGTAACGTAACAGAAACGCTTCCCGTTGACGCGCAGGCAGCTTTTGAATCTCCAATTCGAGCAGAGCTAGCAGTTCGGTCTGCTGGACCTGATCGGCCGGATTTTGAGGGATCGCCGCATCGTCCGCGGACTGGATCGAATCCAGCGGGTCACTCTCCTCCTCATCGGATTTGCCGAACAACGTCGATAGGGGCGTCGTCCAGAAAGATCGCACCTTCTGACGGCGAAAGTGATCACGAATCGCGTTCTGGAGGATGCGCTGGAAAAGCATCGGCAGTTCTTCCATCGGACGATGCCCGTATTTTTCTGCGAGCCGCATCATGCTGTCTTGAACGATATCGAGCGCGGCCTCTTCGTCGCGAACCGCGAAGTACGCGTGCTTGTACGCGCGCCGCTCGACCGATGCGAGGAAATTGGAAAGCTCGGGTTTGGAGGACAGCGGAAGGTCCCTTTATGATTTCTTGTTTGGGAACTGCAATGCGCGCGATGTTAGGCGGATTCTGCCTGCCTTCTCAAGGGTCTGGCGATTTCGATTCGCGCATTCCGGGCGCTCCACTTTCGCTTGTCCCCTGTTTTGCCTTAAAATTCAAACTCTTTTGTTCGCATTCGCCCGTTTCGACAAAATACCGGGCCCTCGACAGTTAGGTGTTCACAGTGGAATTTTCATGGAATTGACCGGTGCAGAGATCGTAGTTAAATGCCTTGAGGCCGAGGGAGTCGACTGTGTATTTGGCTATCCGGGTGGCGCGGTCCTGTACATATATGACGCACTCTTCAAGCAGGACAAGGTCAAGCATGTCCTGGTCAGACACGAGCAGGGTGCCGCCCACGCGGCGGACGGTTATTCCAGATCAGGCAACCGTGTCGGGGTGTGCCTGGTGACTTCAGGACCTGGCGTCACCAACGCGGTCACCGGAATTGCCACGGCATACATGGATTCGATCCCGATGATCATTATCAGCGGGCAAGTGCCAACCCACGCGATCGGGCTTGACGCCTTTCAAGAGGTTGATGCGATCGGCATCACGCGCCCCTGCGTCAAGCACAACTATCTGGTCAAAGACGTACGCGATCTTGCGGCCACGATGCGAAAGGCGTTTCACATCGCCACGACCGGACGGCCAGGCCCGGTGCTGGTCGACATCCCCAAGGATGTCACGGCAGCCAAGTGCGAATTCGAATATCCCGAGCAGGTAACGATCCGATCGTACAACCCGGTGATCAAGGGACATATCGGACAGATCAAGAAGGCGGCGCAACTCCTGATCGAGGCAAAGCGCCCGATGGTGTACACCGGCGGCGGCGTCATTCTTTCAGATGCGGCGGAGCATCTGACGAAGCTTGTTAGGATGCTTGGTTTTCCGTGCACGAACACGCTCATGGGTCTTGGCGGCTACCCGGGCACGGATCCTCAGTTTGTCGGGATGCTCGGGATGCATGGCACGTACGAAGCGAACATGGCCATGCAGCACTGTGACGTGCTTCTTGCCGTCGGCGCGCGCTTCGATGATCGCGTCATCGGCGATCCCAAGGATTTCGAATCCTTCGCCCGCAAGATCATCCACGTCGATATCGATCCGTCGTCGATTTCAAAACGGGTCAGGGTGGATGTTCCGATCGTCGGCCATCTGCCCGACGTGCTGGAAGAGATCACCCGCCAGCTCGAACCCCGAATGATCGAAATAGACAAGAAGGCGATCGACGCCTGGTGGACGCAGATCGAACTTTGGAAATCGAAAGACTGTCTTCGTTATGACCGAACCTCAAAGCAGATCAAGCCGCAGTTCGTGCTCGAGAAGCTCTATGAGATTACCGGCGGCGATGCGTTTGTGACCTCCGATGTGGGTCAGCATCAGATGTTCGCTGCCCATTTCTATAAATTCGCGAAGCCGCGGCGATGGGTGAACTCAGGTGGCCTCGGAACCATGGGTTTCGGATTGCCATCCGCCATGGGTGTGCAGCAGGCGAACCCCGGCGCAACGGTTGCCTGCGTAACCGGTGAAGCGTCGATCATGATGTGCATACAAGAGTTGTCGACGTGCAAGCAGTACCGTATGCCGATCAAGGTGATCAACCTCAATAACCGCTACATGGGGATGGTGCGGCAGTGGCAGCAGTTCTTTCACGGCAACCGGTATGCCGAATCATACATGGATGCCCTGCCCGATTTCGTGAAGTTGGCGGAAAGCTTTGGGCATGTGGGCATGCGAATCGACAAACCTTCGGATGTTGAATCGGCGCTTCGAGAAGCGTTCAAGCGAAAGGATGATCTGGTATTCATGGATTTCGTGACCGACCAGACGGAAAATGTGTACCCGATGGTGGCCGGAGGCAAAGGTCTCACGGAAATGATTCTCGCCGAAGACCTCTGACCAAGATAAAGGCGGAACCGCAACGAGGAAGCGGCGCGCAACATCGCCTGATCGGCGTGACGCGAAGGGCGGCGGACGCTTCGCTTCGTTGAACCAACCCAATTTCGATACATAAGACGATGAGACATATCATTTCAGTTCTTCTTGAGAACGAGGCCGGCGCGCTGTCGCGGGTTGCCGGACTCTTCTCCGCGCGTGCATACAATATCGAGTCCTTGACCGTCGCGCCGACCGAGGATGCATCGCTGTCGCGAATGACCATCGTCACGATCGGTTCTTCCGATGTCATCGATCAGATCACGAAGCAATTGAACAAGCTGATCGAGGTCGTAAAACTCATCGACCTGTCCGAAGACCGGCATATCGAGCGGGAATTGATGCTCGTGAAGGTGAGGGCGACCGGCACCCACCGGGACGAAATGAAGCGAATGGCCGAAATTTTTCGCGGCCGTATTCTCGACGTCACCGAAACCACCTATGTCATCGAGCTCACCGGAACCGGCCAAAAACTCGACGCGTTTCTCGAAGCACTCGATCGTGGCGCGATTCTGGAGACCGTGCGCACGGGTGCTTCCGGCATCGCTCGCGGTGAGCGCGTGTTACGGGCGTAAAGGACCCGTCAAGCGCGGTTTCCAAATTCAATGCACCGACGGCCGCGACCCGGCCCGGCGCAAAGTGGTGTTGGCCATACTCATTTAATCCACAAGGGGGTGTCATGAAGGTCTACTACGAGAAGGATGCGGATCTATCCTTGATCAAGGGAAAGAAGGTTTCGATCATCGGATACGGTTCGCAGGGTCACGCACACGCCTTGAATTTGAACGAATCCGGCGTGAAGGTAATTGTCGGATTGCGCAAAGGCGGCGCATCGTGGGACAAGGCAAAAAAGGCTGGTCTCAAGGTTGCGGAAGTAAGTGATGCTGTCAAGGGCGCGGACGTTGTGATGATGCTGATGCCCGACGAAAGCATTGGTTCGGTGTACAAGGCTGAAGTCGAGCCCAACATGAAGAAGGGCGCGTCGCTCGCGTTCGCGCACGGATTCAACATCCACTACGGACAGGTTCAACCACGTTCCGACATCGATGTATGGATGGTTGCGCCGAAGGCGCCAGGTCATACCGTGAGATCGACGTACGCCGCTGGCGGCGGTGTACCGATGTTGATCGCGGTTCATCAAGACCCGTCCGGCAAGGCACATGACATGGCGCTCTCATATGCTGCCGCGATCGGTGGCGGAAAAGCCGGCGTCATCGCCACGAATTTCAAGGAAGAGACGGAGACCGATCTTTTCGGTGAGCAGACCGTCCTCTGCGGTGGTTGCGTCGAGCTCGTCAAGGCGGGGTTCGAAATTCTCGTCGAGGCGGGTTACGCGCCGGAAATGGCGTACTTCGAATGCCTCCACGAACTCAAGCTGATTGTCGACTTGATGTACGAAGGCGGAATCGGCACCATGAATTATTCGATTTCGAACAACGCCGAATACGGTGAGTACGTCACCGGGCCGAAAATCATCGACGACGGAACGCGTCAACGAATGCGCGAGGCGTTGGCCAGAATTCAGTCGGGCGAATATGCACGCGACTTCATCCTGGAAAACCGGGCGGGTGCACCCATGCTGCTGGCGCGTCGACGAATGACCGCCGAGCATCAGATCGAGACGGTCGGTGGCAAGCTTCGCGACATGATGCCGTGGATTCGGCGCAACCGGCTGGTCGATCAAACCAAGAATTGACCGGTAAGTTTCACGGGTTGATCAAGGGATAAGCGAGCGGAGCGATCCGCTCGCCACGATGCATCACCGATAAAGTCCCCGGAACGTGAACAGTGTCCATGTGGTCAATCGATTGGTAGTTGATTCTCCGCGGCGCCATCGCATTGCTGCGATGTTCCGATGGTCCGGAACGATGGGCCAAGTCGGACATTCTGACCGACGGAGGCGCGGTGGAAGCGTAAGCTGGAACTAGGATAGATTTCCGGCTCAACGTCGGATGAGTGCTCGAAACAGGAATTGATCGCGAGGCATACGTTGCGATGGATGGACGCCCTAGCTTGAGACCCGGACTGCGTGGTCAGATCCGCCGACAGGGGATTTATCTGTTGCCGAATCTGTTGACCACGGGATCGCTGTTTGCCGGCTTCTACGCGATTGTCCAGGCGATGAACTCGCGATTTGAGCTCGCCGCTATCGCTGTATTCGTTGCGATGGTGCTCGATGGCCTGGATGGTCGGGTCGCGCGGTTGACGCGCACCCAAAGCGAATTCGGCGCCGAATACGACAGCCTGTCCGACATGGTTTCGTTTGGTGCGGCGCCCGCGCTGATCATTTATGAATGGGCGCTCAAGGATCTCGGCAGGCTCGGCTGGATCGCGGCGTTCGTCTATTGCGCCGGCGCTGCGTTGCGACTGGCGCGCTTTAACGCCAACATCGGCATCGTGGACAAGCGGTTTTTTCAGGGCCTGCCGAGTCCCGCTGCCGCGGCTCTTGTGGCCGGATTCATCTGGGTCAGTGATGATCTCGCGATCCACCTTCAGCAGTTCATTCGTGGATTGGCATGCGCCCTTACCCTGTTTGCGGGCATCACAATGGTTACCAGCATTCCGTTCTACAGCTTCAAGGATCTCAATTTCCGGCGTAGTGTTCCATTCTGGGCGGCGCTGGTCATGGTGCTGCTCTTGATTCTCGTGTCCGCGAACCCGCCAATCGTGCTATTTGGAATATTCGTAGCGTATTCGATATCCGGGTACGTCATGTGGGTGTGGAATTATCGAGCGTCGCGGTCCCCCTTTTAGGCGTCCATCGACAGTTTTTCGAAGGAGAACGGCATGGCAGAACGGCTCATCATCTTCGATACGACGATGCGAGACGGCGAACAAAGCCCCGGCGCGTCGATGACGCGAGAAGAGAAGGTCCGGATCGCCCGGCAGCTCGAACGCTTGCGCGTCGATGTCATCGAGGCGGGATTTCCGGCGTCGTCGCCCGGCGATTTCGAGGCGGTCAAGGCGGTCGCGAAAACCATCAAGGATTCCACGGTCTGTGGTCTTGCGCGCGCCAACGATCGCGATATCGGACGGGCCATCGAGGCACTCAAGGGCGCCAAATCCTGGCGTGTGCACACTTTCATCGCGACCAGCCCGCTTCATATGGACAAGAAGCTGCGCATGAGTCCCGAGCAGGTTCACGAACAGGCGCGACTCGCGGTTCGGTACGCGCGCCAACACTGCGACGATGTCGAGTTTTCACCCGAAGATGGGAGTCGATCGGGAGTCGATTTTCTGTGCCGGGTGCTGGAAGACGTGATCAAGGAAGGGGCTCGCACGGTCAACATTGCCGACACGGTCGGCTACGGCGTGCCGGAGCAATTCGGCGAATTTGTTCGCACGCTTCGAACGAGAGTTCCGAATTCGGACAAGGCAGTTTGGTCCGTCCACTGCCACAACGATCTGGGGATGGCCGTCGCCAATTCCCTCGCCGGCGTTCACATCGGTGGCGCACGGCAGGTCGAGTGCACGATCAATGGACTAGGCGAGCGCGCGGGTAACACGTCGCTCGAAGAGGTCGTGATGGCAATCCATACGCGGGCCGATTTCTACAAACTCGCGACCGGTATCGAGAAATCGCAGATCGTTCCTGCATCGCGATTGGTGTCCCAGATCACCGGATTCCTGGTGCAACCTAACAAGGCAGTCGTGGGGGCCAATGCGTTCGCCCATGCATCCGGAATCCACCAGGATGGCGTATTGAAACAACGCGAGACCTACGAGATCATGCGTGCGCAGGATGTCGGTTGGACGACGAATCGCATCGTCCTCGGAAAGCTTTCCGGCCGGAACGCGTTCAAGCAGCGCCTGAAGGAGCTGGGGATCGAACTGGAATCGGAAGAATCGATCAATGCGGCGTTTCAACGATTCAAGGAACTCGCGGACAAGAAATCGGAGATCTTCGACGAAGATATTCATGCGCTCGCGTCCGAGGACGTGACGGGTGCCGAGAAGGAACACTTCAAGCTCGTTTCAATGTCCCAGCACAGCGAGACCGGCGAGAGACCCCAAGCGGAAATCGTCCTGCACGTCGGGGCGACCGAACAGCACGCGGCATCGGACGGTAGTGGCCCGGTCGATGCAACATTCAAGGCGATCGAATCGATCGTGAAAAGCGGCGCGGAGCTTGCGCTTTATTCCGTCAACGCAGTCACGCAGGGAACCGAATCCCAGGGTGAAGTGACGGTGCGATTGGCGCGCGGCGGCAGGATCGTAAATGGTGTCGGTGCGGATACCGATATCATTGTTGCCTCGGCGAAGGCGTACCTGAGCGCGTTGAATAAACTGCTGAGCGATAGCGACCGTTTGAATCCGCAGTTCGCGGTCGAGTCGCCCTAGCGAACTTTCCCCGCGTATTCGATTGTGCTGAATTCGGGGGACTGGGAATCCTGGCCAAGCTCCCGGAGTTCAGTGGCTGCGGGATGCGCGCGCTGAAAATGCGGCGCATAGAAAGAGCGAAATTGCCAGTACGACCTCAATTGAAGCAAGGAGGCGAGGCAATCCCGCTTCAGACCAGGCGCGCACGATGCCCTCAGCGAAATAGGCGAGAACAAGCAGAGACATCCACTGATACGTGTACCGACGCGCGTGGAGTAGCCCTCGAACGGCGAAAACCAGCGGTACCGCCTTGAGCACGAGCCATGAGCCGCCAGGGCGAAGCGGTGCCAACCAAAGCTCCCAGGCGATCGTGAGGACGATCAAGGCTGTCACGGTCGACCACGCGCCGTGATAAAGAATTCTCGTCATAGCCAACGGCGGACTTCGGAGGGGCTTATCCCTATCGAGGGACGGACTTGTTCGTTCGTGTCGTTATGACACGGAACTGAATTGTACAAGCTGCGTCGTCGCCATTCGTTCGACGATTCGATTGGGCTGCAAACGAACCTTCGCGTCCAACTCGCCAACCGTAAGTTCGCACATCGAATCAAGCTTGGTGACGGATGTGACGACGATTGGATCGTTTTGCGAAGCGCTTGCGTCGGTCAGCAAGAGTGCCGGTTCGGCTGGAGACTCGGTGGTCATCCGGCGTACGTTCGCGGCGCGCGCGGAGGGCGCTATTTCCTGGAGGCCGATCTCGATATGCGCGGGGTTGTCCGAGAGGGTCCATCGGACTACGCAGATGTGGCATCCCGGGTTGTTTGGGGCAAAAACGCCAACAACCTCGCCAACCCGCACCTGTGCGACCGGGCCCGACGCGTGGGTGAGCGCAAAGCCTCGCGGACTCTCGTTCGTTACGAGCCAGCGCGCACTCGAATTTTCGACGCCGGTCGTCTTGTTGAGGAACGCCCAAATTTCGGAAAGACCGATTTGTATCCCAACATGGGCCTGCGTCTTGAGCCGATTGAGTTGACGTGACGGCGCCGCCGCCGCCGCCCACTGTCTTGCGAGGAGGGCGACGATCGCGTCCCGTCTGGAACGTCCGATCGAGGCCGGACTGTTGAGATCCTGCGCATCGACTCGTCCTTCAGTCGCACCTTGCAACAACGCTTTCGCAACCTCACCGACATTCAGCAGGAAGTCGCTTGGGTGAAGATTCACCGCTTGGCTGCTCGAATAGGCGGAGCCGGCTTGATCACGATGCGGTTTGATGAGAAACGCAGGTTCGATTTCGCCGGCGGCCTTCGCCGGCGTGAATTCAGCGCGATCCGCATGTCGATCGATGAGTTCCAGAGCGAACTCAAGGTCATCGGATGTAAATCGTAACGGGTCCGAAAACGCCAGCAGCAGTGCTCGTTTATAGATTGAAGCGGGTGATTGCGATGACTCGTTCAATACGCGCGCTGCAACCCCCCGGCGCGTGGCGAAGTTGTGAAGATCATGTAATTCGTGCCACGCACCCTTCGGAGCACTCGAATAGGCGCGATAGGAAAGGCAGATGCGCCGACTTATGAGCGACATCATCCGCTGGACAGGAAGTACGGCGCGTCCGCTCGATGCGAGGCCGAACAGTCGCCGCGACTGGTCTTTCAGCTGGATCTTATAGCTCGTAATCAGGGCCGCAAGGAGATCGTCGGCGAGATTGAATAAGGCTCGCTTCTCGGGCGACAACGGGACATTCAAATTGAAGAGTTGGGCCTCTAGATGCGGAACGGTGCCCTTGAGCAAATCATGGACGCGCTCATTCAAGTCTTGTCTTAGGGCAATTCGAACTCTGGTTCCGTTCAGCGAATGAATTCGCGAGAGGAGTTCACGGCTTGGCGTGATGCCGAATTGCGTCTCGACGTTGCCGATGCATTCAGCGAATCGTTGCGGATCGAATTGCTCGATTTCCGGCGAATTCGGCTCGATCGGCCGCAAACTCAAGTGAATAGGCACTGTCCTCCCCCTCCGCAGATTTCGTTGTTTTTTACGATCGCGGACTCCCTTAGCAAGGGCTGTACCCAATGCTTCGGTTGAGGGCTCACACAGTGGTGATAATACCGAATTCGCAAAGTGGTTCGTCGACGACGCCAACCAATGCAGCGAAATCCAAAGTGGCGCGGCTTAAGGCGTAGTTGTGCCTTCTGGAGAGACGCGACGCGCTAAGCGTCGGTAGGGAGCGAACCGCTTCAGATCCGCCTTCGCCTACACGTCCGAGGCCCGGCGCCGATGTTCCGGAGCCGATGCGAGACGTCCGTCATATTTCCATGTGCGCAATGCCGCCATGACCAGATTCGGATACTCCGGGCGCCCCAGGCTTCCGTTGTAACGCCCCAAAGCTCGAAACAAGTCTCCTTTCTCGATGTCGAGATAATGTCGAAGAATGACGCAACCGTAACGCAGGTTGACCCGTAAATGGAAGAGGTTGTGACTCGGCTCGCCGATGACCTTGACCCAAAAGGGCATCACTTGCATGAATCCGCGAGCGCCGGCACTGGACACTGCATACTTCTTGAAGCCACTCTCAACCTGCATAATGCCTAGTACCAGTTGAGGGTCGAGGCCGGCACGGGTTGCCTCGTAGTGAACGGTCTTCAGTAGTTCGACGCGAACTTTCGGGTCCAGGATTCGATGCTTGAGTCGCTCGGACATCTCGGCAAGCCATCGATACCCATCAGCCGGATCCGCGAACCGAAGGCTCGGTACCGCGGTGTCGCTCACCGCCTGCGACATCCTCGCCCTGACGCTCGCCGAGAGCGGCTCGTACATTTGATCGCCGGCCCACACCCTAGCGAGGCAGCTCAGCGTTAGTGCCAATAGCACGGCGAGCCGAATCGTCATAGCAACCGGGTCTTGACGAACTCGAAGATCGATTCCGTCGAGATCGCCTCGGACTTCGTATCGCGGCGGAACTGATACTCGATCGTGCCACTCGACAAGCCGCGCTCGCCGATGACGACGCGATGCGGAATACCAATAAGTTCGAGATCAGTCAGAAGCACGCCGGGGCGTTCATCGCGATCGTCGAGAAATACGGAGATCCCAGCTTGAGTGAACTCCGAATACAAGCGTTCCGCAAGTTCGCGTACCTTCGGGCTTCGGCTATATCCAATTGGAACGATTGCGATCCGAAAAGGTGCCATCGCATCGGGCCAGATGATTCCGCGGGAATCGTGATTTTGTTCGACGGCCGCGCCGACGATTCGCGTCACCCCGATACCGTAGCAGCCCATTTCAAACGGAATCGTCTTGCCCGTTTCATCGAGGAATGTCGCCTGCATTGCTTTGGAATACTTCGTGCGGAGCTGGAAAATATGCCCAACTTCGATGCCGCGTTGGATTGCGAGGGTTCCCCGCCCATCGGGGCTCGGATCCCCCGTGGCGACTTTCCGGATGTCGGCGACCAACGATGGTTCCGGAAGATCCCGACCCCAATTGGTTCCCGTCAGATGAAATTCCGCTTCGTTTGCGCCACACACGAAGTCGCTCATCGCGGCCACCGCACGATCGGCAATAACGCGAACGTCCGGCGCAACGCCAGCGGGTCCGATGTAGCCCGGCCGGCAGTGAAGGCGGTGCTCGATCTCCGAATCGATAGCAAACCGAAACGGATCCATGTTGGGCAGCTTCTGTGTCTTGATCTCGTTCAACTCGTGGTCGCCCCGCAAGAGTAGCAGGACGAATTTTTCGTTGCTTACGGCTGCGATTGCCTTCACCGTTCTTGAGAGGGGTACACCGAGTAGCGCCGCTACGTCCTCGCACCGGGTCTTGCCGGGTGTAGGAACCTTTTCCAGCGATTGCGTTGGCGCGCCACGCAGCGATCCTGAATCGATTGCCTCGGCGAGTTCGACATTGGCCGCGTAATCGGAGTCATTTGAGAACGCAATCGCGTCCTCGCCCGATTCGGCAAGCACATGGAACTCGTGGGAACCGGTGCCGCCGATCGATCCGGTGTCCGCGGCAACCGCCCGAAAGTTAAGACCGAGCCGCGTGAATATTCGCGTGTAGGTCTCGTACATGTTCTCGTACTCGCGGCGAAGGTCCGCGAAGCTCGCATGGAATGAATAACCATCCTTCATGACGAATTCGCGAGATCGCATCACCCCAAATCGTGGGCGGATTTCGTCCCGAAATTTGGTTTGAATCTGATAGAAATGGACAGGGAGCTGGCGATAGCTCTTGATTTCGCGCCTTGCCAGATCGGTGACGACTTCTTCATGCGTCGGGCCGACGCAAAATTCGCGATCGTGACGATCCTTGAGGCGCAGCAGTTCGGGGCCGTACATCTGCCACCGCCCCGATTCCTTCCAAAGCTCGCTCGGCTGGATCGCCGGCATGAACATCTCGATCGCGCCGGCTTTATTCATTTCCTCCCGGATTACCGCTTCGACCTGTCGGACCACGCGGAGCCCCAACGGCATCCAGCTGTAGATGCCGCCGGCTAATCGTCGGATCAAGCCGGCACGAAGCATGAGCTTGTGGCTGACGAGTTCGGCGTCGGCCGGGGCCTCTTTGAGTGTTGATACAAAGAACTTGGAAGCTCTCATCATGATCCCGCGAAAACCTTAAATTCTACACATGGGTGCACCGGCCGGACGGATTGCATTTGCAAGCGCCTGCGGCGGGGTGAGGCGTGCCCAACGTAATGGCTGGCTGGCGAGCGCCGTGAGGCCTTGGAGAGCATCGAGCCTGACGCGATACGCGGCGCGGTCCTTTTATTCGCTACCGTTCTGTGGAAGAATCGGGGCAACTTATAGATTCGACGGTGAAGTGAGCCATGCTCGATAGAGATGGTTATCGCCCGAACGTCGGTATCGTGATTTGCAATGCCAGGAACGAAGTCTTTTGGGGCAAGCGTACGAGAGAGCATTCGTGGCAGTTCCCGCAGGGTGGTATCAAGTACGGCGAGTCGCCCGTTCAGGCGATGTACCGTGAGTTGCACGAGGAAGTGGGGCTGCTGCCCGAGCACGTGCGGGTGCTGGGCCGAACGCGCGAATGGTTGAAGTACGAAGTTCCGTCCCAATGGATTCGTCGCGAGTGGCGTGCGGCATATCGCGGGCAGAAGCAGATTTGGTTTCTGCTACGGCTGGTGGGCAGGGATTGCGATTTTTGTCTGCGTGCAACGCCGCGGCCGGAATTCGACGCGTGGCGCTGGAGTGAATATTGGGCGCCCTTGCAAACGGTCATCGAATTCAAGCGGGGCGTGTACCAGTGCGCGTTGGCCGAGCTTGAGCGATACCTTCATCGCGATCGGCGAAGGCCGGACGATGGCGTGCGATCGGAAGTCGATGAAACTGAAAGTGGCGACCCCAATCTAAATGACTAAGCGGGTTGAATCCAATCCCAACAGTCGTCGTTTAGTCTAGTCGGCAGGCCTTTCTCACATTGACTCCTTGGCGGCCGATGAATTCGGCTGCGGACCAGGCTTAGGGACGTCGAATTGCCCGACTCGCAATCTTGATCCAAGGGCTTTGACTTCACCGGAGGCGCAGCTTTATACTTCATTTATCATTTAGAATCTGTCTAAGTCACGGCGCGAGGCGCGTCTGTCGCCGATTTTTTCGTTGGTCCGATCAACCCCTCTTGGAGGAGGCAACATGGCTCTTAATAGCTCGAAAACGATCGAAAACTTGAAGGCGGCATTCGCCGGAGAGTCACAAGCGAATCGACGTTACTTGTACTTCGCAACGAAGGCGGACGTAGAAGGTCAAAACGACGTTGCGGCACTGTTTCGCTCGACAGCCGAAGGCGAAACGGGTCATGCGCACGGCCACCTCGACTATATTGCCGAGGTTGGCGATCCGGCGACGGGGCTTCCAATCGGCAGCTCGCGTCAGAACCTGAAGGCCGCGGTTGCCGGAGAAACACACGAGTACACCGACATGTACCCTGGGATGGCAAAGACGGCACGCACCGAGGGATTCACCGAGATAGCCGACTGGTTCGAGACGCTGGCCAAGGCTGAGCGCTCACACGCCAATCGGTTCCAGAAGGCGCTGGATCAGTTGACGGACTAAGTTTTGCCATTGCGAGGGTGAACAACAAAGGCGTGGGCGTGCAGCCCGCGTCTTTGTGCCTATCCATTCGCTCGGTCTAAGGCGCTGGTGGCAAACCACGCTCCGTTTCCCGTACCGCAATGATCCATCCGACGCCGAACACTTCACAGCATGACCGCTCGCGAAGGCAACCTCGAAGCACCGACCCGTCACGCGCTCCAATGGCTTGACGACTCTTTCTACGATGAAGCGAAACTCAACGCAGAACTGGAGCGTGTATTCGACATTTGCCATGGGTGTCGACGCTGCGTAAGCCTCTGCAACGCGTTTCCGACCCTGTTCGATCTGATTGACGCAGGACAATCGGGCGAAGTTGATGGGGTCGACAAGAAATCGTTCGGCAAGGTCGTCGACCAGTGCTACCTGTGCGACCTCTGCTACATGACCAAGTGTCCCTACGTTCCGCCGCACGCCTGGAACGTCGATTTTCCGCATCTCATGCTTCGCGCCAAGGCGCTTAAATTTCGCAACGGTGAGGTGCCCGCTCGCGACAAGATCCTCTCCAGCACGGACAAGTTGGGCTTTTTTGCCGGCATTCCGATCGTCACGAAAACCGTGAACGCGGTCAACAGTCAGCCTGCGGCACGCGCGGTAATGGAGAAGGTGCTCGGCGTCGACCGCAAGGCGTGGGTTCCGCAGTTCGCCGAGCGCAAGTTTGGTTCGAAGGCGAGCGAGAACGCGGCGTTGACGCCGCGCGATGGCGAGCGAACACCGGGGAAGGTGGCCGTCTTCGCGACATGCTTCATCAATTACAACGAGCCTCAGATTGGCTATGATCTGTTGAAGATTCTCGATCACAACGAGATTCCCTACGTGCTAGCTGAAAAACAGGCCTGCTGCGGGATGCCGAAGCTGGAGCTGGGGGATCTCGAGTCGGTCGATCGGCTGAAGAAGATCAATATTCCAACGTTGGCCGCGCTTGCGCGCGCGGGCTACGCGATCTTGACGCCGATTCCGTCCTGTACGCTGATGTTCAAGCAGGAACTTCCGCTGATGTATCCGGGCGACGAGGACGTCGAGGCAGTGCGTGCGGCGATGTTCGATCCATTCGAATATCTTGTCGCTCGAGACAAGGATGGGCTGCTCAAGTCCGACTTCACGGTAGAACTCGGGAAGGTGTCGTATCACGTGCCCTGTCATGGGCGCGTGCAAAAGATCGGTCGCAAGACCGAAGAGATGCTGAAAATGATTCCCGGGATCCAGCTCATCACCGTGGAGCGTTGTTCCGGGCACGCGGGGACCTGGGGCGTAAAGAAGGCCTTTCACGCCGAGGCGATGAAGATTGGTCGCCCGGTCTTCAAGGCAATGGGCGCACCGAATCCCGACTACATCAGCTCGGATTGCCAGCTGGCAGGCCATCATATCGAGCAGGGGATGCGTGAAAACGAAATCCCGTCGTCGGCGAAACTCGCACATCCGCTAACGCTCGTGCGCATCGCTTACGGATTGTAGCGGCGCCGTCCAGCTCAACAAGGGAACCTATTACCGTGCCAGGCATCAGTCGGGAAAGCATCCTGTCCCTCGAGTCCTATTCGCGTCAACGGAGCGAAATTCGGGCGCGAACCATCGCGCACAAGAAGAATCGGACGATCCATCTCGGCGATCATCTCACGCTGATTTTCGAAGACGACATCACGATTCGCTACCAGATCCAGGAGATGCTTCGCGCTGAGCGCATATTCGAGGAAGAGGGCATACAAGGCGAGCTCGACGCCTACAATCCGCTCGTTCCAGACGGTAGCAATTTCAAAGCGACCGTAATGATCGAGTATGAGGACGTATCCGAGCGTCAGCGTCAGCTCTCCCTGTTGAAGGGAATCGAGGATCGGCTTTGGTTGAAGGTCGGCACCTTCGATCGCGTGTGGGGCATCGCCGATGAAGACATGGACCGTGCCAACGACGAGAAGACGTCCGCCGTCCATTTCGTGCGCTTCGAACTCACGAAAGAATGGGTCGACGCACTTAAACAAGGCGCGCCGCTCGCCATCGGTGTGGATCACCCCGAATATCATGCCTCGATGGAGCCCGTGGCCGCCGATGCTCGCGACTCGCTGATGAAGGACCTCATATAGATCCGCGGGCAACTTTTGGTCCGCGTGCGAGCGCGCCGAACGTGATTCGCCGCGGCCGTTCTAGCCGAGCAACACAATATTGTCCCGGTGAATCAGCTCTGGTCTATCGATGTATCCCAGCAGCAGCTCGATTTCCCCACTTGGGCGCCGGCGAATCTTCCTTGCTTCCTGCGCGCTGTAATTGATCAGCCCGCGGGCAATTTCCTTGCCGTCCGCGGTCGTGCAGGCCACGACGGCCCCCCGCTCGAAATCGCCTTCAACGTCGACGACGCCAATCGGCAGCAGGCTTTTTCCTTCTTGAACGATCGCGGCTACGGCACCGGGGTCAAGAACGAGCTTGCCCCCTAGCTGCAAGTGATCGGCGAGCCACTGCTTCTTGGCGGCAAGTGGAGCGGTGTCCGCGCGAAGAAATGTGCCGACGCGCTCGCCGCGAGCGAGCCTGACCAGCACGTTTGATTCCTTTCCAGAAGCGATCACCGTGTGTGCGCCGCTTCGGGCAGCGCGCTTGGCCGCGAGGATTTTCGTAATCATGCCGCCGCGCCCAATCTCCGATCCGGCACCCCCGGCCATTGATTCCAGCTCAGGTGCTCCTGCACGCCCATCTGAGACAAGCGTCGCCGTCAAATCATGTCTTGGGTCGCTCGTGAAGAGTCCCGTCTGGTCAGTGAGGATGATCAGAAGATCGGCTTCCACGAGATTGGTGACGAGCGCACCGAGCGTGTCGTTGTCACCGAACTTGATTTCGTCGGTGACCACCGTATCGTTCTCGTTGATGACCGGTACAACATTCAGATCGAGCAGCGTCAGGAGCGTGGACCGTGCATTCAGATAGCGTTGCCTGTCGGCCAGGTCTGCGTGCGTGAGAAGGATTTGCGCGGTGTGCAAGCCGTGCACCCGAAACGAACTTTCGTAGGCCTGCGCGAGCCCCATTTGCCCGACCGCCGCGGCCGCCTGTAGTTCATGCATTGCGTGGGGACGTTTTGCCCAACCAAGTCGCTGCATCCCCTCCGCGATCGCTCCGCTCGATACAATCAGGACGCTTCGGCCCAGTGCCCGCAGTTGCGCGACCTGATCCGCCCATCGTGCGATCGCAGCGAAATCGAGCCCTTGTCCGCCATTGGTGACCAGCGAGCTCCCAATCTTGACGACGAGCCGGCGGCTATCGATCAGTCTGCGATTCATTCGATCGGGTGTGTTCGAGATAGGACATGACGTCCCCGCAGAGCTGACGGGTTCCGATGCCGGTCAGGGCGGATATTCTGTATACCTTACCCTTCCAGCGCAAACGCCGAACGAGTTCCGCGACGCGCACGTCAACGTCCCCTTTGCTCAACAGATCGGTTTTGTTGATGACAAGCCAGCGCGGTTTCTTGTGGAGCGCGTCGTCGAACTTCTTCAGCTCGGAGATGATTGCGCGAGCGTCCCGGACCGGGTCTATTTCGGGAACGAGCGGAGCAATATCGACGAGATGGAGAAGGAGCCCGGTACGCGAGAGGTGCCGCAGGAATTGATGACCGAGTCCCGCGCCCTCGGCAGCGCCTTCGATCAGTCCGGGAATATCGGCGACAGTGAAGCTTCGACTCATTTCAACCTGAACGACGCCAAGGCTGGGGGCGAGCGTCGTAAAGGGATAGTCCGCGACCTTTGGTCTGGCACTCGATACTGCCCGGATCAGGCTCGACTTTCCGGCGTTGGGCATACCGAGAAGCCCAACATCGGCCAGGACGCGCAACTCCAGGGCAAGATCCCTGGACTCACCCGGTTCCCCGGACGTCGCGCGACGCGGCGCGCGGTTGACGCTCGATTTGAAATTGAGGTTCCCGAGCCCGCCCTTTCCGCCTTTGGCGACCAGGGCAACTTGCGCATCGTGGGTCAAATCGGCAATCGGCTCACCGGTAGTGCGATCCGCGATGACGGTCCCGACCGGAACCCGCAGATGGACGTCCTCGGCGCCGCGGCCATTGCGTTGCGATCCTTGACCGTTGCCGCCCGCTTTCGCCCGGAAGATCCGCGCGTAGCGATAATCGATAAGGGTGTTGATGTTCCGATCCGCGATCGCATAGATACTGCCCCCTCGTCCGCCGTCGCCGCCATCGGGGCCGCCCTTCGGGATGAATTTCTCGCGTCGAAAGTGGACAACGCCATCGCCACCTTTGCCGGCGTGCACCTCAATGCGGGCTTCATCAATGAATTTCATGATTCGGGAGGATGGCGGGGCGGGAAGGGATCGGGCGCAGAAACGAAAAGGGCCCTATCGATGGACAGGGCCCCGGATTGCGTGTGACCGGGTTACGCGGGCACGATGCTCACGATGGCTTTGCTCGCTGCACCGCGCGATCCGAATAAGACCGTGCCAGTAACCTTCGCGAAAAGCGTGTGGTCTCTGCCAAGGCCCACATTGACACCGGGGTGAATCCGCGTGCCGCGCTGGCGCACGATAATGCTTCCAGCGCTGACCAACTGACCGCCAAATCGCTTCACACCCAACCGTTTCGACTGGGAGTCGCGACCATTGCGGGAACTCCCTCCCGCCTTCTTATGTGCCATCGTTCAGCTCCTACAATTCGCCAATCAATTTGAGATCGCTGTCCGCATCGGATAGAAACTGCGGATGCGACGTACCGAGGGACTACCCGTTGACCGCTGTAACCTCAAGTTCGGTATAGCCTTGCCGGTGTCCTTGATGTTTTTGATAATGCTTGCGCCGACGCATCTTGAAGATTCGAATCTTGTCGCCCAACCCATGTGCGACCACCTTGCACTGGACCGTGGCGCCCGCGACGGTCGGTGTCCCGATCTTCACGTCCTCACCGGATCCCACCATCAGAACGTCGTTGATGACGATGCTGTCCCCAACGTCCACGCTGAGTCGTTCGACTTTGACCTTCTGGCCCGGGCTTACGCGATGTTGCTTCCCGCCCGACTTGATCACGGCGTACATATTCAATTGCTCCGATGCGGCAATGCGCGGATACGATGGATGGGGCCGGAAACTGTCCCGAAGGCGAAGATTCTGTGGCCCGGAAAACCTTGAAGTATATCGGGGAAATCGTTGGTTAGTCAAAGACTTCATGTTACTCTTCAACGCGACCCGGCGGTCGCAAAAGTGTGCGTGATGGCAGCCAGACAAAAGCTCTCCGTGAACGATTCCATCGAGACCGTCCGTGCCTTGATCGAAGAGGACATGCGTGCGGTAGACGTCATTATCCGCAGCCGGCTCTGGTCTGATGTTGTCCTCATTCGTCAGGTTGCTGAATACATCATTGCGGGTGGCGGGAAACGCCTGCGGCCGGCGGTACTGTTGCTCGCCGCAAAGGCGCTTTCGTATTCAGGAACCGTCCATCATGAGCTGGCGGCGGTCGTTGAATTCATCCACACGGCGACGCTGCTGCACGACGATGTCGTCGACGAGTCGGCGCTCCGTCGTGGGCGGAACACTTCAAATACCGAGTTCGGAAACGCGGCGAGTGTGCTGGTCGGCGATTTTCTGTACTCGCGTGCCTTCCAGATGATGGTCTCGGTCGACGACATGCGGGTGTTGAAAGTGCTCGCTGACGCCACGAACGTGATTGCCGAAGGCGAAGTTCTGCAGCTCCTCAATGTTCACAACTCGGATGTGACGGTCGACGCCTATCTCGAAGTCGTCAGAAGGAAAACGGCAAAGCTTTTTGAGGCATCGGGTCGCCTTGGAGCGATTATCGCCAGAGGCGATCGGCGGTCCGAAGAGGCTTTCGCGGCCTATGGGGTGCATCTTGGAACGGCGTTTCAGCTGATCGATGACGTTTTGGACTACTCGGGCGATGAGCGCGAGACAGGAAAGAACGTCGGTGATGATCTGAGCGAAGGAAAGCCGACGCTTCCTCTTATCTACGCGATGCAGCGCTGCAGCCCGGCCGATGCGGAACTCGTCCGCAATGCGATCAAGCATGGGGGCCGGGAGGACTTGCCGGCCGTGCTCGAGGCGGTTCGCGCCTGCGGGGCGCTGGAGTACACGCGCGAACAGGCGCGCATCGCTGCTTCGCGCGCTTGCGACGCGATAGATTCGATTCGCGATTCAAATTATCGGCAGGCTTTGCTAGACTTGGCGACTTTCGCGGTAGAACGAAGTTTCTGAAGGGCGAGTTCCTGCGCGAAAGCGCTGCTTCGGAGCGCACGCTGGACGGCAAGTCTGGTCCCTGCGTGGTTAAAGTTCAGTAGTCCGCGCACGTCGGGGTGTAGCTCAGCCTGGTAGAGTACTGCGTTCGGGACGCAGGTGTCGGAGGTTCGAATCCTCTCACCCCGACCATCGAGTCGCCTCGCAGCGATTCTCTTTTTTCTTGTTTGCGCATGGGTACGTGAGTCGTCGACCCCAGCCGTCGACTTCCCAAGGCGGCTCGGTCAGAACCTGAGAGTCGCCCAGGACGGCCGACGGGCATGTTGATCCGATCAGGTCATAATTGACGCTTCCGCGGATGCGAGGCCGTGCACTAGTGCCACCGCATTCCGGTTTCGAGCTGTCCCCTACCAATATACTTCGGCCGTTTCACAATGCGGCCCTGAGCGAGGCGACTGCCGCGCATGGCCAAGTTTCTCCTCCTTGTAGCCGTTCTCGCCGCCGTCTACTTCATCTGGAAGGGCGCGAGAATTGCGAGGCCTCCGAAGCCCGAACATCGTAGTGATTCCGTTGAACCAATGGTCCGTTGCGCCAGCTGCGGCGTCTATTTCCCTCGCAATGAGGCGATAGAGGCCAATGATCAGCTCTTCTGTAGCGAGGAGCACCGCCTCGCATCGCGGGCGGGGCGGCGCGAGGGAAACGGCAACGACGAGCGCTGAAGCCCGGCGAGATTCAATCTGGGACCGCCGCGTCGCGGATTCCTTATGGACGTCGCTGCGTTATTTCAATGTCTATCGACTGATCGTCGCGGGCTTCTTTACCGTGGTGGGATTCGCGAATCCCAATGGTTCCGGATTTGGCGATGTCGATTCGGAGCAATTCGTCGCCGGTGGAATCGTCTATGTCGCGGCGACGATGGTGTTTCACGCGGCGCTATTGCGCTTCCGGAATTGGTTCGGATTGCAGCTGACGCTCCACGTTCTGGCCGATGTTGCCGCGATCACCTTGTTGATGCATTCGGGTGGCGGGTACCGGAGCGGGCTCGGCGTCATGTTGCTGATCTCACTCGCCGGAGCCGCCCTTCTCGCCGATCGTGTTCTCACGCTCTTCTTCGCAAGTATCGCAACGATCGCGATCCTCCTGGAGCAGATTCTTTGGATGCACCGATTCGGGGCGAGTGCAAGCGTCATGCTGCAGCCCGCGATCCTCGGCGCCGGATACTTCGTTACTTCCCTGGTCACGAACTGGCTGGCGCACCGCGTCATATCGAACGAGGCGATCGCGACCAATCGCGGAATCGAGCTCGCCAATCAGATCGGCGTCAACGCCCTTGTGATTCAAGACCTGCAGGACGGCGTGATCGTGATCGACGAGCAGGGAATCATCCGACAGGCCAACAGGCGGGCCGACACGCTGCTTGAGCGCACGCTGCGAGTCGGGGACCCGATCCGACAGCATTCCAGTGCCCTTGCGCTACAAATCGATGATTGGATGCAGCGGGGGGATCAGCGGGGCGAGCCGGCGTTGATTCTCGGATTGGCGGTCTGCGTTCGAGCCCGCTTCCAGGCCGCGGGTATTGAGAATCGCCACTTTACGGTCGTGTTTCTCGAGGATCTGTCGACGCTTGAGGAGGAGGCGCAGAAGGTCAAGTTGGTTGCGCTGGGCCGCCTTACCGCGAACATTGCCCACGAGATTCGCAATCCGCTGTCGGCAATCACGCACGCGGCCGATCTGATGCTGGAAGAAAACAGGGCGCAAGGCCGGGAGCGGCTGTCAAGAATCATTCGTGACAACGCCTACCGGCTTGATCGCATGGTCTCTGACGTCCTCGAACTCAATCGCCGCGACCGCGTGCTGACCGAATCGATCGTGCTGGCCGGGTTTCTGAAAGCATTCGTCGAGGACTTTGCGCATCGCGAAAATTCGGCGGCCGCAGCCATCCCGATCCAGTGTGACCCTTCCTTGGTTGTGTCATTTGACCGCGTTCATCTGTCCCAGATTCTCTGGAATCTGCTTCGCAACGCATGGCGCCACGCGGCAAGCGGCGCGCGAGGGATCGTCATTACCGCCAACGCATCCGGAGATCGCGCCGAGTTGCATGTCACCGACGATGGGGTGGGTGTTCCCGAGGCCGTCCGGGCACAACTCTTCGAGCCGTTCTTTACGACAGAGAGCAAGGGCACTGGGCTTGGGCTCTACATCTCGCGCGAACTGGCAGCCGCCAACGGTGCGCGGCTCGACTATCTACCCGGCAACACCGGCGCGCATTTTCGACTTCAGTGGGCAGCGGGGCGACTATGAAAACGAACGATCGGCGCGGGTCGGAATCCTCCACAACGGTTCTTATCGTGGACGACGAGGCTGACATCCGCGAGTTGCTCGAATTGAGCATCATTCGCATGGGGTTCGCGGTCGCGTCGGTTGCTTCCGTTCGCGATGCACAAGCCATGATCGATAGCCGGGATTTTCAACTTTGCCTGACGGACATGCGTCTTCCGGATGGCGACGGGCTGGAGATCGTCCGCTACATCGCATCGAAGGGCCTGGATTTGCCGGTTGCGGTCATCACCGCGCATGGCAGTACGCAAAACGCGGTCGCGGCATTGAAGAGTGGTGCGTTCGATTACCTGAGCAAGCCTCTTTCGCTTGATCAACTGCGAACGCTCGTCAAGTCCGCGCTGGCCTTGCCCGATCGGTCACTGGACTCGGACGCTGGCGAGCTTCGCCTGCTGGGAAGCAGCCAGCCCATCGAGCATGCGCGCGCCATGATCCTGAAGCTGTCGCGAAGCCAAGCACCCATATACGTGACCGGCGAGTCCGGAAGCGGCAAGGAATTGGCGGCACGTCTCATCCACGCGCACGGGGCGCGCCGCGACAAACCGTTCGTCCCGGTGAACTGCGGGGCGATTCCCGAGAACCTCATGGAAAGCGAATTCTTCGGATATCGCAAAGGCGCGTTTACCGGTGCTGAACACGATCGAGATGGATTCTTCCATGCGGCGCACGGTGGCACCCTGTTTCTCGACGAGGTGGCCGATCTGCCGCTACAGATGCAGGTGAAGCTGCTCCGCGCGATCCAGGAAAAGCGCGTTCGGAAAATCGGGGCGACGGCCGAGGATCCGGTGGACGTTCGAATCATCTGCGCAACCCACCAGAAGCTGTCGACCCTCGTGGAGACCGGAAAATTCCGCCAGGATCTGTATTACCGTCTCAACGTGATCGAGCTACGCATGCCGTCGATTCGCGAGTGCCGGGAAGACGTGCCGGAGCTCGCCATTGCAATCCTTGGGCGCCTCTCCCGGGGGCCGGCGCCGGCGCGACTCTCCGAAGAGGCGATGGAAGCCCTTTGCGCCTATGAATTCCCCGGCAACGCCCGCGAGCTCGAGAACATCCTCGAACGAGCCCTTGCCCTATCGAACTCAAGCGAGATAGCCGTCGGAGACCTCCAGCTCACACCGCCGTCTTCCGTGACCCCCACCTCCGCTGGTGCTGGCGAAAACTCGCGATGGCCACTTCAAGACTACCTGGATCGTGTCGAGAAGGAAGCGATCCTCGAAGCCTTGGACAAGACCCGCTTCAATCGAACGGCGGCTGCCAGACTCCTTGGAATCACATTCCGCGCCCTCCGGTACCGAATGGAACGGCTCGGGATTCAGTAAGACGCTGCTTCCCACCGAACGACCAGCCTCTCCGCGAATCACCGACACCGCCCGACCCGCAACGGTCGGCGACGCGCGCGCCCAATGTGATGGGTGGCAGCGCGACATCCGCCCCCGGCCCCAACCATCCTTGCAATGCAGTGCCATTGCGGGGGCTTTGAATCCGCCCACTGTTGGCGTCTCCATCGACGGCGTTCGGGCGTGAACAATTTCACGCACTTTCGACCGCTCGTCGCAAACAGCTCGTCGCTAGGCCGTCAATCCCATTGCAAGTCTGGCCACCACACACTAGAATTTGGACACGATGCAGTTTCGTGCACTACATGTAGTGGTTACTAGATGAAAAGATCTTTTGGTTGCGCGATGGCTGGCTGCCGCGTGCATCGGGGCATCACCGAACAGAACAGGCCGGGCGGTTGAGGGAATGCGCGCCGCTGGCCGAGAGAGGAGTTCATTCATGCAGCTTGTTGGCGGAGCGGTTCCGTTGCAGCCTGTCGTGCCACCTGCGCTGCCGGAGGCGCTATCAAGTGTGGCGCCTGCGCTCTACACGGAATTCAAGATCATCCGACGAAATGGCGCGGTCGTTGGGTTTGAGCCGACCAAGATCTCCGTGGCGATGACAAAGGCATTTCTCGCTGTCGAGGGTGGGCAAGGGGCAGCGTCCGCGCGAATTCGGGAAGTCGTCGGTGGCCTGACCGATAGCGTCGTCAAGGCGCTTGTGCGCCGCCAGCCTGCTGGCGGAACATTTCATATTGAAGATATCCAAGATCAAGTCGAGCTGGCCCTGATGCGATCGGGCCAGCACGACGCCGCGCGTGCCTATGTTCTTTACCGCGAAAAGCGAGCCGACGCGCGTGCGGCAGAGACAGCGCAGCGCAAGAAGACATCCGCTGTTGCGGTACTCCATGTTACCGACCAAGGCGAGCGTCGACCCTTAGACGAGACAAGACTTGGCGAGATCATTGCTTCGGCGTGCGTGGGGCTTGGAGCGAACGTCGATCCGGAGGTGATCAAAGCCGATACGATGAAAAATCTCTACGACGGTGTTCCCGTCGATGAGATCCGCAAGTCGATGGTCCTTGCAGCAAGAGCGCTGATCGAAAAGGAACCCGCCTATTCATACGTCACCGCCCGGCTTCTTCTGCACACGATCAGGCGCGAGGTGATCGGCGAGGAAGTCTCCCAGGACGGGATGGCAGAGCGCTACGCGGAGTATTTCGGTTCGTACATAAAGCGTGGCGTGGCTGCGGACCTCCTGGACGAGCGGCTGGCACGGTTCGATCTCGTGCGCCTTGGCAACGCGCTGGATGCTTCACGCGACCTGCAATTTGGTTATTTGGGTCTGCAAACGCTTTACGACCGGTATTTCCTGCACATCGATGGAAATCGAATCGAGCTGCCGCAGGCGTTCTTCATGCGCGTGGCAATGGGCCTCGCGTTGAATGAAATCGACCGTGAGGCGCGGGCAATCGAGTTCTATCAGATCCTGTCGAGCTTCGACTTTATGAGTTCGACGCCCACGCTGTTCAATTCCGGTACTCGCAGATCGCAGCTGTCGAGCTGCTACCTGACGACCGTGGCAGACGATCTTGACGGGATCTACGAGGCGATTAAGGAGAATGCCCTGCTCGCCAAATATGCTGGCGGCCTCGGGAATGACTGGACGCCGGTGCGTGCCCTTGGCTCACATATCAAAGGTACGAACGGCAAGTCGCAGGGCGTGGTCCCGTTTTTGAAGGTGGTCAACGATACGGCGGTGGCAGTCAATCAAGGCGGCAAACGCAAGGGGGCGGTGTGCTCCTACCTTGAGGCGTGGCATCTCGATATCGAGGAGTTTCTCGAGCTTCGAAAGAACACCGGGGATGACCGCCGGCGAACGCACGACATGAACACCGCGAGCTGGATCCCGGATCTGTTCATGAAGCGGGTTGCGGAGAATCAGACGTGGACGCTTTTTTCCCCGTCCGACTGTACGGATCTCCACGAAAAATTCGGCAAGGCATTTGAACAGGCGTATCTCTCCTATGAACAGCGGGCGGCCCGTGGCGAGCTCAAACTGTTCAAGAAGGTGCAGGCGACTGATCTATGGCGGAAAATGTTGTCGATGTTGTTCGAGACGGGGCATCCGTGGATCACATTCAAGGATCCTTGCAATATTCGCTCGCCTCAACAGCACGTTGGTGTCGTTCATAGCTCGAACCTCTGCACCGAGATCACGCTCAATACCAGCGACAACGAAATCGCGGTATGCAATCTGGGCTCGGTCAACATGGTTGCCCATCTCAAAGATGGGAAATTGGATCTGGCCAAGCTGAAGCAAACGATATCGATCGCGATGCGGATGCTCGACAACGTCATCGACATCAACTATTACGCCGTCGCCAAGGCGCGGAATTCGAACTTGAAGCACCGGCCCGTCGGCATGGGCATCATGGGATTCCAGGACTGTCTGCATGCTCTTCGAATCCCTTACGGCTCGCCGGAAGCCGTGGCGTTCGCGGATCAGTCGATGGAGGCCGTCGCCTATCACGCCTACCTTTCCTCAACGGAATTGGCTGAGGAGCGCGGCCGTTATTCGACTTTTCCAGGGTCGCTCTGGGATCGTGGCATTTTGCCGCAGGATACTCTGGACCTGCTGAAGGAAGAGCGCGGCGGATTTGTCGAAGTCGACCGTACCTCCACGATGGATTGGGGTGTGGTGCGGGAACGCATCCGCAAGTACGGAATTCGAAACTCGAACTGCCTCGCGATTGCTCCCACCGCGACCATCGCAAATATCGTTGGCGTGTCTGCCTCGATCGAACCTACTTTCCAGAATCTGTACGTCAAGTCGAACCTGTCTGGTGAGTTCACAGTCGTGAACGAGTATCTCGTCCGGGACCTGAAGAAGCTCGGCTTGTGGGACGAGGTCATGATTGCCGATCTCAAGTATTTCGATGGGAATCTGGCCAGAATCGACCGTGCCCCAGCGGAACTTCGCAGGCTTTATGCAACCGCGTTCGAAGTCGACCCGTCATGGCTTGTCGAGTGCGCCGCGCGACGGCAGAAATGGATTGATCAGTCCCAATCTCTGAACATTTACATCGCTAATGCCTCGGGCAAGAAGCTGGATGACACCTACAAGCTCGCCTGGCTGCGAGGGCTGAAGACAACCTACTACCTCCGATCACTCGGGGCAACGCACGCGGAAAGATCGACTGTCAAAGCCGGTCAGCTCAATGCCGTGCCGTCAGGCGGTGGCATTGCCGGTTCGATTGCGACACTTGACATCGGAGGCGAGCCAACAAAGCTCTGCGCTATCGATGACCCTGAGTGCGAGGCATGCCAATAGTGGAAGGCATTGAGATCAGTTCGACGTTTCGCTCCGAGGTGGTTCGGGTGGCGATGCAGGCCCGACCCGAAGCACCGCGGCCCTACGATGAGCAGAATTGGGCGCTAACGGAGAAGAAAGCATGCTGAAGTTCGAAGAAGATATCAGAGGCGCAGCCATGCCGGGACTCGCACTGCGGCAAGGGTTCGTCGCGCCCTCGCCATGCGCGGACCCGGTATTGAAAGCCGACTTGCCAATTGAGGATTTCCGTCGCATACGGGTTGAAGACAAGCGGATCATCAACGGCCGTACGGACGTGAACCAGCTGGTTCCATTCAAGTACAAATGGGCATGGGAGAAATACCTTTCCGCCTGCGCCAACCACTGGATGCCCCAGGAAATCAACATGAGTCGGGACATTGCCTTGTGGAAGGACCCGCAGGGGCTCACTGAAGATGAGCGTCGGGTGATCAAGCGCAATCTGGGGTTCTTCGTTACCGCGGATTCGCTGGCGGCAAACAACATCGTACTTGGAACATATCGCCATATCACCGCTCCCGAATGCCGGCAGTACCTGTTGCGACAGGCATTTGAAGAGGCGATCCATACACACGCCTACCAGTACATTGTCGAAAGCCTTGCACTGGACGAGGGTGAGGTATTCAATGCGTACCATGAGGTATCGAGCATTCGGGAAAAGGACGAGTTTCTGGTTCCGTTTATCGACACGCTGACCGATCCCACCTTCAGAACAGGAACCCCGGATGCGGATCAACAGCTCTTAAGAAGCTTGATCGTTTTCGCGTGCATCATGGAGGGATTGTTCTTCTATGTCGGCTTTACGCAGATCCTCGCCTTGGGCCGGCAGAACAAAATGACCGGCGCGGCGGAGCAGTATCAATACATCTTGCGTGACGAGTCGATGCACTGCAATTTCGGAATCGATCTGATCAATCAGATCAAACTTGAGAATCCTCACCTATGGACTCCGGAATTTCGTGAGGAAATCCAAGGTCTCATAAAGAAAGCAGTGGAACTCGAGTATCGATATGCAGAAGATACGATGCCTCGCGGTGTACTAGGTCTCAATGCACCAATGTTCAAAGAGTACCTGCGCTATATCGCGAATCGCCGATGTCAGCAGATCGGGATTGACACGATATATGCGGGAGCGACAAATCCGTTCCCCTGGATGAGTGAAATGATCGACTTGAAGAAGGAGCGCAACTTCTTCGAGACCAGGGTGATCGAATATCAAACGGGCGGTGCGCTCAGTTGGGACTGACACGGTTGCGAACACGCATACCAAGCTACTGCGCCGAACGAATTGCGGCGCGATCGAAGGTGACTTGCACTCGGCAGGTCGCCTCTCGACCCGATTTCCATGCGGACGATATCGATCACCTCATGTGTGATCAAACGCCGTATGGGCGCACGAACTACAGCAGCAAAGTGGTCAGGGCACTTGCTGCCCTGACGATTCCTCATTTGAAGCGGATCGGCGCACTTGCTCGATATCCGCGATGCATTCGACCAGACGGCTCCGGCCGGCGGTCGGATATTCCGGTCATTCCGACCGGGATTCGTTGGTGTGTTTGTTCAACTTGATAGGAGCTCTAATCATGGCAACCAAAAAAGCAGCCAAGAAAAAAACCGCGAAAAAAGCCGCCAAGAAAAAGGCGAAGAAGAAAGCGGCTAAGAAGAAGCCAGCAGCAAAGAAGAAGGCTGCGAAAAAGAAAACGGCGAAGAAAAAAGCGGCAA
>JBJXGX010000054.1:0-2726 GCA_046160305.1 Burkholderiales bacterium
GCCACGGTTTTCGCACTGACGAGGGACTGCGGACAAAACAAGGTCAGCACCCCATCCACGCCAGGATCCGCGAGCACGGCCTCCAGCGCGCCATCGAAGCGCTCGCGCGTCGCATCGCCCAGGATATCCGCCGGATTCGCGTGCGACCAATGCGCCGGCAATAGCGCATTCAATGACTCGAGCGTCGTGCCATTGAAGGCGGCAAGCGCTACCCCGCGATCGACGCACGCATCGGCCGCCATGACGCCGGGTCCGCCGCCATTCGTGACGATCGCCAGGCGATCACCAACCGGCATTCGATCGCTCGCGAGTACGCGGGCCGCGGCGAACAACTCGGAATACGTTCGCACCCGCACCACACCCGAGCGACGCAGCACCGCATCGAACACCGCATCGTTACCCACCATCGCACCGGTGTGCGACACGGCGGCACGCTGTCCGGACAGATGCCGGCCCACCTTCATCGCGACGATCGGCTTGACGCGGGCCGCCGCGCGCAGGGCGGACACGAATCGGCGCGGCTCGCGCACACCTTCGAGATAAAGAAGAATGCTGTGGGTATCCGGATCGTAGAGCAGGTAATCGAGGATCTCGCCGACATCGAGATCAATTGCAGCCCCCATCGATACGACGGTCGAGAATCCGAAGCCGGCCGCCCATGCCCAGTCGATGAGCGCGGTGCATACCGCTCCGGATTGGGACACCAATGCGATCGGCCCGGGTCGCGCACCAGTGCGTGCAAAGGTGGCGTTCAGGCCGATTTTCGGGCGCATGATCCCGAGGCAATTGGGACCAACGAGCCGGATCCCCAGACGCCGCGCCTGTGCGCGGAGCACCTCCTCGCGCGCTCTGCCCGCGGCGCCGGTTTCACCAAAACCGGCCGCCAGAATCACCGCGTGATGAATGCCTGCCCGAGCCGCATCCTCAAGTACGCGGGACACCGCCTGAGCCGGCGTCGCCACAACAGCCAGGTCCACATGCTTGCCGATCGCAGGCAGCGAACCGTAGCAGCGCTCGCCTTGCACTTGATGGTGTTTTGGATTGACGGCGAACACCGCACCGTGCAAAGCGCCCGCCAACAGATTCTTGAAGACGTCGTGACCCAGTGATCCGGCGCGATCGCTCGCACCGACCAAAGCAACCGACCGCGGCGAGAACAGGGGTTCGAGATAGTGTGGATGCATGACGCCTTTATCCGTGCTCGGGATGCTCATCGGCTTGATGCCGCTCAAACCAGCATTGTGCCTCCTCCACATCCGCATACTGTCAAGAGGGCTCTGCCTTGTAGGACGATTCCTACCCGGGTCGGATCCCACCGACCCGCAGATTCATCCTTGGCCGATTGTGCAGCAACACACCCGTTCGCATACTGCGTACATAAACCGACCAGGAGCCCACGATGTTCTCTGACCACACCGGACCCAACGCGCGTCCCCTCACCCGCCAGTCCCAAACCGGATCGGTCACTAACCCATCGGTGAACGTCACCGCACGGGAGCTTGCCCGATTGCTGCGTTTCGATCTCGATGCCCACTGCTCCCTCGATGGCGTGACCTTCACGACGCGCCGCGTGACCGAAGGCGAGGTGCTCTATCGAGCGGGCGATGCGTTTCATTCGCTTTACGTCGTGCGATCGGGATTTTTCAAGATCCTCATGCTCGATCCGTCCGGCACCGAGCAGGTCCTCGCGTTCCCGATGCAAGCCGATGTCATGGGCGGTGATGGCCTCGCCTCCGGACGCTACAGCTCCGAGGCCATTGCCATCGATGCGGCCGAAGTCATCGTCGTCCCCTTCTCGCGAATCGCCGCGCTGGCGCGTCAGGTTCCAGGGATCGAGCGCATCGTGTACGGCATTCTCGGCCGCGAGTTGGTCAAAGAGCAGGCGATGCTCTATGTCATCGGCTCACTCGGCGCGGACGCACGGGTCGCCGCTTTCCTGATCGATCTGTCCACCCGGTTCGGCGCGTTGGGATACTCGCGTACGTCGTTCAACCTGCGCATGACGCGCCAGGAGATCGGCAGTTATCTCGGGCTCAAGCTGGAGACGGTGAGCCGTGCGCTCTCCGCATTCGATGCCGCCGGTCTTGTCGACGTCCATCTCAAGAGCGTCGACATCCGCGACCATGCCGGCCTCAAGCGCGTGGTCGACGAGCCGATCGGATCGACTTCGAAAACCCGACCGACAAAGCGGGCTTTCCCCATTCCGCGCGGCCCGATGGTGGCGCGAAGCGCGATATTCAGCCACGCCCTCGCGGCCTAGACCCGTATGGAACCCTCCATTGACGCGGGATCGCCGCGAGCCGCCGTGGGCGAACAGGCCGCGCTTAGCAACAAGCGCTTGCTGCCTGCGCAGTTGCGCCGCTCGTGCCGGGCCGAGGATCTGGAATTTGCCACCACCGCCGAGCTGGCGGGTTCGCTCGAGCCGATCGGCCAATCCCGTGCAGTCGATGCGCTGAAGCTCGCGGTAGGCGTTGCACACGAAGGCTACAACCTCTTTGCGCTCGGCCCTGCCGGTGTCGGCAAGCGCACGACCGTCGAAGCGCTGTTGCGCACGACCGCGCGCGGGCAGCCGCGTCCCGACGATTGGTGCTACGTCAATAATTTCGTCGAACCGCGCCGGCCGATTGCCATTGCCATGCCCGCCGGCCAGGCGGCGAAGTTGAAGAAAGACATGGAGCGTTGGATCGAAGAGCTCCGCACATCGATTCCAGCGACCTTCGAGAGTG
>JBJXGX010000055.1:0-3882 GCA_046160305.1 Burkholderiales bacterium
TGAGATCATCAGCGATGCAGCCAAGATACATTTAGAGGAGCCACTGGGGAAGAATTCTCGTGAGCCATGGGAAGTACGTTATCAGCATCAGGACCGCAACGGTCGCCGCCATCAGCGGCGCCCGCGCCCGCGTAATTTAACCGATCGCCGCGCCGGCAAGCTTCGCCGCGACGAACAGCGTACCGTCGACCGGAGGCGTGTAGAGCGCGATCGCCAGGTTGGCGGTCATCACCACGCCGAGGTGCGCGAGATTCACCTTGAAGGCTTGCGCCAGCGGCAGAAACAGCGGTGCGGTGAGCAGCAGCGCCGGCAAAGGCTCGATAAAATTCCCAGCACCAGGAGTGAAATGTTCACCTGCAGCAGGAACAGCCACTGCGCATGTGCGACCGCCTGCCTTTGCTCGACCGCCTTGGCGTCGTTCGCGAGTTGGCCCACGGCGAACACCTGCATCTTGTAACGTCCACCGGTGTACTGCTCGATCTTCTGACCAAACATCTCGGCCGCTTTCTGCCGCGTTCCACCCGGTTGGTCGGTGTGGCTGAACTTGAGGGCGGTCTTCGCCTGGGCAGCACCGGCGCGCACTGCGACGACGGCGAATGCAATGAACGTTTTGCGCTGCATGGTTGCCTCGTTCGATCAATCGGGAGCTGGAACTGGGTGAAGTACCCCGCACCGGCGACCGCTACGCGCAGATTCGCCATGGCTTACAGGTTCGAGAGCACTGCGATGCAGCGCGCGGTGATCGCGATCCAGACGCGGCCGAGTGCATCCGCATGCACCCAATTGATCGGCGGCAGATCAAGGCCGCCGGCGCGTACACGCTCGAGCCGCATCAGGCCCTTGCCGTTGAACACGACGTCCTTCAGCGCGATACCCAGGGATTGCAAGAAAGCTCCGAACCGCATGTACGAATGGCGCCGGCTGCTCTATCTCCGGCATTTGCCCGGCTTCATCGATCGTGACCGGCCGCGCACCCCTCTTGGGCGTCCGCGCGCCGTTAATGTGGCCGGCCTTCGAGGAGGTGCAATGCCGATTACGGCCGCTCGGGATGCTGAGGCAACTCGTCGAAGATCGGGAACCACTTTGCCTTCGAAGCGACGAAGATGTGCGCACCCGGCCCTTGGGTGATGGGCGTATCAATCGTACCCATTCGCAATCGAACGATTTCGGGTGCGCTGTCGCGTCGGCTTGCAATCGGTGACCCACACTGCGAGCAGAACTCACGGCGCACCCCTCCGGTCGTGTCGAAGCTCTTGAGTGCGTCTTTGCCCTGAACGAGGAAGAAATCCTTGGTAGCGACGATCACGTTCGAGGCGAACGCGCTGCCGCTCGCCTTGCGGCAGCGGGAACAATGGCAATAGAAGGCCGGACCGAGATCACCCCGTACTTCGTACTTCACAGCACCACACAGGCATCCACCGGTGTACATAAGTCCTCCTTGTTGGGTCAAAACAGATCAAACAGGCCGCATAGGCCTGAATAGTACAACTCAAGTCGGTCGCAACGACGCGTGGCGCATACGTCCTCATCCATCGCTCTTCCCGACGGACCCGCTTGATGCAAGAATTGATGGGCCTACGCGGCGGGCGTCCGATACGCAAGGCCTGAAGACAACCCGAAGACAACCCAAAGGACGACCCAGTGTTCGAAGGACAACCGATCAAGGAAGACGCGGCACGGGTATTCGACGCCGTGCGCAAAGGCGGGGTGGCCATCTTTCCCGTCAGCGTCGGCTATGCGATCGTGGGCCACGAGGACGAGGCGATTCGGCGCATCTATGCTGCCAAGGAGCGGTCCTTTGAAAAGCCTTGTGGCAATTTCGGGGACTGGCCGCTATTCGATCAGTTGCTGCTTGTCTCCGATCTGGCGCGTGAGGTCGTGCGTACGATCATCCAGGATCACGATCTGCCGTTCTCTGTGGTTGCACCATTCCGCATCGAACATCCGCTTGCTGCGGGCCTTCCCCCGTTCACATTGAAAAACGCCACTAAGGCCGGAACGATGGATTTGCTCTTGAATGCCGGTCCGTTGCACGACGAGATCGCACGACTGGCTCGGGAGAACGCGTACGGCATATCGGGCTCGTCGGCGAACGTGTCGCTGTCGGGTAGCAAGTTCGTGCTGCAGGATGTGCAGGAGCAGGTGCGCAAGATTGCCGATATCGAAATCGATTACGGTCTGGTGCCCTTTCACAACGACGCGGGGCTGGGCAGCACCATTGTCGATCTGCGCAACTTCAATACCGTTCGCGCCGGCTGCGTGTATGACCAGATCGCGAGAATCATCCAAGACAAGTTCGATATCGACCTTAAGGGCATCATGGCCGCCAAGCACTAGCTCAGCGCAACCCCTCGGTCGCGGTCACCGTGGCGCCCCGGGGCTCCATCCGATTTTGGAAAACCGGTGCGCGCGGCGGGTCAACGTGCGTATCGGCCTTGCAGCGCGCTTTCAGTTCCTCGACCGTGCCGCCACGGTTGAACAATTCCACCCGGCCGCGCTCGGCAGCCGCGCGCGCGGAGATCGTCGGCAGCGCGCTGATCGACCGATAAGTCGGCCTTCAGCCCCACTCCATTGCGCTTGGCGCCCTCCGCAGTGACCAGTCCGCGACGCACGTCGAGCGCAACTTTCCCGGGATCGCGCTTGAGCGGATCGCCCCAGCCGCCGCCGCCCCCTTGACGATGCGCAGCGGTGGCCTGTAGGCGACGACCATAGCACCCGCGTTGTTTGCTTTGTCCGCGCTGAATTGCCTCCAGCACCTCGTTTTGCTCCCGGGCGCGCTTGCCAGGCTTCTTGCTCCTCAACCGCCATGCATCCTCGATTGGTGGAGTAGAGGCGGGACATCAGGTGAGCGGCTCCTTCGATTGACTCGAATCGGTCGCTGCGCCATCACGAAAGCGTGCGACATCACTATACTTCGTCCGTTCCTGGGAAACGCGGTGCGATGCAATCAACCAATAAGAGGAGAGCGCGATGCGAGTCATCCGATCGTTGTTATTCATGGCCCTAGTGTTTGCCTGCGGCGTTGTCGCAGCGGCGGACGGTGTGGTGGAGGTTCGGAGCCCTCACTCGCCGAAAGATACGATGGATCGCGTGGAGGGGATCGTCAAGCAGCGCGGTTTGACCGTATTCGCCCGCATCGATCATGCAGCGGGTGCAGCGAAGGTCGGGAAAACACTCCGCCCGACCGAATTGCTGATCTTCGGCAATCCACAGGGTGGGACACCTTTCATGGAATGTAGCCAGTCCACCGGTATCGATCTGCCGCTGAAAGTGCTCGTGTGGCAGGATCCATCCGGGCAGGTATGGTTGGGCTACAACGATCCCGCCTATCTCGCGCGCCGGCATGGGGCGGAGCAGTGCCCGGTCGTGGGCAATCTGCAAAAGGCGTTAGGCGGGATCGCGCAGGAGGCGACCGCGAAATAGGTTGGGTCAGATCAACGCGGGGAGCCATCGAATTAATTGGTCTTGATAATGGTCGAGCCCTCGTTAATCAACCAAGGGTGAGCGGTAAAGCTCCGCTCTTCGCTCAGGTACGGTTCCACTTGGGCCGTGACCGCTCCAAGATCGTACTGACGCCGTAACAACAAACCTCCCCGGAAGCGGAGCGAGTGTAGGGAGTCGCGATGACGAACCGCCCGAACGACGTCGACCCGATCACCCGCTCCGTTCTGCAGCATCGTCTCACCGGCATCGTCGAGGAGATGGGCGAGGCGATGTTGCGTACCACCTACTCGCAGATCCTCAATTCGAGCCGCGATTTCTCCACCGCGCTGTGCGGCCGCGAGGGGCGCCTGCTGGCGCAGGCCGAGCATGTGCCGGTGCATGTCGGCGCGCTGCCCTGGGGCACCAAGGCGGTGCAGGACTATTTCGGTGACGACGTGC
>JBJXGX010000056.1:0-3879 GCA_046160305.1 Burkholderiales bacterium
AGACCGCGGTCGGGCAATTCAAAGCAACCAACAAGCCATTTATTTTCACGTATTTCAAGGATACGGAGATCAGCACCGGGAGCGCCAACAAGAAAGATCTAATGAGCCTGTGGGCGTTCCAGGAAAAACTTAAATCGCTCGGGCACTTCCAGACTGTCTACAAGAACATCGACGGACTGAAATTCCATTTCAACCAGCAACTGGACAAGCTGGCGGCCACCGGCTTCATCGAGTTCAAATCAGACAAGGACGGCGCGGGCACAGCCAGCCGAACAACTAGCCAAGCGACGCTCACCGGCAGCGGCGCGATCGCTCAAGGTTCTGGCGCGACGGCGGTCGGCGAGCGAGGCGTATTCGTTGGTGGGAAGAACATCGGCAACATAAACACCGGAACACAGACGAACGTCGAGACCGGTGGTGGCGCCTACGTTGCAGGAAGCGTGGATACAGGCGGCGGCAACTTCGTTGGGCGTGACCGGATTACCCAAGGCGTTTCCATGAAGGATCTGGAGCCGCTGTTTGCATCGCTGCTCGCGACTGTTGCGACACAGGCGCCGGTTGGCATGCAACCCAAAGCCGTGCAGCACGTCGAGGAACTCAAGGCCGAGGTCGCCAAGGGCAAGCACGCCGACGATAAGAAGATGGGTACGATCGTCGAAGGCCTCGTTGGCATGGTGCCGGGCGCGGTCAAAGCCGTCGTGAGTATGTTTGCCACACCGATCCTGGGCGGCATTGCAGGCCCCGTGACGAAGTACGTCCTCGATAAACTCAAGGCAAGCTGAGTTGCATCCCGTGACATCCGAACCAATCGACCCGAACGACATCGACGCACTGCGGCGACGAATCGCCGAACTTGAAGCTTTGCAACAAGCCAGCGTGACCGGCTCGGGTGCAGTTGCGCAAGGCCACGGCGATGCACTCGGCGAGCGCAGCGTGAAGGTGGACGGGAACCACACCGGCCCGATCAACACCGGCACGCAAACCATCGAGACCGAGGGCGGTGCCGTGATTCAAGGCGCTGTCCACGTGGCCAACGGCCACTTCATCGGCCGGGATTTCGTTCAGATCATCACCGAGGTGACGAGCAAAGGTGAGGATCCTGAGGAGTCGAAGTCCGTTATTGCGCTGTATCTCCACGCCCTTGCGGCCGATCTGGCTGGTTTGAGATTGGGTGAGATCGACGCGTCCGCCGATCAAACGCGACAAACACCACTACAGCTCGCCGACATCTACGTTCCCCTCGACACCACCCATTACATCGCGAAAGACGAGACGCTCGAGCATTGGCTGACCACTTTGAAACGCCTCGTGCCTGGCGCGATGGATGAGCACCGCGAAACGCGTCCGGTTGCCGCTCTGGAGGCGCTGGCCGAGCATCGCGAGTTGACCCTGTTGGGCAAGCCCGGCAGCGGCAAGAGCACGTTCGGGGCAAGCGTGCTCCTCACGCTCACTCAAGCCTGGCAAGGTCATTCCGATGAAATGGAGAAATTGGGAACGACGTGGAAGCATGGGGTCCTGCTGCCCATTCGCGTTGTCCTGCGCCGGTTTGCCGAGCAGCTCCCGCCTGGCGACAAACCGGCACGCGCGGGCGACCTCTGGGCGTTCATCGGCCGCGACCTCGAAGCAAGCGGGTACGGCTTGTCTCCCAACGCGATGGAGTATGTGCAACGCATCGCACGCAAGCACGGTGCGCTCATCCTGCTCGATGGTCTGGACGAGTGCGGCGACAGCACGCGACGCGCGCGAGTGCTGGCGGCCGTACAGGACCTCCAGCGTAGCGCCGGGCAAGCCTGTCGATTCCTACTGACCGCACGGCCGTATGCCTGGCCCGACGGCCCTGATCCGGCGCGCGGCGTGTATGCGCTAGCCGATCTGAACGATGAACAGATTGAACAGTTCATTCGCGCTTGGTACACGGCACTCGTCGCTCGCAACTGGCGCTCGCCGGGAGAAGCCGACCGAAAACTGGAAGACTTGCTCCGAGCACGAGGCCGTCCCGACCTCCAAGCGCTTGCGTCCAACCCGCTGCTGCTGACGCTGATGGCCACCTTGCACACGAACCGTGGCCGTCTGCCTGACGATCGGGCCGACCTGTACAACGACTCGGTCGATCTCCTCATGCTGCGCTGGAATCGCGAGATCGGCGCCGACAAGGCCCTGCTCGACGCGCTCGCGGTTCCGCATCTGAAGCTCTCCGCCCTGCGCGAGGTACTCGAAGAGTTGGCCTTCAAGGTTCACGCGGAGAACGCTGGCCAGGATGGCACGGCCGACATCGGCGAGGACCGACTTGGTCGCGCCTTTCGCCCACTCCTCAAGAGCAAGGACAAGGCCGACGTGGTTGTGGAGTACATCGAGAATCGTGCCGGCCTGCTGATCGGCCAGGGCGAGAAGAATGGTGAGCGACAGTTCACGTTCCCACATCGCACTTTCCAGGAGTTTCTTGCCGCATCCCATCTTGCCGCGCAGGAAGATTTTCCGGGCGAATGCAAACGCCTTGCACGCGGTGCGCCAGAGCATTGGCAAGTCGTGCTGCCGCTCGCGGCCCGCCTGGCCAAAGCCGAGCGTGGTACAAGTGCTGCGGACGAATTGATTGGCAGCAAGTCCGTCGATCAGTATCGCGAGTCGCGCGAACCCACCGAGGAAGACTGGACCTGCGCCTTGATCGCCGGAAAGCAGTTGCAGGAACTTGGCGCAGGTGCCGTCCAGAAAAGCACACGCACCGGCGAGATTGCGAAGCGAGTGCGCGGTTGGCTTGCCGCCTCGCTGCCGGTGCATCCGGCTGATAACGGCGCGCACGCCGCCCAGCGTGCTTTAGCCGGGGACGTGCTGGCAGGGCGGTGACCCTCGCTTTGACCCGGAGCGACTCCATCTGCCCAACGAATCCATGCTCGGATTCGTGCGGGTGCCCGCTGATTCCAAGTTCAGGATTGGAACTCCAAAGACCGATGCAAAGCGGGTCTCAGAAATCGTGGGTGCCAAGATCGACGACGAAATCAACGACAAGCCGACGCCGACCACAGCGTTCTTCATCGCTCGATACCCGGTAACCGTCGCGCAGTTTCGTGCCTTCGTTAGCGCCACCTACGTTGCCCTCGATGACCCTGATGCGCTCAGCGATCCGGATACCCGGCCGGTGTGCTCTGTGAGCTGGCATGAAGCGCTCGGATATTGCGATTGGCTAACCCAGCAATTTAGAGGATCACCGGTTCTTGCAACAAGCGAGATCGCCCGGTTAGTGCGTGAAGACGACTGGTGCGTGGCGTTGCCGAGTGAGCTCGAATGGGAGAGGGCCGCTCGGGGTGATAGACCGAACGCCGTATTTTCCTGGGGCGACGAGCCCGATCCCGAGCGCGCCAACTACGCGGTGACAAACATAAATACCACTTCAGCCGTCGGATGCTTTCCGGCAAACAGCCTTGGGCTGCACGACATGATCGGCAATGTATGGGAATGGACCCGCAGTCAATACAAGCCCTATCCCTATCGCACGGAGGATGGCCGAGAGGACTTGAGTGCGGGCGACGATGTGCGGAGGGTCGTGCGGGGCGGCTCGTTCGACTTCGATCCTGAGAACGCGCGCTGTGCCTTTCGGCTCAGGCTTCTTCCCGACGGTCACTACGACCCCGTCGGCTTTCGTGTGGTGTTGCGAGGTGCCCCTGTTCGTTAGCTCGGATCTCTGTTGCTCCGCGCTCTGTCACTCGGAATCTCGGCCTCTGGAGGGGGTGCGGGGGAGCCTTCCCCCGCCGCAGGCACGATTTTTTCGCCGGGACGGCCTATGATCCACGGCGCCGGGTGGCAACATCCGGTCGGGCGGTCTGGAAGGGTCGTGCGGGGCGGCGCGTTCAACAACAATCCTGAGAACGCGCGCTGTGCCTATCG
>JBJXGX010000057.1:0-3029 GCA_046160305.1 Burkholderiales bacterium
ATGTATGACCCACCGCGCGCCGAGGCGAAGGCGGCTGTGGCGAAATGCCGCGCCGCCGGCATTCGCGTCGTAATGATTACCGGCGACCATCCGCACACCGCGATGGCCATCGCGCGCGAGCTTGGCATCGCATCGGCTGGCGACACCGCGATCGCCGGCGCGGAGTTGGACAGGATGTCCGACGCGGAGCTGCGCGAACGCGCACCCGCGGTCGCCGTCTACGCCCGCGTAACAGCCGAGCACAAATTGCGCATCGTTCGCGCCTGGAAAGCAAACGACGCGGTGGTCGCGATGACCGGCGATGGCGTCAACGATGCGCCTGCGATCAAGGGGGCGGATATCGGCATCGCGATGGGGAAATCAGGCACCGAAGTCACCAAGCAAGCCTCCGACATCATCGTCACCGACGACAACTTCGCCTCGATCGTCGCCGCTGTCGAAGAGGGCCGCGGCATCTACAACAATATCCGCAAGACGCTGCAGTACCTTTTGGGTGGCAACACGGGTGAGCTGATGCTGGTCACCGTCTGCGTGGTAGCGGGCCTTCCGGCGCCGCTGCTGGCAATTCACCTGTTGTGGATCAATCTCGTCACCGACGGCTTGCCCGCGCTCTGCCTGGCGACCGACCCCATCGACCCCGACGTGATGAAACACCCTCCACGCCCGAGGTCTGAGCGCATCACTGACGGTGGCTTCCTTGGCACGATGCTTTTCACCGGTTTCCTTACGGCAGGGGTGGCGTTTGCGGTCTATCTCTACGGTCTGCGGACAGAAACCGAGGAAATCGCGCGCACGCATGCTTTTGCCGTGCTGGTCTTCGCCGAGCTCTTGCGCTCGTTCGGTGCCCGCAGCGAGACCCAGCCGGTTTGGCGCATCTCTCTCTTATCGAATATCAACCTCGCCATCGTGGTTGCTATCGCGTTCAGTCTCCAGGTGTTGAGCCATCACAATGCAGCACTGGGCAGCATCCTGAAGACCTCATACATTTCGCTCGCGGATTGCTTCCTGCTCCTTGCCGCCGGCGCCGTCCCACTGTTGATTCTGGAGACGGTGAAAGTTGTACGGCACACTTGGTGGGAAAGAACGGGCATGCCATGAGCGCGAATCCTGGCTTACTGTGTAATGCAGCCTCGTCGCAGGCCGCAATCGAAGCACACTTCGAAGATGATGACAGTGGTCGCGATCATGGCCGGGCTGCTGCCGATCATGTGGGGCACGGGTACCGGCTCGGAGGTGATGCGGCGCATCGCCGCCCTGATGGTAGCGGGGATGATTTCCGCGACGGTGTTGACGCTGGTGGTGATCCCGGCGGCTTACGCGCTCATCAAGGAATTCGGGATCAAGCGGGCGTTGCGTTCGCATCAAGCGGCGCAATGAACGAGGTGTCGTTAGCCGTGCGGCGCGCACTCCCATAAACGGCTTCCAGATTGCGTCTGCCGCGACCCACTTCGCATTCGACACGGATATTCCCGGCGCCTCGGTGAAGAGTACGGACCAGGTAGCCACGCGCGGCCTCCGTCACCAACTGCTTGCCGGTAGGCGTCTGCAAGTGCTGGCGCAGCCGCCTCGCAGGCGCCGTCCGTGAGCGTATCGGGGTGGCCCGCGCCCTTGTGCTCGCAGATCTCGAGCCGCCGCTCCGCGAGTGGCGGCCGCGCTGCCGCCTCTACCAGGATCGCATCGGCTGATCGCGGTTCAAGCATCTAGAGAGCACGGCGAATCCGTTCCACTTCGCCGGAATCTTCGCATCACTTCTTGCCCATGCCCTGCATGCCACCGCCCTGCATCATCATGTGGTGCTCGTCCATCATCTGCCCCATCATTTCCTGCATTAGCTTCAAATGCTCGTCGATCCATTCGCGCATCTGCGGCGGTGACATCGTATCGCCCGGCTTGGCCTTTTGCATCTGCGCAGTCATGTCTCGCATCATCGTCATGTGCTCTTGCATCATCTTCTGGCGCTCGGCGCCCGCAGCGGCCTGCGCTGCGGCAAGCTTTTTCTTCGCCTCCTGCGCGCGCTGGATAAGCTGCTTCTGCGCTTCATCCGGAGCCGCCGTCGCCAGCAACGGCATTGCGATCGCGAACCCTGTTACCACTGCTATGAGCGTCCTTTTCATTTCAAGTCTCCTTTTCAACGTTGAGAAGCGGTTTCTGTCGAGCCGAGCCTCGGAATGAAGGCTAGCACCTTTGCTGTGTAGCGCCGGTATTCGTCGCTGAACTGCGACAGCGTGTCCGCTTCCTCCCGCTTGGCGAAGCTGAATGCGAAAATTATGAAGACGAGCGAGTTGACGATTACGAGCGACCACAATCCGAACGATTGCAGGGAGCTGGAATCATTCATGGAATCCGAGAAACACCCAGCGGCCCGGCCCGCCGCTCGACGCATGCTTGTCATGCAAATGTTCAGCCATTTTGTGTCCTCGACTCGTTTGTCACCGCCAAGCCTTCGAATCAGACATCGCCGACTCACCTTCTGTCGAGGCGCGATTAGTCCCTCTCTTGATCGCACCAGCAAGCCCAGGATACTGATTGCATAAGCGCCCCCGTTGACAATCATCAAAGATCGCTGCGGCGATGATGCCAACATGATTTACATACCGGCGATCACTGATGTCTTCGCGGACGACTCGCCGGGGCGAGGCCAAGGTTGCCTTTCAGCGTCGGAGTCGTTGGTAATCGCGGCCGTCAACATGGCGAGCGGGATATGACAACAGCGACCCAACAACGAGCATCCGGCTCAAGCAACGCCGGCACACCGACCCCCAACCAGGACGTCGCGGACCTGCTGCGAGAGGCCGCCACGCTTCTCACCGCGCAGGGTGCAAATCCATTCCGCGTGGGCGCGTACCGCAAGGCCGCCGATACGATCGCCGGTTGGCCGATCAACGTGCGTGAAATCTTCGATCGGCGCGGACCGGACGGGCTCGATGCCATTCCCTCGATCGGCAAAGGCATCGCATCTGCCATCGCGGAGATCCTGATCACCGGACGATGGGCACAACTCGACCGCATGCGTGGCGAAGTCAACGCGA
>JBJXGX010000058.1:0-10084 GCA_046160305.1 Burkholderiales bacterium
CGGCGACGTCCCGAGACCTGGTGAACGATTTGTGAGTAGCGGCTCCGATTGGGGATGTTACGCGTCCGCTCGCTGAGGCGGCTTTTGAACACGTTGGGTCAGCATCATGACGAGCACCTTGATGTCGGGGAACCCGCGCACTGCACGGAACCCAACCGAGGGCTTCACGTAGGCCACCCAGCGCAAGATCATGTTCGTATCCTTCCACCGACTTACGTTCCTCGCGTAGTGCACAGCAAAACGGGGTCACAGTAAAATTTCTTCCGATTCCCAACCTCAATCCGTCCCCGAGTCCAATGCGCCGTCACGCTGGCGGCAATCGTGCCGGGTCTGTTGACCTCGACGATGTCGGTGCCGGCCACCACTTTGAAAGAGGTGCTCGAGCTTGCCAAGTCGAAGCCTGAATACTTCAGCTTTGGCGTCCCCAGCAGCCTGACATCGGGGCATCTCTCGATGGAGCTGCTCAAGAACCTGACTGGCGTCGATAGGGTTGCCGTACCGTACAAGGGTGCAGCCCCTGCCTTCATGGATTTGATCAGCGGCCAATTGCACTTCATGATCAGCAGCCCACCAAGCTCGATGCCGCACATCAAGGCAGGCAAGCTACGCCCGATCGCGACCACCGCCGCCAAGCGATCGTCGGCATTCCCCGACGTGCCGACCATCGCTGAATCCGGATTCCCGGGGTTCGACACGTATGAGTGGTACGGCCTCTTCACCCAAGGCAAGGCACCGAAGGAGGCGGCCCTGCGGATCAGTCAAGAGGTCGGTAAGATCATCCGCACGCCCGAGCTCACCGAGCGCATGCTCTCGCTTGGCGCCGAGCCATCACCCAATTCACCCGAAGAATTCACCCGATTCGTCAAAGCGGAAATGCAGCAGTGGGGAGCGCTTGCGAAAAAAATTGGACTAAAGGCGGAGTGATCGCGCATGAAGCGGGCTTCAACGCGAATGGGGGTGGGCGGTGATCGCGGCGCATAGGCTGACAACATTTGCGAGATCGGTGGGTACTTTGACATGCGTTACTGAATCCTCGTGGCCCGAGGTTCGCGGCGGCGAAAGGGGAGGCGAGTCCGCGGAAGAGCGGTATAGACCCAAAGGGGATGAATCGCGCTTTTCCCTTTGATCAACCCAATCACCTGCGACACGGCGTACTTCGGCGGAATCGAAATCATCATGTGCACGTGATCGAGCATCAGATGCCCCTCTTCGATTCGACTCTCCTTCTTTCGCGCCTGACCCTTGAACACCTCCTCCAGATGCACCCGCAGCTGTTCGTACAGCACCTTCCTTCGATACTTCGGAATGAAGATGATGTGGAATTTGCACTCCCACTTCGTATGACTTAGGCTTTCGGACTCGTCCATCTTCGGAACTCCCTCTCGTGTGCTTGGCGGCTCACGATTGGAAGTTTCGCGGATGTGCTCCCGGAGATGTCAAATTTCTACTGGCTCCCCGGCAGAGCCGGAGGGTCTCTCATGGCGCGCTAGGCTTGAGGCCCTGCAACTACCTAAAAGGCGTATGGAGACCAGGAGGTCCTAGGGCGTAATATTTCGATCGCTGAGCTAGGCCTCCTCACCAAGGTTCATGTCCCAGCCGACGCAGCGCGCACGCATCCGAAGCCTGGATGCGGACAGGTCCTTAGCTTTTCTGGAGCGGCGTTGCCGAGCTCGGGTCTTGCCCGAAGCGCCACTGCGATCCACAGTCAATCTCTACCCATGGAGGAAATCATGATCCGCAAGGGAACGTCTCCGATTCAGTTTGCCTTTACACGTAAGGGAGGGGCGATCATCCGCGCACGCGTGGACATCTGGCGCCCGACGGCAACCGAGTGGGAGCTCGCAGCGCAGGTGCCGATGGACAAGGTCGTCGAACCGAGTGAATCTGTTTCGGAGCGCCTCAAGAAAGGCACCTATCTCTGTGTGTTTCAGTGCATGGTCGAGGAGTCGCTCAACGGCCGCTACGAATTCGTGATGGAGGTAGCAGGAAAAGCGACCTTCAACGACTCAGGCGACGTCAACACTACCCCCAATCCGGCGGATCGAAAAGTGTATGACGACCAGTTCATCCTCGAGGTGACCAAATGAGGACAGGTCAGGTGTACCGGACTTTGCTGTTCGTCGCTGCAAGCGGACTCACCTGGGGCCAAGCGTGGTCAGCCGACAAGCCTGACTCCGGGGACATCCTCAAACGCGGCACCGCGGATCTGGCCTGGTCGGACTTGTACTCCGACAAGGCAGCGGCGGCAGTCTCAGCTACCTCGATGCTGGGGCTGAAACCAGATGCGATCCCCGTAGTGGAAAACGTGCGAGACATCGTAGTGGCATTGAAGGGCGCCTCGACTGGCGACAAGGGGCAGGCATTCGGGTTGTCCATCACTCCGGCCCGCACGAGCCTCACTCCGATGAACCTCTCGACCTACGCGAGCTCCAACCCCTTCTGGCGCATAGTGGGCTCGACAAACTTGAGCTACGCCCAGGGCACCGCGAAAATACAAGGCGCCGAATTCGATCAGTGGGCGGTGGCTATCCAAACGAGCTTCTTCTTCTATCCGGAGGACGATCCGGTGCTCGCTCTCGCAATCGCCCACACGAGCAACGAGTGCAAGGTGTTTCCCGATGCCAAGCCGCCATCGCTGCCGCCGGGTTCGCTGAAGCCTGATCCGGGCCCAGAAACGCCGGGCTCGGTCACGCCAAAGCCCGCTTCTGCAGATGAGATTGATCGGGTTGGGAAGAACTCGGACGCCTGCCGAAAAGTCGTGGCCGATCGACTTTCAATTCGATGGAATCGCAGTCAGATGGCACTATCCCTGGGCACAGGACGGATCAAGCCGTCCAACGGCTCTGGTGACGAGGTGAGCCTGGGAAGCGCTGCAGTGGTGTCGACGACATGGGGGATCGGTAAAAGCTGGGCCCTTTCCGGTGCCTTACGCCACACGAAAGGCGAGCCTATAGCGGCGTCACTCCTGACCACGTCGCCCCGCACAAAGTCGACCAACACCGGGTTCCTTCGCGTTGCGGGAGGATCGGATCACCTGCGCGCAGTCGCGCAGGTGAGCAGCGTGAAGAACCGCGAGTTGACGACTTCGGAGCGCGAGTTCCGGCATGCGGTAGGACTTGACTTCCGTCTCTACTCGGATCTCTGGATCAATTTCCGGGTCGGTAGACAGTACAAGATTGTTGGCGACGGGATGGAGACCGCCGGTCTGCTGACTGTGAGCTACAGCCCAACGTCACTCCTGAAGTAGCAAGCGACCGCAAGCGGAATTGCTGCGTGCCCGTCCACCGAGCAATCGAAGACTTTGCCACCCGGGCAAACCTCACGAGTCAATAGCACAATGCTCACCGGTAGGGCGCGCGTCACCCCCAGTTGCCACGCTGTTGTCCTATGGGAAGAACAGGATGGAGGGTCGAGATGAATGGTGGAAGTGCGAACGCATCCGAGGCGATTGTCCCACGTGACATCGAAGAGGTAATCGCGGAAGAGCGGCGTTGCATATTGCAGACTCGGGAGGAACTCGAGTCGCTCCTGTGTAAGACCCATTCCTCGCTTCAAACGGGCGAATACATAAAGAGTGATTTTCCTGTGGGACTCGCCTTGTCCGGCGGCGGCATTCGCAGTGCGACGTTCAATCTCGGTGTACTACAGGCCTTGGCGGCTTAGTCGCAGCTGCAGCGTATCGACTACCTGTCGACCGTCTCCGGCGGCGGCTATATCGGGGCTTGGCTATCGGCGTGGATCCACCGGGAGCATCGCATCGCGGAAAAGGAGTCGAACTCGCCGCTATCGCCGGTGCTGACGTCGGTTGAGGCGCTTATAAGTGTCGAAAAAGCGCTCGCTGCGCACCGCTTAGGAGTGAGCGGCGCCCCAGGCGCGAACCTGAGTTCGCCGACCAATTCCGAACCGTCGCAGATTTCTTGGCTGCGATCGTTCAGCAGGTATCTCGCTCCTCGCGCCGGCCTGCTCACTCTCGATTCGGTCACGCTGGCTACGACATGGGTGCGAAACGTTTTCCTGAATCTGCTGGTCATGGTCGCGCTGCTTGGCGTCGTGCTTATGATCCCGTGGCTGCTGGTGCTCTTTCTCAACTCGTATCGCAGCCTCGCTACTTTGCCGCTAGGCGAACTTAGCGCGGTGCTAGGAGCTGGGTTCTTCGGGACGTTCGCGCTGCAGCTCTATTCACAGGATCTGAAGCACCGGCGCGCGTTCCTCGAATACAAACGCTTGTACCGGATTCTTGGCAACTATAGATATACGCTCGCATTTGGTTTCGCCTATGTCTTCCTATCGGGACTATGGGCGGCGGCTTATCCAGCGAACAACTTGACCCTCGCTTGTGGCGTGGTAATCAGCGTAACGATCTCGCTCCTCTTTGCGAGCGCCGTCAGCCTGCTACTTGAGTGGCTTATCGAGAAACACTACCGGCAGCCGGCGGGGCCGTGGCAGAGCGGTAAGATGGTTGCTTCAATTGTCGTGTTCACGCTGGCGGGCATCGTCAGCATAGCGGCGGCCACCGCGTGCTTCGTTGGCGTACGCGAGGCCTTTGCCGGCAGAGCGAACGGCACCGCGCTTGTCATGCTGCAGCTCACGCTGGCACCACCGCTCGCGATGCTGACGTTTGGCGTGTGCGGGTCGTTGTTCGTCGGTACCGTCGGGCGCGAGTATGCGGAGGGGAGCCGTGAGTGGTGGGCCCGCTTGAACGCCTTTTTCGTACGGATGGCCTTCGTCCTGCTGTTTTGGTTCGGGATGGCTTTCGGCTCGGCAGGCATTGTCAACTGGCTTTGGGAAAGTGCTGACGGGTGGCTCGGTGCACTAGTCGCTTCCAGTTGGATCGGTAGTGCGTTCGCGGCCCTGGTCGGACCGAAAGTCGACGTCAAACTCGAGAGTCGCAGGCGGCTGCTCGCCAGCGTCTTCAATGTCGCTGCGTTGATCTTCGCTGCAGGCCTGCTCCTCCTGGCGGCGGCCGGCGTTCACAATGCGCTAAACGCGCTCGGGAACGATCAGTCCGCTACGCGCACGACGGCTGACGACAAAACTGTGGCCGACTCCAAGAAGATTAGCGCCTGCGCAAAAAGTGTCAGAAAGAACATCCGCGCGCCGGTTCCTCCGCTGGAGATGCACGAAACATCCTGGTCGAGGACCGGCGCCGAGATTATCGACTGCGTGTCGGAGCGCGCCGGCGAGACTGCGCAACTGCTATCGCCTTCGAACGCAGTTCTGGTGTTGGCGGCATTCGGCTCGTTGCTGCTGGCGTTCGCGTTCCTCGGCTGGCGAGTCGACGTCAACCGGTTCTCGCTGCACGACATGTACAAAGTGCGCTTGATCCGCTGTTATTTGGGCGCGAGTAATGTCGGGCAGAGAGAGCCGAACCCCTTCACTGGCTTCGACCAGAACGACGACCTCGTGCTTGAGGACATTGATCGGAGGCAGCGACCATTCCACCTGCTCAACGCGGCGATAAATCTAACAGTCAATACGAACCTAGCCTGGCAGCAGCGCAAGGCGGCCAATTTCACATTCTCGAGCCTGTTCTGCGGCTTCGTTCCGCCGCGCGAGGAGTTGCGGCGCGAACTGCGGCACCCTGGGAGCGGCGATTTACCGCTAACGAACGGATACATACCAACGATCCTTTACGGCAAGACGAACCCGAAGGAAGCGGTCAGTCGGTTCGAACAGGTCGTTACGCCCAGCGAGCACGGTCTCACGCTCGGCAGCGCCGTTGCCACGTCCGGCGCTGCGATCAGTCCAACGTCGGGGATGAACACGCGACCGGCACTCGCATTTATTCTGACGCTGTTCAATTTGCGCACGGGCCGCTGGTCGCCGAACACGCTGAACCCGGCGGCGAACGCGGTAACTCCGCTGTTCGGCAGCCGCTGGTTACTGCAGGAGCTGTTCGGCGCAGCCGACGCACGCGGCAAGTTCGTCCACCTGTCGGATGGCGGACACTTCGATAATCTCGGAATCTACGAACTGGTCCGGCGCCGCTGCAATTTCGTCATTTGCGTGGACGCGACGGCCGATCCGCGCCGCCAGTTCAGCGACCTCGGCGACGTTGTGCGCAAATGTCGAGTCGATCTGGGCGTATCGATAGAGGTGGATACCCGTCCGCTGGCGGTGAACCCCGTAACAGGACTTGCTGATAGGACAGTCATCGAAGGGACAATCAAGTATCCGGATCGGCAATTTCCCGCGCGGTTCTTTTACGTCAAACCCGGACTCGTTGACGGTATTAAGTTGCCTGACCTGCTCACCCACCATTCAACCGAGCCCACATTCCCACACGTCGCCACGGCCGATCAGTTATTTAACGAAAGCCAGTTCGAGAGCTACCGCCGTCTCGGCGAGCTTGTCGGTGAGCAGCTGCTGGAAACAATCAAGGGGAAGACAGCATGAAGTCCGCGCAAAAAGCGGACGACGCCGTCGCCGCGTCGGGCGATCGAAACTTCGACCTTGAATCCGCCAAGCGCTGGCTGGCGATCTGGGGCTTCGTGTTCGTCGTCAGCGTCGCCGTGCTGGGAGCTATCGGCGACTTGGCGCTCGATCTTCCGGCGCAGAAGGATTGCATCATGCAGTCCATGGAAGGGTGGCCGTCATTGTCACTGCTTCGACCAATACAAGTATGCACTGAAGTGGCCCAGTCGCTCGCCGAGGGCACCACCTGCAAAGCGCATCTATGCTGGTCTCGTCTGTACGTCTGGCTCGACTTCGCCTTCATGGTGGCGTACGCAGGCTTCCTCCACTCCCTCGCGCACTTCGCCTGGGGCAGCGCCCATGCGAAGGTTGAACTGCCGGTATATGCGAAGTGGGTAGTCGGATCGCTGCGCGCATTGATCGTCGCGTCGCTTAGCGCATACCTCTTGTTCGACTTCGCGGAGAACGTAATACTCGTCGTACTGGTGGAGGCGGCAACACCATTTGAGCAGATTGCACCCTATCTCGCGGTTCTCTCGGCGGCAAAGTTCCGTTTCGCCGCGTCGAGCATTTGGCTGGTGGCGATCGCGCTCGCGCTATCGGTTGTAGCGCGATGGTTGGCCGGCAGGCGGCAGCTCGCGGGCTAATCGCGTCTCATTCGGCTTCAATGTTGGCGAGGAAAGTCTCGGTGTGCAACTGCACGAACCGATTCAGCGCGGTTTGCCCGGGGCGGAAAAACTTCAAACCTGCTGCTCGAGGACGGTCGAGACCGCGATCGCCGAGTGGCTTGGCCATCATCTTGTTGGAATCGGCCAAAAGCAGGCACGAATCTTGTTGAATGGGTTAGGGCTGACTCGATTCTAGAGCTGGATCGACAGCACGATGACCAAGTGGCTTACCGGGCAGTGCTTTCCTGTGAAGCGGCGTGCGACGCGGCTTGCCAATCGTTAGTACCACAGCTTCGTAATGCGTGAGATCCGAGCCATCTGCGAGCGTGAAAAGGCAATCTCATGGGTCCTCGACGCGGCGATTTTCGCGTCCTTCGACGTATACGGATGGACACCCTTTACAGCGTGCGCATCATGTGCCGAGTCTTGCGCGTCTCCAGCGTCGGTTACCTGCGAATGCTACAGATTGGAATGGTGTAGTCGAGCGTACAGCCGCCGATAGCATTCCAGTAAATATCCCTCGGGAAAGCCGGGGGCTTTATTCGGTGAGCCGCTCAAAGCGGCTTTTAGGGCACGGCAATACGGGGTCAGGGTAAAATTTCTTCCGATTCCTAACCTCACTCCGTCCCCGATTCCAATGCGCGGCGGCGGGCGCAAATCGCATAAGGACACAACGTTGCATAGGTCCTTTCGTGTTGGTCGATCGCTCTTGTGGGGCACCCGCTACGAAGTCCCGGTGATTACGCGCGCCAAAGCCGCTCGCGCCACGCCCCGACTCGTTCACTGTATTACCGCAACGGTCCCGGTTGTGGTGGGCAGATTGTGCTTGTCGGACCATCCGGAATCAATGAGCTTCACCTCCGACCAACCGTCCTTCAGAATTCCTGTTTTGTAGCACCAGACATGCTTATGCGGGGTGGCCTTCAGCTTCGTATTGTTTTCGCCGGCGAGCTTGTGCCCGTCGAGATTGCCGGTAGCGTAGGTATCGTAACCCGCGATCATCGGGCGTTCCTTGCCCCAGCCTGCGATCGCTTGGCCGAAGGCAACGAGAAAGTTCTTCGACGCTGCCGTCTTCCCGGCGTCGCTGTGGCAGCCAACCAGCGAGAGCTTCCGGATCGGGCGTATCTTCAGCTTGGTCAGAAGACCCACGAGCCGCTCAGCCTGCACCGATTTTTTTCCTGCCTTATCCAACGACTTGACACCGAAGATGTTCGGATCGCTTGATTGCTTCGAGTGATAGATGATGTAGACCCCGACATCGGAATCAGTCGGATCCACCCCAGCAAAGACCTCATTGGCTGGGAGCATGATCCTGTAGTGGGTGTTCGGCACCAGAGGGTCGGCCTCCATTATCGCCCCGGCTGTCGCCTCTGTGTTGTTGACCTCGATCCAAACGGCGGCCTTCGGGGCGCCGCCTTCAGTCCTGGTCACATGTTTCTGGTAAAGACCAAATGCAGTCTGGCGGTCTTCCAGAAGCTGGAACGGCTTGTCGAGGTTCGCAGGATTGCTGAACCCGTCGCAAAAATTGATTACGACCAGTTGCTTGACTCTCATTCGAACCCCTCCGATGGTTGTCGAAGCGTAGGGATAAATAGGGTCAGACTCGATTCATTTCCAGAAATAATCCGAGTCAGACCCTCACCGATCCTCCTGCCATGCCGGCCCCTCACTATTAACGCCGATTCGCGGTGCACACGAGCGCGACGAAGGGCCGGGCCTGATGATACCTAATAGCTAGTCCGCACCCAATTTGTACAACCTTAGCGCATTTGTTCTCCCGATCTTCAGCCGATCGGCCTCGCTGATTGCCGCATTGTCGAACCACACCGCCGCCTCGTCGATCGCCTCGAACGGCCAATCGGTGGAGAACGTAATGCGATCGGCGCCCAGCTTGAGCATCGCGTCGATAAACGTCTGCGTACGGAAATTGCGCGAGGTCGTGATGCAGAAATAGTTCTGCATGAAGTAGCCGACTTTGTGTTTCGCCAGCGTACCGTGCGGTTTGGTCATCCATCCGTTCCGATTGTCGATGCGCCAGAGATTGAACGGCAGGCCCTCCCCATATTCCGCGCCGGGGATCGCGGCGGGGCCCGCGCGGGCAGACCAAGATGCTTGAGGATCGCGACGATGACGGCCGGATCCTCGACGGCCGCGATGATCTTTAGCCTGCCACCGCAGTGTGAGCAGTGCTCGATAGCGATCCCGAAGTCGCGCCTAAGCAGGCCGTCGATCGTCCCGGGAAATTCGACCCAAAGCGGATTGCGGCGATTTTCTTTTCGACTGACCGGTTCAACTTGGGATCGGTTGTTGGTGAAGCGATCTTCTTGACGCTTGAACGACTGGAATTGGCCGAATATCGCCTCGCCCGAATCGCCCCAATCCGCACCCTCGGCCACTACATCACCCCTCACGCAGACTCGACGCTCGTACGCTCCGACGCTGAGAGTACGACCGCGTCCACCGACGCCCGCGTGAACGTAAAGCCCTCGTAGCCCTTCGCGGCCACCTCGGCGCATGCGTTCTGATACGCCAACGCGCCACCGATGTAGCGCAGGATCACTCGCGGCTTGCCCGGAATGTTGGCACCGACCCACCAGGAGTCGGTCTCGGGAATGATCGTGGCGTCCGCCGCTTCCCGGACGCGCGCGCCCCAGCGCTCCTCGGCTATCGTCTCGGGCTCTATGCTCGTGTAGTCGTGCCGGCGCATGTAGTGGATGCAGTCGGCGATCCAATCGACATGCTGTTCGATGTTGCGGGCCACGTTGAAATAAACGCCGCTTTGCGGCCCGCAGACCATGAACAGGTTCGGAAAGTAACGGGCGGCAAACCCCAGCACGGTGCGCGGGCCTTCCGACCAATGGTCTTCCAGGCGCAGCCCGCCGCGGCCGCGGATGTTCATCCGGAACAGGCTGCCGGTGAAGCCGTCGAAGCCGGTGGCGAAGATGATGCTGTCGAGCGCATGCTCCGCGTCGCCTGTTCGAATACCGCGGGGCGTGATCTCC
>JBJXGX010000059.1:0-27562 GCA_046160305.1 Burkholderiales bacterium
AAATCGACGCGTTCGGCGATCGCCGTGTCGACCAGTCGTTCCAACGCTGAGCGCGTAGCGTTGCGCAGCCGTGCGACAGGCGCGCCCTCGTAGCGGTCAAGGCCACGCAGGGGGCTGTCGATGTGGAGGTCGGAGGCGTGAAGGAAGCGCATTGAATCATTCGGCTGTTTGACGGTTCAGGAACCCGCGATAGCGTTGATGCCGGGGAAAGGAACGTGCGCACTATTAATTAAGTGACGTCGCCGCAGACTTGGCATTTGAACGTTGACATGGCTACCTTCGTCGTCGCAATTCGACCCACTCGTTTAGGCCCGTACAGTGTAATGATTCTTGTCGTATCAGAGTCGGCTGCCGATACCCGAACATGCAAGGCGCGACCAGCCAGCGTGAAACCCAGAATCAACACACCCGGCGAATTCTTGTCGGCCGGATACGCGTCGATAAACTTGCATTGCGCGCCCGCAGTACGAATCTCTTCCTGGCTGATTCGTCGTAGCATTGCGCCCCTATGGAAAAACAGCGCGCGCAGGGCAAGCTTTTCTACGGTTGGAAAATCGCCGGCGCTTCATTCGGTCTCCAGTTTCTTCAGGCCACTTTTCTGCATCAGGCGTTTGGCGCTTATGTGGCGGTCATGCGCGAGACGTTCGACTGGAGTAAGACCGCGTTCTCCGCCGCCGCGGCGATCCAGCAGCTCGAAGGCGCGCTGTTGGGGCCGATCCAGGGGTGGTTCATCGATAAATTCGGGCCCCGCGGCATGATCCGCTCGGGCGTGATGATGTTCGGTGGCGGCATGATGATGCTGAGCCAGGTCAATTCGGTCGGCTTCTTCTACCTCACCTTCGTGGTGCTCGCCCTCGGCGCGAGTCTTGGCGGCTACTTTCCGCTCTCGATCGCGATCATGCATTGGTTCGAGAGGAAGCGCGCGCGTGCCTTGTCGTTGATCACACTCGGTTTCGCGCTTGGGGGCATGTGTGTCCCGTTGATCGCATGGTCGCTCGTCACGTTCGGTTGGCGAATGACGGCCTTTGCATCCGGCATCATCGTGATCGTCCTGGGGCTTCCCCTCGCAGGGGTCGTCCGCAATCGTCCCCGTGACATGGGCGAGGTCGTCGATGGCGAGCCGGAAGCGCATGCCGCGGCCACATCGGCGCAGGTGGGTGATGTCTACGCACGATCGGACTTCACTTTGCGCGAAGCGCTGCGCACGCCGGCATTCTGGCTGGTGTCATGGGGCCACGCGTTCGCGATGTTCGTGGTCGGCGCCATCAATGTCCACGCGATTACCCACATGAAAGAGGGGCTTGGCTACACATTGGGTGAGGCGGCGCTCGTCATCGGGCTGCAGACGGCCGCGCAGGTGGGCGGTATCTTGTTCGGATGGGTCGTCGGCGATCGCTACGACAAACGGTTTCTCGCGGCCGGTTGCATGTTCGCGCACATGGTGGCGTTGCTACTGCTGGCGTTTGCTACATCGCTCACGATGGTAGTCACATTTGCCTTGTTGAACGGAGTCGCATGGGGGCTGCGCGGTTCATTCATGCAGGCGATCCGGGCCGATTACTTTGGTCGTCGCGCAATCGGCATGATCATGGGCATCTCCTCGATGGTCGTGGTGGTCGGGCAGGTCGGCGGGCCGCTCTTCGCCGGCATCATGGCCGATGCCACCGGCAACTACAAACTCGGTTTCACGATCCTTGCGATTCTCGCCGGCATGGGGTCGATGTTCTTCGTGCTGGCCCGAAAGCCCAAGCTGCCCGCGCGGGCGTAGGAAGCTGCGTCGCGGACCGTGCCATCGGTCCGAGTAGTCGCGCCGAGCCGTCGCGCTTGCGCATCGGACCCCACTCCACTACCCTATCCGTGCCGCACATCATCGACGAGATCGGGAGGCTTTCATGACACAGCCGCGTACAGTCAGGTCGATCATCGAAGGTCGGGAACTACTGACAGCGCCAGCGAGCACCCGCGTCTGCGACGCGGCGCGCCTCATGAAGCAACGCAAGGTCGGCGCAGTTCTCGTTGTGGAGGACGGCAAGCTCGCCGGGATCTTTACCGAGCGCGACGCGCTGTTCCGCGTGATCGCCGACGAGCGCGACCCGGCCACCACGACACTGGCGGCGGTGATGACGCGCAATCCGCGCTGCATTCATCCCGATAAGCCGTTCGCAACCGCGATCGGCATGATGCATGACGGGCAGTTTCGCCGCGTACCGGTGGTCGAGAACGACCGGCCGATCGGCATGGTGGGAGCGAGCGATGCGATGGGGCCGGAGCTCGAGAATTTCATGTTCAGGCTGATCGTGGACGATCAGGCGCGCGACGTGCTGGCGTAGCAGGTAACGCCCGCTTATGATCCCTTCGCCTTGAAAGCCGTGATCGCTTTCTCGAGATCCTGATATTCCTCGCAGGTCTTGCCGCAGAGGCCCTCCAGTATTTTCAGATGCTTCTCGGCGCTCGCCGCGTCCTTTTTCAGCAGATAGGCTTCACCGATGTACTCGTGCGCACCACGATGCTTCGGATCGAGCCGGAGCGCATAGTTGTAGTTCTGGAACGCGCGATTCAGATCCCCTGACTTTCGGTAGGCATAGCCCAGCCAGTTGTAGGCGGCGGCCTCGTCGCGATACTTGCGGGAGACACTCTCCATGGCGGAGATCGCTTTCTTCCAGTCTTCTTTTTCGATTGCCATTTTGCCGGCCTTGTAGTCGGCATCTTCGGTGACCGCCGGTTTGAACGAGTCTTCGCCCGCGGCGAATGCCGGGGTGAGAGCGATGGGGGCAACCGCCATGCATACCGCCAAGAGAAGTGTTTTCATCGAACGCTCCGTGCAAGTGGGTGGATATGGATTGCGAGGAATCCAGCGTCAGAGTCTAGCTGATCCCGTATTACAAGAGGTCGAGCGGATTGGGGCGCCACAGCGATGATGTCATAGCGATGATTGCGGCCATCTGACGGACCCACTATGCTGCGCAGGCATTCCAAAAGGAGAAGCCCATGCCCACCCCCATCGATCTGCGCATCAACGGCGCCACCCGGCGTGTCAATGTCGAACCGGACACGCCCCTGCTTTACGTTCTGCGCAACGACCTCGAATTGAACGGTGCCAAGTTCGGTTGCGGGCAGGCGCAATGTGGCGCCTGCACGGTGCTGATCGACGGTCGTGCGGTGCGTTCGTGCGTGACACCGGTGGCCACCGCCGCGAAAGGGAAAATCACCACGCTCGAGGGCTTGGGCACACAAGAGAAACCAAGCGCGCTTCAGCAGGCATTCATCCAGGAGCAGGCTTGCCAATGCGGATTCTGTGGCAGCGGCATGGTGATGGCGGCGCAAGCGCTACTCACCGCAAAGCCGAAGCCGACCGAAGCCGATGTGAAGCGGGCCCTTGATGGCCACCTCTGCCGTTGCGGCTCACATAATCGGATCGTGAAGGCGGTGATGCGCGCGGCGCAGGCGAATACCACCAGGAGGCCGGCATGAGCACGAATATCGAAGCTCATGACGATACGCTGCCCGAGAGCCCGGGCCGTCGCGATTTTCTGAAGTCAAGCGGGGTGCTGGTGGTCGGATTTGCGCTCGCACCCGAGCTCGCGCTCGCGCAACAGCCGCCGACACCGCCCGCGTTGCCGGGCAGCCTGCAAAGCAATCGCATGTTGTCGGCATGGCTTCGCATCAACTCGAACGGAACGGTCACCGTCTTCACCGGCAAGATCGAGCTTGGACAAGGGATCGCGACCGCGCTCGCACAGATCGCGGCCGATGAGCTGGATATCGACTACCAGCGCATTGAAGTGATCTCCGGTGATACCTCGCGCACGCCGAACGAAGGGGTCACCGCGGGGAGCCTGTCGGTCGAACAGAGCGGCACGGCGATCCGTTTCGCCGCGGCCGAAGCGCGTCAATTGCTGCTCGGCGCGGCGGCCGCGAAGCTCGGCGTTGCTGCTGACGCGCTCAAGGTCGCCGACGGCGCGATCACCGAGGCGGGCGGCAAACGCACGACCTATTGGGATGTGACCGCCGAGGCAAACCTCCAACGCGAGGCGACGGCAATGGTCAAGCCGAAGAATCCAAGCGAGTACAAGTGGGTCGGGCAGAGCCTGATCCGTCGCGACATTCCGCCGAAATTCACCGGCACACCGAGCTATGTGCAGGACCTTCGCTTGCCCGGGATGCTGCATGCACGCGTCGTGCGTCCGCCGGCACCGCGCGCGGAACTGGTAAGCATCGATGAAGCGGGTGTCAAGAAACTGCAGGGTGTGGTCGCGGTCGTGCGCGATGGAAGTTTTCTCGGTGTGATCGCCGAGCGGGAAGAGCAGGCGATCAAGGCGCGCGAGGTGCTGCAGGCATCCGCGGTGTGGATGCGGCCCGATCTTGGCAAGACCATCCAGGATGCATTCGGCGAAGCAACGCCGAGCATCACCGCGCCCGAGCAGTTGGTCGCCGGTGCGCAAAAGTCGGCGGACGTGAAAGCGGTGCGCACTCTGGAGGCAACCTACAACAAACCGTTCCAATTGCACGCGTCGATGGGGCCATCGTGCGCCGTGGCCAAGTGGGAGGGCGAGAAGGTCACGGTCTGGACACATAGTCAAGGCGTGTTTCCATTGCGGGGCGATATGTCGCGCGCGTTGAAGACACCGCCGTCGAACATCACCTGCATTCACATGGAAGGCGCAGGTTGCTACGGCCATAACGGTGCGGACGACGTGGCCTACGACGCGGTGCTCCTTGCCAAGGCAGCGTCCGGACGGCCGGTGCGCGTGCAGTGGATGCGCGACGACGAGTTCATGTGGGAGCCATTCGGCTCGGCCATGATCATGAAGATGAAGGCCGGTCTCGATGATGCGGGGAACATCGTGAGTTGGGGACACGAATTGTGGAGCTACCCGCATTCGACGCGACCGGGGAGCGGGCCCGAAGGCGCGAATCTGCTCGCGGCCTGGCATCAGGCGAGCCCCACCGCACCGACCTTCCCGAACGACATTCCGCAACCCGCCGGTGGATCGGATCGCAATGCGGTGCCGCTCTATGACTTCCCAAGCCAGCGCATCAGCAAACACTATGTCACCGATGCGCCGCTTCGCACGTCGGCGCTGCGCACGCTCGGCGGCTATGCGAATGTGTTCGCGGCGGAGGCGTTCATCGACGAAGCGGCGGTCGCGGCGGGCGCTGATCCGGTCGAATATCGCCTGCGCCATATGAAGAATCCGCGTGCGCGGGCGGTGATCGAGGCGACCGCAAGGCTCGCGAAGTGGACACCAAATACGCGCGGCAGTGCGAACGGCGACATCCTGTCGGGGCGCGGCATTGCGTTCTCGATGTACAAGAATCTTGCGTGCTACAACGCGGTCATCGCCGATGTCGAAGTAAACCGCAAGACCGGCGAAGTGCGCGTGGTGAGAGCGTACTCGGCGGTCGACGCGGGTCTCTCGGTGAATCCTGATGGCGTTGCCAATCAGATTGAAGGCGGAATCATCCAGTCGGCGAGCTGGACGCTCAACGAATCGCTCAAGTTCGATCGCACCGGTGTGAAGACCAAGAGCTGGGCCGACTATCCGATTCTTCGCTTCACGCAGGTGCCGGCGGTCGAGGTCGAGATCATCCAGCGTCCGAACGAACGGTCACTTGGCGTCGGGGAAGGTTCGCAAGGGCCGGCCGCCGCGGCGATCGCGAACGCATTCGCCAATGCGACCGGCAAACGCATTCGCGATATTCCGTTCACGCCGGATCGAGTGAAAGCACTTCTGGCTTAGGAGATCCAGGTTGGAGAATTACGCTGAGCTCAAAGTGAGTATCGAAGGGCATGTGGCGACGCTCACGATGGACAGTCCGCCGGTCAATGCGCTCACACGGGTGTTGAACGATGAATTGACCCACGCGCTCGATTGGATCACCGAGACCGATGATATCCGGGCAGTCGTGCTGACCGGGGCCGGCAAGCAATTCTGCGCGGGCGCCGATCTCAAGGGACGCGCGCAGATCGTCAAGGGTCCGGGCGATCTCATCGCGCATTCGCGGCGCACGCGGGAATGTTTTCACGCGATCCGCGAATGCGCGAAGCCGGTGATCGCCGCGATCAATGGTGCGGCGCTTGGATCGGGGCTTGCGATGGTGGCTGCGGCCGACATCCTGGTCGCCTCCGACAAGGCAACGATCGGCGCACCCGAGGTCGATGTCGGTCTGCTCGGCGGCGGGCGTCATGGCATGCGGCTGTTCAGCCATTCGCTGCTTCGCCGGATGATGCTCACCGGTTATCGCGTACCTGCCGCGGAGCTTTATCGGCTGGGCATCATCGAGGCGTGCACCACGCCCGAAGAGTTGATGAACGTGGCGTTGGAGCTCGCCCGGACGATCGCCGCGAAGAGTCCGGTTTCAACCCGCATGATCAAGCACACCCTCAACACGATCGAGGACATGAGCCTGCGCGACGGCTATCGCTACGAACAGGACATGACGGCCGCGATCGCCAAGACCGAAGACGCGAAGGAGGCGCAGGCGGCGTTCAGGGAAAAGCGGGCGCCGGTGTTCAAGGGGCGGTGAGGCACTTCGTTACCTATCGCAGCGCCTCGGGAAGCTCGCCGTTCTCGCGCATGGTCGCGATCGACTGCCTGGCCACTTCGTAGCCGAGGTGACGATAGCTTTCGAACTGCGACTCGTCGAAAAACTGGTCGGCGGTCGACTCATGCGGAAAATCGTTATGGCTCCGCTGATAGTGCATGATGTCAGGCGGCGTGTTATCGGTCAGCGACGATTTCCAGTAGACGAGCGTTCCCTGAAAGGTTTGGTTCGGATAGATGATGTCGGCGACCGCATGGTGCCGGACGCTCGGCTTGCCGGCGCCTGCGGAGCGGATGTCATCCACCTTGGACCTGAAGCGGATCTCAACCCCGAAGTCCGTGTAGCACTTGCGTATCGCCTCGGCGAGGTCGTCGAAGGCGTACTGCGGGTCGGCGCCGGCGTCGCTCGCGAGGATCAATCCGCAGCGCCGGCGCACCAACTCGTAGATGCCAAGATTCTCGAAGTGCCCGCCATCGCTCAGGCTGACAAAGCGATCGTCCTGGCCCGCGCGGCCAGTGAACTCCGCCCACCAATACCGCAGGCTGAAAAGGGGGTCACGCGAGCGCCAGGCGCTCGCATCGGTGGTGTTGCCGCACCAGTGGCCCAGACGCACATTGAACACCGTCAACAGGAAAGCAACCGCGGGGGATGTGTGGAATCCCTGGTTGGGACTTGCGGCGGCACCGGAAATCGCCACCACCGAACCGAGTTGGATCGACGTGCCATTAGCGTCCCTGCCGTACATCGCCGTGTCCCGATAGCCACCGGCGACTTGGCGGGATGCCGGCTCGTATCCTGCGTGCAGCGGCGTGAATGCAAACGAGGCCGCGCGCCGGTTCTGCCACGCAAGCTGCTTGCCCCGGTTGAGATTGATCGCGGTGCCGATGATATGCAGCGGCTTTTGTTCCCGCAGCACCGACAGGCGGACATCATCGTCCGGGTCGAACCCGGTGAGCGGGTGCGGGCGGCGATTGTCGTTGGTCGCGCCGAGGTAGCACCGCGTCAGCCGATTGCGATAGAAGTGATGCAGCGAAAAGAGGTTGACATTGATCCGCCATGACAGCAGCAGCGCGGCCAGAATGACGCCCGCCAGGATCAGCGGAAGCGCATAGGCCGGTTCGAAGTAGAGCCTGAGATTCGCGTATTCGTCATCCGCACGTTGGAGAAATTGAACCCACAGGCTCGGTGGATCGGTTTCGTGAGTAGCCTCGGCTGTCGTGTTCGTTCTCGAAGTCGTGTGCAGCGCGAGCCTGGGTTGAATGGTGTTCGTGGTATTCAGCGCGGTGTGGGATGTGGCCGCTGCATCCGTCGATGCATCGTGCGCGATGGCGAGCACGGCATGGACGCCCCACGATAGGACGATCAACAATCCAAGCACGAATACATAGGGTGCAAGCCGTGTCAGGATCTCTATCCAGGGCTTGGCATCCGGCTTGCCCGTCGCCCTGCTGCGGCCGGCAAGTACGCCGAACAGGGTGCTGGCGATCCAGGCAACGCCGCCTGCTCGCGCGACCCAGTCGTTGGCGAACCCGATCGCGGCTGGTCCATAAAGCGCAATCGTGAAGGCGACGGCCCACACCACGGCAATCCGGAGGAGTCGTCCGCCGAGGGTACTCCAGAGCTCTCGGTCGCTCTCGGAGAACTCGCGGGCCATGAGCCCGACATGGGCGACCACCATGAGGGTGATGGCGATGATGATCGCGGGCGGGCCGAACACAACCGCCGCCCAAAGCTGATGACATTCCGGTATCGCGGCGATCGCCCGGGCGATCCCGAGCGTCACCGCGCCGCCGAGCGTACCGGCCAGTAACGCGAAAAACAGGAACGCGAGGAACCAGAGAATGGTCCGCGCGCTAAAGCCTACACGCGTAAAGTCATGCAGTGCCTTGCTCGGGTAACACTTGGCGACGATCAGTCCGAGCAGCCAGAGTAGAACGTAAGTCACCACGACCGAGGCGATCCATGCGGTGGCGTCAAGCCCGCCGTTGTCGATCACCCGCAAAAAATAGCTGGTGGTGATTATCGCCGCGACGACAACCGGCAGGTCGACAAGGGCGGCGAGGATAAGCGGGCGGGTATACCAGGGCCAGCGTATGGGTTTTTCGGTTGGCTGGTAGAACAAATTCAGGGTGACGACGCACGTCGTGACCAGCAGCACGGCAACCGTGAGGGTCGGGAACACGAATCCGTGCTCGAATTGTTGCCACGACGCCAGATGGTCCACGCCGAGCACCACGATGCGCGGCAGGATCAGGGCCGCCGCGAAGAGGGCGATGAGTACGCTCAGCGTGAGAACCAGGTTGCGCAGGTAGGTGGCTATCGCGGTGATCGTGTCGTTGCTGAAGCCCACTTGCGGCGTGAGGTAGTTGCTGAAGGAACGCAGGAACCTGATTGCGGAATCTTCCAGGTTGCCTTCGCGCTTTCCGAGCGCTTCTTCGACACTGCCGACGTTGCCGCGGCCTCGGCGGTGAATGAACATCGACAGCCAGCCGCCGATGTAGCCTCCGCCGGAAATCGTGGATAGGTAGTCGAAGCGGCGCAGCAGCCGAAGCTCGCACAGCGCCTGGATCACGCCGAGGTTGAATGTAGCGCTGCGTATCCCGCCACCCGAGAACGCAAGACCGAGCGACTTTCCCGGTGGCCGACAACCCGCCGCTTGCTCTGCTTGCAGTACCTCGTCAAATGTCAGAGGCCGGGCTGGGTCGGCGGGATCTTCGCCTGGTGGATTCATCGTCCGCGCCCCATTACGCGGCGCCACCGATCATTGGGGTATGGACCGCGCAAAGCATTCGAATCACCGCCCGCCGGCCACCAACACGATCGGCCCGGTGGTTCCCCGGCTTTCGATCGCCTTGTGCGCGGCAACTGCTTCGGTGAGCGGGAAGGTCGTGATGTGCTCCAGCTTGAACTTGCCCGAGCGATAGGCATCAAACGTCGCATTCGCCCGCATCAGCAGTTCTTCGCGCGTTGCGATGTAGGGCGCAAGGCTCGCGCGCGTGAGAAAGAGCGAGGTCGGTGCGAGTCGTGCGAGGTCGAACGGCGGTGTCGCGCCCGACGCGGAGCCGTAGAACGCCAACATGCCGCGTGGCCGCACCGACGCGAACGAAATTTCGAGCGTGTCCTTGCCGACCGGATCGAATACGACATCGACGCCGCGGCCCTTCGTTACGTCGTTGATGCACGCCTTGATCTCGCCGGCGTCGTAACTCACGACGTGTTGGCAATAGCGCTTCGCATAGGCGCGCTTCTCAGCGGTGCTGGTGCTGCCGATGACGATCGCGCCAAGGGATTTGGCCCACTGGCAAAGAATTTCGCCGACGCCACCCGCCGCGCTGAACGCGAGCATTGTCGTGCCGGGGCCGACACGACCGATGTCGAACAACAGGTAGTGCGACGTCATGCCGCGCATCATGAGCGGCATCGCGTGCAGATCGTCGATGTCATTCGGCACGCTCACCAGTCGATCGGCCGCGACGGTGCGCACTTCCGCGTAGCCGCCGGGATTGCTGGTGTACGCCACGCGCTCGCCGACTTTGACGGTGGTAACGCCGGCGCCGATCTTCTCGACGATGCCCACGCCCTCCCGCCCCATCACGAGCGGCGGCTTGCCCGCGTAACCGCCGCGGCGTGCGAGCACATCGGAGAAATTGACGCCCATCACGGTCTGGCGGATGAGCGCTTCGCCCGCGCCGGGCGCGCCAACTTCAATATCGGCGACGCGCATATTCTCCGTGCCGCCGAACGCATCGAGCATGATTGCCTTGGCCATTGCTGTCTCCTTGAATGATGAGAGTGTGATTCGCCGACGTTATCCTGGATGCCTACCGACGCACCACCACATCCATTTCCACCAGCGCTCCCCGGGTCAGATGGCTCACGCCTACGCAACTGCGCGCCGGCAGCCGGCCCGCAGCAAAGAACCCAGTGTATGCGGTATTCATCCGCTCATGGAACCGCTTGTACTCGGTGATATGGATGCGCACCGAAACAACGTGCTCGCGGGTCATGCCGTGCGCATGCAATATTTTCTCGATGTTGCCGAGCACCTTGCGCGTCTGCTCTTCCACCATCTCGGGGAGCGCGACGGCGTCGTCATCGAGATCGATCGGCGGCACGCCCGACAAGATGCCCATACCATCGATCATCACGAGCTCACTTGCATAGCGTGCTCGCGATGAACCTTCCCGCGCGGCGATGTATTCCGGTTGCGCCATGGAATTCTCTACGCGACGGTTGCGGTTTCGAAGAGCCGGCGAATGCGTTCTTCGGCGACACGCTCACGCTCAGCCGCCGGCAGGTGATCCGTCTCGACGAACACCATCGCCGCGCGGCGACCAAACTCGGCAAGTGCGACAGGATCATCGAGCTTCGCATCGGCTGGAATGCGCACCACGGTTTCATGCGCATAGGTCCGCGCGGTCTTGCCGTCCGTGTAGAGCCGTGGCATGGCCGGTGTTTCGCCCGCCTGGGTTGCCGCGATGGCACGTGCGAGCATGCGACGAATGAGCACGACGCCGCGATCCGTGGTGCCGAGATGCTCCGCCTTGCGATTGGCGGTGAGGCCCTGGCTCACCACCGCGTCGTAGTCACCGGGTTCCCGCTGGCGCTCGTCGTAAGGGCGGTCGCCGGTTTGGCCGATGAACGGAATCATGTCCACGCCATAGTCCTCGGCGCGCAGACTCTTCACCGAGCCGTTATAGCTGTTCAGGTGCGCGACGCCGATGTAGAACGAGTTGTGATCATCGACCGGTACCGACCAGCGGGTGAGGAATGGACGCACCGCAAAGCCCTCGCGATCGACCGTGTTCGCCCCATTCGGAAACTGGCCGACGTTCGGCAGGATGATGTCGCTCGCGCGGATGAAAACGTAGTCCTTCACCTTGCGCGTGGCCATCGAGAGAAACCCAAGCGGCGTCTCGGGATAGTCGAGCTGCGGCAACACTTTGAAAGCGGGCGAGAACTGCTGGCCGCTTACGATCGCATGCAGAAACGCGTTGTGCATCGGATCGGAAGCGTTCTCGACGATCTGCAGCCAGTTGCACGGCAGATTCATGCGGAACGGCACCAGCCGATTGTCGTCCGGGTAGTCGTACGAGTCGTATAAGGGAAACTCGGGCACCGACTCGGGCGGGCCCATGTAGGCAAACAACAGTCCGTGTGATTCGCGCAGGTGATACGCGCCTTGGCAGAAGTTCTGCTTGATCCTGCTGGTCGGCGGCTCTGCCGGCGTGTCGAGCACCGTGCCATCGACATCGAACTGCCAGCCGTGATAACAGCAACGGATCCCGCGCTCGGCGATGATGCCGAACTCGAGCGACACGCCACGGTGAATGCAATGGCGATGCAAGAGGCCCATGCGACCCGACTTGTCGCGGAACACCACGAGATCTTCGCCGAGCAGGCGCACCGGTATCGGCAGGTCCTTCAACTCCGATGCGAGGAGGAACGGATGCCAATAGCGTCTGAGATACTCACCGCAGGGTGCGCCCGGACCCACCGCGGTCAGCAGTGAATCGGTTTCTGGTGCGGGCCGGTTGTAGTAGCCGGTGAAGGGGGCGCTCGTCCCGGGCCGCGCGCGCGAACGATCTTCAGGAGCGGTGGGACTATTCGGATCATTCGGATTATTCGGACGGTCGGCCATGCGCGAATCTCCTTCCACTATGCGGGACACCGGGCCTGCCTGATGCGGTGCTCTCCCGGTCCAGAATAATTGCACACTTTGATCGATGTCAATTGATAGACTAGGTCATACGACGGTGCGGGTTGGATTGACGGCTCACGCATCCATTGCATGTAAAGGTCATCCACCAGGGAGGACGCGTTGACGCCCCTTCGACTGTTGCTGGTTGCGGTGCTTTGCGCCCTGATCGTGTCCGCCCCGATTGCGTCGCTCGCGCAATCGTATCCCGCAAAGCCGATTCGCTTGGTGGTGCCCTACGCGCCAGGCGGCGCGTCCGACACCTTCGCGCGTCCCATCGCCCAGAAGCTCTCAGAAGCACTGGGCCAGCCGGTGGTGGTGGACAATCGACCGGGTGCGGGCTCGATCATCGGCACGGACATCGTGGCGAAGGCGGCCCCGGACGGCTACACGCTGCTCGTTACGTTCGCCTCGCATTACCTCCTGCCGTTCTTCTCCAAAAGCGTTTCGTTCGATACGGTCAAGGATTTCACCCCGATCGGCGCAGCGGCGTTGACGCCGATGGTGCTGGTCACGCATCCGTCGCTGCCGTTCACGACCGTGCGCGAGTTGCTCGATTACGGCAAGAAGAATCCCGGCAAGCTTTCTTACGCGATCGCGGGGAGCGGTTCGAATCAGCACCTCGCGGGCGAGTTGCTGCGGATCGTCGGCAAGATCGACTTGCAGGTCGTTCCCTACAAAGGCGGCGGACCGGCCGTGAACGATCTGGTCGGCGGCCAGGTGCCGATGGGTATCCTCGTGTTGTCCACGGTGTACCCGCATGTGAAATCAGGGCGCCTGCGTGCGCTTGGCGTCATGGAAACGCGCCGTGCCAAGAACGCGCCGGAAATTCCAACGATGGCGGAATCGGGACTGCCCGAGTTTGTCGTCCCCGACACCTGGATTGGTATCCTGGGTCCGGCCGGTCTACCGCGCGCGATCATCGATCGAGTCAGCGCAGAGCTTGTCAAGGCGGTCAACGTGCCCGATGTGCGCGCGAAGCTGGAAGGCGCGGGATACGAAATCAGCACGATGGGGCCGGACGAGCTTACCGATTCGATCGGCAAAAGCATCGATGTGTATCGGCGCGTCGTTACCACTGCCGGCATCAAACCCGAATAACCTTTACGGAGATTTGCATGAAGCTTGCGACATTCATTCAGGCGGGCACGCCTGTAATCGGCAGCGTCGATACCGCGGCCGGAACGATCCTTGATCTGCGCGCAGCCCATCGCGCGTTGTTCGGTAGTGATGATGTGGCACTCGCAAGCATGCTCGCGTTAATGGATGCGGGGGATCAGGGCCTCGACCTCGTACGTCGCATCATCGAGCGCGCCGGGTCCGATGCCTCGCACCGCAAAGCGCTGGCTTCGACGAAGCTGCTTGCACCGGTGCCCGAGCCGCGCTACATCCTCGACTTCAACAACTTCGAGCAGCATATGCGGGACGCGCCATTCGGTATCGCGAAACTGAAAGCGCGCATCGCCGGACAGCCCGAGCCTGAGCGCGCCAAGTTCAACCATACGATCCCGGAAGTGAGCCTCAGACAGCCGACCTACTACACCGCCAATCGATTCAATGTGGTGGGGCAGGATGCCGAGATCGAGTGGCCAAGCTTCTCGGAGTGGATGGACTACGAAGCAGAGTTCGCCGTCTTCGTCGGCAGGAAAGGGAAGAACATTGCAAAGAGCCGCGCCGGTGAGCACATTTTCGGCTATGCGATTTTCAACGACTTTTCAGCGCGCGATCGCCAAGCACGCGAAATGGAAGGCTGGATGGGGCCTGCCAAAGGCAAGAGCTTCGACACCGGCAATGCAATCGGGCCATGGATCGTCACCCGCGATGAGATTCCGGATGCGCGCGGACTCGGCGTGAAAGTGCGTATCAACGGCAACGAGGTCGGCAATAGCACAACGCGCGGCATGATCCACTCGTTCGAAGACATCATCGCTTTTCTGTCGGTTGACGAGACCCTGCAGGTCGGCTCCGTATACGGTTCGGGCACGATCGGCGGATGCTGTGGTTTGGAAAGCGGCCACTGGTTGAAGCCGAACGATGTGGTCGAAGTCGAATTCGAGCGGCTTGGGGCGCTGCGCAATCGCATCGTTCGCAAGAACCTCAAGTAAGGCCACTTCGGGCTCAAGTCGGGTCAGATCATCAATTTGGGGTGCGATGTGTCACCTGCGCCGGCGTCACGGCTAAAGCTGGGCGATATCAACGTTGAGCTCATCGAACGCGGCACCGGGGTGCCGCTGGTCTTTCTTCATTCCGGCGAAGGCCTGGTGTTCTGCGATCCGTTTCTCTCGCGTATGAGCGCGTCGTATCGCGTGATCGCCCCATCGCACCCCGGTTTTGGCCATACCGATCTTCCGACGCCGTATCGTGCCATTGACGATCTCGCCTATTTCTATCTCGATCTGTTTGATCACTTGAAATTGCGTGACGCCATCCTGGTGGGCGCCTCGTTCGGTGGCTGGATCGCCGCGGAAATCGCGATTCGCAGCACGGCACACCTATCGCACCTGGTGCTGGCCGATGCGTTCGGCATTCGCGTGAGTGGCGACGAGCTTGCAGTGGAGATCCAGGACATCTTCACCTTGCATCCGGACGACGTTGAACGCCGCTCCTTTGTGGATCCGGCCAAGTGGCGGCGTAGCGTGGCGGCCCTGTCGGACGATGATCTGGGCGTGATAGCGCGCAATCGCGAAAGCCTCGCACGCTTCGGATGGATGCCCTATATGTACAACCCGCTCCTGAAGCGCTGGTTGCATCGGATCCGCATTCCGACGCTTGTACTCTGGGGCGAGCGCGATGGCATCGTCTCCAGCGAGTACGGACGCGCGTACGCCGGCGCCATTCCCGGTGCGCGGTTCGAGATCATCAAAGATGCTGCGCACCATGCGGCGGTGGAGCAGCATGCGCAATTTGCTGCCGCCGTCGCCCGATTTGCTTCGCTTGCACCGGACTGAGGGTTCGTGAGGGAGCCACCGTGAACGTATGGCAATTCACCGAGCAGCCGTATCACCCGGCCTGGAATGCGACAGAAGGCCCATTGAAGAATATCTTTCCGAACGGCTATATCGATCCACGCAAGGCTGCCGACCTCTACGACGAGTACATGGCGCAATGGCAGTTGTGCGACGAGATCGGCATCAACATATTGGTCAATGAACATCATGCCACCGCGACGTGCATCTCGGCTTCCTGCACCTTGCCGCTCGCGGTACTGGCGCGCACGACCAAGCGTGTGCGACTGATGTCACTTGGCATTCCGATCGCCAATCGCAGCGATCCGGTACGCGTCGCCGAAGAAATCGCGATGATCGACACCTACTCGCGCGGTCGGTTTGAAATGGGGTTCGTGCGTGGCGCGCAGTACGAGGTCTTCGCGGCAAGCGGCGATCCGGTCACGCAGACGCGTCGATTCGGCGAGGCTTATCGCCTGATCATGAAGGCATTGACCACGCACGATGGCCCGTTCTCGTGGAACGGCGAATTCTTCAAATGCCGCGAGGTGAATATCTGGCCGCGCTGCTATCAGGATCCGCATCCGCCGGTATGGATGGTTGCGATCGGCGCGGCGGCGGGCGGCTGGATCGCGGAGCAGAAGGCGCAGGTTGGTACGTTTCTCAACGGCCGTGCCTCCAAGCAACTGTTTGATGCCTATCGTCGCCGGTGGCTGGAACTGGGCTGGGGCATGCCCCCGTCAACCCAATTTGGCTACATGGCGATGGTGGCGGTCGCGAAAACCGAAGCAGAGACAAAGCGTCGTGCCTTCCAGATAGCGGGCTATGTGCGCACGCAAACGCGCCTTGCACCGCAATTCGCCAATCCGCCGGGTTATGTTCCGGCGCAGCTCGTCGCGAAAGAGTTGCGGTTGAAGGTGGACCAGGACTACGTAGCCGAACATCGCACCGTGTTGATGAGCAGCGGCAAGAAGGTCATTCTCGCCAAGGCAAGCATCGATGAGTTGATCGACGCGCATGTTGTATTCGCCGGCACGCCCGACCAGGTGTACGAACAGATCAAGGCCTATCACTCCTACGTGGGGGGCTGCGGCCATCTGCTGATGATGGGGCAGGGCGGTGATCTCAGTCACGTCGATACGATCGACAGCCTCACGATGATCGCGCGCGATGTGATGCCAAGCATCCAGGAGCTCCGCGTCGGTGGGTACGAGCCGCCCGCGCAGCTGCGCACAGCGGCGGCGTAGAGTGCGCCCGATGACGACCAGACAAACACGCCAGTTCTTGATCGCAGTCGCGTTGGCGGCGTGCGCGTCGCGGGGTTGGGCGCAAGCCTATCCAGCGAAGCCGGTCCGCATCGTTATTCCCATTCCGGCAGGCGGACCGGCCGACGCACTGATCCGCGCCGTTGCACCTGAGCTCTCCGCCATGTGGAAGCAACCCGTGGTCATCGACAATCGACCCGGAGCAAGCGGCATCATCGGCACCGACATCGTGGCCAAATCGGCGGCGGACGGGCATACGATCCTCTATGCCGATTCATCGATTGCGGTGAATCAGATGGTATTTCGGTCTTTGCCCTACGACACGATGCGCGATCTGACGCCGGTGAGCGCGCTGGTCACCTGGCGGGCGATGATCGTCGTCAACGGAAAAGTGCCGGTGGATTCCCTGCAGGATCTGGTCACCCGTGCCAAGGCCAATCCCGGCAAGCTCAACTATGCATCGTACGGCGTCGGCTCGTCCCCGCACATCGCCCTGGAAATGTTCAAGCAGCTGGCGGGTATCGATCTCGTTCATGTTCCGTACAAAGGTGCGTCTGCGGTATTGCCCGACATCATTTCAGGCACGGTGCAGGTGGCATGGATGTCGATCAATTCCATCCGGGGTGCCGCGAAAGAAGGGCGGGTGAAGGTGCTGGCCGTGGATGGCATCAAGCGCATGGTGGAATTACCGGACGTGCCGACCTTCAATGAACTTGGGTATGCGCAAATGCAGGCAAACGCGATCTGGCTCGGCTTGTTCGTGCCGGCGGGAACGGCACCGGCGATTGTCGATAAGCTTTATCGCGATGTGCTCACCGTATTGACGGAGCCCTCCTTCAAGGAACAACGATTGACCCAGCGGGCGTACGAACTGATCGGCAGCACACCCGAGCAACTGACCACGCTCATGCGCGAAACCGCAGTGCGCTTTGCGCCGATCATCAAATCGGCCGGCATTGTCGTTGAGTAAGAGGCCGTTGCAACGTCAATCCTGCAACGGCACCTTTGCGTTGCGCACGATGCGCGCCCACTTCTGATTGTCTGCGTCGACGTAGCGCGCAAAGGCTTCCGGCGTCATCGTCGACGTGTCCGCCCCGACGACGGCGATGCGCTGTTTCACAGCCGGTATCTCCACGACCGCGGCAATTTCCGCGGCAAGGCGTGTCGCAATCTCCGGCGGCAACCTCGCAGGGCCGAATAGCGCGAACCAGCTCAACACATCGACCTCGGGGATGCCAAGCTCGGTGGTGGTTGGTACTTCGGGCAACAACGCCTGCCGTGTCTTGCCGGTCTGCACCAGGCTCTTCAACTGTTTGGAATCCATATAGCGGCGCGCGAAATCGGGGCTGGTCGGCACCATTTCGATATCGCCCGCGACGATCGCCGTCATCATCGGTGTGCCGCCCTTGTAGGGTACACGCAGCATCTGCACGCCGGTGATCGCGGCGAGCATCTCGACCGACAGATGCAACGCGCTGACCAATCCGGCCGAGCCATAGCGCACGGCATCGGGTTTTGCCTTCGCCATCGCGAGAAATTCACCAAGCGTCGAGGCCGCCAGCTTCGTATTCACGACATAGACGATCGGCGAGATGGCGATCATCGTAATCGGCGTGAGGTCCTTTGCCGGGTCGTAGGGTGGCACCTTTTTCAGCACCGGCAGGATCGAGTTCGACGACACGAGCAATGTGTAGCCATCAGGCGGCGATTTGATCGTCGCATCAATGCCGATCTGCGCACCGGCGCCGGGGCGATTGTCGATCAACACCGGTTGGCCGATTCGTGCGCCGAGGTCGTTGGCCACGGTTCGTGCGATGGCATCGGTCGTGCCGCCGGCGGTAGTGGGGACGATGATGCGAACAGGTTTGCTTGGGTACGCCTGCGCCCATGAGGAGGGGGCTACGGCGAAGGCCAGAGCAAGCATCAAGGGAAGTAACACGATTGGTTGGGCGCGGCGGGTCATTGTCTTGGAAGCGCTCGTTCAGGCAGTCCCGATAATAGCAATCTGCGGGCGCCTGACGCCGATTGGTGTGGTGCATCGCACCGTGTCCGGATGCGTTGGGCAAGCACTCCGGCATGTCACTGCCGCCAAAAGCTCGGCGTCATCACGACGAACATCGTGAAGAGCTCGAGGCGACCCAGCAGCATCGCGAATGTGCAGACCCAGGTCTGGAAATCATTGAGAACCGCATACGTGGACGCGGGTCCGACCGCGCCCAGGCCCGGGCCCATGTTGGTGACGCAGGCGAGCGCCGCGGAGAATGCAGTGATGATGTCGGCACCGGAGATCGCGAGCAGCAGCGTGACGACGACAATCGTCGAGCCGAAGAGCATCGCGAACGCCAATACCGCGAAGATCACGTTATTCTCGATCACCGCCTGGCCGATCTTGACGTGGATCACCGCCCGCGGATGTACGAGGCGCCGCAGCTCGCGGAAGGTCTGTTGCCACAGGACAAGCGCACGGATCATCTTGAAGCCGCCTCCCGTAGAGCCCGAGGAGCTTACGAACGTGCAGAGAAAGAGCATCCAGATCGGTGCGAACACGGGCCACAGGCTATAGTCGGTCGTCGCGTATCCGGTCGTGGTCGCCACCGATACGACATTGAAGGTCGCATAGCGGAACGCGGTGGCCAGGCTGTCATAGGTGCCGGTCAGGAAGAGATGGACCGTCACCAGCACGCAGGAGGCGGCAATGATCGCGAGGCATGCGCGCGTTTCAGGATCGCGAAAATAGGGCATCAGCGAGCGGCCGCGCAGCGCGCGAAAGTGCACCGCGAAATTGAGGACCGCGATCAGCATGAAGATGACTGTCACGATCTCCACCGCGATCGAATCGAAATGTCCGACGCTGGCGTCCCGGTTGGAGAATCCTCCAAGCCCCATGGTGGTAAAGGTGTGCATCGCCGCGTCGACCCATTCGAGGCCGGCGAGGCGCATGCAAATGAAGCACGCGGCCGAGAGCCCGAAGTAGATGCCCCACAGCCATTTCGCCGTCTCGGTAATGCGGGGCGTGAGCTTCGAGTCCTTGAGCGGACCGGGCATCTCGGCCTTGAACAGTTGCGCGCCGCCGACACCGAGCATTGGCAGGATCGCCACCGCGAGCACGATGACGCCCATCCCGCCTAGCCAGACGATCAGCCCGCGCCACAGGTTGAGTGACGCGGGCAATTGGTCGAGATTGGAGAGCACCGTCGCCCCGCTGGCGGTGAGACCGGACATCGCCTCGAAGTAGGCGTCAGTGATCGATAGTTCTGGAAGGTGGAGGAGCAGCGGCAGCATCGCGAATATCGGGAGCACCGTCCATACCAGCGTGACCAGTAGAAAGCCGTCGCGCGGTTTCAATTCGCGATGCGCGCGCCTGCGGGTGGCAAGCCACAGCCCGCCTCCCGAAGCGAGCGTCGCCAAAATTGCGCCGTCGTAGGCGCTCGCCGCACCCTCATTGAGCAACCGGGAGAGGCTCATCGGAAACAGCATCGTCACCGCGAAAATGGCGATGATCTTGCCAAGGACATTGAGGACTGAGGCGATGCGGACCATCGGTCGCTCAGGCGGATCGTGCCGGCGTGTGCCCGCGCGCGCCTCGCGCCGCCGCGCGATTGCGGTTGTTTGTCATCCGTTGCCTTCCCGGCTTTTTGATTGGGGTTGATTTTATTGAATCGGCGAAAGCGGCTGATCGCGCGTCCCGAAGCCTTTTCACGCCGGCGCCCCACGAACTATTCGCGCATCGCCCGCGCACATTTCAACGAAGATTTGGCTATTCGTGAATTCGACGGTTCTGCCGTAGCTAGTACTGCAGGATCTTCGACAGAAACTCCTTCGCGCGCGGCGATAACACGTCGGGTTTGCCGAAGAAATCGTCGCGCGTGCAGTCCTCGACGATCTTGCCCTCGTCCATGAAGACAACGCGATGGCTGACCTTGCGTGCGAAACCCATCTCGTGGGTGACGACCATCATCGTCATGCCCTCGGTTGCGAGCTTGACCATCACATCCAGCACCTCGCCGACCATTTCCGGGTCGAGCGCCGAAGTCGGCTCGTCGAACAGCATGACGATCGGATCCATGGACAGCGCGCGCGCGATCGCCACGCGCTGTTGCTGGCCGCCCGAGAGCTGCCCCGGAAACTTGTCCTTCTGCACCATCAGACCAACGCGGTCGAGCATCTTCAGGCCGCGGGTCTTTGCTTCGTCGGTGTTGCGGCCGAGCACCTTGATCTGCGCGAGCGTCAGGTTCTCAGTCACGGTGAGATGCGGAAACAGCTCGAAATGCTGGAACACCATCCCGACCCGTGCGCGAAGCTTGGGCAGGTTGGTCTTCGGATCGGAGACTGAGATGCCGTCAACGACGATGTCGCCCTTCTGGAAGGGCTCCAGCGCATTGACGGTCTTGATCAAGGTGCTCTTGCCCGACCCCGACGGGCCACAGACGACCACCACTTCGCCCTTCGCGATGCGGGTGGTGCAGTCGGTCAGCACCTGGAAGCTGCCGTACCATTTGCTGACGTTCTTGATGTCGATCATGGGGACGCCCCGTTCAACGAATGATCTGGATCTTCTTCTGCAACTGACGAACGAGCATCGACAGGCTGAAGCAGATCACGAAGTACACGACCGCCGCGACGAGATAGGTCTCGACCGGCCGATTGAAGTTCTTGCCGGCAATCTCGAAGCCTTTCAGGAGGTCGTAGGCACCGATGGCATACACGAGCGACGTATCCTGGAACAGGATCACCGTCTGGGTCAGCAGCACCGGCAGCATGTTGCGGAAAGCCTGCGGCAGCACCACCAGTTGCATCGTCTGCCCATAGGTCATGCCCATGGCATAACCCGCGTGGACCTGCCCCTTCGGCACCGACTGGATGCCGGCACGCATGATCTCCGAGTAGTAGGCCGCCTCGAAGACCGTGAACGTGATGATCGCCGACAACTCCGCGCCCATCGGCCGGCCAATCAACAACGGGATCAGGAGGAAGAACCACAGGATCACCATGACGAGGGGGATCGAGCGCAGCGTGTTGACATAGAACGCCGCCGGCATGACGAGCCATGATTTCCCTGAGAGGCGCATCAACGCGAGGACCGTGCCGAGTGCGATGCCACCGATCATCGCGATCAACGTGAGCTGAACGGAGAAGATCAGGCCCTTGACGATGAAGCTGTTGATGAGGGCCCAATCAAGGAAGGCGAAGTCGAGATTCATTTCCCGCCCCCGATCATTCCGGGCACCTGGACACGGTGTTCGATGAACAACGCGATGCGGTTGATCGCGAAGGCGGACACGAAGTAGAGCAGCGTCACGACGAGGTAGATCTCGACGCCACGCGACGTCTCTTCCTGCGCCTGCATCGCGAACATGGTGAGCTCGGCGATGCTCACGGCGAAGGCCACCGACGAGTTCTTGATGATGTTCATCGACTCGCTGGTGAGCGGCGGAATGACGATGCGAAACGCCATGGGCAGCAGCACGTAGCGGTAGGTCTGCGGCAGAGTGAGACCCATCGCGAGGCCGGCGTAGCGCTGGCCCCGAGACAGCGATTCGATCCCCGCCTTCACCTGCTCGGAGATTCTCGCCGACGTGAAGAACCCAAGTGCGAAGACGACGAGGATGAAGCTCGGGAACGCCTGCAGAGGCTTGTATATCCCCGGGATGACGTGATACCAGAGGAAGATCTGCACCAGCAGCGGGATGTTGCGGAACAGCTCGGTCCAGGCGTTGCCGATCAGCACGAGCCACTTGTTAGGCGTTGTGCGGAGGATACCCATCAAGGAGCCGGTGAAGAGGGCGACGACGAGCGCGAGGAGCGCCACCGAAAGCGTCCAGCCCCAGGCCGACACCATCCAGGCGAGGTAGGTCTGGTCGCCGCCGGTGTCCTGGAAAAAGACCTGCCAGTCCCAGGTCATGCGCTCCCCCTCCTGCTTTCCGATGCAGCGTTGATATACGGCGCTTCAGTGGCCCCGCGTCAGCAGGCGCCCGCGCCCGCTCAGGGGCTATTTCTTCGCGTAGTCTTCCATGGGGCGATCGTTCGGACCGCTCCATGCGGCCTTGGTCGCCTCCGATAACGCGAGCCCGACCCGGGTGTTGGCGGGCGGAATCGGCTGCATGAACCACTTGTCGTAGAGCTTCGCGAGATCGCCCGATTTCATCATCGCGCGCACACTGTCGTCGATGGCTTTCCTGAATCCGGCGTCGTCCTTGCGATACATGATCGCGATCGGCTCGACCGACAGGACCTCGCCAACGATCTTGAAGTCGTCCGGCTTCTTCGCCTTCGAGATCAGCCCGGCGAGAATCTGGCCGTCCATGACGAACGCGTCGGCGCGGCCACTCTCCAGGAGGAGGAAGCTGTCGGCATGGTCCTTGCCGAATACCTCGTCGAAGTTGATCTTGGCGGAACGCTCGTGTTTGCGAAGGTGTTGTACCGATGTAGTGCCGGTGGTCGTGGCGACCTTTCGGTTGGCAAGCTGGCTGATCGACGTAATACCGGAATTCGCCTTGACCGCGACACGCACTTCCTCGACATAAGTGGTGGGCGCGAAGGCCACATCCTTCTGGCGGGTCGCATTGTTGGTGGTCGATCCGCATTCGATGTCCACGGTGCCGTTCTGCACCAGCGGAATGCGGTTCTGCGAGGTTACGGCCTGATACTTGATGTCGAGTTTGGCCATGCCGAGCTGCTTCTGGACATCCGCCAGCGCCTGTTGGCAGACTTCGACATGAAAGCCTACGTACTTGCCGTCGCCCAGCGTGAACGACAAGGCGCCGGAAGATTCGCGCACGCCCATCGTGACGGCGCCCGAGTCTTTGATCTTCTTGAGCGTGTCCTGGGCGTGCGCCATGCTCACGGTGACCAACGCGGCCGCGAGAACCAGCATCGATTTTTTCATGATCACTCCTTCGAGGATTGGATCGGGATTCAACGAACAATATTCAAGGAACGGGGCATACGCGTTGGTGCGGGAAGGACCCACGTTCGCGAAGCTTAGCGCAATGTCCGTGATCGATGTGCCCAGCCGCTCTGGCTGTCGGCCGCGGCGTCAGATAAAGCGCTTCGTGAATTTACGTGGCGCGTGCCATCAGCATCTCACTCGCCGGGTGGGCGGGACTGCCAGTGCCTGAATTGGCGAAGCTGATTCCGGCGCTCGCACGCCGTGCATTGTCCAGCAACTCGCTGAACGAGCCGTTCGGCGATCACGCGGCCTAGGTTGTCCGCTGTGCCGCCCGTTGAATAGCCGAGCAAGATACGCACCGGCTTCGCCGGGAAAGTTTGTGCGTACGCCGGGAGCGCCGCGCTAACGAGGAGGCCGGCGGCGAGCCACTTCAACATGGAACATCCTTCCCGAGGTGAATCACGGTCAGCAGAATATCCTCTGGGCGATCGAAACGCGATCGTCTAGCCGCGTGCGATCACCAGCACATCGGGGTTGACGACATTGATTGGATTGCCGGCCGCGTAAGCGATGATCTGGTCGAAGATGTCCGAGAACTGAAGCTCGTACTCGTCACGCGTAACATATCCGATGTGGGGCGTGCACACGACGTTTTCCATTGCGAACAGCGGGTTGCCCGGGTCGAGGGCCGGCTCTTCTTCATACACATCGATCGCGGCCATGCCTGGACGCCCCGCTTTGAGGGCGGCAACCAGGGCGCCCTGTTCGATCAGTGGCGCGCGGCTGGTGTTGACCAGCAACGCGGTCGGCTTCATTCGCGCGAGGTCGCCGGCGGTCACGATGCCGCGTGTTGCATCGACCAGGCGCATGTGGAGCGAGATGACATCGCACGCCGAAAAGAACGCCTCCTTGCTGGGCGCCACTGCGTAACCGTCGCTGCGTGCCTGCTTGAGCGAGCCTTCGCGCGCCCATACCACGACGTTCATCCCGAACGCTTTGCCATAACCCGCCACGACGCTGCCGATCCTGCCGTAACCGTAGATGCCGAGCGTTTTGCCGTGGACGCTGTTGCCGACGCCAATCTGCCATTTTCCGGCCTTGAGCGCCGCCATCTGCTGCGGAAGCTCGCGCATCGCTGCAAGCGCGAGGGCCCATGTGAGTTCTGCGGTGGCATACGAGGGCGTGCCGGGATGTTGACCGGACGAAACAATGATGCCAAGCCGCGTGCAAGCCTCGATGTCGATATGCGGATAGACGCTCCGCTGACTGATGAGCCTGAGTTTGTTCAATTGCATAAGCAGTGGCGCACGGATCGCGGTGCGTTCGCGGATCAGCACCAGCACTTCGGTGTCGCGTAATCGTTCGGCTAGAGTATCGACGTCCTGGACGTGATCGTTCCAGATCTTGATTTCGTGGCCTAACAGCTTTTGAAAACAGTCGAGCGTGCGAAGCGTGTCGTGATAGTCGTCGAGAATGGCGATCTTCATTGCTTGCGTTCGTAAGAAATTGGGTGAATACGCTACTCCATCCGAATGCCTGTTTCCCGCACGATGCGGCTGTATTTTTCGATATCCGCACTGACGACGGTCGCGAATTCGCCGGACGTGTTGCCCACCGGTATTGCGCCTTCCGCGGCGAGCCGAGCCATGAATTCCGGATCGCGCAGGTGCCGCCCGACTTCGGTGTTCAGTCGATCGACCAGGTACTTCGGCAGGTCACGCGGCCCAAGTAACCCGAACCAATTGGTGATGTCGTACCCTGGAATGCCCGATTCGGCGATGGTCGGTACATCGGGGAGCGCGGGCGACCGTTTGGCGCCGCCGACGCCGATCGCCTTGAGCGCGCCCGACTTGAGGTGTGGCAGCCCCTGAACGACCGTGCAGAAAAGAAAATGCACATGCCCGCCGATAACATCGGCAATCGCGGGGCCACCGCCCTTGTAAGGGATGTGGTTCATCCGAATGTCGGCGCGAAGGTTGAACAATGCGCTTGCGAGGTGCGGTGAGGAACCGATTCCGGAGGATGCATAGTTCAGCTGGTCGGGCTTCGATTTGGCGAGCGCGATCACTTCCCTGACGTTGCCAGCCGGCAGAGCTGGATGCGCCACGAGCACGAACGGCACTGCGGCAACCTGGATGATCGGTGTGAGATCCTTGACTGGATCGAATGCAAGCTTGTAGAGCGCCGGATTTACCGAATAGCTCGATGACACCATCAGGATCGTGTAGCCATCGGGCGCCGCGCGAACGGTCAATTCGGCGCCGACGACACCGCCCGCGCCAGGGCGATTTTCGACCAGCACCTGTTGGCCCAGGCCGGAACCGAGCAGCTGCCCGAGGCTTCGCGCGAGAATGTCGGTGCCTCCGCCAGGTGCAAACGGAACGATCAGGCGAATCGGCTTGTTCGGATAGGCCAGTGCACCACCTTGCGCGAGCGAGGCACCAGGCAGTGTCATGAAGGCAACGAGGCACAACCATCTTCCAAGCAGCATCGCAAACTCTCCGGGTCGATCACACCGTCATTTTGCATGCATTGCGCCAAGTTGGATTCGGTCCCGGGTATTCAATTGATGCGATCGAGCGGTGGTGAAAGACTCTCGCGGCATACCTGTATCATCGGTGCGCATGTCATGCGGCGCGAATCCAAAGACTCCAGTGAACGGGTGCACCATGAGCGAAACACCTCAATCACGGCCCGCTGTCGGCCCCTACACCGGCTACTACAATCGATCGCCGGATGCGGGTGACGATCTGCTCTCGAAAGTGGGGCCCGGTACGCCATGCGGGACGTATCTGCGCCGTTACTGGCATCCATTCCTCATTGCTTCCCAGCTTGAGGACTTGCCGCTGCCGGTCCGATTGTTAGGCGAAGATTTGGTCGTATTTCGCGACGGATCGGGCCGGTTGGGTCTCTTGCACCGCCACTGCATGCATCGCGGCACGTCTCTTGAATTCGGTATCCCCGCCGAGCGCGGCATCCGCTGTTGTTATCACGGCTGGCACTTCGATGTTGACGGCACCATCCTTGATACCCCCGCGGAACCGGCCGGCAGCAAGATCAAGGAGAATTTCTGCCAGGGCGCCTACATGGTGCGCGCGTTGCATGGGCTTCTGTTCGCCTACATGGGGCCGCCCGAACACCTGCCGCACCTGCCGGTCTATGACACTTTTACCGGCCCGCCCGGCAACCGTCTCGCGCCGTTCAGTCTCGAGTATCCCTGCAACTGGTTGCAGGTGATCGAGAACGCGGCCGACCCGATCCACAACGCGTTTTTGCACGCGATCGTGAGCGGATTGCAGTTCTCAGCCGCGTTTCGCGAGTTGCCGGTGCTCGATTTCGTCGAGACGCCGCAGGGCTTCCTGTCGATGGCCACGCGCAAGGTCAACGACTTCGTCTTCACCCGGTCAAGTGACATGATCCTGCCGAACATGGGTCAGTTCACCGGCGGTTCCAATCCTGTGAACGCGGAGAGTTTCTTCGTCTCCGCGTTCACCACCCGATGGGTTACGCCGGTCGATGATCACAACTGTTTCTATATCGGCCTTCGGCATCTCAACGACATGAATGTGTCCGGCCGGCAGCGAAAGCTCGACGAAAGCATGTTCGGTGTGGGCCGCTTGGGCATCATCGGCCAGACGCCGGATCGCCCGTACGAGGAACGCCAGCGCGAACCCGGCGACTATGACGCGTGCGTGAGCCAGGGACCCATCGTGAACCGCCGGGCCGAGCATCTGGGCACGACGGATCGCGGTGTCGTGATGATCCGGCGCATGCTTGCGCGCGCAATTCAGGCGGTGGAGCGCGGGGAGCTCCCAGCCGTGCCGCGCCGTTACGGCGTTGGCGAAGCGGTGCGCACGTATTGCCACGAATTCGTGTTCAAGGCGGCAGGTGCCGGCATGGAAGACCGTGCGCGGCTCGAAGCGTTCGGCCGGCGCGCCGCGCAGATCGTCGTCGAGACGGATCTTCTGCCGCCTGGGGAACGCGACGCGGTAGCGAGAGAGCGTATTCGCGATTTGCTGAAGCGCGAAACCGCTGCGAGTTCTACTTGATCGAAGGAAGGGCAGCAGGGACAGGGTAAGGTCTTGGTTGCGGCTGGGCAATGCTGCAAATTCTAGCGGGTGTAAGCCCCGCGCCGGTAGCCGCTAGCCACGGGCCGGGTATCGAGCCTTGCAGAGGCGATGGTGACATCGTGTTTGATGCGTAGGCACGAAAGCAGGCG
>JBJXGX010000060.1:0-27950 GCA_046160305.1 Burkholderiales bacterium
CGATAGCTTTCATCGCTCCAGTTCGCGGCGAGCTGGCACGTCACACCATCCGGAAAATAAAGCGTCGAGTAGACCTCGTCTTCAACATCCCGAGAGAACAATTTTGCGAGGACCGTGCCACCAACCGCGTTGGGCGTGCCGATCAGATAGTGGACGAGATCGATGGCGTGACAGGCATAGTCGTAGAGGCATCCGCCGCCTTCGGATTTTGCGGACCGCCACGTCCCGCCACTTGGCCGGAGCACGACCGGACCATAGGCTTCGGCGCGTGCGTGATGGATGCGCCCGAGCGCACCCGCATCGAGAAGCCGCTTCGCCTCGCGAAACGCGCCGACGAACCGGTAGTGGTATCCCACCTGCGTCACACGCTGCCGTTGTTTCGCGATCTCGACCAGCTCGAGCCCGGCCACCGGATCGAGCACGAACGGCTTCTCGCAGAAGACATGCAGATTGTGTTCGAGCGCGTACTTCACCATGCCCGCATGGGCCTTCGATGGCGTGGCGACGAACACGCAATCGAGCTTCTCTTCATCGATCATCTTGCGATAATCGGTGTGGCACTTGATGCCGGTATATTTGTTCAAGACGTCGAGCGCATAACGCGTCGAGTCGCAGATGGCCGCAAGCTCGACGTCAGGGTGCGCCTTGATGATCGCAAGGTGGGAGATGCCCATTTTGCCCAAGCCGATGAGCCCTACTCGAACCATGTATCGGTGCTCCATGCTGATCAGCGAGACATCGCCAGCGAGATGCCGGGACGGGAACAACCATCCCAGATGGGGGCGGCGTTGCACCGGCATCGACCGCGCCGGTCGTCCGCTTTGTCGGAAAAATAGCCGTCCGTTCGGACAGGTGCGGTTAGATTACGTCCTCACGATGCCAACTTGTGCCCACCGTGGCCCCCTGCTGTGTTCTTCGTCACGGTTCTGTCGAATTGCCGGCATCCGATGGATTTCGCCTGAATTATCGTGCGGGCTCGCCTCTGCACCCCACTGATCAAACATGTATCAACCCATTCCGATTCTGCTCTATCACAAGATCGACGACAGTCCCGATGGTCTCGCAACGCCTGCGTCGGTGTTCGACGCGCAGCTCGCATGGCTCGCGGAGCGAGGCTACCGTTCGTTGACCCTCGAGCAATTCGAACATGCGCTCGAGAATCCGCGGGCATCAACCGGCGGGAAATCCTTTCTGCTGACCTTCGACGATGGCTATGTCGATCTTGTCCACAACGCCGCACCGATATTGCGCCGTTATGGATTCTCCGCGACGGCATTTCTGATCACGAGTGAAATTTCAGGAACGCACGTGGCGTGGGACGACGTCCGGAAGCTCGCCGCCGAAGGGCTGATCCAGTTTCAATCGCACTCGCATGCACACACCCATTGGGACGAGAGCGCAACGGGTCACGCGGCGGTGACCAAAGATCTCGCCGACTCCGTCGACATTCTCGCGGCCGAGGTGCGCGTCCCACGCAGCACGTTTCGACACCTCGCCTGGCCTTGGGGCCGCTGCAATGTCGGATGGGAAGGCATCGCATCGAATCTGGGGCTGCGCTATCAGCACATCGTGCAACGTGGCGCGGTCACCCGCGGCAATCAGACGATTCGCCTGCCGCGGATTTGCTTCGACGGTTCGACCACCGCGGCATTCAAGCTGTGGATGTCTATGCTGTCCTCAAGCGCCGGCGCGATCGCCTGCAACAAGGTGTTCGGAACGATTCGCCAGCGCAGGCACGGGATCGGATACGCCTAGGAAACCGGTCGCTGGCGCACCGGGTTTTTTCACCAATCCATCATGACGAAGGTTCTATTCGCGGCCCTGCGCAGGTTTCGTACCGCCCTTACGGCATTCCGTGCCCGGCGATTCCTCACGCATGGACACGGGCTGCATATCGGCCGCAATGCAACGCTTTGGGCACCCGACCGCATCGCGATCGGCAACAACGTCTATATCGGCAAGGACATCAACATCGAGTGCAACGCCGAGATCGGCGACTTCGTGCTCATCGCCAATCGGGTGGCATTCGTCGGCAAACATGATCACGACTACCGGTCGGTTGGAATCCCGGTGCGATTTTCGCCCTGGATCGGCAGCACGCGGCAGCCTAGTCCGTGGCGCCACGAGAAGGTGGTCGTGGAGACCGACGTCTGGATCGGCTATGGCGCCATCGTGATGACCGGTGTGCGGATCGGCCGTGGGGCCATCGTTGCAACCGGCTCGGTCGTGACCAAGGACGTTGCGCCATACACCATCGTCGCCGGGACGCCCGCGCGCGAAGTCGCGAAGCGATTCACCGATCCGACCGACATCGCAAATCATGAAGCGTCACTTCGCAATGGTCGCTTCGTCTTCTCGGAACAAGGCTTCGACGATTTCATCATCGAGCCGGCAATGCCAAAGCAACCGCTCCCGCCGAACCCATCATGACGCGCAGGAAAGTCACCATTCTCCAGCATCGCCTGCTGCATTACCGCGTCGGCCTGCTCGAGCGGCTGCACACCGAATGCGATCGTCGCGGCATCGAGCTGCAACTGGTGTACGGCCAGCCATCGCCGCGCGAAGCACTCAAGCGGGATACCGGTCGCATTGCATGGGCGCACGAGGTCAACAACCGATGGTTGAGTGTGCGTGGGCGCGACCTGCTCTGGCAGTCAATGCCGCGCGATCTCCGCGATTCGGATCTCGTCATCGTGATGCAGGAAAACCGCATCCTCTCGAACTATCCGCTCCTTCTTCGTCGCGAGTTCGGTGGCCGAACGAAGATCGCTTACTGGGGACACGGCAAGAATTTTCAAAGCGATCGCCCCACCGGCGTGCGCGAGCGATGGAAGACGTACTGGCTCAACAAGGTCGATTGGTGGTTCGCCTATACCGGCCTCACGCGCAGCATTCTCACGTCACACGGGTTCCCGGGCGAGCGCATCACCTGCCTCAACAACGCGATCGACAATGAACAGTTCATCGCCGATCTGCGGGCGGTCGATCCGGCGTCCCTCGATGCGCTTGCAAAGAGCATCGGCCTCGCGCCCGGTGCGCCACTTGGGCTCTACTGCGGATCACTCTATCCGGACAAGCGACTCGAGCTGCTGGCCGATGCGGCCGAACGCATCCATCGTGCGATCCCTGATTTCAGGCTGGTCGTGATCGGCGATGGTCCGAGTCGTGCCGATCTCGAAACGTTGTTGTTGGGCCAGACCTGGGCGCGCACCGTCGGGGTTAAACGGGGTGCCGAGAAGGCGGCGTACTTCAAGCTCGCCAAATTGATCCTGAGCCCGGGCGCGGTCGGGCTGCATGTGCTCGATGCCTTTTGCGCCGGCCTGCCGATGTTCACGACCGCCAATGCCCGGCACGGCCCCGAGATCGAGTATCTCGAACACAATCGGAACGGTTTCATCCTGCCCGATGACCCCGCGATTTTCGCGGGCGCGGTCATCGACCTGCTGGGAGACGTTCATCGCTACGCAACCGTCAGTGCAGCGGCCAGAACCGCAAGCCGGGCCTATACGCTCGACAACATGGTCGCGAATTTCGTCGGTGGCATCGAGGCCTGTCTCGCCATGAAATCCCGATAAGTGTTGCACGGGAGCAAAGTCTGTCGCGGGCGAAGCCGCCGTTCGACGACCGGGACTTGCCTTGGCGCTGCATCGGGATTACCTTTTGACCGGTGCATGCAAGCGGGTTCGCAAACGCTCTCACACGTTGGGATTCTCGGAGGAATCATGAGGACAATCAAATTCGCGGTGGCGGCCATCACGATGGTCACCGTATTCCAAACCACCGCACGCGCCGAGGGTGTTGCGCTCGGCTTGACCGCCGGAACGCTCGGCCTGGGCGCGCAAGTCGCCTTCTCGCTGCAGGAGCAGTGGAATCTGCGGCTCGGCGGCAACGGTCTGGCGTATTCGTATGATCTTCGCGAACGCGGTGTCGATTACACGGTGAAGGCAAAGATGGCGAGCGCGCCGCTCGTGGTGGATTGGTTTCCAACACTCCGATTCCCGTTGAGGATTACCGGCGGAATCTACGGGAATTTCAACAAGGCCGATGTCGAAGCGCGCGCGGATTCCGGCGTTTGGGTCGTCGGCAACAACACCTATGGCGCGAATGAAGTCTCAAGAATCAACGGCTCGGTGAAGTATCGGGCGATTGCTCCGTATATCGGCGCGGGTTGGGGGAACGCGGTCGCATCCGGTAAGAACTGGAGCTGGAATGTCGATATCGGTCTTTTGTATCAAGGCAAGCCGACCACCTCTTACTCGGTGACTTGTGCATCCGGCATCTCAGCCGCGCGCTGCACACAACTGCAAAATGACGCGAACTTGGAATCCAGAGAATTCGACAAGGACATGAACCGATATCGCGTGTATCCCGTCGCACAATTCTGGGTGGGCAAGCAGTTTTGAATCGCGCCGCTAGCCCCGAAAATGCCTAGCGCCGATCGCTGCCCGCCAGCGCGTCCTCGAAGCCACGACCGAATCGCGCCTCAAGCCGCCTTTGCACGAAATCCCAGCAAGTGGTCATGAAGAGGTAGTACAGCGCTGCGACGAGGAAAAGCTCCAACACCAGGAATTTTTCCTGGATGAGGATTTGCGTTCGTCGCAACAGCTCTTCCATTGAAATAACCGACGTCACCGAGGTGGTCTTGAGGAGCCCGTTCACGCTGTTCCCAAGCGGCGGGATGATGATGCGAAACGCCTGCGGCATGACGACATGGCGCATGGACTGCGCCGGTGTGAGGCCGATCGCAAGCGCCGCATTCACCTGGCCCTTCGATACGGAAAGAATCCCCGCTCGAATGATCTCCGCAAGGTACGCCGCCTCGTTGAGCGCGAGGCCAAGAAGCGCGGACTGCACCACCGAGAGCTTGATGCCAAGCTGCGGCAGGCCGGTGAAGATGATGATGAGCTGCACAAGCAACGGCGTGCCGCGGAACACCCAGATATAGGTCTGCGCCGGCAGCGACAGGGTTCGACGCTTCGATACGCGCATGAGGGCAAGCAGCACACCGATGATCAGCCCGGCGACAAGTGCGAATGCGGTAAGCCATACCGTGGTCACCGCACCCCAGAACAGATACTCGTTGGAAACGTACTCCGAGAAGCCGCGCCAATTGAAGCCTTGCACGTGCGGTCTCTAGCAAGCCGCGCGCGGCGCTTCCTACTGCACCTGCTTGATCGCGAATTGCTCCGTCTGGAACGGCGCGAGCCCGAAGCGCCCGAGTAGCGTGTCGTAGTAGCCATCTTTTTTCATTTCGTTCAGCACCTTGGCGACCTCTTCGGCGAGCGGCTTGTTCTTCATGGCAAGACCGACCGGCGTCGGATAGAGGCCTGACAGCACGCGCTCGAATTCGCCGCGGTCCTGATATTCCTTGGCGACCGAATCGATCGAGACGACGCCCTCGACCTGTCCCGCCCGTAGCGCCTGGTAGGCGGTCGCGAAATTGTCGAATGTTCGCACCGTAATCGCGGGCATGCCCTTCTTCTGCAGATCGGCTGCAAGCTCCTTGATCTTGCGTTCCTCGAACCCGCCGAGCTCGACGCCGAGCGTCTTGCCGGCAAGATCATCCGGCTTGGCGATCTTCTTGGGATTGCCTTTGCCTGAAGAAATACTGATCGCCTGATTTTCGTACGAAATCATCTGCATCAGCTTCGCGCGCTCATCGGTGACGAAAATGCCGGTATTGATGACGTCCCACCGACCCGCCTGCAGCCCGGGAATCATTGCCGAGAACTCGATGCGAATGTATTCGGACTTGAGGCACAGGCGCTTGGCGATTTCCTCGCCCAACTCGACACGCATGCCCTTCAACTCGCCTTGTTGGTTCACGAACTGCATCGGCGGAAGCGTCGGATTGGTCGACATCACCAAGGTGCCGGGTTTAACCAGCGCGGTATCCGCCACGCGCTGCTTGCACGCTTGTGCGTGCACGACGCCGCTTGCGAACGTTACGGTGAAAAAGAACACCAACGAGACTGCGCAACGATTCATGCCTTTCTCCTTGATAGTGATTGTCACGCCGCGACGGCCGCTCGCGGAATAAGATCCATCGAAACGAGAACTTTTCGCAGGTCGTCGCGCTCCGCGACCGGCAAGGGCAAGCGGGGCGCGCGCTGCGGACCCATCGGCATGCCCATCATTTCGAACGCGGCCTTCGTCGCGGTGACGTATCGATGGCCGCCTACCCACTGCACGATCGGCAGGATGCGGTGATAGAGCGCGAGCGCTTTCTCCATATCGCGATGGTCGGCGACCAGATTGAACAATTCCGCCGATTCCCTGGGAATAATGTTCGAGCAGACCGCCACCCAGCCTTGCGCGCCGAGCCAGAACGACTCATAGCCGAGAATGCCGGCGAACACCGTCATCCGATCCCCGGCGAGACGGAGGATGTCCCGCACGCGCGTGACCTCGAGGGTCGATTCCTTGATGTAGCGCACATTGTCGATCTGGGCAAGGCGCGCGACGATGTCCGGCGTGAGATCCACATTCGCGGTCGCCGGATTGTTGTAGACCATGATCGGGATCGAGATCGACTCGCCCACCCGGCGATAGTGCTCGAAGAGTTCATCGGGTGTCGGCGAGCTGTAGAACGGCGGGATGATCATCACCCCATCGGCACGGAGTCGCTCCGCTTCCTTCGATAAATCGATTGCATCGCGCGTCCATTCGGCGCCTGTTCCGATCAGCACCGGAACGCGCCCTCTGGCTTGCTTCACAACCGTTTCGATGACCTGCGTTCGCTCATCGCGGGTCACCGATAGAAATTCCCCGGTGCTGCCAAGCGGAATGAGGCCGTGTATGCCTTGCGCGATCTGCCAGTCGACCAGACGCGCAAGCGCGGCGAGGTCAACGCCGCTTCCGTCCGGCGTAAACGGTGTGATCAGTACGGTGTAGGTGCCGCGAAATGGCTTGGTCATGAACGGCTGCATCCCGAGACGCGAGGCTGCAAATGATAACCTACCCCATCAAGGGATCAAGTATGCGTCTTTCAGGACACACGACTCCAACCGGCGCACCGGTCACGATCACGTTCAATGGCCGCGCCATTGCAGCGCTTGAAGGCGAATCCGTCGCGGCGGCGCTTGCCGCGCATGGGATCGTCGCGCTAGGACGGCCGCGCACCGAACCCGCGGCAGAACGCGGTCTTTGGTGCGGCATGGGCGCCTGCTTCGAATGCACGGTCGCCATCAACGGCCGGTTAGGCGAACGTGCGTGCCTGGCAAGAGTGCAGGCGGGCATGGTGATCGAATCGCAACCGCCTGCAAGGCTCGCCGACTTGTCGCCGCTTGTCCCGCCCGCCGTACTGACGGCTCCCGCCGAACATCGCTGCGATGTCCTGGTCATCGGCGCCGGGCCGGCCGGCCTGTCTGCCGCGATCGCAGCCGCGGAGTCGGGGTTGCATGTGATCGTCATTGACGAACGTCACGAGACGGGTGGCCAGTTCTTCAAGCCCCTCGCGCCCTCGCAACGATTCGTCGACACCGCACGCGCCGACGATCAATATCGGACCGGCGCCCAACTTGCGCAATCCGCGCGGCGATTGGGCATCACGATCGAGACGGATGCCACCGCCTGGGGCGCGTTCGGCATGCACGGCACGCTAGGCACCCTAGGCGCCCTAGGCACGCTCGAGATCGCCGCGATGGTCGGTGAACGCGCGGTGACCTATCGACCCGCACGCCTCGTCCTCGCGACCGGTGCATACGAGCGCGCGGTCCCGATCGCCGGTTGGACGCTTCCCGGCGTCATGACGACCGGCGCGATGCAGACCCTCGTTCGCTCCTATCGCGTGTCACCAGGCAGCAGGGTTCTGATAGCCGGCAACGGACCGCTCAATTTTCAGCTCGCGTGCGAGCTGATCGAGAGCGGCGCGGAAGTCGTCGCCGTCCTCGAATCCGCCGCGCCGCCCTGGCGAAGCAATTGGTTGCGAACGTTCGATATGGCGGTCAGTGCGCCGGAACTCCTGCGTGACGGCATGCGCTATCTCGTCAAGCTTTGGCGAGCCGGCGTGCCGATCCACTGGCAGACGACCGCACACGCCGCGATCGGACGGGATCGCTTCGAGCGCGCGGTCATCGCCTCGGTCGGGCCGGATCAATACAAACCGGACGATACCCGCGAGATGCTCGAGGCGGATGTGCTTGCCCTCGGCCATGGATTCGTGCCCTCGGTCGAAAGCGCGAGCCTGCTCGGCTGTCGCATGCGATTCGATGATCGGCATGTGGGTGCGCTCGCGGTCGATATCGACGCGGATGGTCGCACCAGCGTTGAAGGCGTCTACGCAATTGGTGATGGCGCATCGATCGGTGGGGCGCGCATCGCCGAGGCGCATGGTCGTATCGCCGGGTTGTCGATCGCGCATTCGCTTGGGCGACCTGTCGCACCCGGCGCACTACGGCATGCGAGACGAGCACTTGATCGGGCCGAACGGTTTCAACGGGCCCTTTGGTCGGTATTTCAGGCGCCGCCGTTCGCCGTGACCGACATCGCCGATGACACGATCGTCTGTCGTTGCGAATCGGTCCCCGCACACGCGATTCGCGCGGTGATTCAAGCGGGCTATCCGCATATCGGGGCGATCAAGCGCCATACGCGCTGCGGCATGGGGCGCTGCCAGGGACGCTACTGCGCCGCCGTGGTTGCGAGAATGATCGAACACACCACGGGTGTCGCGCCGGATGCGCGTGCGCTGTTCGCGCCACGCGTGCCTGCGAAGCCGGTGCCGATCGGCGCGCTCACTATCGAGAAGCCCGAGTGGGGCGGACACGTCGCCGTCACGCCGCCACCGCCTGTTCTGCGCAGCCCGGTTGCCGCCGAGCCGCTCAGTCGCAATGAGAGCCAATGCGATGTCGCCGTGGTGGGAGGGGGCATTGTCGGCAGTTGCTGCGCGTTTTTTCTCGCGCAACGCGGCGTCGATGTCGTCGTGATCGAGCGCGACGAGCTCAATATGCAAGCCTCGGGCGGCAACGCGGGCAGCCTGCATGTGCAACTTCTGTCGTTTGATTTTGGCCAGAAGGCCCAGGCGGGCGGTGCACCCGCCGCGACGACCTTGCCGCTGGGTCCCGCATCGGTCACGCTTTGGCGCGAGCTTGAACAATTGGCCGGCGAATCCTTCGAGATCCAGACCGTCGGTGGCCTAATGGTCGCCGAGAACACCGATCAGATGCGTTTCCTGCAAGCCAAGATCGCGCTCGAACGCAGGTTCGGGATTGATGCGCACCTGCTCGGTCCGCGCGAGTTGGCGGACCTTTCGCCCGCGCTGTCACGCGATCTTGCGGGTGCGGAGCTCTGTCCCGCCGAGGGCAAGATCAATCCGTTGCGCGCAACCTACGCGGTCGCACGCCTTGCCGGCACCCATGGAGCGCGCTTCGTTCGCAGGGCCGATGTCACCGCGATCGAGCGAAACGGCGCAGAGGGATTTGCATTGCACACGACGCGCGGCCCGATCCGGAGCCGGCGCATCGTCAACGCCGCCGGTCCCTGGTCGCCCCGCATCGCGGCGATGGTGGGCATCGATCGGCTGCCGGTGCATGGCGCTCCGTTGCAGATGGTGGTCACCGAGGCGGCCCCGAGCGCGCTCACGCATCTGGTGGCGCATGCGGATCGCCATCTCAGCCTGAAACAGGCGGATACGGGCGGCTTCATCATCGGCGGCGGCTGGACCGCAGGCGCCGATCTAACTAGCGGCTATGCCAGCGTCCTTCGAGCGAGCCTGGAAGGCAATCTCTGGGTCGCGCAACGCGTTGTGCCCGCGCTCGATCGCCTGCGCGTGATCCGCGCCTGGGCCGCGATGAATGTGAACATCGACGGGGCGCCGATCATCGGGGAATCGGCGCAGGTGCCGGGGTTCTATAATTGCGTGACCTCGAATGGCTATACGCTTGCCCCGATGGTCGGGCGGCTCACCGCCGAGCTGATGGTCAAGGGCCGGCCCAGCCTGGCGATCGATGCCTATACACTCGATCGATTCGGTTAGGAATCCGCTTGATGGCCTTCCGGATTCATTGAGTGTTGCGCGCCGGCGACGCCAGCATCGATTCAATCGTTTCAATCGTTTCAATCTGAGGAGAACGCAATGGCTGCACCTGTATGGATCAACGGCAAGCTCGTTCCGGCGGAGCAGGCCCATGTATCGTTCTTCGACATGGGGTTCCAGTTGGGCGATGGCGTCTATGAAATGATCTCGACGCGGGACGGCATCATGTTCCGCTTGGACGACCATCTCGACCGGCTCGACGCCTCGATGCATGCCACGCGCATTCTCCCGAAGATGTCGCGCGATGACTGGCGGCGCGCGGTACTGGATGCAACGCGCGCGAGCGGCCTGCGGGATGCGGGTACGCGGATCATCGTCACGCGTGGTGTGCAGCCGCCCGCTACCACCGATATCCGCGCCGCCACGCCGAACGTCCTGATGGGTGTGTCACCCTATACGTATCTCGCGAGCGATGCGCAACGCAGACGCGGCATCAAGCTGCAAATCGCTCAGCAGCGTGGCATGCCGCCCGATACGCTCGATCCGCGCTACAAGCACATCTCGCGCTTGCAGTACCAGTTGGCGCGCGTGGAGGCGGCCGAAGCGGGATACGACGATCTCGTCTGGCTCGCGCACGACGGCACGGTGCAGGAGACACCGCGCTCCAACATCTTCATGGTGAAAAAAGGGACGCTCTACACGCCCGGTGCCGGCATATTGCACGGCATCACGCGCCTTACCCTCTGCGAAGTGGCAAAGGAACTGGGCATCACCGTGCAGGTCGGTGCGATCACCGCGTTCGATCTGTTCGTCGCCGACGAGATATTCACATGCAGCACATCCGGTGCCGCGCTCGCGGTACGCGAGGTCTCCGGCCGGCCGGTGATGGGTTCGGTTCCCGGCCCCGTCATGACGCGTCTCAACGATGCGTATTGGCAATTGCGCGCGTCGGGCAAGTACGGCACGCCGGTCTTCGCGTAGCGGACGGCCAGCCGGCGTGAAGCCCGCCGGCCGAGCACAACATCAACTCCGCAAGAACGCGAGCACCGCGTCTTCATACGGCTGGGGATCGACCTGATACAAAAAGTGCCCACCGCGCGGCATGATCTTCAGCACCGCGCCAGGGATCGCCTTCGCGATCGCTTCCGAAAAATAGGGCGGCGTCAGGCAGTCTTCGGCCGCGACGATCGCCATCGTGGCCGCCCTGATTTTTCCAAGCTCGCTGCGTCGATCGAATCGCATGATCGCGTCGATGCGGGACAGCACGATCTCGGTCGGCGGGAACGAGGCGATCTGTTTGGCCTCCTGCTCGGCCAACAGGGCTTCGTTGTCGGTCGTCCACCATCCGGGCAACAGACCAGGGTTCGATCCGCGGGTATACCCTGCCGGCCCAAGATGCTGGAGCAGCGCGCGCCGGGCCTCAAACGATCGCGAGAAATGCGCGTCGTTGTGCGTCCAGGTCGCCGACAGAATCAATTTGCGCACGCGCGCCGGATGCTCGATCGCGATCGTCTGCCCCATCGCCCCGCCGGTGGAATGACCCAGGTAATGCGCGTTGTCGATCTTGAGCGCGTCCATGAGCAGGATCACATCGTTGGCCATCTGATCGACCGAATACGTCATGAGCGGTTTGTCGCTCTGCCCGCATCCCCGATGGTCATGAACGATCACGCGGTAATGCTTGGCAAGGCCTGGGATCACCTTGGAAAATCCGGCAAAGGTGCCGCCCAGTCCAGGCACCATCAATAGCGGCGCGCCGGTGCCGTGCTCCTCGTAGTAAAGCGAGCAATCTCCGATTGAAATGCGTGGCATGGTTGGACCTCTTGAATGGAAGGGAACCGAACGACCCGAAAGTCTACTCTCGAACTTCTGGCGGTGGCGGACGTAGAATAACCTCCAAGCGTTCGCGCGTGCTGCGCCCCTCGAATCGTTACCCGGTATTGCGCGTGGTACCGAGGCCGGCCGAATCGGTTCATGGAATGTGATCAACAGGAGAATCCAAATGAGAAAAAACACGCTGGGCGTTCTGCTGACAGCCTTGTTCTTTGCCGGTACCGCGAGCGCGCAGACTCAAACCGAGATCCAATTCTGGCATTCGATGCCCGGCGCGTTGGGCGAACGCGTCGTCGATCTTTCCAATCGATTCAACACGAGCCAGAAAGAGTACAAGGTCGTTCCGCTCTTCAAGGGCAGCTATGACGAATCGATGGCCGCCGCGATTGCGGCCTTCCGCGCCGGCAACGCGCCGCACGTTCTGCAGGTGTTCGAAGTCGGCACCGCCACGATGATGGCCGCCAAGGGTGCGATCAAACCCGTGTACCAGATGATGCGCGACGCGGGCGAGAAGTTCGACCCGAAGGCGTATGTCGCCTCCGTTGCGGGCTACTACACCGACACGAAGGGAAACATGCTCTCGTTGCCCTTCAACAGCTCGACGACGGTGTTCTTCTACAACAAAGACGCGTTCCAGAAGGCCGGCATTCCCGCCAACAGTCCGCCGAAAACATGGGGCGAAGTGATGGTGGCCGCCGCGAAGCTGAAAGCGTCGGGCGCCGCGTGCGCATTCACCACCGGCTGGCAGTCGTGGGTCCACCTCGAGAACCTGAGTGCCTGGCACAACGTTCCGTTCGCCACGAAGGACAACGGATTCGGTGGATTCGATACGCAACTGAGTTTCAATGGCCCGTTGCAGGTGAAGCATGTCGACATGCTGGCCGACTGGGTGAAGAAGGGCTATTTCACCTATGGGGGCCGGCGTAACGAACCGGAAGCGAAATTCTTCAGCGGCGAATGCGCGATGCTTACCAGTTCGTCGGCCGCCTACGGCAACATCCAGAAGAACGCGAAATTCGCGTTCGCCGTATCGGCGCTTCCGTTTCACGGCGATACGCAGGGTGCGCCACAAAATACGATCATCGGCGGTGCGAGCCTGTGGGTGATGTCTGGCAAGACCGCGCCTTCGTACAAGGGGGTCGCGAAGTTCTTCAATTTTCTTTCCGAGCCTGCGCTTCAGGCCGAATGGCATCAACAGACCGGTTACTTGCCGATCACCCCCGGCGCCTATGAACTCACGAAGAAGCAGGGCTTCTACGAGAAGAATCCCGGCACCGACGTATCGGTGCACCAGATGACCGGACGCGCGCCCACTGCGAACTCCAAGGGCCTTCGCCTCGGCAGCTTCGTGCAAATCCGCGGAGTCATCGACGAGGAGCTCGAGTCGGTCTGGGCCGGCAAGAAGACCGGCCAGCAGGCGCTCGATGCGGCCGTGCAGCGCGGGAACGAGTTGCTGCGTCGATTCGAACAAGCGAACAAGGGCTCTTGAAAGCATCCAATGGGGTCGGGCACGCGTCGCTCTTTCTTAGGCACCAATGGGCCTCAAGCAAACACGACAGCTCGACGAACGCGACAGCCTCAACGGTTCGTTCGTTGAGATCTTCGTGCCCGTTGTGTCCTCGTGGTTCGGCCCTAAACCGCTCAGGTAGGTGCCATCCGAGTCCGACCGGATCTAGTGTCGCGGCATAAGGTATGGAAAAGCGCGCCCTCTTCCCGAATCGCACGCTGCCCTATGTGCTGATCGCACCGCAGATCATTATCACGATCTTGTTCTTCATCGTGCCCGCCGGGCAGGCGCTTTATCAGTCGCTGACCTTGCAGGACGCATTCGGACTGTCGGTGCAGTTTGTCGGCATCGAGAATTTCAGGCTGCTGTTCGCCGATCCGCATTACCTTCGCGCGTTCGGTGTCACCGCGGTGTTCAGCGTGCTCGTCGCCGGACTGGGGCTATCGGTGTCCCTCGCACTGGCCGTCTTCGGCGACCATGTCGTACGCGGCACTTCCGCCTATCGCACACTGTTGATCTGGCCCTACGCGGTGGCACCGGCGGTGGCCGGCGTTCTGTGGATGTTCCTATTCATGCCGGGCATCGGCATTCTTGCGTGGTGGCTCAAGGCCGCCGGCGTCGATTGGAATTATCTGCTCGACGGACCGCAAGCCATGGCGCTCGTGGTCCTTGCCGCGACCTGGAAGCAGATCAGCTACAACTTTCTGTTTTTCCTCGCGGGCCTGCAGTCGATCCCCAAGTCGGTGATCGAAGCAGCCGCGATCGATGGCGCCGGCCCATGGCGGCGATTCTGGTGGGTCGTGTTTCCGCTGCTGTCACCGACGACATTTTTTCTCCTGGTCGTCAATGTGATCTACGCGATGTTCGATACGTTCGGCGTGATCGATGCGACCACGCAAGGCGGCCCGTCCAAAGCCACCGAGATCCTGGTCTACAAGGTCTTTCATGACGGCTTCAAGGGGCAGGATGTCGGCGGATCAGCCGCGCAATCGGTCATCCTGATGGCGATCGTGATCGTGTTGACCGTCCTGCAGTTCCGCTATATCGAGAAGCGAGTCCAATACTGATGGTTGGGCGCCGGCCAGTGTTCGATGTATTCGCGCATGGCGTGTTGCTCGCCGGCGTTGCGATCGTCGCATTCCCGCTCTACATAACTTTCGTCGCCTCCACGTTGACCGGCCCCGAAGTTATCGCCGCGCCGATGCGGCTCGTACCGGGACCGCATTTCATCGACAACTATTCCCGGGTCCTGGTCGATGGGCTGGCAGGTGCCGCACCGGCGGCGCGAATGCTGTGGAACAGCCTGGTCATGGCGCTCGTCATCGCGTTCGGCAAGATCTCGATATCAATCCTCTCCGCGTTCGCGATCGTCTATTTCCGCTTTCCGCTAAAGGGCGTCGCGTTCTGGATGATCTTTCTCACCTTGATGCTGCCGGTGGAAGTGCGGATCGTGCCGACGTATCAGGTCGTGGCTGATCTTGGCATGCTGAACAGCTACGCCGGCCTCACGATTCCGCTGATCGCCTCGGCCACCGCCACATTTCTTTTTCGGCAATTTTTTTTCACCATTCCCGATGAACTCGTTGAAGCCGCGCGCATCGATGGCGCCGGGCCGATGCGGTTTTTCTGGCACATCCTGCTGCCGCTTTCGCGGACGAACATCGCCGCGCTCGCGGTAATCCTGTTCATCTTCGGTTGGAACCAATACCTGTGGCCGCTCGTCATCACGACCGAAGAGAATCTCTACACGATCGTCATCGGGATTCGTCGTCTGATCAGCGGCGGCGACGCGGTGACGGAGTGGCATCTCGTGATGGCGAGCGCAATGCTCGCGATGACCCCTCCGGCGCTCGTCGTAATCCTCATGCAGCGTTGGTTCGTCAAGGGCCTGGTCGAGAGTGACAAATAGCGCTTTGGATTCCTTGGCAACAATTCTGCAGCAGGTTTTCGACGGCGAATCAGGCGAGCTCGTCGATTTCGCTCCGCGCCCGATGCCGGTCGTGCAAAGCCTGCTCTCCGAGCTGTGTGCACGACACACGGGTGCAAAGGTCGGCGTATTCCGCGCGGGGGTTCAACGCCGGCTTCGGTCGAGCGGTGCCATCGAAACGCTCGACGTGCTGATAAAGATCAAGCCGGCCGATACGGTGTTGATCGGCGCGGGAACGAACCTGGCCCTGCAGTGCGATCCGGAGCTTGGCCGGCTATATCCGATCTATTCACCGATGCGCGAGCTCGGGCGTTCGCACCTTCGCGAGATCGCGCTCTATCGAGCGCCGCCGCCCCGTCTCGCGCGCACTATGCCGCGTGTCCATGGCCTGATCGCCGATACGGAGCGAGGACTCTGGATCAGCGTGCTCGAATATCTCGGCGAGGCGGAGTTTCTCGCCGACATGAATTCCACCGACCGCTGGACGATGGCGCATTTCGAGGCGGCCGTCGACGCGCTGGCCGATATCCATGCGGAACATATCGACAACGATGCACGCCTTCTTGCCGAACCGTGGATCGCACTGAACGCCGCGGGGCCGCGCGTTCTCGCCATGCGCGAATGGTGGGAAGCACTGGCTCGCTGTGCGGAACGCAATTACGGGGATCCGTCGCTGATCGGCCTGGCGGGAATCCATAGGCAACTGGTGCACGACATCAATACCTGGTGGCCATCGCTTTGTTCCTTGCCTCGAACCTTGATCCACAACGATTTCAATCCGCGGAATCTTGCGTTCAGGCGCGAGCCGCAGGGGCCGGTGCTTTGCGTATTCGATTGGGAGCTCGCCACGCTTGGCGTACCGCAACACGATCTGGCGGAGCTATTGGTATTCGCGCTACCGTCGAATGCCGACCAGGGATGGGTAGCGCGCCTGATCCGGCGCCATCACGATCGCCTGGCCACGCAGGTCGGCGCACGCTGGTCAGCGGCCGAGTGGCAGCGCGGCTTCGCTCTTTCGCTCAAGCACCTCTTGGTCGATCGCCTCTCGATGTACGCGCTTCCGCACGCGTTCAAACCGTTGCCCTACCTGCCGCGCGTTCTCGGCAACTGGATGCGCCTGCGTGCGTCGGCAGGTTAGAAGTCGGGGCAGGATCGAGGCCGGAATTCGTTAGGATGCTGGCGTTCGACGTGCGAGGCAAGAGTTCGCCCCGCGCCGTAAGAGTGTTGAATTTCGTTCTTTGACCCCTACCACCATTCTGAATGCATACACCGATGGTCCGTTTCTCGATTGACGACACCAACTCTATAAGGGTCGAGCAGGCGAACGTGGCGCCTGCTGTCTACTTCGACCATTGGGCGTTGCGAAACATCCCTGACGACTCCGGGCTGAGGGCTCGGGTGAGCGAAGCGCTGAGAGCTCGGGTTGGAACGCTAACGCTGTCGTGGCTCAATCTCGTTGAGTTCACAAAAGTCACGGACCCTGCGCAGGCGCGCTGTGCCGAGTCCTTTGTCGAAGAGCTACTACCCAATGTGTTTTTCCTCGAAATCAATCCCACAACCGTCCTCAAAAGAGAGGACGAATTGTTGGCTGGAAGAGAGGCTACAGCGCCCCACGCGGATACCGAATTTCTCAAAGGGTTTGTCGCTCTGACGCCAACATCCGTGAATCCTTTCACCGCGCGCAACCTCTTCACGGCACCCGCGCGAGGTGCGTCCACGCTGAACGAAACGAGCGGCGTTAGCGCTCAACCGGAGTGCGCCCGCGCCCTCGACACCATCCGCTTCACCGCAGCGTTCGCGTTCAGTTCGACAAGCACGACTTCAGGGTGCTTCAGCGAAAACACCCTGAATACTTCGTCCGCGAATGCCTGCCCCACCATCTCGACACCGCGAAAATCAAGCACGACTGTCTTGAACTTCTCGACTCTGGCAAGAAGCCGTTTCGCTTGCGAGCGTGAAACAAGATTGTCGTCGCCGTATTGAGCGAGCTTCACCGGTACCACGGTCTTCGTAAAACCATAGTCCTCGCCGGAAGCGAAACTATCGAATACTTTCTTTGTGGTGCGCGACGTGTGGTTGTTGAGCATCATCCGGACAACCGTACCTCTTGATGGCCTGGCCTGCTCGAGAATCCAATCTTCCTTCTCGTCGAACTCGTGAGAGAAATGGATACCTCCGGAAAGAATCCCGAAATCATCGAACATTCTCGATGCAAAGAAGATCCCCTCACCGGAATGTCGCGACGGATCGGTCGTGAATTTTCCTTTTGCCAACTCGAGCACGGCGTGCCGCTCGTCGAGCAGTCCCAGCGCGGCTTGGATCTTCTTGAAGATACCAACGCCGTTGTCGAAAATCGCGACTTCAGTCGTTCCAGCATTTTTCTTGATTTCGATATGCAGAGTCGTGCCTTCGGAATGATCTATGGCGTTGTTGAGCATCTCGGTAAACCCGTACTGCCAGATATCGGTGACATTCCGAGGCATCTTGCCTAGCAACGGCGCTACGTCCTCTCTCCATACCTTGTCTTCTGCAAGGTTGGCCGTCAATGCATAGTTCTTGTGCATCTTGAGGAGCGATGCAAGACCATACACGCGGCTACGCGTCTCACCGTCCTGTACCAGCGCTTGCTCCGCCACGAGTTTCTGCAGATGCTTGTTGACCGCCTGCCGAGTGATCCCGAATCTCTCTGCCGCGACCTTGGCGATATTGCCCGGATATTTTTCGACATTGCCAATGATGAATCGGCGAACGGATTCGCCACGGTCTTGAACTTTGCTCAAGATGAGCTGTCCCTTGTCAATCAAGGAGAGGTCTATTGTCAACTTTAAGGAAATTATTGTCAACCTCAAGGGTTTCGCGCAGAAGCGGGATCCGCAGCTGCGCTCCGTACCCCCTCCAGCGCGGATCCCCAGATGTAATCAATCGTCACCGCAGCGACCATGTAACCAGATGTTGTGTCCGCCCCTGGCGCCAGGGTGTCTAATCAATCCCTCAAACTCGGCCATCGGGGAATGCAATGCGTTTGCAATTTCGGGACATCTTGTCGTTCGGTGTTTTCGTGCTGATCTATGGTGGAACGACGGCGATCGCCGATGCGCCGAAGCAGGTCGCGATGCAAATCGCGCAGAACACGCCCGATGTGGCGTTCCTTGGATACACGGGTCGCCGGTGGCCGGCTGATTACGGCGTGACGGCCGGCCGTTGCAACCGCGACGAGATCGGCAAGGTGGTCGGCGCCGCTACGCCGGTCGCGACCAAGGGTGGCCGGCCGGCTGCGCGTGCGGTCGCCGTCGTGGTCGGCACGACGGCGGGCACCGTCATTGGTACGCAGCTCGGTGGCCGTGAGCTGGACCGTACCGAACGCGGTTGTTTCGGTCACGCGCTCGACCTCGCTCGGCCCGGTACGCGCGTTGCCTGGGTAAGCGACGGTGGTCTGCAATTCGCGGTAACCCCGGCCCAGCCGTTCCAGTGGTCCGGGCAAATTTGCCGCGATTTTCATACCGAGGTTGCAACGGGCGCCGGCATCCGCGTGGCGAGTGGCAAAGCATGCCAAGTGGGTGACGGGGAGTGGCGGATCCTCAATTGAAATAGGAGGCCACCCGCTCCACTTCGTTCTTGGATCCGAGGACGACGCCGGTCCGCTGATGCAAAGCGGTAGGCTGGATATCGAGAATGCGCGTCTTGCCGTCGGTGGCCGCGCCGCCCGCCTGTTCGATGATCATCGCCATCGGGTTCGCCTCGTACATGAGCCGCAAGCGCCCGTCCTTGTGTTTGGCATCGCGCGGATACATGAAGATGCCACCGCGCGTGATGATGCGATACACATCCGCCACCATCGAGGCCACCCAGCGCGTGTTGAAGTCCTTGCCCCGTACGCCCGTTTTGCCGGCCAGACACTCGTCGATGTAGCGTCGCACCGGTGCGTCCCAGTTGCGGGCGTTCGATGAATTGATCGCGTACTCCGCGGTATCGGCGGGAATCCGAATGTCACGCTGCGTGAGGATGAAAGACCCGACCTCGCGATCGAGCGTAAATCCGACCGTACCGTTGCCGATCGTGAGCACGAGAACGGTCTGCGGACCGTAGACCGCGAACCCGGCCGCCACCTGGTTGGTCCCCGGTTGCAGGAAGGCCTTCTCATCGGGCGCACCCGCACCCGGTGGGCAGCGCAATACCGAGAAAATCGTACCGATCGAGACATTGACATCGATGTTCGACGACCCGTCGAGCGGATCGATCAATAACAGAAAGCCGCCCTTCGGATAGGTGTCGGGCATCACATGCGGATGCTCCATTTCCTCGGACACCATCGCCGCAAGATGGCCGCCCCATTCGTTTGCCTCGATCAGGATTTCATTGGAGATGATGTCGAGTTTTTTCTGGGCCTCGCCCTGGACGTTGTCCGACCCCGCCCCGCCCAGCACACCCGCCAGCGCGCCCTTGCCGACAGCATGCGAGATCGCCTTGCACGCGCGCGCCACCACTTCGATCAGAAGCCTGAGCTCGGGTGACACCTTGCCGGAGGCGCGCTGCTGCTCGATGAGATACTGGGTCAAGGTAACGCGTCGCATGAAGACTCCTGCCGAAGACGATCGATGGGACGATGATTATCGCGCGGGTTCCGCGCCTTGGCGGGACGAAGTTCATACCGCCGAATTTGACAGCGGCGCCCATTGCTCGTAGAAGCCACGAATGCAGTCGAATGACATCACGCGGGCGTGCACCTCGAATCCGTCCTGGGTGCGGACATTCCGGACGGCTATCCGCAGCCTGCTCCAGCCGGTTGCCGCTCGGGCGGCGGGTGCTCTCATCGCCTGCGTGGTGCCTGACGATTCCGCGGCAGGCGAGCAGTTCGAGGCTCTTCGGGCGCGGATGGTGGCCGAGATCGCCGGCGACGCGAAGGCGACCGCAGCGTACACCGGCCGGCCGGCGTTCAGCGAACGCGTCATGGCAGCCATGCGAAAAGTCGAGCGCCATCGGTTCGTCCCCACCGATCAGGGGATGCACGCCTACGAGAATCGACCGCTTCCGATCGGCGCCGGTCAGACGATCTCGCAGCCCTACATCGTCGCCTTGATGACCGACATGCTGGATCTCAAGCCCACCGATGTCGTCCTGGAAATCGGCACGGGCTCCGGCTATCAGGCAGCCGTGCTGGCCGAACTCGTGCAGCATGTCTACACGATCGAGATCGTTGAAACGGTTGGCCGCCAGGGTGCCCGTGCGCTCGCCGGCGCGGGCTATCGCAATGTCACGACCCGGATCGGCGATGGTTATCAGGGCTGGCCCGAGCGTGCGCCCTTCGATGCGATCATCGTGACGGCCGCCCCCGCCGCGATCCCGGAGCCATTGATTCGACAACTGAAACCGAGCGGGCGCATGATCGTGCCGGTCGGCCCGACAGGATCGTCCCAGGAGCTGATGCTGGTCGAAAAGCAGGCCGACGGCTCGACCAAGATGACCCGGACCCTGCCGGTGCGATTCGTTCCTTTGACACGGACGCCCGCGACGAAATGAGCCAACCCCATCCAAAGCCGACCCTCAAACGTATTGGATTGGGTCAACAGGAGCCTCAAGCCATGCATTCCCCGCGTCACTTGGTCCGACTATTCACTGCCGCCGTGCTTTCCGTGCTCGGCACGCAGGCCTTCGCACAGGCTCAAAAATCCCCGGCCCCACCGCCCGGTGCCGAAATTGCGACATTCGCGGGCGGCTGCTTCTGGTGCATGGAGCCACCGTACGACAAGCTGGACGGCGTGTATTCGACGATTTCCGGCTACATGGGCGGCGCCAAGAAAAACCCCACCTATGAGGAAGTGTCCGCCGGGCGCACCGGTCACACCGAAGTCGTGCAAGTCACCTACGACCCGAAGCGTGTGACCTACGAGAAGCTGCTGGAAACATTCTGGATCAATATCGATCCGACGGTCAAAGACCGGCAGTTCTGCGATTCCGGCTCGCAATACCGCTCCGAGATCTTCTGGCATTCGGATGCCCAGCGCGACGCCGCGATGAAATCCAAGGCCGCTCTCGAGAAGAACAAGCCCTTCAAAGCGGCCATCGTCACGCCGGTTACCAAGGCAAGTGAATTCTGGACCGCCGAGGAGTATCACCAGGACTACTACAAGAAGAATCCGATCCGCTACAACTACTACCGTTCAGGCTGCGGCCGCGACGCGCGACTGAAGGAGTTGTGGGGTGCGGCGGCGAAGTAGGGGTTGAAAGGAGGGACAGACCGGAATGGCCCATGCTCAAGCGAACTAGGGGACTCACCGTTCGCCCTGAGCCTCTCGAAGGGTGAATGCCGGAGCGTCGGTCGCCCGACGATCGCCCTCCTTCGACAAGCCTGCGTTACCCTTCGACAGGCTCAGGGCGAACGGAGGCTTGCGCAGCGCATGTCAAGTGAGTGCCTTTCGCGTCCGACCCCATTTGACGCTTGGTGGTTCACCCTCACGTCACGATGTTGCCTACCCCCGCAATAACCACCACACCACAAGAAGGCCCGCCACGGCTAGCCCGCTCCACATGATGGATGCAGGGATCTGCATGCTCTTCCGGTTCGCAGGCATATTGACGGGCGCGAGAGGCTCGGCCGACGCCGAAGCGCCGCCGGCACCGCGATCCTCTCCAGCGACGTAATCGTTCAAGCCGGACTTTCCCAGGGCAGCAAGAACGCGCCGGTCAAGGGACGCCTGCAGCGCTTCCCGTTGTGCAAGCAGGAGCGCTTGAACGCCGCTTGCATCGAGTTTGTTCGTCTGGACTGCCCGGTTCATCACGGCGCACACCAGTGCCGTGATGAATGCGACGAGCCAACTCGCCGAGGAAACGCGGATGCCGCTCACCGATGCAACCGCTCCCGCGAGCCGATTCGCCTGATTGCCGATCAGGAATCCGAGCATGCCCGGACCCATCGTGGTCAGGCGCTCGAGCGTCCCGGTGTCCTCGGTGAGCAAGCGCGCGGGCGCAGCGAGCATTCCCGGATCAAGGGGCACACTCGCGATCGTGCGCATCAGACTTTGCGCGCCCTCAACGCTCGCCCCGCGCTGCGCCATGCAGCCGAGCAACACCGGCAGCAACCCGTCCATCGCGAGCCGCATGGGTTCTTCGGGCTCACCCAATCGCCGCGCAATCTGCATGACCAGATCCTCTCCAAGGGAATGTTTGAAGAGCTCGAGCAAGCCTTGCGTCATTGCACTCCCTTTCAATACGATCGACGGCGATCGAGCAACCGACCGCTCGATCTGCGCGCGAATTATCCCGATTCCCTAGAATGCCGGCACTGCCCTTTCTTCGGATCGAATCAGGCCACGCATGGGAACTCCCGCCATTGTCTTCGATGAAATCAATCCGCTCCCGCGTTTGTTGATGGGTCCGGGCCCGATCAACGCCGATCCGCGTGTCTTGCGGGCCATGTCGGCGCAGTTGCTCGGGCAGTTCGATCCCCAGTTTCGCCAGTACATGCGGGAGGTGATGGTCCTCTATCGGCAGCTCTTCCAGACGAACAACGAATGGTCGCTGATCATCGATGGCACTGCGCGCTCGGCCATCGAAGCCGTCATGGCGTCCGCCGTCGAACCGGGCGAGCGTGTGCTGATTGCCAGCTTCGGCCGCTTCGGTCAACTGCTGGCCGAGATCGCGCGCCGCGTCGGCGCGCATGTGCGGGTCGTCGACGCCGAGTGGGGCACGGTATTTACACCTGAGCGGATCGAGGAGGCGATCAAGGCGCATACCCCGCGGCTCCTTGCGCTGTGCCAGGGCGATACGTCCACCACGATGCTGCAGCCGCTTGCGGACATCGGCGACATCTGCCGGCGCCACGGCGTGCTGCTGCAGGTCGATGCGACGGCAACGTTTGGCGGCACGCCATTGCCGATTGATACATGGAAGATCGATGCGGCCACCGCCGGCCTGCAAAAGTGTCTGGGCGGCCCGTCCGGTGCATCGCCCATCACCCTGTCGGAAAATTTCTCGAAAATCATCTATCGGCGCCGTCACATCGAGGAAGGCTTACGTCCCAAGGACTACATGCCCGGACCAGGGCGGATGATCGGCTCCAACTATTTCGATCTCGCGATGGTGATGGACTATTGGAGCGAGCAGGGCCTCAACCATCACACCGAGGCGACGACGATGCTGTATGGCGCGCGTGAATGCGCGCGGATCATGCTCCACGAGGGGATCGAGCACTGTCATGCCCGTCACGCGCTCGCTGGCAATGCGATGGTGGCAGGCGTGCAGGCGATGGGGCTCAGCGTCTACGGCGATGTGAAGAACAAGATGCCGAACATTACCGGCGTCTGCGTTCCGGAGGGCGTCAATGCCGATCGGGCGCGAGGCGCGATGCTGACCGACTTCAACATCGAGATCGGCACCTCGTTCGGGCCCTTGCAAGGCAAGGTTTGGCGGATTGGCGCGATGGGCTACAACGCTCGCAAGGACGCGGTGCTGCTCACCCTTGCTGCGTTCGAAACGGTGCTCGCGGCCGAGGGCTGCAAGTTCGATCGTGGTGCGGGGGTCGATGCGGCGTTGGCGGTCTATCGCGCACGAGAGCCTGCTACTCCCAGATAACGTCGGCCCCGGATTTGGCGGCGCGCTCCAGCATGTCGAGCAATGGCTTGGCGCGCGTGGCGAGCGCAATGGGTGGTTCCTTCTCGCGGTCGTCGCGTGCGCCTTTGGTCTCGGGCGGTGGTGCGGGCTCGCGTGCAGCGCCGTCGCGCAACCGGGCGATCGCTGCAGGAAGATCCGTGCTGAGCAATGCACCGGGGACCACGCCACTTTGACCCATCAGCGCAAGCATCTTCTTGCCCACCTCGCCGAACATGGTGATATCGCCAACCTTGCTGCGAAAAGTGATTAACATGTGAGCCCTCGCTAGGAATCCGCGCGTCGAGCCACACGGATTCCTTGATTGTAACGATACCGGCAGCAGAGCCGCGCCCCATTCATGTCGACACGTTCCATCGACCAAGAATTCTGCGCGGCCAGCCGTGCAGAATTCTAATGGCTGACGCAAGTTCTCCAGATCAAAAGAATGCAGAGTCTGCGGAACGCCAACGACAGGTGAATGGTGTATGCATAGCGTAGACCGAGTTGGCTTCAACATTCAGGAATCTGCGCGCTCCGGCGCGGAGAGTCCTAAACGGACGATCACCCTGACCGGTCGACTCGATGCGGCGGGCGTCTCGAAGTTGTGGGCACCCGTCCATGCCGCGTTGGTCGGACACCGCACCGCAGTCATCGATGCGCAAGCCGTGGATTATTGCGATGGTGCGGGATTGGCGTTGCTGTTCGATGTCAAGCGATCGAGTGGTGGTGGCGTGACGGTCACCGGCCTTGCACCGGAGATCGCCGCGCTGCTCGCGCAGTTCGACCCCGCGGAATTTCCGGGATCCGTCAAACACGAATCGGCGCACCCCGGGTTCGTGGCCACGGTCGGCCGCATTGCCCATACGTTTGTCGATCACGTGACCGCACAGATCGTATTCCTCGGCGCGACCGTCGCCGCGCTCGGGGCGGCGATCCGCCATCCGCGGTCGGTGCGATGGAAAGATGCGCTGCTGATCGCCGAGCGCGCCGGCGTCGACGCGCTCCCTATCGTCGCGCTGATCGCCTTTCTGATGGGTGTCATCATCGCGTTCCAGTCCGCGATTCCGCTCAGGCAGTATGGCGGCGAGGTCTATGTCGGCGATCTGGTCGGTCTGTCGATGTTGCGCGAGCTCGGACCGCTCATGACCGCGATCCTGCTGGCAGGGCGGTCCGGCGCCGCCTTCGCGGCCGAGCTTGGCACGATGAAAGTGAACGAAGAGATCAACGCCCTCACGACGATGGGGCTCGATCCGATCCGGTTCCTGGTCGTCACGCGAGTCCTTGCCGGGCTCATCGTCACGCCGCTCCTCACGATCTTCGCCGATATGGTGGGCATTCTCGGCGGGGCGCTGACCATGCTCACCTTCTCGATTCCGACCCGCACCTACTTTACTCACGTCGGGGCATTCGCCGACACCTTCGATTTCGTCGGTGGACTCGCCAAGTCGGTGGTGTTCGGCGTGCTGATCGCCGGCATCGGCTGCCTGAAGGGCTTGCAAACAACCACCGGCGCAGCCGCGGTCGGTCAGGCCGCAACGAAAGCTGTCGTCTCCGGAATCATCATGATCGTTGTCGTGGATGGTTTGTTCGCGTTGGTCTACTACATCCTCAATATCTGACGCCGCGCGAATGTCCGATCCCATCATTCGCGTTGAGAGGCTGCGCGCAGGCTATGGCGCCAATGTGCTGATGGACGATGTGTCGTTCGATGTCATGGCCGGGGAGATCTTCGTCATCCTGGGCGGGTCCGGCTGCGGCAAGTCGACCTTGATGAAGAACATGATCGGGCTTTACCAGCCGCTCGCCGGTCGCGTACTGATCGATGGCGACGATATCGCTCGCGCCGAAGAACCACTACGACGGTCGATCTTGCGCAAGTTCGGGGTGACGTATCAGATGGGCGCGTTATTCGGTTCGATGACGGTGCTGCAGAACGTACGCCTACCGCTCGAGGCCTACACGGATTTGCCCGATGAGGCGATCGATCTGGTCGCCAGAATGAAGCTCAAGATGGTGGGCCTTGATCAGTATGCCGAGCTGATGCCCTCGGAGCTGTCGGGGGGGATGCAGAAGCGCGCCGCGATCGCACGCGCCATGGCGCTCGATCCGAAGATCCTGTTTCTCGATGAGCCGTCGGCGGGGCTCGATCCGATCACATCGTCCGCGCTCGATCAGCTCATCCTCACGCTCGCGCGAAGCCTCGGCATTACATTTGTAGTCGTCACCCACGAGCTCGCCAGCATCTTCACGATCGCCGATCGGGTCATCATGCTCGACAAACGCTCGAAAGGTATCATCGCTCAGGGTGACCCCGCGACATTGCGCGATGCGAGCGACAACGCGTGGGTGCGCCAATTCTTCAATCGCGAACCGTCGCCTGCGGAATCCTCGATAAGATGAGTACGACCATCCGGCATTTCAAGCTCGGACTCTTCGTGCTGGGCTCGGCGCTGGTCTTCATCGCCATCGTGCTTATCGTCGGTTCCGGCAGCTTCGGCAGGACGCGCGTCAAGATGGAGACCTACTTCAACGAATCGGTGCAAGGGCTCGATATCGGCTCGAAGGTGAAGTATCGCGGCGTCTCGGTCGGCGAGGTCACGCGGATCACGTTTTCGAGCGCGCGCTATGAGCTGGAAAAAGCGCCTACCGAACGCAAGCAATATGTGCTCGTCGAGACCGCGCTCGACCCGCAGATCGTGTCCCTTCGACTCAGTAGTGGGTCCGAGCAGGACAAGCTTTTCAAACAACAGATCGAGCGCGGCCTCAGGGTGCGGCTCAATCCGCAAGGCATTACCGGCACGAGCTATCTCGAGATTGATTTTCTCGATCCGGCCGCCAATCGGCCGCTCGCCATCGATTGGATTCCGGAACATCTGTATGTGCCCTCCGCCCCGAGCACGGTGAAACAGTTTGTCGATGCGGCCTCCGATCTGCTCAACGAGTTGCGCCATGTCGATCTTGCAAACCTGGGTTTGATCGTGCGGGAAACCGTTACGCAATTCAATCGGCTCGCGACCACCGCCAACAATCGGCTCGAAAAGCTTCCGATTGATCAGCTTGCCCGCGAAGCGGCCGCGCTCATCACCGAGATGCGCGGCGCGAACAAGCGCCTGAGCGATGCGATCACCGCATTTCCCGCGGACGCGATCGGGCGCGATATCGCGTCGCTCCTGGCTGAGCTGCGCGAATCCAATCAGCGCCTGGGCAAGGCGTTGTCGGATCCCCAGATCGCGAAACTGCCGGAGCAGGCAAGTACGATGATCGAGACGGCCAATGCCGCTTTCGGCCGGATGCGCGCGGTGCTTGACAACCCAGACCTCGGACGCACGCTCGCCCAACTCCAGCGCAGCATCGGGCGTCTGGAGCGCGTTCTCGTCGGACGTGAAGGCGACATCGGGACCACGCTGGAGAACTTGCGCATCATCTCGGACAATCTTCGTGACGCCACCGAGACCGCGAAGAACTATCCATCGCAGATCATTCTTGGCGAGCCACCCGCAGCCGCGACGAGCCCGCGCCGATGAGACCCCGCTGGAACCCCCCATGAGGCCCATTACGATGCGTCGATCCCCACGCCGGTTGCTTGGCAGGTTTCTAGCCCTCGCGTGTCTTGTGTCAGCGCTTGGCGCATGCAGCCTGTCCCGCCCCGCGCCGGTCAAGCAGTCGTTCCTCCTCAGCGCAGAACGCGCCGGCGCGGCGACATCGAGCGGGATGCCTCTGGCGCTGCGTGTGAATCGCTTCGTGGTCGCCCAACCGTTCGATGGACGTCCGCTGGTCTATCGCGCCTCGGATCTTCGCTTCGAGATCGACTTCTACAACGAATTTCTCGCATTACCCGCCACGATGCTGACCGAGCGCACGATGCGATGGCTGGGCGACGCGAAGGTATTCAGCGCGGTCGTACCGATGACCTCGAGCCTCGATGCGCGTCATGTACTCGAGGGCGCCGTGTGGACGATGCATGGCGACTATCGAAACCCGCAAGCCCCAAGCGCAACCTTGGGAGTGCGTTTCCTGCTCGCGCGTGATGATGCGGCCGGGCCAACGTTGCTCGACCGATCGTTCACCCGGACCATGAAGGTCAACGATCGCAGCCCGGAGCGGCTGGTCGCAGCATTCGA
>JBJXGX010000061.1:0-9089 GCA_046160305.1 Burkholderiales bacterium
TCGAGAACGATGCCGATGCGCATCGGGGCGGGCTACCCGGTTGGCGCCGTCTGCTCGAGCTCGAGGGCGGCTGCCACGAGCGCCAGACGCGCGATGATGCCGTAGGCGTAGAAGCGATTCGCCTCCGCATCGGGCGTCGCGTTGAAATCAGGCTGGATGCAACAGTCGTTGAACGCGATCGGCGCGAAGTGCATGCCCGGGGCATTCAGATTTTCATCGACGCCACGCCCCGTATGCACGCGATAGAAGCCGCCAACGACATGCCGGTCGATCATGTAGACCACCGGCTCCCCGACCGCGCCGTCGATGCGCTCGCAGGTGTGGACGCCTTCCTGGATGATGACGTCGTGCACTTCGAGTCCTTCTTTCACGACCGCCATCTTGTTCCGCTGCCTGCGATTGAGGCCGACCACATCGTCGACGCTCTTGGCCATCATGATCCCCATGCCGTACGTGCCGGCGTCGGCCTTCACGACGACGAACGGGTCGTCCTTGATGCCGTATTCGAGATACTTCGCGCGAATCTGGTCCAGCATCTCCCCGACGTTCGCGGCAAGACACTCTTCGCCGGCGCGCTCATGGAAGCTCACCTGGCCGCAGTGTTCATGGTACGGATTGACCAGCCACGGATCGATGGCAAGCAGCTTCGCGAATTCCGCGACGATCTGATCGTACGCGTTGAAATGGAAGGTCTTGCGGCGAACCGTCCATCCCGCATGCAGCGGTGGCACGACGACCTGATCGTCGAGGCCGCGCAGGATCTCAGGGACGCCTCCCGACATGTCGTTGTTGAGGACCACCATGCATGGATCGAAGTCCTTCACGCCGATGTGATTGCCGATGCGAACCAGCGGCTCGAGCAAGAGCGGCGGATGATCGGCAACTTCGACCTCGGTCGGCACGGTGATGGTCGGCAGCAGACTGCCGATCCGCACATTGAGACCCGCCTGCCGGAAGATCGTGACCAGCCGCGCCACGTTCTGCATGTAGAACGGGTTGCGGGTGTGGTTCTCCGGGATCAGGAGCAGATTGCGAGCGTCCGGACACACCCGCTCGATCGTCGAGCCGACCGCCTGCACGCACAACGCCTGAAAAGCCGGATTCAGATTATTGAAGCCGCCAGGAAACAAATTCGTATCGACCGGCGCGACTTTGAAACCGCTGTTACGCAGATCGACCGACGCGTAGAACGGGGGCGTATGCTCCTGCCACTTCCCGCGAAACCAATGCTCGATTTCCGTACTCTTCGACAGAATACGGGTCTCCAGCTCCTGTAGGAGTCCGGCATGGGTGGCGGTGAGATGCGGAATCATCTGTCCAGTAAGGGCCGTTGGTCGCGTTGATGATGACGACGGAACTGTTGCGCCGCCGGGCAAAATCTAGCCGATGATTCTAACCCAAGGCTGCGGGGCTCGTGACCCATTTCACGGCCGGCGCCGCCACCAACGCAGGATCGGCCACAGCCAGATCAGGATCGTCGCGATGCCAAGCCCCGCGGCGATCGGTCGTGCGAAGAACCCGAGCAGTTCCCCGTCCGCTTTGATCATCGACGTGACGAAATGCTCCTCCAGCATCGTGCCCAGGATCACGCCCAGAATGGTCGGCGCAACCGGATAGCCGTTCTCTTCCATCAGATAGGCCAGCACGCCAAAGACCAGCATCACGCCCACCGCGAAGAGTGTGTTGTTGATGGCGAAGGCACCGACGATGCAGAACAACAGGATGATCGGCATCAACACATTGCGCGGCATGCGCAGAATCTGCTTGGCGCCCTTGATCGCCATGAAGCCAAGCGGAATCATCAAGAGGTTCGCCAGGAAGAACACGATGAAGATCGCGTAGACGTTCACCACATCGTTGATGAAGATCATCGGCCCCGGAATGATGTTCTTCAGATAGAGCACGCCGATCACGATCGCGGTGATCGAATCGCCGGGAATGCCGAATACCAGCGCCGGTATCCATGCGCCGGCGAGCGCGCTGTTGTTGGAGGCGCCCGATTCGATGATGCCTTCGACATGGCCGGTGCCGAATTTTTCCGGCTCCTTCGAGAAGCGCTTCGACATGGCGTACGACACCCACGCGGCGATATCGGCGCCGGCGCCAGGAAGCGCGCCGATCGCGGTGCCGACGATGTTGCCGCGCATGATCGCCACCGGGTAGCGTTTGGTGAGCGTCCACATGCCGCGAAAGACGTTGCCGATCTGATCCACCACCACTTCCGCCTTGCCGTCGGCGGTGACCGCGAATCGCAGGATCTCCGACACGGCAAACATGCCGATCATCATCGGAATGAGCCCTACCGAGCCGAGCAGCTCGATCGAACCGAAGGTGAAGCGCGGATGGCCCGCCGGGTTGTCGAGACCGATCGACGAGATGATGAGACCGATCAGCAGCGACACGATCCCCTTCAACGGATTGTCGGCGGCGATGAAGACCGCGCAGGTGAGTCCCAACAGCACCAGCCAGAAGTATTCGAATGAACTGAAGCGAAGGGCGACTTCGGCGAGCCAGGGCGCCGCGGTCACCAGGACAATCGTGCCGAAGATGCCACCGACTACCGAGAACACCAGGCCCGCGCCCAGCGCGAGTTCGGCTCGGCCTTTCCTTGTCATCGCGTAGGCTTCATCGACATAGGCGGCCGAAGCCGGCGTGCCCGGGATGCGCATCAGGGCGCCCGGGATATCGCCTGCGAAGATCGCCATCGCAGTCGCGGTCACGATTGCCGCGATCGCGGGGATCGCCGGCATGAAGAACGTGATCGGCACCAGCAACGCGGTGGCCATCGTCGCGGTCAGGCCCGGGATCGCGCCAACGAATAGCCCGAACACGGCTGAGCCGAGAATCACCCAGAGCACGTACGGCTGGAATACCAGCCCGAATGCGGAGACAAGATCAGCCATCAGCTACCACCCGAGACCTTCCAGCAGACCCCAGGGCAACGGTACGCGCATCAGCTTGTAGAAGAGGAATTGCGCGAGCGCGGTGGCAATGATCGCGATCGGCACGCCGATCATCATGCGCACGCCAAGCTTCCAGAAGAGGCCGATCAGGACGAGTGCCCCCGCTATCGGAAACCCCAGGATATCGGCGGCGAGAATGTAGAAAACGAGCGCGCCGATCACCGCAAGAAAGTTCGTCATCAGCGGCCATTGGCGCACCCACCCGGCCAGGACGATCGCCGCCTCACCCGCCGCGAGATTCCGGATGCCGCGCTTCGCCAACAGCGCGCCGCAGGCGATGAATCCGCAGGCGATCAGTCCGGGAAACATCGCCGGGCCGTATTTCTGTCCGGGAATCTTCGGATAGTCCTGGATGTGGATGAGGATCGCGATGCCAAGCACCGCAAGAACAGCCCCGACAATGGCGTCGTTGACCTTCACGATGCGCTGCGCGAGGGACCGGTTGAATCACCACCACCACGACACGGCAAACACAACGGACTCAACCGACGAGAAGGCTCATGCATCATGTCGCGCCGTGAACCGTGGTGCCCCCCGCCTGCGCGGGGGCAGGCTTGAGCCGTCGTAATTGCCCGAGGGCCACCGGCGTTGCCCGGATGGCTTATTTCGCCAATCCCAACGCCTTCATGACCTGCCCCATGTTCGCATCGTCCTTGGCCATGTAGGCCGCGAACTGCTCGGACCCGCCCCAGGTGACACCAAAGCCCCGCGCCGACATGAAATCGCGAAACTCCTTGCTGTCGTGCGCTTTCTTGATCGCGGCCACGAGCGCGGTCTGAATGTCTTTCGGCAGCCCTTTCGGTGCGGCGACACCGCGCCATGCGGCGACCGACCAGTCGCTACCGATTGCTTCCTTCACGGTCGGCAGATTCGGGTAAAGGGCCGTGCGCTCCGGGGCCATGATCGCGAGACTGCGGGCCTTGCCGGCGTCGATCAGCGCGCGCCCTTCCGGCACCGAACAGGTGACGATATCAACACCGCCCGCGGCGAGATCATTCATCGCCGGACCCGCGCCGTTCGAGGGCACCCATGGCACCGCCGAATTGTCGATCTTGAGATCGCGGAGCATCCCGGCAAGCGCGACATGCCAGATGCCGCCCTGACCGGTGCCCGATGCCTTCAGCTTGCCCGGATTCTTCCTGATCGCATCGACCAGCTCGGCGAGCGTCTTGTAGGGCGAATCCGCTTTGACCTGCACGCCGGGCGGATCGGAATTGACCAGCGCAAGGGGCGTATACGAGGTGCCATCGAGCTTGGTGAGGCCCTGCCAATGCATCATGCCGATCTCGACGGTGATCATGCCGATCGTGTAGCCGTCGGGCTTGCCCTCCGCGATCGCGGAGTGACCGACCACGCCGCTGCCGCCGGTTCGATTGACGACATTGACCGGCTGCTTGAGTTCTTTCTCCAGTAACGCGCCGAGAATCCGCGCCGTGGCGTCGGTGCCTCCGCCTGCACCCCAGGGAACAATGAAGGTGATCGGGCGTTCCGGATAAGCGGCGAGCGCATGGCCGCTGGCAAGTGTCGCGAATGCGAGGACAGACGTGATGCGCCGAACGAAGGCCAGTGCCTGCATGATGTCTTCTCCTTTAGCCGATCTGCGCGAATCGACGCGCAGAGTTAAAGCCTACTCCTGTTGTTCTATCGCTACTCCCGAAGGCGGTCGCGAAGCGCTGCGAACGCCTTCGCAAGCGCGGCTACTTTTTCGCCTCGGCCGGCTTCGCATCCGCCGCGGGCTCTTTCCATCCGGCGCCGGCCTGATTCGCCATGAACACCACCGCGCGCGCCATCTCGAGATCCGAAAGATCGGGATTGCCGCCGCGCGCCGGCATGGCACGAACGCCCTTGATCGAATCTGCCAGAATCGTCGCGAAGCCTTCCTTGATGAGCGGTGCCCACGCGGTCTTGTCGCCCAGCTTGGGTGCGTTGGCGACGCCGGCTGCGTGGCACGCCATGCAGACCGTCTTGTACACCGCTTCGCCCGACTGCTGCTCGCGCGGCTTCGAGGCATCGACCAGCGCAACGGAGGCGGCGGGTCTGACGCGCTCCGCGACCCGGCTCGCCTCGAGCGTGGGACTCGACTGATCGATCTCGAGGCCGCCCGTCACCAGCTTCGCGAGCATGATGATGACGAGTACCGGCACCACGAATGACAGGACCACAATGACGACCAGTTGCTGCCAAGTCTTGATGAACGAGGTGTGTTCGTGTTGTTCCATGGATTCCCCGGGGAAGGCGAAGCGAGCGAATAAAGCCCGCGATTATACCTACGCATGGAAGGGGAACCGTATCAAACGATAATCAAGGATCTTCAGTCGATGGTGCGTCCGATCGGCACCACATGGACGCTCATTGCGAAAGGCGCTATCCTCATCGGCCCGACCGTGAGCGCGCAGCATCGCATGGCTATTTTTTCTTCGCTGCCCCGGCGCGCTTCACCATGAATACGTCGGACATCGCAGGGCGCCCGTAGCTCAGTTGGATAGAGTGTTGGTTTCCGAAGCCAAAGGTCGCAGGTTCGATTCCTGCCGGGCGCGCCAGATCTCTCTGCCCGCGTATCGATTTGGGAACGCTAAGATGGCCCCTTGATGCGCCTACTCCCACTTGCTGGAAACACACTCGCGTCTTCACAGGGCCTCGGTCGGACGGCGACAGTCGCCTCCCGCTGCTTATGTAGAGATCTACATAAGCAGCGTTATGGACAGGGCCCAGTTATGAACAGTTGTTCCCGCAAAGCTGCGACGCCGCTCTCGTGAGAGGACCGCCGGTCGAGTTTTGAACAGCGCATAATCACAAGGTCTTGAGGAACGCCAACAGCGAGTCATCCGCCCGGAAGCGGCGTGCGACGACGTTGGGATCCTGAAGCCTGGCCAGTGCCTTCTCCTTCATGGCGAGGTCGGCCTCAACGTACTGGTGCGTCGTCGTCGGACTCTCATGTCCGAGCCAAAGGGCGATCACGCTGATGTCCACGCCCGATTGCAGCAGATGCATTGCGGTCGAATGGCGAAGACAGTGAGGAGAGATCGCACGACTTTCCAGGCTGGGTGTCGTGCGGGCGGCGGCCTCGACGGCCAATGCCAGCCGCTGCGTCACATTGGATCGCGTCATCGCCTGGCCCGCGCGGTTCGGCAGCAAGGCGGACGCGGGGCCCAGGTCGGGGTTCAGCCGCAGCCAGGCCCGGATCACCTTCACCGTCGAACGCCAGAGCGGCACCGAGCGTTCCTTGCGCCCCTTGCCATGCAGGTGAACGCAGGCGGCAGGGGCGAGCACGACATCGGCCACCCTCACGCCGATCACCTCCGAGACGCGGGCGCCAGTGTTGTACAGGAGGGCCAGCAGCAGGTGATCGCGCTGGCTCATCCATCCCGCGGCGGGCACGCCGATCACTGCGAGCATTTCCTCGCGGGTCAAGAACCCCAGCAGCGGCCGCTCGAAGCGCTTCATCGGCACGCCTAGCGCTTGCTCGACGGTCTGTAGCGCTGTCAGGTCTCGGCGCGCTGCGAACTTCAGGAACGTGCGCAGCGCGGCCAGCCGTGCGTTGCGGCTGCGGACCGTGTTGTGTCGGTCGCTCTCCAGGTGATCAAGGAAGGCCAGGATGAGCGAGGGTGTCAGGTCCGCCAGCAGCATCGCCGTGGGCGCCTTGTGCAGTCGTGCCTGGGTGAAGTCCAGGAACAGCACGAACGCATCGCGGTAGGCCGCCACGGTGCGCGCGCTCAACGCGCGCTGCTGGGTCAGGTGCTCAGCGAAGAACGACTGCACGAGGGCCGCGAAGCTCGGCGGGGCCTGCTTGCGTTGCTCAGGGCTATTCATCGTCGCACTCCCCGTTATCGGCGAAGCGTTCGAACCGAGCGCCGGCCAGTGCCATCAACTCCGGTACGCCACTCAAATACCAGTAGGTGCTGGAGATATTGATGTGGCCCATGTACGTGGACAGTGCCAGCATGCGTTGATCGAGATCTGCTCCCTGCTCGTGCCACAAAACCAGCCGCCTCACGGCAAAGCTATGGCGCAGGTCGTGCACGCGAGGACGGCCATGACCGCCGCGATCGATCCAGCCCAGTTGCTCGCGCAGTTGCATGAACACCCGGTGTACTTGGCGATCGCCCAGAGGCGTGCCTCGGCGCACGCCACGAGAGCTGACGAAGAAGGTCGAGCGCGGCGTCGGTTGCACATGCTGACGGCGCAACGCCCGGTAGGCCGCCAATGGGCCGATCGTGCTTGGATGCAGCGGCACCAAGCGGGACTTACCGAACTTGGTCTGCCGTACCGTAAGGACGCCACCGTCCAGATCCACGTCCGGATCGGCCAGGCCGATCGCCTCGGAGGCGCGAAGCCCCGCCGAAGCGATCAGACCGAACAGCGTCGCATAAGTGGCGGCACGAAGCCCATCCAAGGGTCCGAGTTGGCGGGCAGCGACGAGCAGCGCAGCGATCTCGGCTTCGCTGTAGATGTGGGGCGCCACGCGGCCTGGGATCGGACCGAAGCTGGAGTCGTCTGGAACTTCAATGGACGGTTCGAACTGCTGCAGCCACTGCATGAACGGACGCAGTGTCGCCAGTCGGCGAGCCGCGGTGGCACCGTTGGCTTGGCCGTTCACCATGTATCGCGGTTGCACCTGGCGCGCCCACTGCGCCATCAGGTCCGCCGTCAGTGACCCGTCGTGGCCAGCGTTGGCTACAAAGCGGCTGAAGTGGCGCAAGGCTTGGTCAGATGAGCACGGCTTGAACCCGAGGCGAAGTCGTCCAGCCAAGTATTCCTCCACCCTGCTGGTGAGGTCGACGATCGGGTATGACGGGGCGCTCATGATGCACTCCCGGGCCAAGGCAGTGCCACCTCGGCGAGCAGTTGCAGGTCGAGCTTGGCGTAGATCAACGAGGTGTCCAGGGACCGGTGGCGAAGTACATCGGCAACCTCCTTGATCGAACTGCCGCTGTTGACCAGGCGGCAGGCCAAGGTATGGCGCAAGGAGTGGCTGCCGTGGGCGATACCAGCGCTTTGCAGCGCGTGGCCGATGGCGCTGCTCACCGCATCAACGCCGATGGGCCTGTCGTGCGGCGCCATCCGTCGCACGAACAGTGTTGGCAGCGCGCTCGCTGGCCGCTCATGCCTCAGGTACTCGGCCAGCGCTTGGCCGGTGGCCGACGGCAGCGGCAGAACATCCTGACGCAGAGACTTCGTGCCCTTCAAAGTCACGGTGCCGGCGCGCCAGTCGAAGTCATCGATCTCCAGCCTGGCGATCTCGCCCACGCGCAGTCCAAGATCCAGTGCCAAGCGCACCATGGCCAGCAAGCGCAGCGGCGTCTGCCGGGCTTGGGCGCAATGCGTCACGAGCCGCTGCACCTCCAAGGTCGTGAGTGCGCGCGGCAGCGATGTCAAGCTCCAGCGCACGGGCGAAGCGATGACGCCAAGCAGGGCGCGTGATCCGTCGCCGCAGGTCGCGCGGTAACGGAAGTAGGCCCGCAATGCGGCAGCCAGCGCGGTGGCGTGCGACACGGTGTTCACCCGCGTGAGCTCGGTTGCGATGAAGCCGCGTACGTCATCCGGCTGGAGCTCTCCGATGGCGATGTCTTGACCAGCAAGTTTGCACGACAGCAGCCGACTCACGATCGCGAGTCGACCTTCGCGCGTTCCAATCGCCAGGCCGCGGGCGTCGCGCATGTGCACGTTGTAGCGACTCAGTTCCTCGGCAGTGGGCCCGCTGGGGCCTGGCAGCTCGACGACAACGTGCAGCGCCCGCAATAAGGCCAACAGGTGGCCGAGGCTCGCACGTAAGTCGCCATGGGTCCGCAGCGCCGAGGCGTGACAGTCACAGCGCGGCAGATGCGAATCCAGAAACTGCTCGACGAGGGCTTCATCGATCTGCTCGGCGGACAGCCGACACTTCGTCATCCAGTGGGCGAAGTGCGACCAGGCGCGCACGGCCCTCTCCATGCTGCCGTCAGCGTAGCGGCCACGTTCCAGTTGCGCCTGGAACGCTTCAACGTAGGGCGACAGGGGGCCATCAAGTAGCCAGGCCCTGGACATGGGGTGCAGTGATCGGATCAATTCCATGGTGATCTCCGGTTGTGGGATCACCAGCCATGCTCCAGCCCAAGGCTTATGTCGAGTTCAACTTCACCGCACCGG
>JBJXGX010000062.1:0-5400 GCA_046160305.1 Burkholderiales bacterium
CGCCCCGTCGTGCAGCGGCGCCGAGAGGCCGTCCTTCACCATGTTCGTCGGGTTCAGATGCGCGAGCGCCGGGTGGAGTTTCTTGAAGTCCTCGAAATTGTCGAAAATCGCTTTCACGACGAGATAGATCGTGTCGGCTGGAACCTTCTCCGAGCTCACGAACGTCGCGAGCACGCCGTATGTTTCGGTCGCTTGCGGGTTATTCGGATAGAGGCCCGCCGGGATCGTCACCTTCGCGTAGTACGGCTTGTCGGCCACCAGCTTGTCGACGATCGAGCCGGTCAGTGGAACGAGCTTCGCACCACAGGTCGTGGTCGGGTCCTGGATGTTCGCCGACGGATGTCCTACCGCGAAGAAGAAGCCGTCGATTTTTCCATCGCAAAGCGCGGGGCCGTGCTCGTCGGCTTTCAACTCGGAAGCCAATGAGAAGTCCGCGTTCTTCCAGGCCATCGCACCCATCAACTCTTCCATCGACGAACGCGTGCCGGAGCCGGGATTGCCGACATTGAAACGCTTGCCTTTGAAATCCGTGAAGGCCTTGACGTTCGCTTCCTTGCGCGCGACGACCGTGAACGGTTCCGGATGCAGCGACATGACCGCGCGCAATTCCTTGAATGCGCCGTCCTTGAACTGCGCGACGCCCTTGGTGGCGTTGAAGTGCACATCGGATTGCGCGACACCCATGTCGAGCTCGCCCGCCTTGATGGTGTTGACATTGAACACCGAGCCGCCGGTTGATTCCACCGAGCAGCGCACGCCATGTTTCGCACGGTCTTTGTTGACGAGCCGGCAGATCGCGCCGCCCGCAGCGTAATAAACACCGGTAACCCCACCCGTGCCGATGGTGATGAATTTGCCTTGCGCGAGCGCGTGGCCGCCCGGAATACCAATCGTTGCCACTGCCACGAGCAGCGCGCTTCGCAATGCGAACATGGGATCCTCCTTGATGCGAGACGACAGTCGTCCCGTTGAGGCACGCATTCTGCGGCAATCGCGGAAGATTCGCCAAGCGGGTGGCTCAGCGGGTGGCTCAGCGGGTGGCCCAAGTGTCTGCTATCAGGAATCTGCATGGTCGACCGCGCGGATTCCTGGGCAATCGCGGTTCAGGACTATCCAATGGCCTCGTCTATCGCTCCGGCTAGGCGTTCCACGATTGCATCCAACTGCGCCTCGGTGACGATGAAGGGCGGAGCAAGCAGGATGTGGTCGCCCAGCTTGCCATCGACCGTCCCGCCCATTGGATAGCAGCATAGTCCGCGCGCCATGGCGAGGGCCTTCACCGTAGCATGGAGGCGTCGGGCCGGATCGAACGGTTGCTTCGTCGCCCGATCGGCCACCAGCTCGATTGCCCAGAAAAGTCCGCGCCCGCGAATGTCGCCGACATGCGCATGCCGTCCGAATCGGGCGACGAGGCGCTCGGCCAACTGCGCGCCGCGCAGCCGCACAGTGGCGAGCAGATTGTCGCGCCGGATCGTGTCCTGCACGGCGAGTGCCGCGGCGCACGCGACCGGATGCCCTAGATAGGTGTGGCCATGCTGGAAGAATCCGGTGCCTTTCTGGATAGCATCAATGATCTTGCTACTGACGAGCGCCGCACCGATCGCCTGATAGCCGCCACCCAACCCCTTGGCGATCGCGAGCAGATCGGGCGCGATGCCGTCCTGCTCGCAGGCATGCAGGGTGCCGGTGCGTCCCATGCCGCACATCACTTCGTCGAGGATCAGGAGGATCCCGTGCCGATCGCAGATCTCGCGCACGCGCTTGAAGTATCCCGGCGTTGGAACCAGCACGCCTGCGGTGGCGCCACCGACCGTCTCGGCAATGAACGCTATCACCTTGCGCGGACCGATGCTCTCGATAGTCGCTTCAAGCTCCATCGCCAGACGCTCCGAATAGTGTTCGCGGGTTTCATCCGCCCGCCGGTCGCGGTACTCGTAGCAGGGCGACACATGGGTCACATCAATCAAGAGCGGGGCGAACTGCTGGCGCCGCCATGTATTGCCGCCCACCGCCAACGCACCCAACGTGTTGCCGTGATAGCTCTGCCGGCGCGCGATGAAGTGCGAGCGTTCGGGCTGGCCGATCTCGACGAAATACTGGCGAGCGAGTTTGAGTGACGCTTCGATCGCCTCTGAACCGCCGGCGACGAGATACACATGACTCATGCCCGCGGGCGCGTCCTTGATGAGACGATCGGCCAGCCGCTCGGCGATGTCGGTCGTGAAGAAGCTCGTATGGGCATACGCGAGCTGATCGATCTGCGCATGCATCGCCTTGATCACCTCCGGATGCCCATGGCCCAGGCATGACACCGCGGCGCCGCCCGACGCATCGAGGTAGCGCTTGCCGGTGCTGTCGATGATCTCGATGCCTTCGCCGCGTACGGCGGTGGGATAGCTCACCCGTATCGAGCGATGAAGAATTTTGGTCATGAAGTGGCCTCCGCACGAATGGCTCGAATCCGATCGGTCAATTCTCTTGCACGTTTCGCCACGCCGGCCAGATCACCCTGTTTCGCGGGCGCGGAAACGTAGCTGCCGATGCCGACCGCGAACACCCCCGCGTCGAACCACTGCGCGATATTGTCGAGCGTCACCCCGCCGGTGGGCATCAACGGAATATGCGGCAATGGCGCCCGCACCGCGCGGATGAATGCGGCGCCGACAATCTCACCCGGAAATATCTTGATCACATCCGCGCCGGCTTCATGGGCTGCGACGATCTCGGTCGGCGTCATTGCGCCTGGCATGGCGACCACGCCCTGTTGCACGCAGAACGCGACGGTGGCGGGATTGAAATGCGGCGAGATGATGTACTGGGCACCGGCATCGAGCGCCTCCCGTGCCATCGCCGGATTCAAAACGGTTCCGGCACCGACCAGAAGATCGCCGGTCCCGAATCGCCCGGTCAGCGCGCGAATGACATCGGTCGCGTTCGGGACCGAGAACGTCACCTCGACCGCCGCAGCGCCACCGAGCGCACAACCCTCGCCGATGCGAAGCGCCTCCTCGGTCGAATCACAACGCACGATCGCGACCCAGCCTGCCAGGCCGATACGCCTGACAACTTCGGATTTCGGAACACGAATCACAACAATCCTTTCTTGCGTGCGAGGAAAAGCGCCCCGTGACCCGCGAGCTCGTCGAGCATAGCCTGATCGGGTGCATCGACCGGACCAGGATCGAGCGCGCTGCGCGCCAGCGCGACATAGGCCGATTGCAGCAAAGGCCGACCGCATACGACGAGTTGTCGCTCGCGAGACAGCAAGCCATTTGCCTTCGCGGCAAGCAGATCTTGCACGAGTACCGCACCGAGGAGGAAGCTGAAACGCGATGCCTCCGCGAGCGGACTGAAGAGCTCGAGCACACGGGTCGAAAAGGCGGCGCGGCTCACGCCATCTCTTTGCGAAAGTGCGGCACCCGCGGTGAGCGCGGGTACATCGAGCGCATCCGGCCATCCATGTTTGAGTCCGGCTGCGAGGACTGATTGACCAATCAGCAGATCGAGCAACTCGCCCGACAATGTCGTGAGACAGCGCGTAATCGTCGCATCGTTGCTCACCTCGACGAACTTCGCGTGCGAGCCCGGCAGCAGAACAACCCGCGGTTCGGCGCCTTGCACGCGCGATAGCAACCCGAACACCTCCGTTTCCTCCCCTCGCATCATGTCCATGCGCGAGGCGGTGTCGAGGCCGACCGGCGCCGCATCGTGCCGCACGCCTGGAATGAACCAGATCGGCGCATCGATGATGTCGGGAAACTTCGCCGATCGCATGCCGGCCGCCAGCTTGTTCGCATCGGCCGGCATGGTGAGGTGCGGAATCTCGAGCAGGCCAAGGCCGGAGGTGATCATCCCCGAGGCGAGGATCACCGCGGGTCGCGTCCGGCCATCATCGACCATCGCGAGTGCTGCGCTGATCGCATCCCGGACACCCGCGCGCAATGGTGCATGCGAACCGGTGCGGGCGGTGTCGCGTACACCGACAGACGCTTCGGCGCGACCCATGACGCGATCATCGCGCCACGCGCGAACCCGCGTGTTGGAGGTCCCGGTGTCGAGAGTGAGAACCACCTTGCCCATCAAAGGTCGAATGCCGCGGTCGCCATCCAGCGCCGGGTAAATGTTTGCGACTGGAACATCTCGCCGGTCGGACCGCCGATGTTCTGCCCCACCACGGCAAACTCGGTGCGCGTTGCGCCGATCAGTATCGATTTCGCGAGTCGAACGTCAACGCGGTTGGATCGCTGTAGGGGAGGGGTCGCGACATGGAATCCGACGAGCTGGGATGGAACGTTGCGATCGGCTGTCACGAAATACCAGGCGACGCTTGCATTCATTCCCCATGGGAGCGCCTGCCCAATCAGGAGCGAACCCAGGTGGCGCGGAGCGTGGATTCTATTGGTGGGGATTGAACTCGGCGTGCCCGGTACGCCCGACAGCGAAGTACCGTCCGGTGCCGCGTAGCCGACGTTCTCGGCTGTGAACTTGGACATTTCATCGTGATAGCTCCAAGCTGCAGAGATCAACGTGCCGCGAAACGGGCGTAGCCGCGCGCCGATCTCGACGCCACGCTTCTTCGATGTGGTCTTGCAATTGGCGAAGTCGTAGGCGACCTGTTCAGGCGTGAGCTCGACCGTCGTCGCCGGCAGCGGGCGCTCGATGCGGCAAAGCCAATCGTGGAACTTAAGCTGAAACAGCCGCACATCGACCGACCCGCCCAGCCAGCCCAGATTGCCTACATAGCCGAGCTCGGATGAATCGACCCGCTCGGCGCGTAAGCCTCCGCTCGACAGGTAGAACTGATCCACCAGCAGCGGACCCGTTCGGTTCTGCCAGTTGCTCCGGTCTTCGAAAATAGTCGGCGTGCGATAGCCGCGCGAGTGGCCGATGCGAAATGCGTGGGACCGCGAAGGCAGGTAGTTGAGGTAGAGCCTGGGCGAAATGTTGTCGCCCGAAAGGCTGTAGTCCTCATAGGTGAGACCCGCATTCACGATCCATTCGGGCGCGACCCGCAACTCGCCATTCACGAACACGCGTGCCAAATCGGCGCTTTGCTTGGCCGGCGTACCCAGTACCAGCGCGTTCTGCAGGGTGTCGCGCCGGATCTCGCCGCCCCAGGCGACCCGTAGGCTTCGAAACGGCACGAAGACGTGTTGGATCTCAAAGTCATCGCGTGTGGCGAGCCGATCAGCATTGATCAGTTGCGGAAATCCCGGGATGAATTGCGCGCTGACGGATTCCGTGCCGCGGTCGCGGTTGTGGTAGTAGTGGAGCGTGACTTCATTGTCTGCGGCGAGATTGTGGCGCAGTTTGATCTGGGCAAAGCCTGTTCCGGTCGTGAAGTCGTGCGGCGGATTGAACGTGTTTGGCAGGGTGGGCTGATCGGCCAGAAAATCGTAG
>JBJXGX010000063.1:0-25786 GCA_046160305.1 Burkholderiales bacterium
CCACCGAACGTAAAGCAATTTGCCGACATGATTGGAAAGGCGAAGTAGGGGGCCTTGTCGATCGGGCGTGAGAAGTGCGATTTGGCGGGATGAATGCCCCGCGTCGCGCGATGATCGAGCTGGAACGGCGTGAACTCGCCGCCGATTGGCGGGCACGCTGCATTGAATGCGCGCACCGCTTCGGCCAACCGGGCTGGTGGGTGGCCGGTCAATCCGGCAAGCGCCTCGATCGTATCGGCGCGATAGGGTGCGATGTCCGAGCGAATACTCCTTCGCCAATTGGGAATTTCTTCCACCTTCGCATCGAAGATCACATGCACGAGGCCCGCCGGCTGATCGGCGAAGGTGCGTGTGATGTCGTCATAGTGCGCATCGACGCTACCCGGTGATTCGTCAATGAAGCGATCGGCGAGCGCGTTGACGAGGATGCCGTATGGATACACGAAGACGACTGCCTCAGCCTGCCGGGAGCGCGGATCGACCGGTTCGGCGTGATATGAACCGAATTCGCCGGCAGGCGCAGCCCCGGCGGCCAGTGCCATCCGAATCCCTTCGCCGCGGTTGTAGTAGCCGCCGATCGCCACCGGTCGAATGTGACGCGCCCGCGCTGCACCGAGGTACTGGGTCAGCATCTCGGCGTTGCCTTCATACCCGCCGCTTGCCAGGATGACGTGGCGCGCTTCGATCGCGTGGCGCTTGCCGTTTGGATCGAGCGCAACCACGCCCTGCACGCGCCCCTCTTCGTCGCGAACAAGATCCACGGCCGTGGTGCGGTAACGAATCTCGCCACCGAGCGCCAACGCCTTCGCGCGCAAGGTCTCGATCAGCGCCAGGCCGCCGCCCTGCGCAGCGATGCGACTCGTGCTCTGGGTGAGAAGATAAATCGGTTGCGGTCCGAACTTGAGGCCGAAGCCCTTGAGCCAGGCGATGGTCGGTGCCACCGACTGTGCGAAGACGCCGATAAGCTCAGGGTCCGGAAATGGATGTGCCTTCACATACGACGGCCAATGATCGTAGCCGCCTGCCACCGCGCTGAGGACGTTGGGATCGAGATTGAATCCAGCGTTGCGCGCGAAGTGCTCCTCGAAGTCATCGCTGACTTCGCTATCGTTCTTCATGCGCAGATACGCTTCGGTCCAACGGGAGTTACCCCCGAAGTCGTCCGGTGTCGCGCGCTCGAGGTTGACGACCTTGAGCCCGCTCTCGAGGGCGGTGACGGCTGCCGACATGCCTGCGACCCCGCATCCGACGATCAGTACGTCAGGCCTCTGATGTCCCTGCGTCATTGCTGCTCCTATCGATTCCGCGCGGGCCGCCCCGCCGATTCCCATCGAGTCTACCAAGAGGCGTGTGTTCTCCGTGAATTGCGACTTCTTCCGGTTTCGCCGCGCCCGCGACATTCGCGTGTGGCATCACGACGCAATTGATGCGTACACTCCGAGCGACCCTTGCACTCCCCAAATCGGAACCATGTTCGATCCTGTCGCAACACCTTTGTCGCTCCTCGAAACGCGCGTGCTCGGCGTGTTGATCGAAAAGGAGGCGACCACGCCCGACAACTATCCGCTCACCATCAATTCGCTCGTGGCCGGCTGCAATCAGAAGACAAGCCGCGATCCGATCATGAACGCCTCGGAGTCTGAAGTGCAGATGGCGATCGACGCGTTGAAGCGCGCGAACCTGGTGATCGAATCCTATGGCAGCCGTGTGTCCCGCATTGAACACAATGCCATGCGCGGAATGGGCCTGCTCGATAAAGGCGCGCTCGCGGTGATCGGAATCCTGATGCTCCGGGGCCCGCAGACGCCGGGCGAAATTCGCATCAATGCCGACCGGATCCATCGATTTGCGGATCTCAACGTCGTTGAGCGTCTTCTCGAATCGCTCGCAGAATACGCGACTCGACCGCTCGTGAATCGCTTGGAACGCCTGCCCGGATCACGCGAGGCCCGCTACGCCCATCTGCTGAGCGGTCCCATTGCCGTCGCGGCATTGATGCCCGCAACGGCCGGTGCGGCAGCGGGCGACGTTTCCACGACCGAGATCGTCAGCCTTAAGACGACCGTGACCCAGTTGCGCGCGGAGCTTGATTCCTTACGCACGGAGGTCGATCGCCTCTACCAGGAGTTGGGTCTACGCAAGTAGGGTCCAGCAGGGCGTTGATCGCAGGCGCCGTATCACCCTTGCGATGCGCCGAAATGCGAACGGTTCGATGTCGGGCCGATTGATCCCGCAGCGGGCGGACCGCACAGCCGGATCGCGACCGGCATGAATGACGCGCGATGCGCGGTCGACATATCCAGAGCTGTGAGTCCTCGCGAACCGGACTCCATTCTTGATCGGAGCTGGCCGAACAATGAGCGAGCGATTCCTGAAAATCGAAACGAGTCAGTTGAAGCGTGGCATGTTCGTGGCCGAGCTTGACCGATCATGGCTCGATACGCCGTTCCTGATCCAAGGGGTACTGGCTGAGACCGAAGACGACATCGACACGCTTCGGCGCCTTTGCCGGTATGTATATGTCGATCCCGCGCGCTCGACGTGCGAGTTTCCGCGAGTCGCCAATCCGACCCCGTCGCCCGAGCGTGCCAAGGTGCCGGTCCGCACTCGCGAGCCGGTGCACATCCGAGCGTCCGTTCAGAATTCCGAGCCGGTCCACCTCCGTGAACCGATCACTACGCGCGAGCCGACGCATGCCCGTGAATCAGTAGCCGCCGACGAGCACGCCAACAGCATCATGGGTCCGCCTTCGATCACGGCCCCGCGAGTGCCGGCACCGCGTGTGCTTTTCCAGACGTTGGATACTTCCGATTCGAAGGACCGGCCGTGGGTGGGCGCCGCATCGAGCGCCACGCAATCCAATGCGACGCATCCACACGCGTCGTTCGCGCCACCCGGCGTAAAGCTGGTGACCTACCGCGAAGAAACACCGTTCGACGATGAGCTGCCGCGCGCTTCAACGTTCTACCATCGCGCCGGGGACGTTTTTGCGCGATTCGCACGGGATATCGAGCAGAACGGCGGGCTGCACGTTGCGGAGGTGGAAAGTTCCGCACACGATCTGGCCGAAAGCATCGTGTCCAACCCCGACGCGCTGTTGTGGATGACGCGGTTGCGCGGGGCCGATGCCAATGCATATGGCCACGGATTGCGCGCCGGGATCTACATGTTGACATTGGGCCGGCACCTGGGATTTCCGCTCGATCAACTGCGTCAGATCGCGATGATCGGGATGTTGCTCGATGTGGGCAAAATCAAGGTTCCCCGCGGCCTTCTCGACAAGACGGGCGTGCTGACCCGATCGGAGATCGGTGTGGTCAGAAAGCATGTCGAATACGGGCTTGAAATCCTGGCGGATGCGCAGGCGCTCTCGGAGAGCGTGCTGATCGGTATCGCACATCATCACGAGCGGCTCGATGGAACGGGCTATCCGCTTGGCCTGCCGGACAAGGAAATCTCGATGTATGGACGCATGGCGGCGCTGGTCGATTCGTTCTCCGCGATGATCTCGACGCGACCCTATGCCGATGCGCAGGCGCCAGGCGATGCGCTCGTCAATCTGCGCGCGACCAGCGCGGCGGGATTTCATGCCCCGTTGCTGGAGCAATTCGTCCAGGCGGTCGGCATCTTCCCGGTCGGTTCCCTCGTCGAGCTTTCGTCCGGGCATGTGGCAATCGTGGTCCGGCAGAATCGCGTGCGCCGTTTGCAGCCGCGATTGCTGCTCCTCACCGACTCGAAGAAGGCGCGGCGCGATCCGCCGATCGATATGGACCTGGCGCGCCAGCCGAAGGATGCGAGCGGGGCGTTGATTCGCATCCTGCGAGGATTACCCACGGGTGCGTTCGGCATCGATTCGAATGCCTACTTCGGATCGTCCGCGGAAAAGGTCTAGCGGGTCGTCCCTCTTACACGCCCGCTCTCTTCAAACGCATTCGCATCCCATGTCGAACGTCATCGAAATGGATTTTGGGAACGAGACGCGGGCCGTCTCGTCCCTCGTGTCGCCGCAGGCACTGGTTGCCTATCTGCGAACCCGGTGTGCCGACACAAGAAGCCCCGATCGTCTGTTGGCGTGCCTCATGATAAAGCTACGGCGCACCGATCGACTGAGTGCGCTCCTCGGCGACCCGCACTCGGAGCGGTTCATGCGGGAGATCGTCGACACGATAGGTCGACTGCTTCGACCCAACGACCGATTCGCGGTCGTGTCGCATGATGAGATCTGGGTTGTCCTGCCCGATCTCGCGCACGTCGAGGTCGCCTCGGTTGCCGCCAATCGCCTGCTCACCGCGCTGCAAGCGCCGTTCGGGGCGCCTGACCGTACGAATCGGATCAAGCCGTGCATCGGCGCGGCGGCCTTCCCGCTGCATGCCAAGACGATCGCGCGATTGCTCGAATACGCCGAGCAGGCGCGGCGAATGGCGGAAACAAACGATGACGGTTACGCCTTGTTCCAGGCGTCTATTTCCACCGAGATGCACGACCTCGACCTCGAACGCGAGCTGCGGGATGCGATCCGCGACAACCGGATCGAAGTCCACTATCAGCCGCAGATCGAGATCGCGACCGGGGCGTGCGTGTCCGCCGAGGCGTTGCTTCGCATGAAGCGACGAGATGGCACGCCGGTATCGTCGGCAGTGCTGGTGGCGATTGCCGAGCGGACCGACATCATCCATCCGCTCACGAAATCGATTCTCGCCACCGCGCTTCGCCATCTCACGGATTTCGACCGGGCGGGATGGCCGGGGAGCATGAGCGTCAACCTTTCGGCCCGCCTTCTTGCGAGCGACGACCTGCCGGATCTCGTCGCGCAGATGCTCGGTACCTGGAATGTCCCGCCGTCCCGCCTCACGCTTGAAATTACCGAAACCGGATTCGTGAGCGATATGCAACGCTCAGCCGAGCTGCTTCTGCGATTGAGCAAGATGGGCGTGCATCTGGCCATGGACGATTTCGGCACCGGCTACTCGTCGCTCGTGCAATTCCGGCAGTTGCCGCTCAACGAGGTGAAGCTCGACAAACTCTTTGTGCAGAACATGCTCATCAACGCGGGTGATCGGCAGATCATAAAGTCGATGATCGACATCGCCACCAATTTCGGCATGCAGACCGTCGCCGAAGGCGTGGAAGATCAGGCGACCTTCGATTGTCTGCGCGAAATGGGTTGCGATCTCGCGCAGGGCTATCTGTATAGCCGAGCCCTGGCGTCGGCCGACTTCATCGCGTGGGTCCGGGCGCTTATGCCCAAGGACCATGAGGCGGGCATCGAGGCGTGACGGGCGACGCCTGCCGGAAGCGCTATGACGCGTGCTTGCGGCGGGCGAACTCGAACAGCTCGGCGTTGAGGCGGCGAAACTGCTCGTCAAGGTCTTCGTTGATGCAGCGTCCGTGATCGTCGAACAGGCGGCCGGTCGAAATCATCGAGACACCGGTCGGCGTGGGCCAGGCCCCAAGCGCATGCACGACCGAGCGCAGTGCCAACAAGGTTGTGCCGATCGCCTGCCAGCCGAAAGCGCTCGCGATGCAACCGACCGCGCGGTCCTTGAGGTAGGGCGCCGGATCGTCGGCCATGTCCTCCACATAATCGAGGACGTTCTTGATGAGGCCGGAAAATCCACCGTGATACCCCGGGCTCGCAAGAATCACCCCGTCGGCCGCACGCAGCGCCTCGACGATGCGTACTGCCACGGGCGAACGCTGGCGATCCTCGGAGGAATACATCGGCAGAATCAGGTCGGGGCCGGCAAACACGTCCACCGTACCACCCGCCTCTTCGAGAAGTACCGCGGCGTACCGCAGTGCCCGCTCGGTCGATGATCCGGCGCGCGTGGTGCCGCCGATACATACGAATCGGGGCGTTGCGCTCATTGCAGATGCTCCGGCACCGCACCGTAGAAATTCATCAGGGCATCCTCGACATAACCGGGCTGCACCTGCGGCAGCATGCGCTCGAAGAAGCTTCTCATGCGGGCGAATTCGACGACCTGCTCGGCCAGCGTTCGCAGGTTGCGTTCCAGGTCGGGCACGATGCATTCACCTTGATCACTGAACGCTTCGGAAGTCGTGTTGATCGCCACACCAAGCGGAGTGGGCCAGCCGCGCAAGGCGTGTACCACCGATCGCAATGAAACCAATGTCGTGCCCACCATCTGCCACCGCCGCGCGACCGCGATGCAACCGACCGCGCGCCCATGCAGGTAGGGGGAAGCGTCTTTCGCCATGTCTTCGGTGTAATCGAGCGCGTTCTTGACGAGGCCGGAAATCGCTCCGTGGTAGCCGGCGCTCGCGAGAATCACCCCGTCGCAGGCGCGCAGGCTCTGGATGAGTGCGCGCGCGGTGGGCGAACGCTCCGGATTCTCCGGCGCATACATCGGCAGAATAAGCTCGGGACCGGCGAAGACATCGGCGCGCGCGCCCAGGCTCTCGACGATACGGGCCGTGACGCGCAGGGCCCGTTCGGTGGTCGATGCCGCGCGCGAGGAGCCGCCGATGCAGGTAATCAGTGGCGTGGAGGTGGTAGGTAGCATTCGATTACTCACAAGGCTTGAATCACAGGGCTTCGACGATGGCTTTGCCGAGGTCGGCGGTTTTCGCGCGGCCGCCGAGATCCGGCGTAAGCGGACCCTTGGTACCACCACCCAGCACCTTTTCGATGGCCCGCACGATCGCATCATGCGCCGCGGTATGCCCTAGAAAATCGAGCATGAGCGCGCCGGACCAGATCTGCGCGACGGGATTCGCGATCGACTTGCCGTAGATGTCGGGCGCCGAGCCGTGGACCGGCTCGAACAAGGACGGAAACTTGCGCTCGAAATTGATGTTGCCGGAGGGCGCGATGCCGATCGTTCCGGTGCACGCGGGGCCAAGATCGGAGAGCAGATCGCCGAACAGGTTGGATGCAACGACGACATCGAACCAGTCCGGGTGCAGAACGAAATGCGCGCAGAGGATGTCGATGTGAAACTGGTCGACGCGGATGTCAGGATAGTGCTTCGACATGGCGGCGAATCGCTCATCCCAATAGGGCATCGTGATCGATATGCCGTTCGACTTGGTGGCCGACGTTACGTGTTTCTTCGGGCGTTTCATAGCGAGCTCGAACGCGAAGCGCATGATGCGATCGGTGCCATGGCGGGTGAAGGTTGCCTGCTGCATGGCGAGCTCACGATCGGTCCCCTCGAACAGACGTCCGCCGACCGATGAATACTCGCCTTCGGTGTTCTCGCGCACGACGAAGAAATCGATATCGCCCGGCTTGCGATCAGCGAGCGGGCATTTCACGCCGGGCATGAGCCGCACCGGCCGCAGGTTCACGTATTGATCGAATTCCCGCCGGAATTTGATGAGCGAATCCCAAAGCGACACATGGTCCTTGACCTTCGCGGGCCAGCCCGTGGCACCGAAATAAACACAGTCATGTCCGCCGATCCGGTCTTTCCAGTCCGGGGGCATCCACGCGCCGATGCGATCGTAGTTGTCGCAGCTCCAATCGAAATGATCGAGCGAAAGATCGATGCCGAATTTTCGTGCGACAGCATCGAGCACCCGCAGGCCCTCGGGCATCACTTCCTTGCCAATGCCGTCACCGGGGATGACGGCGATGCGGTGCTTTACCATTTTCAATCCTCAATCGCTAAAGAGTCGGAATGAACCACAGAGGACACGGAGGACGCAGAGAAAAAACTAGAAAAACTGCCACGGAGAAGTCCGCTATGGAATGCGATTGGGCGCAAATCAACCTCTGCGTCCTCTGCGTCCTCTGTGGTTCATTTTGAGCCGAAATAGGAAATCAGCTCTTGTACGAGCAAGTCCGGAGTCTCCTCCGGAATATAGTGCCCGCTTGGCACCGCGTGGCCCTGCACATCGGCGGCGACCCGTCCCCAGTCTTCGAGCGGCTTGAAGCACTTCTCGATCACACCGTTCTCACCCCATAGCACGAGCAACGGACAACGAACGCGATTGCCCGCATCGCGATCAGCGCGGTCGTGTTCCAGATCGATGGTTGCCGCGGCCCGATAGTCTTCGCACATCGCATGGATGGTTTCCGGGCGGTTCCAGCATCGCGAATACTCGGCCAGTGCTTCCGGCGCGAAGACGCCAAGACCGGCCCACCGGCCGCCCATCACCGACTTGTAATAGAAGTCGGGATTCGCACCGATCATCGTCTCGGGCAAGGGACGCGGCTGGATCAGGAAGAACCAGTGAAAATAGAGAGTCGCGAGCAGCTTTGACGTCTGCTCGTACATCGCAAGGGTTGGTGAAATGTCGAGCAGAGCGAGCTTCTGGACGCGATCGGCATGGTCCGCCGCGAGCCGATGTGCCACGCGCGCGCCGCGATCATGTCCACACAGCATGAATCGATCGAATCCAAGCGCCCGCATCACGGCGACCTGATCGGCTGCCATGGCACGCTTTGCGTAGTTGCCGTGGTCGGGGAGGCCCTCCGAGCGCGAGCTGTCGCCGTATCCGCGCAGGTCAGTGGCGACGACCGTGAAACGCTCGGCCAACCGCAGGGCAACCTTGTGCCACATCACATGCGTTTGCGGATGGCCATGCAACAGCAGCAACGGGGGGCCGCTGCCGCCGACGACGCCGTTGATGGTAATGCCACCGCCGACGTCGAATTGGCGTCGTTCGAAGCCAGGAAACACGGGTCAAGTCCGCTTGAGGATGAAGCCCGGAAGTATATGCGACAGCATGGGCCCACGCTCTGAACGATTCACTTGGTCCATGCTATCGCTGCAGCATGAACGTCTCGTATTCGATCGACGCGAGCTTGCCGTCGAGAAACCAGATCGCCACGACAATGGTGACAATGAGCGAGAGCGCGAAGCCGTATCCGTAGAACGGCGCGCCAAGCTGCAACGTTCCCCATGTCAGCACGACATTCAGCACGAAGCAAATGGTCACCAGAAGCAGTACGACCCGTCGCTGGTCGACGTAGTAGAAGATCGTGAGGATCGCGAGCAACAGCACCTGCAGGCTCGCCGAGACCACATCGACATACAAGAGCGGAAGGTACAGGTCCGAGATTCCCATCTTGTCGAGAAGCCAGGGGCCGACCACGAAAATCGCGAGGACCGTGATCGACTGGATCTTCACGATTTCGAACAGGCCGCCGCGCACGGTGAAGACCAGCTCGTCCCGCAGCTCTTCGATCCGCCCGATCGTCGCGCCCTCCCGTACCGCATCATAGAATTTCTGGAACGCCTCGGAGAACTCGGTCTCGATCTCCACAAGGAAGACCGCCATACCGGGAATGATCGCGAGGTAAGCGAGAAAGATCGGCAGGTCGTAGATGATCGAAGCACGCAAGGGTCCGATGACCTGCACGCTCGTGTCGGGGTGGTACCAGAACATGAACTTGTCGACCCACACCGCGCAGTGGTAGAGAAGGCCGCAACCGACGAGCGCCGGATAGAACGCATGCGGGACCGCGAATTCGAACGATATGAATCGCTCCGACGGATACTCGCGCAGGATGAGCGTGATCATGCCGGTGAGCAGCACGAAATGGCCGATGACGAATCCAAGCAGCAGTCCCTCCAGGCCGAGCGGGCGCAGGGCCAGCGCGGCGACCACGGTGACCGAGTAGCCGATCAGGTAGAGCCCGAAGATCTCGAGGTATCGCTTGAGTCCGGACAAGAGGATCGTCGCGCTCCAGATGCAGCAAAGGATCACGAACCCGCTCATCATGAGCACGCGATAGGCATCGGACTGCTCGGTAAAGAGCGTCAAGATGATAATGAGGCCGGCGATCCCGCTTACGAAGGTCACGCCCAACATCAGGCCGTTGAAATTCGGCAGCACCCAGTCGAACTTCGATTCGAAAAGACGATCGGCGATGAATCGCGTGAACGCGAGTTGCACGAGGCCGGTCACGATCAGCGAGCACACCATGAGGTAGGTGACCGATATCTGGAACTGATTGACCAGATAGTCCGGGCTCACGATCGCATACGACAGGAGGCCGATCACCAGGATCGCCTGGATCGAGAGCACCCACGGACCGGCACTGATGATCCCCGCGTAGCCGTATGCCTGAAAGACCCCGGTAAAGGTGCCTTTCGAGAGCAGCTTTCTCAGCTCAAAGCCGATGCCGGCCATTATCGAGCCCCTCGTGCCGATGCGGCATACGCCGGTTGCGTGGGAATGTTCGCCTGCTCGAGCGCCTGGTGATAAAGGATGCGATAACGATCGAACATGAGCTTGTCCGAGTAGTAACGCTCGACCCTGGCAATCGCGGTGCGCGCGGCGCGTTCCCAGCCATCCTGATCGGCGAGGAGCGATACCGCTGCTTCCGCGAGCGCCTGGGGATTGGCAATGCCGACGACCTCGCCGGCGGCGCCCAGTGCGCGATCTTCCGCGCCGGCGCCATAGATCAGTTCCGCGCATGATCCAACGTCGGTCGTGACCACCGGAATGCCGGCCGCGAACGCCTCGAGGATCGACAATGGAAGCGCTTCGCTGATCGAAGAGAGCACGACTAGGCCGACTTTCGGGAGGATCTCGGTCATGGTTTGCAGTCCGAGCATCTTGACGCGCGCACGCAGACCCAATGCTTCGATCAGGCCGCGGCATTCGTCCGCGTAGGCGGGGTCCTCGTCGACCGGGCCCGCGATCCATCCTTCCACATCGGGCATCCGATTGACCATGACCCGCATCGCCCGGATGAATGTTTTTACGTCTTTGATCGGCACGACCCGGCCGACCAGGCAAAGGATGCGAGGCGGGATGACCGGACGTTTTTCGCGCAGCGCCGCGAAGCGCGTGATGTCGATGCCGTTCGGAATGTTCTGCGTGCGATCGTTGATCGCCCCGTCGGCCACCTGCCGCTCGCGGTTCGCTTCGAACAGGGCGACGATCTGATCGGCCGCGTCATATGCGGCGCGCCCGATCGCCTCGAAGAATCGGATCCAGAGCTGCCGGAAGTAGGCGATCTCCGCGGTATCACGCTCGAACAACGACCGGTTATCCGCGATCCATTGCGCGGCGAACAGATCGATGCGTCGCTCCTTCGTGTAGATGCCATGTTCGGAGACGATGAGCGGACGCCCGAACTTGCGCTTCGCGAGCACACCCAGCATGCCCGCGAATCCGGTTGAGATCGTGTGGTAGGCACGGGCCATCGGCAGGCCGTCGCGGATCTTCGCGAGTCGCCAGATCGGCGCGTGCATGATCCGGATCGTCCAGAAGTAGTCGACGAACGATGGATCGCTCGAATAGCGGTTGAACTGCCGCCGGATGAAATCGTACGAACGCTCGCTGTAGAGGAAATCGACGAAGGAGAGCTTGGTGTCGAGCTCATCGGCGAGCTCTCCGATCAGATGCGCGGAGCTTTCGTGCGCGATCGGGGCCCGGAAATACTCGTGCATGCGCTCGACCCGATCGAAGGTCGCGGCATCGCCCTTTACCGGCGTCACCCGCGGCAGGTCTTCCTGGTCGTACAGATAGTGCGTCTGCATGACGCTCACATTGGGCGGCATTTCGTACTTCTGGCTGCCGTAGTCGTTGCGACGGCTGCCGATGAAGATCACGGCGAAGGTGAGCTCCGGGAATCCCTGGAGCATCTGATGCACCCATCCGGACACGCCCCCCGATACGAACGGATACGTGCCCTCGAGCAAAAGCGCGATATCGACCGAGTTCTGTCGTGTGCTCATTGCGGTTCCCGAGTTCGATGCGTTTTGATACGGGCACGCCAGAAGCGGGCGACCGGTCCGACCGTGGGGCCGACCGTCTCCACATCGACCATGCTCATCTGGGCGCGGACTTCCGCGTGATTGCGTTCGCGATAGGCAAGCTCCGCGAGCCACGGCGCGGCGCGCTCCGCGGGGAGTCCGCAGCGCACCGCTTCACGATATGCAAGGCCGCCGCCTTCCACATCGCCACGCGCGTTCAACAGCCGGCCGCGCAAGAGCCACAAGCCCGGCTCGCGCGGCGCGATCGAGAGCGCTTCGTCGAGATGGCGCAATGCCTCGCCAAGCGAGTAGTCGGCCAGATCGGCCTGTGCAAGGCCGGTGTAGACGAGTTCCCAGTGCTGCTCGGCCAGTCGGCGATGCGTGACCAGGCGCATCGACGGCTCCTCGAGTACGGCGAGCGCGGCGACATCCTGTTCGATGATCTCGGAAATGCGTTTGGTTTCACGCTCGAGCAAGCTGTAGGCAGTGAGGCGGATGTCGTCAGCCGGGTCACCGAGCAGGCGCCTGAGAAACGGTCCGGCCCGGCGAATCGGGAAATTCTGGAGCGCCATCAGCGAGCGCAGGCGCAATTCGGGTGCAAGGGTGGGGTCGAGCAGCACTGTGCGAAGGCCCGTGGCGCGCATGCGTGATTCCGACTCGCGGATGGGAACCGTGAATTCGGGATGCCGCACCGACGTGTACGGGCGCGTGATCAGGGCACGCGGGGAAACGAGCACCGCGAGGACGGCCGCGATCAACGCAAGTATTCCAAAAATCGGAATGAACAGGCTGAAGCACGCCGCGAGGCCGACCACCGCCCATGCCGGCGTGCGCATCGGTATGGGTACCAGCGTTGCGCGCACGACGAACGCGAAGACAATGCTCGCGATCGCGTGCAGCCCGAAGAACTTCAAGACGGCGTCGGTGCCTTGCGGGAGATCGAGTATGAACTGCAGCGCGGCAACTTCGCAGGCGATGGCGATCGCGGTGAGAACGGCAATGACAAGCGCGATCATGCGGGATGCGGCGCGGAGGACGCAGCCCGTCCGGCGCTTGCTTCGGGCAACGGGGCGGCTTGCAGTGCGCGCGCCAACGCGGCCAGTGGATCGGCATCGGACAGCTTGATCGTAATGACGCGAATCCTGAGATCGGCGAATCCGCCGCCGAACGTGTCGCGCAGGGCCGATTCAGTGCGGACCAGATAGCCTTCGACCGTCGCCACGCCTGCGATCGGCAGCAGCACGACCAGCGCGGATTTCAAATGCGCGCGAGAGGGTGACCAGGCCACATCGGGTGCACGGCGGCCGCGCAGGATCAGGCCTTGCGCATCGAAGGTGAACTGATGCTCACCGAAGGTGAATACGACCATGCGGCTGTCGATGCTGAAATCGCGCTCGACCCGCAGAAGGCGCGCCAGTTCCTCGCCGAATTCGTCCGTGACATCGGGTAGCACCGAGCGCACGGCGAGCCGCTCCGGGCCGATGGCGACCGCATCCGCGTAGGCACCCAGCAGCACGTCGATCAGTTGCAGGGTGTCTTGATTCAGCGCGAAGAACGGCATGCGGCTTACCGACAATACGCCGAGCAACCGGGCGTCGCTGGTCGTGACGGGTGCGACCAGCAGTTGCGGGGTCGCGGCGTTCTCGGCGATTCCGGCGGTCTGCACATGGGCGAGCTCACCGCGCTCGAGCACGTAATCGAGCAGGGGGTCACCCGAGTTCAGATCGGCCGCCGGACCCAGACGGGCGACCCGTTCGACGCGACGATCGCCCTCTTGTGAAACCGTATAGAGCGCCGCGGCTTCGAGTTGGCAGTGCTGCGCAAGAAATTGCAGGATGATCTGGGCGCCTGGAAGTTGTCCGGGGCCGCGCACATCGGCGAGCCGCTCGCGCAATTGCACGATGGCGTCGCGCATCGTCGTGGGCTGCGACAGCAGTTCCTGTTCCAGGCGATCGTGCGAGAGGCGCAACAGGTAGAGGCGACGCGTGACCCGCTCGACCCGATCCTCGAGGTAGCGATTCAACTCGAACATGCGCCGCAAGCGCAGGCGCCATGCGCTGCTGAACTCCGCGCAGACGAGGACGAGCAGGAGGCCGCCGAGAAAGTGGAATTTCGGAAACGTTTCGTTGAATCCGCTTGGCGTCAGCACGTACCACGACAGCAACAGCAGGACCGCGGACGCCACGCCTTGCACCGGTCCGTAGCGGAGCGCCACCAGCACCGGCGCAAGCCATGGCCACGGAAATTGCGACCGGATATGCAGCGGATCCTTCGGATCGGAAAACCACGCAATCGTGATCGCCACGAGGGTGATCACGATGATCTCGAGCCAGGCGACCGCCAAGTCCGGCTGGGGCATGAGCCACGCCCTCGGACCGCGCCAGTCACTTGGCCGTTCGCGCGTCTCCGGCATGAGTCGATCGTCGGCCATGGTTACTCGATGCGAGCGGTGACGAGCAGTTCGCGGACCAGCTTTTGCGCCACACCTGCAAGCGATTCGCGGCTCCAACCGCTGCGCGCCCCGACGGCGCTCCAGACGACATTGCCCGATTGCAGATCGAGCACCTGCAGCGCCAGTCCGACCGCCGGCTCCCCGTCGACGCCGACTTTATAGCGCCACTCGTCGACCGCGCCAACGAGGGCGTAGCGAACGTTCTGTTCGCGGGCCCATTTCTGCGCCTCGATCTGCGCGCGGCGCTCGGCCGGTTCGAAGAGCGATTCGGGATTGAGGTTGGGGGGATAGCGCACGAGATTGTCGACGCCTTTGGCGCGCAGCATGCCTTCGGTGATCGATTCGGCGCGCAGGCCCGCCTGTGGCACGTCGGTGTGGTTGGCGATCGGCAGCAAGGCCCAACGGGCATTGCGATCGAGACGGTTGTGCGAGCCGGCGTTGTCAAGGACAGCACATCCGGTGAGCACGACCGACACCAGTAGAACAATAAGCTTCTTCATCGATGATTCTCCTTGATGCAATGACTAAGACTGCTAAATCTTCAAACCTATTCAAGCCTCAAAAATTCACCACGGAGGACGCGGAGGGAATGGAGGAAATGCAAATTCGGGTTCTACCTGCGACCATTACTCGATAGCCCTTACTTATTGGATTCGGCACACCCGATTCAGCGCGCCATTTGAATCCTGCCGTTCCTCCATTCCCTCCGCGTCCTCCGTGGTAAATTTCTGAGTGTCGTAAATTTCTGAGTATCTTTAGAAGTAAAATTGGTAACGCAAAGCCAACTCCTCTGACGTCACGTTCACGCCTGAACCGCCGCGTGACCGTGTGTATCCGAACGACAGGTGATCGCTGCCCAGCACGCTTCCGCCCACGCCGATCGTGGCACCGAAGCCGTTGCCGGTCACCGTGTTGTAGCTGATATTCGCATCGGCGAAGGGTCGGATCGCCCGGGAATAGTCGCGTCGAAGGAATTCGCCAAAGCCGATCGCCGCCGCGTAGTACGAGAACGAGTTTGGCACGAAGAGGCTCCCGGCCGGGACGTCGCCCGCCGGATTGATGCGCGCCGCGAGGCTATCGGTGCTCGCCGTGCTCGATAATCCATGATGCGCCGCGTAGAGGCGGGCGGTGAGATTCGGATAATCCGTTCGAATCCTGTAGCCGCTTTCGGCTTCGATGCGACGCCCGTTGCCGGCCGACGTACGCGCTTGCGTCATGTAGCGCTGACTGGCGGCGCCCAGGGTCAGGTACTCGCGCTTCGACAGATCGTAGGTCGCGCTCACGCGTATTTCGTCCTTCATGCCGCCGACCCGAAGCGCCGACGTTTCAGGCGCATATTGATTGCGGCCGATCTCGATCGTTGCCGCAACACGTGAATTGAAGCGCCGCGTATGCCCGATGCGAAGCGCGCTGATGTCGGCGAGCGCACTGCGATGGGAGGCGACCGCCGTGGTCTGCGTATGGCGCGTATGCCATTCGGCGGTCATGCTCTCGGTACGGTCGAGACGGGGCACATTCACGAGATCCGTATCGTTCGCCATATGCTGATGCGTGAGCTTGAGGCCCGGTTCGAGCCGTACGTTAGGCGTGAGCCAGTAGCTCAATGCGATGCCTTCGTCGCGATAGCGCAGGGAGCCGAATCGTCCCCAGGTTTCATGGGCGATGATGCTGTGGGATGACCGGCGCAGATCCTGTTCGAGGCGCAGATGAATGTCGTCATCGGCCGGGTAGTGGCCTTGCGAGGCCCATCCGAGCGATTGCCCGAGCCGCGTCATCCGCGTCTCGCGCGCGGCATCGAGCCGGTCGTAGCGCGGCAACGCTTCGGGGCTTCGGCTGAGCAGCCGTTCCATCGTGTCCAGGTCGTTCTCCGCGAGCGCGATCGCGATCTCGGCGTAGGCCGGTCGCGCGAGGCGCCGGCCGTATTGCATCCACATCCACGCCTTGGCGTTGGGCGCCTGCTCGGCCGTGATCGCCCAGGCCAGCACCAGTTCCCTTGCCGTGGCGTCGAGCGCCGGATTCGGACTGCCGATCAGCCCCTGCTTGAGCACCTGGCGAATCACCGCCATATCGTGGTCGCCGGGCGCCATGCGGGTGGCGAGGCGCGCGTAACCGAGAAGCTCTTCCGGAACCTCGAGCAGCTTCGGGTCCTCGGCACGCTTCGCCCGGATCGAATGCCATGCGTGACGGCGGATGCGCCACGCCATGCCCCCCTCGGCGGCATCTTCAAGTGCGTCCGCAAAGCCAAGCAGCCACAGATAGTCGTCCGGTCGATCGACCAGCGCGAGCCGATAATAGGGCAGGGCTTTGCGCGGTTCGTTGAGCGCCTGATAGCCCGCCGCGAACGCGGGCCAGTAGGCCCGGTCACGAAGCGATTCGCCCCGCCATGTCGCGATCACCAGTCGCAGCTCGTCGATCGAACGCGTTTCAACGAGGAGGAAGATGAGTCCGGTGCGTAACTCGACATCACCGGGACGCAATGCCAGCGCCCTGCGCCAATCGGCGATGGCTTCGCGGGCGAATCCGCGCTCGAGTTGAAAGCGGGAGCGCACGATAAAGAAAAAGGGATTGTTGGCGAACCGGCCTTCATCGACGCTTCGCACGCTGGCAAAAAGTCGCTCGAGCGTGCGTCGATCGCGTCGCCCCGCATAGATCTCCGCCGCGAGCATGAAGAGTTCGGGGTCGCGCCGCTCGCGCCAACCGGCTTCCGCCAGACGTGCCGCCTGCGCGGCCTGCGTTTCGCGGAGGATCCGAAGCAGCCGCACGTATTCGAAAGGTTCAAGTTGTGACTGCGCATCGAGCTTTCCGTAGGCGTCGGCCGCCGCCTGATCATCGCCAAGGCGCCATGCGAGATCACCGACGAGCCGCCAATAGCCGTAATCCTTGTCGGTCGCTTTCGGCGCGGCGCGCGTGAGCGCACGCAATGCTTCGATGAAATTGCCCTGCGTAAAATACAAGGTCGCGAGCGTGATGGCCTGATCGAGTGACAGGCCCGCGCGCTTTTCCAGTTCGAGCAACGTGACGATCGCAAGATCCGGTCGCCCGGAGCGTTCCGCTGTCAAGGCAATGAGCTCGAGATAGTCGGCTCGCCGGCCGCGCGCGTCGAGTTCGCGCAACCACGCGATGGCTTGCTCGAAGCGGCCGAGGTTCTCGAAGACGATGACGACCGTCTCGAGCTCCTGGCGGGTGAGCGCGCGCGTATTCGCGATGAAGCGCCATGCCTCAAGCAGGGCCTCGTCATCGCCCAGTCCCGGTGCGAGTCTTAGAATCGCCTCATAGACTTCGCGTGATGGCCGGCGGGCCGCGATGATCTTCCATTGGCGGAGCGCCTCCAGCGCATCGCCCGACCATTCCGCGATCTGGATGAGGCGCATGCGCCAGTTGAGGTCGTCCGGGCGCGCTCCGAGCGCGGCTTCGGCGACGCGCCGGGCATCGGCAAAATTGCTGTTGGCGACGAATACATCGAACGCAAGCCGATAGGATTCCTCGTTGTACGGCCGGGTGGTGATGGCCGGTTGCGCATGCGCCGATCGGACCAGAAGATCGAGGGCCGCCGCGAGCATCCGCTCGCCCCATGGGCTCACCTGCTCATTTCGGGAATTGACCGTGAGTGGGCTCGACAAGCGGATCAAGCGCCGCGAGAAGTCCTGCGCGCGGACCTGATCGTTTGCACCCAATGCGAATTGCACCATGAAGCGCAAGGTGGGCTCGTCGTCCGCCAGATCACCAAGATGCGTCTCCGCGGCCTCGAATGCCTGCGCAAGCAAATCGCCCGAGCGCAGTGTCTCGATGCCAAGGCGGAAGTAGCGCCGCCGGTCCGCGAGTGCCGGGGTGCGGTGACGGGCGATGAAATAGTATTCGGCCGCCACCGTGTATTGTCCAAGACTGAGCGCGTGTCTAACCGCCGCCTCGAGGAGGTCGGGCCGCATGCCGCTCATTTCGAACAACATCCGGTGGTAACGCAAAGCATGCACCCGGCCGCGCAGATCGGCCGCGGTCGCTGCGGTGATGAGGAACCGCAAGGTGGTCTCGTCCTGCGCGAGTTCACCGAGGTGCCGATCGGCGGCAGCCAACGCCTTGTCCATCATGTTGCCGGCGATCAGGGTCTCGACACCTTTGCGAAAGAGGCGCCGGCGCTCCGCGAGCGTGGCCGCTTTGCCCATCGCCTGGAAGTAGAGCGCGGCTGCGGCCTCGTAATTGCCGTGTCCGAGCTCATGCCGCACCGCCTCTTCGAGGATCTCGGCCCGCACGGTGCCCGATTCGATCAGGCGGCGATAGAACCGTGAGGCCGCTTCGTCCAGACCAAGGGTGACCGCTTCGCGCGCGAACGCGAGCAGCGCAGGTGGATCCCACGATTCGTGCGACATCCAATCGAGCAGATGTTTCAGCTCCTCGATCGCGTGCCGATGACCGGGCGAGCCGGCCTCTTCATACTCGATCATGAGCCGCAGCACGCGATGGTCGAGCAGGCCTGCTTCGCGCCGCGGTTTGAGGTCGGTGGATTCCTTGAGCGGCGCCAGGGTTTTGCGTGCCTCGGGCAGCTCACTCAAGCCGAACTGGCGCTCCGCGACGACAATTCGCAGCACATCGTCCTTCGGGTCCGGGATACTTTTCAGGACTGCCGCGCCGTAGGTTGCGCCCAACGCGTCTTCCGACTGCGGGCGTCGCTCCCGCAGGCTGTTGATCAGATCGTCGCGCGGAAAGATGAGGACGAGCGTCGCCAGCACGAGCACGGTCACACCGAGCAGCGCCGGCGGGGAGATCACCCGTACGCGCGATCGTTTAATCGCGGCATACGATGGTTGTGTCTGTGGCTCCATTGCGCTCGAGATTGAAGAATGCGCCCTGCGGGGTGCCGGCGCTCGGTTCGATGAGGGTGTTGCCCGCGCGCACCTGACAACGCGCCGCGTTCGCCAATTGGAATGCGACCGGCACGTGACCCTTGAGGGTCACCGTGGTCGAATCAGCCTTGCGTTCGAACGCGCCGATGCGGGCATTGGCGTAGGTGAGATGCGCGGTACGGGGCGCGGTGCGGGTGAGTGCAACGAGCGCTTCATGGCCGGCGAGGTGGAGGTAGCGCTCGCCCTGATGATCGGCATACCCCGCGACGCCGCGACTTTTCGCAAGATCCGGATAGCCGGCGGCGACCGGCATCCGCAGCGCGCGCAGATCACCCGCGCCGCGAATGAGCAAGCCACCGGCCGCCTGCGCGATGACCATGCGGTTGAAATCGAGCACCTTCGCGAAGTATTCCGACGCATGAACAGGATGCGGCTGCTGGGCCAGCGCCCAGTCGTAGACCCGCTGCACCGCGCTGAGCGATGCGCGCTTCGACGCGGAAAACGTGTGAAAGTAGATATTGATCGGCTTCAGGCGGCGCGGCGTATCGGTGAGCTCGAACGTTTCGATCACCCGCTGATAGCCGAAGAACGGCCCGCGAAAGCTGTTGGTGTAGATGTTTTCGTTTTGATTGGGCGCGAACACCTGGAACAGTTCGCCTCTTGGCACCCCAAGCGGGGCGACGAGTGTCACCGACGGTTCGGCCCGCGTGATCCACGTGTCACCGCCGTTCATGTTGCCGATGCCGGCCTGATAGACGCGTGCCAGCGCGTCGGCGTCCGGATTGCAATCACCGGTCCATTGAAACAATCGCACTTTCTTGCCCGGTGGCGCGAGTCGTTCTTCGATGTAGCGCACCGATCCGTCCACTTCCGTGGCGAGATCGAATCGATAGTCCTTGAGCGGAAGCGCGGCGGGCGCGCCATCGCTCGTTGCCGCGCGTTGCCATCGGAACGGATGCGAGTACGAGTGGCTCGCGATCTCGACATGCGGCAGCTTGAACATCGACCGTGCGATGTCCTCCAGCACGGGTGACAGATCCCTGTACAGTCCGCTGGGCCCCACCTCACCCTGGATGACCGACATGGTCGTCGGTATCCGATAGCGTTCCAGCACATCGCGGAGCAATACTTCCGCCGCGAAGATGCCGCCTTGCAGCGCAGCGTGGCCGGGTGGTGTTTTTTTCGGCGCGCCGGGCAACTCGACCAGCTTTGCGATCGGCGCTGCCCAATCGGGTACGAACTCGGCACGGCTCGCGAATCCGTCACCGTCGATGTGAACGAGCATGAGGCGCCGCCCGTTCTCGGTCGTTACGTCCGGCATCGGTATCTGGGGGAGGGCCAGCGCGCGACGAAAAAACTCGAACGGCTGCAAGGTCCAGCGCGCCCCGCGTTCGTTCGGCAGCTCGATGATGGCGTAGGGATCAATTGCGTAGCCGCCCCAGGGCGCATAGGCGACGGCATCCATCGTGTCGCCCCGATTGTTCGCCAATTGCACGGCGACCTCGGCGCCGCTGGCGGTGAGCGGAAAGAATGTGCGTCGATCCGCGAAGGGCTCCAGCTCGAAGCCAAGTCCCTCGCGGCGCTCGAATCGAACGGCCGGCTGGGAAGCCGGATAGGCGCGGCTTTTTACCGGTAACGCTTCATTCAATTCTTTGCCCGGTGCGAATCCGAAGCTGCCGATGACGGCGACGCGCACGCCCTCGCGGATCGCCCGCTGCAGCAGCGCCGCGACCGGTTTCGCGTTGGGTCCAAGCTCGCCGTAGAACCATGTGACGATGCCGGCATAGCGCCCGGCCAGGGGATGGTTCGGCAGACTGCCGCTGCTCACCTCGCGGTAGGTGGGGACATATCCCAGCCAGTTAAGGGGTCCGGCAGCGTAGCGCGCGACATATTCGAGCTCAAGCGCGCGCTCACCACGCTCGCTGCCATAGAGCATGAGGATCTTGCGGGGAATGACTTCGACCGCACCCACACCAATCATGTTGAGATCAGGATTCGCGACCCACGGGATGAATCCGAGTGCCTTGATCCGCTCCGCCGTTTCCCGTGCGCGGCCGCGCTCCGTGGGCGGGACATAGTCGATCGCGATGACTGGCAGCGTGTACTCGTCGCGCACGCGCTTCAACTGTTCAAGCAGCGGTTCGCGCCAGGCAGCCGGCACGTCGCGATACTTCTTCTCGACCGGATCCCAGCCGGCGTAGATCGATTCGGCCGCGACCGCGATTACATGGTTCTTCACCGCGGGCAGCAGCTCAAATCCGCGATTCAACACCAGCTCGGCGGCGGGGAAGCGTGCTTTGATCGCCTCGATCACGCGGACCATTCCTGCGATCTGCCCCGCCTTGTCCGCGTCGGTCTTCGCGTAAAGCTCGAAGGAATCGAGCGTATCGAGAAAGAACCCGCGATAGCCGTTATCCCACATCGGTTTGATCGCGCGCTCGACGAGGAACGCCGGCCAATCGCGCTCGGCCTGATCGACCAGCACGTTGCCCCAACCGGGGTTTGTTCCGCGCCGCCACGACTGTGGAATGTCCTTCAGGTAGGTGCGCGACGAATTGACTTCGCCCACGCCGACGTAAGCGAACACTTTCGTCCGATTGCCGGGCAGGCTTGGCGGACGCTGCACATGATCAGGCTCGACGACCACCATATCGAAGGCCGCCAGCTCATCCCAGGGCGGTGCTTCGCCGTAGTAGAACGCCACGCTCCCCACGGCGTTGGCCAATCGCCAGGACAGCGCGAGTGCCACGACGAGAATCGTTCGGATCGAGGACCGCACGGCGAGGTTTCGCAACGAGGTCGTGCGCGCGATCGTCAGCGCAGCCAACCCGACGGACCGGATCAGGATCCGGAACCGTACACTGCTCATCGCCGCGGGCCCGAATGCGAGAACGGGGCCCAGCATTTTTTTATGTCTTATCGCGAGACGATTCGTCCACCGGAGCCTGGATTACGCGCACATGCCCCAGAGACGAGATCTTTTGGTTTTCGGGAAATGCTGCAATGCGGAATATTAAGAAATCCCTTCGCGAGTGGGTCGAAGCGACGGCTTTGAAACGTTCCTTAATCCAAGTGTTCAAAATCCGTACACATTGTATTGTAATCTGGGACATATCTCCTGGAATAGCCGCTGATCGCGGTCAAACGGAGTTTTTTTTCACGCTGTCGCCCAGTCGCGGGCCCGCACGACTGCGCGCCGCCAGTCGGCGAGCAGGCTGGCACGCTCGTCCGCGCCCATCTTCGGGTCGAACACTGCGGTCTTGCGCCAACCGCGGGCGATCTCCTCGGCGCTGGTCCAAACGCCGCTCGCTAGACCGGCCAAGTAGGCGGCACCAAGGGCGGTCGTCTCCAAGGTCGCCGGGCGGATCACCGGCACCCCGAGCAGATCCGCCTGGATCTGCATCAGCAGATCGTTAGCCGTAGCGCCGCCATCGACCCGAAGCGAATTCAATGTCAACTTGGCATCGCGCTGCATCGCGTCCAACACATCGGCAGTCTGCAGGGCGATCGCGTCCAGGGCGGCACGGGCCAGATGCGCGCCGGTGGATCCTCGCGTGAGGCCCACGACCGTGCCGCGCGCCCGGGCGTCCCAGTAGGGCGCACCAAGTCCGGTGAACGCGGGAACGAAACGTACTCCGCCTGCGTCCGGCACACGCGCGGCAAGGGGTTCGATATCGGCCGATTGCGCGATGATCCCCAGCCCATCGCGCAACCACTGCACGGCCGCGCCGGCGACGAATACGCTGCCTTCGAGCGCGTAGTGATGCTTATCGGGATCGGCTGTACGGGTGGTGAGTAGCCCTGCCGCGGAACGGACGCGCACGGTCCCGGTGTTGAGGAGCATGAAGCATCCGGTGCCGTAGGTATTCTTCGCCATGCCTGCGGCGTGGCAGGCCTGTCCGAACAATGCGGATTGCTGATCACCCGCGATGCCGCCGATCGGTATCGGCGCGCCAAGAAGAGAGGGATCCGTGTTCCCGATAATTCCAGAGGAGGGCACGATGTTCGGCATGAGCGGGCGCGGCACACCGAAGCCTGCCAGAAGATCGTCGTCCCACGCATCGCGATCGATGTCGAAAAGCATGGTCCGCGCGCCATTGCTCGGATCGGTGGCATGCACGGCCCCGCTTGTTAGCTTGTAGGTGAGCCAGGTGTCGATGGTGCCGAATGCGAGTTCGCCGTTCGCCGCGCGAGACCGTGCGCCTTGCACATGATCCAGAATCCATGCGATCTTCGTCGCCGAAAAATAAGGATCGAGGACGAGCCCCGTCTTGGCGTTGACCATGGCTTCGAGCCCATCGCGTTTGAGGGCCTCGCAGGTTTCGGTCGTTCGCCGGTCCTGCCACACGATCGCAGGGGCAATCGGCTTGCCGGTCGCGCGATCCCAGACGACGGTGGTCTCGCGCTGATTGGTGATACCGATTGCGGCGATGTCGCGCGGATTCACGCCGCAGATGCGAATGGCTTCCCGTGCGACCGCGAGCTGGCTCGACCAGATCTCTTCGGCGTCATGCTCGACCCAGCCGGGATGCGGAAAATGCTGCGTGAATTCGCGCTGGGCAAGCGCGCATTGATTGCCTTGATCATCGAATACGATGGCGCGGGAACTGGTCGTGCCTTGGTCGAGTGCGAGGAGATATCGCATGGCCACATTGGTCGCGTGGAATGACGGGGAGCAAGCCTACTCCTGCCTTGATCGCGCAGTCATCAATGCGAGCCATGTTAATATTTGCGCAACGCAGCACGCCCCGCCTAGGAGAACAATTCAATGAAGATCCACGAGTATCAGGCGAAGGAGGTCCTGCGGCGATTTGGCGTTGCGACGCCACGCGGGGTGCCTTGTTTCACCGTCGATGAAGCCGTTGCGGCCGCCCGGTCGCTTGGCGGCAAGGTATGGGTCGTCAAGGCGCAGATTCATGCCGGTGGTCGCGGCAAGGGCGGGGGCGTGAAGCTCGCCCGATCGATCGACGAAGTGAAGCAGCATGCGAACGCAATTCTCGGCATGCAGCTCGTTACGCACCAAACCGGTCCGCAGGGCCAGAAGGTGCGCCGGCTCTTGATCGAGGAAGGTGCAGACATCAAAAAAGAACTCTATGTCGCCATGGTGGTCGATCGCGTGACCCAGCGCACGACCTTGATGGCCAGTGCCGAAGGCGGGATGGATATTGAAGAGGTCGCCGCCAATCATCCCGAGAAGATTCACCGGGTCTCGATCGATCCGGCGACCGGGCTCCAGGCCGACGAGGCGACGGACGTCGCGCGCAAACTCGGTATTCCCGACGCTGCGCTGGGGCAGGCCACCGCCGTTCTGCAAGGGCTTTACCGGGCATTCGTCGAAACGGACGCAAGCCTCGCCGAGATCAATCCATTGATCACGACCGGCGCGGGTCAGGTGATCGCGCTCGATGGCAAGTTCGATTTTGACAGCAATGCATTGTTCCGCCATCCGGACATCCAGGCCATGCGCGACATCGACGAAGAGGACCCTGCCGAGGTCGAGGCGTCGAAGTTCGACCTCAACTACATCTCGCTCGATGGCAACATCGGTTGCCTGGTGAACGGTGCGGGACTCGCGATGGCCACCATGGATACGATCAAGCTCTATGGCGGCAGCCCGGCTAATTTTCTCGATGTGGGCGGTGGCGCCACGACCGAAAAAGTGACCGAGGCGTTCAAGATCATGTTGCGCAAGCCCGAGTTGAAAGCGATCCTCGTCAATATCTTCGGCGGCATCATGAAGTGCGACACGATCGCCGCTGGTGTGGTCGCGGCGGCGCGCGAAGTGAAGCTCGCGGTTCCTCTGGTGGTGCGCATGAAAGGCACCAACGAAGAAGAAGGCAAGAAGATCCTCGCCGAGTCGGGGTTGCCGATCATCGCCGCGAACAATATGGCGGAGGCGGGTGAACGCGTTGTTGCCGCCGCGCGGGCCCACGCGTAGCGTATCCGAAGGAAACGAATGTCGATTCTTATCAACAAGAACACACGCGTCGTCACCCAGGGTATAACCGGCAAGACCGGGCAATTCCATACCCGCACCTCGCGCGACTACGCACTTGGCAGGCAGTGCTATGTCGCGGGCGTGAACCCGAAGAAGGCGGGCGAGGATTTCGAGGGCATTCCGATCTTCGCTTCGGTGCGCGAGGCGAAGCTTGCGACCGGCGTCAACACCTCCGTCATCTACGTCCCGCCGGCCGGCGCGGGGGCTGCGATCTGGGAGGCGATCGAGGCCGATCTCGATCTGGTGATCTGCATTACCGAGGGCATTCCGGTGCGGGACATGATCGACATCCGCGATCGCATGCGCAAACAAAATCGGCGTTCGATGCTGGTCGGGCCGAATTGCCCGGGTGTCATCACGCCGGACGAAATCAAGATCGGCATCATGCCGGGGCACATCCACAAGAAAGGGCACATCGGCGTGGTGTCACGCTCGGGTACGCTCACCTATGAAGCGGTGGGTCAGTTGACCGAGCTGGGTCTTGGCCAATCAACGGCGGTCGGCATCGGTGGCGATCCGGTCAACGGTCTCAAGCACATCGACGTGCTGAAGATGTTCAACGACGATCCGGACACCGAAGCGGTCGTCATGATCGGCGAGATCGGCGGTACCGATGAAGAAACGGCGGCGCTCTGGGTCAAGGACAACATGAAGAAGCCGGTGGTCGGGTTCATCGCCGGCGTCACCGCCCCGCCCGGCAAACGCATGGGCCACGCCGGTGCCATCATCTCCGGCGGCAAAGGGACCGCGCAGGAAAAGCTCGCGGTGATGGAATCGTGCGGAATCAAGGTGACGCGCAACCCGGCCGAAATGGGCA
>JBJXGX010000064.1:0-47469 GCA_046160305.1 Burkholderiales bacterium
TTGATCCCCGTGGCATGGGCGCAGGCCCCGATCATCTTCGGCGACGTGAGCTCGATGAGTGGCCCCTTGGCGCAAGGCGGCGTGCCGGGCCGGCAAGGCACGATCATGGCGATGGAGGAAATCAACAAGGCGGGCGGGGTGCTCGGTCGCCCCTTGCAGTTCGTGATGCGGGATGACAAGTCGCAGCCTGAGGAAGCGGGCAAGGTCTTTCGCGAGCTCGCCGCACAGCAGGTGACGCTCATCACCGGTACGTCCGGTAGCGCGACGACGGCGGCGATGAACTCGCTCGCTCGCGAGCTCAAGATGCCGTTCTTCACCACGCTTGGCTATTCGCGGTTTCTCACCGAAGAGGCCGGTCACCGCTACTTCTTCAGACTGATCACCAACGATCGCGTCTTCGGCAGTATCGTGGCCGAGACGCTCGCCAAGCAGCCCCACACCAAGTACTGCACCATCGCGAACGATTTCGCTTACGGGCGGAGCATCACCAATGCGGTCATGAACCGACTGAAGGAGCTGAAACCCACCGTGGAGGTGCTCTCCGGATGCGAGTTCTGGCTTCCGCTCGGTAGCACCGACTTCACCCCGAACCTGACGGCGATCCTTTCCAAGCGCCCGCAAGCAGTGATGTTCGGTGGCCTTGTGGCGGCCAGTGCCCCCGCGTTCGTGAAGCAAGGGAAGGCATTCGGCCTGTTCAAGAACACGCTGGGCATTCATCCGAGCATCGGCATGCCGCTCAACAATGCGGGCCTCACCAACAAGGACGACATTCCCGAGGGCATCTTTACCGGATCGGACTATCTGTATCCGCCACTCGATACCCCCGCGAGCAAGGCATTCCACGAGGCCTATAAGAAACGCTGGAATCAGCTCCCGATGGAGGAGTCCGCGAACGCCCACACCACGCTTCGGTTTATCGTGAAGGCGATCCAGAAGGCAGGCAAGGTCGACCGCGAGGCCATGATCGATGCGGCCGAGGGGATGAGCATCGATCATCCCATCCTCGGTGAGATCACGGTGCGGGCGTTCGACCATCAAAGCAATGCCGGCTGGTGGATGGGGTACCTGAACTGGGACGAAACGAACAAGCGCGCCGGCATGCGCGACGCCACCTACACCAAGGGCGACGCGTACTTGCCAACGAAGGAAGAGATCGAGAAGCTGCGCGCCGGCAAGAAGTAGTCTGCCGTTCGCAGATCGTAAGGGGTCTCGGATAGGCCGCTCGAGCGTCGACCACAAGAGAGTTCCGCGGCGAAATGCGTTGGTAGAAGGCTCACGCGTCGTATTTCGAACCGCGGTGCCCGCACGTTCGCGAGCGCCCAATTCACAAGACTGATATCCTGGAATTAGACCTTGGAGGGGGATGGAAATGCGGGACGTGAAAGTATTGCTCGCGATTTTTGGCTGGCTGATTTGGGCGCCGATGTCATGGTCGCAGAATCCGATTCTGATCGGCGACGTGAGCTCAATGAGTGGTCCGCTTGCATTGGCAGGTGTGCCGGGGCGGCAAGGCGCGATCCTGGCGGTGGAGGAGATCAACAAGGCGGGCGGGGTGCTCGGTCGCCCCATCGAGCTCCTCATGAGGGACGACAAGTCGCAACCGGAGGAGGCGGGCAAGAATTTCCGCGAGCTCGCCGCGCAGGGGGCAACGATCATCATAGGGTCGACGGGCAGTGGAACGTCAGCGGCGATGACCGCGTTCGCTCGGGAGCTCAAGCTGCCGTTCTTCACCATGGTCGGTTACACGCGCGCCCTCACCGAGGAGGCGGGCCATCGATACTTCTTCAGGTTGATTACCAACGATCGCGTGTTTGGCAATGGCATGGCCGAGGCGCTAGCCAAGCAGCCCCATACCAGATACTGCAGTATCGCCAATGATTACGCTTATGGACGCGATATCACCAAGGTGGTCCTTACTCGCCTGAAGGAACTCAAGCCGGAAGTCGAGTTGCTGTCCGGTTGCGAATTCTGGGTGCCGCTTGGGACTACCGACTTCACGCCGAACATGACCGCGATTCTCTCCAAGCGTCCGCAGGCGATCATGTTTGGCGGATTGGTCGCGGCCAGCGCTCCCGCCTTCGTAAAGCAGGGGAAGGCCTTTGGTCTTTTCAAGAATACGATCGGCGTGCATCCGAGCATCGGCATGCCCATCAATAACGCGGGTTTCACGAGCAAGGACGACATTCCCGAAGGCATCTTCACCGGAACCGATTACCTCTATCCGCCGCTCGACACTCCGGCAAGCAAAGCGATTTACGATGCGTACCGAAAGCGCTGGAACCAGCTCCCCACGGAGCAATCCGTCCATGCGCACACGACCATTCGTTTCATCGTCAAAGCCATGCAGAAGGCGGGAAAGGTCGATCGCGAGGCCATGATCGACGCGGCAAAGGGGTTGAGCATCGACCATCCGATTCTTGGAGAGATCACGGTGCGTGAATTCGACCACCAAAGCAATGCGGGGTGGTGGATGGGCTATCTCACCTGGGACGAGACGCATAAGCGTGCCGGGATGCGCGATGCAACGCTGCTCAAGGCCGAGCCGTATCTGCCCAGCAAGGACGACATCGAGAAGCTGCGCGCCGGCAAGAAGTGACATGCTGATCGCACTGCAAATCGTCAGCGGTCTTGTATCGGCCGCTATCCTTTTCCTGCTCGCATCCGGACTGTCGCTCATTTTTGGCGTGTGCCGTGTGCTCAACCTCGCGCACGGTGCGTTCTTCATGCTGGCCGCGTATCTTGCCTACACCGGGACTTTGCTCCTCGCGGATTCAGGTGGCGCGAGTTTCTGGGTAACGTTGATCGTGGCGCCACTGGTGCTCGCCGGGCTCGGGGCCCTTGTCGAGGTGACGTTGTTCCGCAGGATCTATCGCGCCGATATCCTGGTGCAACTGCTGCCGACGATCGCGATCACATTCATCGTTGCCGATGTGATCCGTTTCATCTGGGGCCTCGACAGCAAGACGGTGCCGTTTCCAAGCGGGTTGCCCGGTGCGATCTCGATTTTCGACGTGACCTTTCCAAGCTACTATGCCGTGATCGTGCTGGCCGGCGCACTTGCTGCGCTCGGGCTTTGGATTCTCGTGTACCGCACGCGCTGGGGAATTCTCGTTCGTGCAATCGCGCAGGACCGCGATATGAGTGCCTCGCTCGGCATCAACGAGACCGCCATTTATACGGGTGTATTCGCTCTGGCAGCGTGGCTGGCGGGAATGGCGGGTGTGCTTTCAGCGCCACTCGCGGGCGCATCGCTCGGTAGCGATCTCGATGCGATGATCGATGCGTTTGTCGTCGTCGTCGTGGGCGGACTGGGCAGCATCCCGGGCGCGCTGCTGGCGGCGATTCTGATCGGCATGGTGAGGTCCTTCGGCATCCTGGTGATCCCGCAGTTCGCCATGGCATTCGTATTCGGCCTCATGGCAGTGGTGCTGATCGTGCGCCCGACCGGGCTCATGGGCCGCAAGGAATCCTGAGATGGTCAATCGTCGTGGTCTCGCCCTCGCCGGGCTGATCGTGCTGCTTTGCGTGCTGCCGGTTGCCTCGCCGGAGGTCGTGGTGGTCCATGCGACCGACATTCTGATCTTCGTTTTGTTTGCGCTCAGCCTGAATCTGCTGGTCGGCTACGCTGGCATGCTTTCAATGGGACACGGCGCGTTCTTTGCCATCGGCGGCTACGGTGCGGGGCTTCTCGTCAAACATTTCGAGGTCGGGATGGCGCTCGCGCTGTTCGCCGGTCCGGTGTTGGCCGCCCTTGCGGCGGTGGTGATCGGATTTTTCTGCGTTCGCCTGAGCCACGCCTACTTCATCATGTTGTCGCTCGCTTTCGGACAGCTCGTCTTTACCATTGTCTGGAAGTGGCAAAGTGCAACCGGCGGTGATGACGGCCTCACCGGCATCATGCCGGCAGCGGCGCTGACAAGCTCGTTGGCCTATTACTACTTCGTGCTCGCCATCGTGCTCGCCGGTACGGCTGCGCTCTATCGCATCGGGCAATCGCCGTTCGGCCGCGCGCTGCTTGCCATCAAGGACAATCCGCGCCGCGCCTCGTCGCTTGGGATCCACGTGCGGCGTGTCCAACTCGTTGCGTTCATCGTTGCCGGTGCCTTTGCGGGGGTTGCCGGCGTACTGCAAGTGTTCTATCACCGCGGTATCTTTCCAGGATCCGCGCACTGGCTCTTTTCCGCTGACGGTTTCGTCGCTGTGACCCTTGGCGGGGCGAGCTACTTCACTGGTCCGATCGTCGGAGCGTTGGTGCTCAAGCTGGTTTCGCTCGGGCTGCCGCGCTTAACGGAGTATTGGATCTTCTTTCTCGGGATCGTGATTCTGCTGGTGGCGTTGGTCCGGCCCGCGGGGCTGTTGAGCCTGTTTGGACGGGAACGGTCGTGAGTGAAGCCGTTCTCGTCGTCGAAAAACTTGGACGCAGTTTCGGCGGCGTCCATGCGGTGAAGAACGTGAGCCTCACCGTGCCCACCGGCCAGCTGCGCGCGGTGATCGGGCCCAATGGGGCCGGGAAAAGTACGTTGTTCAATTTGCTGACCGGGCTCACGTCGCCAAGTAGCGGTCGAATTGTCTTCAAGGGCAAGGATGTGACCGGGCTGCCGCCGCACATCCTCTGCCGGCTGGGCCTTGGCCGCACTTTCCAGATCAACAGCATCTTCTTGAACGCCACTGTGCTCGAAAATGTACAGCTCGCGCTGCTGTCGAATCGGCGAAAAATCTGGAACATGACGTCGGCGGCCGCGAAGCTCCTGGTACGCGAAGCGGAAGAACTGCTGGCGATGCTCGATCTCACGAAGCAGGTCGGTAAGCTCGGTTCGGCGCTTGCGTACGGCGATCGGCGACGGCTGGAAGTGGTGCTTGCACTGGCCTGCGAGCCTCAGCTGCTGCTGCTCGACGAACCGACCGCGGGCATGTCACTCCCAGACAAGCCTGGCATGGTCGCGCTCATCCGCAAGATCGCGCGCGAGAAGGGCGTTACCACCGTGCTCGTCGAACACGACATGGATATGGTTTTCTCGGTCGCCGATTGCATTACCGTTTTGCATCAGGGTGAGGTGGTCGCCGAAGGCACCCCGAACGAAATCCAGGCGAACACCAGGGTTCAGGAAATCTATCTAGGGGAAGACCATCGTGCTTGAGTTGCACGACGTTCATGCCGGATATGGCGACGCGAACGCGCTGTTCGGCATCTCGTTGCAAGTAAAGCCGGGCGAGGTGGTCGGTCTGCTTGGTAGAAACGGCGCGGGCAAGAGCACGACGCTGAAGGCCATCATGGGCCTCGTCCCGCTCTCGCAAGGTCGCATCACCTTCATCGATCAAGACCTCCAGGGCATGCGTACATTTCAGCGGAGCCGCGCCGGCCTTGGCTATGTACCCGAAGACCGGCGCGTCTTCCCCGAGCTCAGTGTGCGGGAGAATCTGGAAACGGCGATCAAGCCCTCGACCAACGATTCGGTCTGGACAATCGATCGGGTATTCGCTCTTTTTCCCGCGTTGCAGCCGATGCAGCGGCGCCCGGGCGGATTGCTGAGTGGCGGCGAGCAGCAAATGCTATCGATTGCGCGCACCTTGATGGGTAATCCGCGCCTTCTTCTGCTCGATGAGCCGTCAGAGGGGCTCGCACCGCTTGTGGTGGCCTTGCTGCGACAGCAGATCGCGCGTCTCAAGGACGAAGGCCTGACATTGCTCCTCTGCGAGCAGAACCTCAGCTTCGCGACCGCCCTGTGCGATCGGGTCTATGTGATCGACACCGGGCAAATCGGTTTTGCGGGAACCTTCGCGGAACTGGATGCCAAACCGGACGTGAAGCGCGCGCATTTGTCGGTGTGATTGCAGCGGTGTGATTTGCGCGCCGTCGCCACGGATAATGCGACCTGGCCGGGCGGAACTAGCTCTGCAAGGCGTCGGTCAGGGACTTCACTTCCTTGGCCGATTCCGCAAGAATTTCGCTCAAGGTATCCTCATCGACGACCACGTCGATGGAGCTGCGTGCTCCGGCGGCGTTCTGATCGGGCGCCTGGAAGATGGGGGATTTGAGCGGCGCCAGTTGATCCGCAAGCAAGAGCGTATCGCCAAGTGTCTTCGGCGGAAAGGCGAGGTAGCCGTTCCAAAGAACCTCGATCCCATCGAGCACCGGTTGCGGCACCTGCAACGCGCCAAGCACTGCGCGGCCAAGTTCCTTTTCGGGTGAGATCCCGGCCGCGTCATCGGTCGTCCAGTCTCCGGAGTCGCCGTCCAGCAACCCGGGATGATCCTTGGCACGCGCAAGCAGGTAAAACCCGCCGATTTCATGCACCATTCCGGCAAATAAAGCGGTATCCGGATCCTGTTTCGTGATGCGCCGGGCGATCAGATAGGCCAGGGCCGCAACGTGGGCCGAGTGTCCCCACAGTTTCATCGCAAGGTCTCGATGCGCCGGCGTTTCCGGCTGACCGGCCATCTGCCTGACAACCATCGCCGTTGCCAGGGTGCGCACCATGCGGAAACCCAGCATGTTCACGGCGGCGCGTACATCGGTAATGGTCCGCCCGGAGCGATTGAACATCGCGGAGTTGGCGACCGCCACGACCCGCGCTGCCAGGACAGGTTCTGTCTGGATCAGACGCGCGGCTGTTTCCATTTGGCAGTCCGGATCATCGAGTCCCTTCCGGACCCGCAGGAGCACCGCGGCCGATGTAGGAAACGTGGGATTGCCGCGCCCAGTCTCCGCGGCAAGATGTTTCAAGGTGCCAAGCCTGTCCATTCCCAACGTAATCCTTTGCCTAGGCGCGGGCGGGATGAAGCGACGTTCTCCACGCGTAGGTTGGTTCGTTCGATCCGGTGAATAGGAGCAGGAATCATGGAGCGTTTCCAGGATTGAATCCGCGAAACGCGACACGTCGCAGGGTCCCTTCCTGTTTCCGTCGAGGATTGGTGATCCTCGGCGCCGAGATATCGCAATCGAGTTGCTGTCAATCCGCAGAGCGATGGACGCCGAAGCCGACGGGCAAAGCGCGGCAAGGTGCTTCGACACCCTTGTGATCGCGCGCTATGCGTTTCGATCGTTTCCCGGTCGCGCAAGCTCGCGTGGAGGGATTGAACCTGTTTACGGCTTCTGGAATTTCAGAACGAAATCGTCATTGGGCTGGGCCGGCCGCGCGGTCGGCTCAGAACGCGGATCGCCCGGGTTGCGCAGGAACTGTCCTTCCTCGATCAGGCGAAAGCCTGCGGCCTCGACTTCGGCGCGCAGAAATGATTCCTCGATGCGATGCAGGGTGTTCGACTCGGAGATGCCGGTACCGGCGCGCCCGGCATGATCAGTAACCACCAAATTACCGCCGCGCTTGAGGGCAGCGAACAACGCACGATTCATGCGTGCGCGATCCACCTCCATATGGCCGAAGTCGTGATAGTTGAACATCAGCGTGACGCGATCGAGCGTGCCCGGTGTGATCTCCGGCGGGATCGGATCATTGAATGGGCGCACCACCATCGCGGCATTGCGCATCGGTGGCGTGGCCATCCGTGCGGCGAGTCGCTGGCCGATGGGTCCATCTTTCATTGCCGGCGGGATCTGCGCCCAGACGCGCCCCTCGGGGCCGACCGAACGCGCGAGCAGTTCGGACGTGTAGCCGCCACCCGCGGAAATATCGAGGGTGCGCATGCCGCGCCGCGCATCGATGAACGCGAGCAATTGCACCGCCTTACGCCGGATGTCGTTGTTCCGGTCGGCCTCGCTGCGGTCGGGGGCCGCGATGACGAGCTCGGCCTGCGCGATGGTGACCCGCGGCGGCGCGCCGGCACAACCGATAAGAAAATTGAATGCGGCACCCAACGCCACGAGGGCAGCCGAGCGGACTACGCGTGTCGATGTCATGCAGTGATCCTCCTCAAGCCGGGAAAGTATCACGCACGATGCGCGCGATGCAACGAGGCGCGAGTTCGTTGCCTGCGCAGGCGGGATGCCGATCGGGTGAAATCGATCGGCATCCGGCGTGCAGTCGTCGCTCTTGATCGATCCGGCCATGGCCGCCGAGATCATGGCGCCGGCCAGGACGGGCAGTCAACGATCCGCTACTTGGCTTTCGCCCGCCCCGCATTGAAGTCATCCAACTGCTTGCGTACGCCACCGGTCAAACAAAGAATGTCGGAGGTCAGCATGACGAGATCGAAGCCCCGATCCAGCGCGCCGGCCGCGAACGCGCCGCTTGCGCAATGCATGCACGCCTTCTTGCCATAACGATGCGCGGCGTCGCGGATCTTGTGGCAGGTGGCCATATGCACCGGATCGGTGTTGTCGAGCTTGGGCAACATGCCCAGCGCGAACGCAAGGTCGGACGGACCAATGTAGATCGCGTCAAGCCCCGGCGTGGCGCATATCGCGTCCAGATTCTCGAGCCCCTCTTTCGTCTCGACCATGCCAATGACGACCGTCTCGTCGTTCGCCTTGGCGAGATAGTCGGCGCCGGCGTAATGGACAGCGCGGGTCGGCCCGGACGAGCGCGTGCCAACGGGCGGGTAGCGACATGCGGAAACGGCGTTCGCGGCATCCTGCGCGGTGCTGATCATGGGGACTATGATCGACATCGCGCCAAGGTCAAGCGCCTTCATGATGATGGCCGGATCGTTGGAAGGCACCCGCACGACGGGCGACGTATCGGTTTGCGAGATCGCCTGCAGCATCGGCAGCAGCGAGCCCAACTCGGTCATGCCGTGTTGCAGATCGACGCAGAGCGAATCGAAGCCCTGACGCGCCATCACTTCGGCGGAAAAACTGTTGGCGATCGAAATCCAGCCCATCGTAACGGGTTTGCCTTCATTCCACATCTGTTTGATCTTGTTCGCGCGCATGGTTTGCTTTCGTTGGGGTGGGAGTGCAACCTGGCACCGCCAAGTCGTTTGGATAGACCCTTGTCGAACGCTAATTTGACCTGTTTACCGCAGTTGTGCCAACCTCCGTGTAATCCATCCGAAATCGACCGGTATGACTGAGCTTCCGTAACACGAAGCTCAGCCCCCCTCTCCCCTAGCCCCTCTCCCGCGGGGGCGAGGGGAACGCAGTGCGGCAATGAATGTCATCCATCGCCGTTTTATTGGTAGGAGCCCGTAACATGATCGAAGAAACCCTGGATATCGGCAGCGCAGGCGGTCCGATGGAGACGTTTATTTGCCGGCCCGAACGCGACGGACCCCATCCGGTCGTCTTCTTCCTGATGGATGCGCCCGGCATCCGCGAAGAGCTGCGCGACATGACACGGCGCCTGGCCACGTCCGGCTACAGCGTGCTGCTACCCAATCTTTACTACCGTGCCGGGCGCGACACGCTCTATGGCCCGGACGTGCTCGAGCACGGCAGTGCGGAGCACACGCGGATGCGCGCGGTACGCACCAAGATGACGATTCCCCCGGTGATGAACGACATCGCGACGATGCTCGCCTATGTCGACGGTCAGCGCTGGGCTGCGAAGGGCCCGGTCGGTTGCCATGGCTATTGCATGAGCGGGCCCTATGCACTCGCTGCCGCGGCGCGCTACCCCGATCGCGTCGCCGCCGCGGCGTCGTTCTACGGAACATGGCTGGTCAGTGACGCGGAGGAAAGCCCGCACCTCAACCTGGGCAAGGCGAAGGGCGAACTCTATATCGCGTGCGCGGAGCACGACGATCTCGCACCGTTACCGATGGTCGAGGAACTGCGCGGCCTGTTCAACAAATCGGGCGCCAAAGGCGAGCTTGAAATGTATCCCAAGGTGCACCACGGCTTCGCGTTCCCCGAACGGAGCGTCTACGACAAGCAAGCGTCGGAGCGCCACTGGGAGCGGCTCATCGCGCTGTATCGCCGCAGGCTGCCACGGGGTTCGATGTGATCCTCGTGCGGCGCCGCATCATCCATCGCGTATGATTCCCGATGAGGCAATTCTTCATGGAGCAATCGCAATGACCGAACCCGCCAACGCCGAGCCGATCGTGCTCAGCGTATTCACCGACTACGTCTGACCCTGGTGTTATCTCAGTACCGTGCGTATTGAAAAGCTCCGCCAGAACTACGAGATCGATGTCGAACTGGTGCACTTTCCATTGCATCCGGAAACGCCAGCGGAAGGCATGACCCTCGAAGCGCTGTTCGCGGGCCGGGCGGACGCCGCGACGCGCAAGGCACGTCAGGAGCGCATGACGGCGCTCATGAAGGCCGAGGGTCTCCCCTATGGCGATCGCACCCACACCTACAACAGCCGCCTCGCGCAAGAGCTCGGCAAGTGGGCCGACACCCAACCGGGCGGCGCGGCGATCCATGATGAACTCTACAAAGCCTATTTCGTTGATCGCCGCAATATCGGCGACGTCGACGTGCTGGTGACCATCGCGGAATCCGTCGGGCTGTCAGCCGAGGCGGCGCGCAAGGTGCTCGTTGAGCGCAGCTTCAAGTCCGCGATCGATGCTGATTGGGCGCTCTCCCGCAAGGTGGGCGTGACCGGCGTACCGACGTTTGCTGCAGGCGGGCACGGTGTGGTCGGCGCGCAGCCCTACGAAGCCATCGAAGAGCTGTTGGTTTCGGTCGGGGCCAAGAAGCGGAGCAGGACCCTGTCTGCGTGAATTGAACGAATCAGTCGCTTGGTTCAATCGCGCTCTGCCGACAACGCCGGTTTCACCTCGCGCGTAAGCAGCTCCATCGTTCTGCAGCATTGCGCATGCGACAACGCGCCGAAGCGGCAAATGAAGATCGCCTCGGTGAAACCAAGCGCGGCGTAGCGAGCGAGCCGCTCGATGGCCTGCGAAGGCGTACAGATCAAGGTGCGCCTGCGAAAAACGTCGCGAATGTCGCCGCCCTCGCATAGGGCGAGAAGCAGCGATTCGTCACCGGCGTAGTTGCGGTCCCATTCCTTGTGCTGCTGGACATTGCGCAGCGCGCCCACATGCTCCTGGAGCGCACCGCGAGCCGTCGCAATCGCTGCCTCTTCGGAGTCGTCGATGTAGGTCATGAAGGCCACCGTGCTGCGTCGCGCGTCTACATCGTGTCCCGCCTTCGCGAACGCGATTTTGTAGCGGTCGTGCTTCTCGACGAGCGACTCGAAGGTCATCGGATATTGGTTCATCAGCAGATGAAATCCGCCGGTGCCGATCCGCTCGAAGCTTGCCAGATCATTCGACGCGGCGACCCAGATCGGGATCTCGCGCTGATGCGTCCGTGGCCACGGGTCGACACGCGCGAATTGGTAGAACCGCCCCGCATGCGCGAACGGTTCGCCCAGCCAGAAGCGCTGAATGATCGACAAACTCTCGGTCACGCGCTCGACCGTATCGTCGCGGCTCATACCGAACGCCTCGAACTCATGCGGCACGAACCCGCGCGAGATGCCCATGTCGAAGCGACCGCCGGAGAGATGATCGACCATCGCATAGTCCTCGGCGACCTGCAACGGATGGCGCAGCGGCAGCAGCGACACGGCGGTGCCGAGTCGGATTCGCCGGGTCTCGCGTGCCCACGCCGCGAGGATCACCGCCGGATTGGGGACCGCACCGCCGTAGTAATGGAAATGGTGCTCGGTCGTGAGCGCGCGTGCCCAGCCCAGACGATCGGCCAGACGCACGGACTCGATCAATTCCTCGAAGAAGGTATTCAGGTTGGCCGAAAAGCCTTCGCGAAATGTCGGGAGATGGAAAAGAGAGAAGTCCACGAGGCTGCCAATCTAGAGGGTGCGCACGATAGAGGGTGTGTACGACATGCTCGGAACCTGCTCGGATACTGTCGTGACAAAAGGGTAGCGGGAGCCCTTCGCCCCAATGCGGGAGAGGGGAGCGTTACTCGAGCTTGATGCCGATCTGGCTCACGATTCGTCTCCACTTTGCGCTGTCGTCCGCGATCAGGGCCGCGTATTGCTCGGGCGTACCCGGGATCGGCTCCAACCCCATCTTCGCGACGGCATCGTTGATCTCCGGCGTGCCGAGCGCCTTCACCACGTCGGCGTTCAATCGCCGCACGATGTCGCCCGGCGTGCCGGCCGGGGCGAGCAACCCGAAGTACGAGGCGAACTCGAATCCGGGCAGTCCGGCCTCAGCGGTCGTTGGAATGTCGGGCATCCGAGATAGTCGCGTGCGATTGCCGACCGCGAGCGCCTTGAGCTTCCCGCTGCGTACATGTTCGGTGTACGCGACGATCGTATCGATCATCACATCGAGCCGTTCGCCGAACAGGTCGGCGATGATCTGGCTCGTTCCCTTATACGGGACATGGAAGAGCTTCACGTCCGCGGCGACATTGAAAGCTTCGCCCGCAACATGCAGAAAGTGCCCGATGCCAGCCGAGCCGTAGTTGATTTTTCCGGGGCGTGCCCGTGCGTAGTCGATGAATTCCTTGAGCGTGCTGACCGGCATCGAACTGTTCACGATCACGACCACCGGTGCGCTCGCCAGCGCGCTGATCGGCGCGAACGACTGGATCGGGTCATACGACAGCTTGGGTTGGAGCGCCGGCTGACTCGCCAATGCGCCGGTGGTGCCGAAGAAGATCGTATAGCCATCGGCAGGGGACTTCGCCGCCGCTTCCGCGCCGATGACGCCACCCGCGCCGCCACGGTTCTCGACGAAGACCTGCTGCCCGAGCGACTCGGTCAGTTTTTGCGCCATCAATCGCCCGAGTACATCGGTGTTGCCACCGGCGGGAAACGGAATGAGCAGCTTGACGGGTTTCGCCGGATAGCTCTGGGCGACCGCGAGCGAGACGATGGTTGCTGCCGCAAGGGCAACAACGGCCGCGGAGACAATCGTGAGGAGGCTTTTCATACGCGCATGCTAAGCGAACGCGGCATGCCCGGCAACGAGCAACGGCTCAGTTCGGCGCGCCCATCGGCCTGATCAGCCGCGGCAAGTCCCACTCGAAGGTCTGCTTCCCGTTCTTGAACCCCGCGACCGGTTGTGCGATCTCCGCGATCGCCTGCTCCGGTGTTTGCGCAGCGAGAATCACGACGTCGGCCGGATGACCGACCTTGAATCCGTAATTTTTCAGATTGAGCAACCGCGCGGACCGGCTCGTCAGCATCTCAAAGCATTCCCGCAACTGTGCTGCTCGATCCACCTGCAGCACATTCGCATAGAGATTCGCCATGCGAATGAGCGAGCAATCGCCGTAAGGCGTCGCAGGGTTGAGAATGTTGTTGGACGATAGCGAGCAATTGACCCCATGCTCGATCAGACGGTTCGCATCGGCCACGCCGCGCCGGACCGCGTAGTCCTGATCGCGTCCCATCAGAAATAGATCCGTGGCGGGCAGCACGGTTACAGCGATGCCGCTATCGGCCAGCCGTTGTGCCAGGGTCGCGAACTGGTCAAGGGGCAACAGCGAGAGCTTCGCCATATGGCCCACGACGACCCTGCCGCCACGCTTGTACCGGTCGGTAAGTTCTCGCACGAGATGGACGTCCATCGCATCGGGGGTGTTGCCGACATCCAGGTGCAGGTCGATATCGACGTCGAACTCGCGGGCGAGCGCAAAGATACGTTCAATCTGGGCGGACGGGTTGGTGTCATAGCGCGGCGCACCGCCGATCACCTTGGCGCCACGCTGCAGCGCTTCGACCAGCAGCGCATCGGTCCCGGGATAGTTGATCAATCCTTCCTGGGGAAAGACACACATCTCGAGATCGATCGCCCACTTGTACTCGGCAATGAGTGATTGCACCGCTTCGAATCCGCGCATGCCGATGCCCGGATCGACTTCAACCTGCGTGCGCATCCGGGTCGTACCGTGCGCGATGCATGCCTCGAGCGTTCGGGCTGCGCGCGCATGCACATCCTCGACCGACATCGCCGGTTTGAGCGGCTTGACGCCAATGATCGGACTCAACTCGCGCCGTGTCTGGGGCGCACAGCGCTCGATGATGCGCGACTTGTCGAGGTGAATGTGGGTCTCGACCAATCCGGGACACGCGAGCTGACCCTTGGCATCGTAGATGGGGCATTCGGCCCGGAGCATGTGCTCGATCGCAACGATGCGGCCCCGCTCTATGCCGATATCCTGCGGCGCATCGACGACGCTGTCGGCCAGGCGCGCATTGCGGATGATGAGATCCATGAGGATGCGGCTCCGTTTGTTATTCGGGCTTGATATTGGCGGCCTTGATGATCGGCCACCACTTGTCGATCTCGGCCTTGTGGTGCGCGCCGAGCGCCGCCGCCGTCTGTTCATCGCGCGGCGGGATCTCTTGTCCGAGGTCGGTGAGCCGCTTTTGCACCGCCGGATCGCCGAGCGCATCCATCGCGGCCGTCGTGAGTTTGCGAATGGCATCGGCTGGTGTGCCCTTTGGTACCCAGAGACCCGCCCAGGTAGAAATGTACACACCGGGGGCGCCTGCCTCGTCGACGGTCGGGATGTCGGGCGCCGACTGCAAGCGCGATTTCGCGGTGATCGCGTGAGCCTTCACCATGCCGTTGCGTACGAACGGCAAGGCGGTGATCGCTTGATCGAAGGTGAGATCGATATGGCCCCCGACCAGATCTTGCATGATCTGCGACGACCCCGCGCGATACGAAACGAAATTGAAATGCGTTCCCGACACACTTTGAAAGTAGACGCCGCTCACATGTTGTCCGGAGCCTGGCCCGGCGGTGCCAAGCGAACCTTTCCCCGGGTTGGCCTTGAGCCACATGATGAGATCCTTCAGGTTTTGCGCCGGCAGGTCTTTGCGTGAGACCACGACATACGGATTGCTTGACAGGCGCGCGACCGGCTCGAAATCACCGAGCAAATCATACTGAAGCGTGAAGATCGCGCCGTTCACAACATGCGTGGGCCAATTACCGATACTCACCGTGTAGCCATCCGCCGCCGCGCGAACGGCGCGCGCGACGCCAATCGTGCCCGATGCGCCGGTGACGTTCTCGATAAGCACGCGCTGACCGAGCGACACACGCATCGGTTCGCTCAGGAGGCGCGCAAGCGTATCGACCGGCCCACCCGCGCCGAACGGCACGATGAGCGTGACCGGGCGGATGGGGTAGGTTTGCGACCAGGCCGCGCCGATGCCGGACAACACCACACCAAGTATTGCAAGTAGTGCGCCGCGCATTCAGTGCTCCTTCAATCGCTCAAGGATTGAACTATAAGGGGTAGCGAACGCACACGTTGCAGGCGTCCGCTGTTTGCGCGTATCGCTAGCGTGCGGGCGCGATCGCCGCCTCGAACGCACTCGTAATCGCTTCTTTGCTTTTGCCCGCTTTCACTGCATCACCGATCGCGATCATATTGGGGTGCGGACCCAGGCGCTGCATCAGCGCGGCAGCGGTGCCCTCGCGCGCGCGGTAGTAAAACCAATCGCGAAATGCGCTTGCCGAGGCGATCTGCCGGATCCCGGGCCAACGACTCACGCCAAGGTCGAGCATTGAGGTCACGAGCGGACCGAGGCTGTGGCGATAGCGTGCGCCGGCGGCGATGACGATCCGATCGAAGCCTTCGAGCACGGCAGGCTCGCTCGCGACATCCACGTTGAATCGAATCGTGACGCCGCTTTGCTCGCACGCGCGAACAAGCAAATCGATGTAGCGCTCGAATGATGCAGGGTTCGCTTCCACCTCCTGGAAGAGCGGCGCCTTGCCCGCATAGCGAAACGCGCCGCCTGCGCGATCCAAACGCTCGAACACGACGACCCGATTACCCGCCGCGACCAATGATGCGTAGGTCAGGCCGGCGGGCCCGGCGCCGATGATCGCGATATCCTCGCCACGCGGCCGCTTGCCATTCTCGAAGCGCCGCTCGCGCCCGGCGGCACCGTTCACCACGCATGCCATCCCCGCGCCGCCGCGCATCTCATTGACGCAGGTATTGCACGCGAGGCATGCGCGTCGTGGTTCGCCGCGCCGCAACTTCGCAACCCACTCCGGATCGGCGACCAATGAGCGGCCGAGTGAAATGAAATCCGCCTTGCCGGATTCGACCGCCAAGCGTGCGGTGTCGGGATCGCCAAGCCGCCCCACCGCGATGACCGGAATCTTCACATCGCGTTTGATGTCTGCAGCGTATTCGAGAAACGTGGCATCAGGCTGCGCCATGGGCGGAATCTGTCGTGCGGCCGATGGCAGCGAGCGGTAATGCCCGGCCGCGATGTGCAACGCATCGGCGCCCGCTTCAGCCGCCCACAACGCGATCTGCCGGCCCTCCGTGTAGGGCATCCCTTCCGGAAAATAATCATCGACCGACAGCCGATAGATCACGCCAAGGCGCGGCGCGGCCGCCTTTACCGCGCGCAGCACCTCGAGCCCGAAGCGCGCGCGATTCGCAAGCGTTCCGCCATAGTCATCGGTGCGGTGATTCTCGAACGGCGTATGGAACTGCGAGATCAGATAGCCATGCGCGGCATGTATCTCGATGCAATCGAAGCCGGCGCGCGCTGCTCTCGCTGCCGCGTCCGCGAAGGCCGTGACGCATGCATCGATCCGCGCTTTCGTCATCGCCTCCGGAACGATCGTCTCGAACGTTATCTCGAACACCGGATGCGGAATCGCCGAGGGCGCGATCGGCGTCTCGCCGCAAATATCGATGCGAGTGTGGCCGCCCGCATGGCCGAGCTGAATGGAAGCTCTCGCACCGTCGGCATGGATCGTGTCGACCAGCCGTGTGAGCCCGGGCAGAAAGCGATCGTCGTAGAGGCCAAGCTCATGCCGGCGATGGCGGCCGGCCCGCTCAGGCGATGCCATCTCGACGGTAATCATGCCGACGCCGCCACGCGCGCGCGCCCGGTAGTACGCGATCGAGTCCTCGGTGACGAAGCCCTCCGTGTCGGCTTTACGTGTCGTCATTGGCGGCATGACAATCCGATTGCGAATCTCGACCGGGCCGATCCGTGCCGGCGTCAGAAGGATATTCGTTGGGTCACTCACACTGCGCTTACCGATTCTGATTTCAAAATTCAATCAATGCGCGTCGTATGCGGTACGCGCTTTCAATGCGCAATGATAGCCGTGATCAGAATCAGCCGGCCTACGCCAACCGAAAATCGCGAAACATCTCGATCCATGCGCTGCGGCCCCAACCGGGGTCCTAACGCCTGTTGCATGGCCCCACGTTCGGTTGCAGTTGCTCGACGCTCAGCTGCGAATCGCCGTTCAGGAATGTTCCCTTGAGTACATTCACATCCGCGAACGCATTCCAGAAATCGGCATAGAACGTGTCGCCTACGCGTCGATAAATCCCATAGCCGCGGGTGATAAGTGGAACGACGCCGACTTCGCGTTGCCTGAAGATGCTGCCGTAAAAGTACCCTCTAAACGGTGCGGCGCTGTAAGTGAATTCGATCGAGTTGTCTTCGATGCTCACACCGCTCGGGCTGATGTTCGGGCAGTCGTACGACTTGTAGGTTTCCATCGATGGGTCGTTGTAGCCATGCCCGACCGCGTCGCAGCGCATTCCAGGGGTCTCGAATTCGGCCAGAATCCCAAGGCGCGAAGCAATTCGCGTGGTGGTTTCGTCGAGCGCCAGAATATTGTTCGGATCAGCCACCATGCGCATCGCGCCGTTGGCATGCGAATAGCCGCCGAAGAACGAATACTGCTGGTAGTTGTCGGTCTCGAAGAAGACCGTGAAGCGCCAATTGAGATCGAATTTGAAATAGTAAGCCAGCTTCGAGTTGACCCGGCGGCAGAAAAAGGTCACGTCGATGGGTTGATCGGCCACATACGGAAAGCGCTGGTTCATTTCGGACTGCATGTTCGGTGCGGCTGGTGTTCCCGGCGCCGCGCCGGCACCATTGCCAGCGGCCGCGCCAGCATCACCGCCACCGCCACCGCCGCAGGCGGCGAGGCCGCCTGCGAGCACCATCGCGGCCACCCCGCGCAGGGCACCAGCAACGAATGTCTTGATCGCGACACCCGCAGAGCGAAGCCATCCATTGGTGTTGACCATCATCTGCGCTCCCTACGAATTGATATTGCCGGATTCCTCCCGCTCGGTTGCTTGCCGAGCAGAATCGGTTCAATGATTTCTCGGGGCGCTTCCATCGGGAGCATGACTGGCGCGCGCGAAACAAATGAATCAAGCGCCGTCGCGCGGCGAAGTCTCCTCAATACACGCGGTCGTTAATCTCGAATACGCCACGACGCGTACCCATCGCCAAGTCCACGCGCCGCGGCGATACACGACGGGCGAGTATCAACCCGCTACGAGAAAGCCCTCATGAATCCACTGAACGACTTCGCCATTCCGTTGGTACTCTGCATCCACTCGTTCGCCAGCAGCTCGTCGCAGTATCGCGGGCTGATGCAGCGCCTCGCACCGTACTTTCGCGTGGTGGCCGCCGACCTCTTCGGTCACGGCAAGAACCCGATGTGGTCGGGAACGGGACAATTCACGCTCGCGGATGAAGCCGCGCCGTTCGAAGCGCTGCTGCCCGGCCATATGCCGGTGCATCTCGTCGGCCACTCCTATGGTGCCGCGGTGGCGCTCAGGATTGCCGGCGCCAACCGCGGACGCATTCGCTCGATGACGCTCTATGAGCCCGCAATCTGGGGCACGCTGTCGAATCTGTGCCCTGGAGATCCGGCGACGCTCGAGATCGAAGCGGTGCGCGACGAGACAATGCATCTGATCGACCGCGGCCGGTTCGAAGCCGCGACCGAGCGTTTCATCGACTACTGGGCCGGCCCGGGCACCTGGGCGCGTACGACCAACGAGCGCCGACCCAAGATCGTCACCACCGTGTGTTCGCTGCAAGCAGTCTGGATAGCAACATTCGCCGAGCGTTGGTTGGCCGCTTCCCTGGGCGCGCTCGACACCCCGTGTCTACTCCTTAGCGGTACGCACTCCACCGCCGCAGGACGCCGCGCGTTCAGCGTGCTGCGCGACGCGCTGCCCGCGGCAGCGGTGGTCGAGTTCGACGGCCTCAGCCACCTGGGACCGATCACGCACCCGGAACGTGTCGATTCGGCGATCGAAGCGTTTCTCCTGTCATTATAGAGGGGCCGTGCATCGCCGAATTCCGTCATGGGCCTGGCTGAAACGGCGGTGCTTACTCGATGAGAACCGCTGCCACGCCGTTCTCATCGCAGATTCAATTCGACCGAATCGAATGCATCGGTGCGAGGTCGGGGTTGGTGGTCGTACGGCCCATCACGCCGTCCGACCGCTCCGCCTTTCAAGCATTCGTGCGGTCGATGTCACCGGAGTCGCGCTATGCGCGGTTCCAGTCAAGTCTCTACGAGTTGAGCGGCGCCACGTTGGACGTGCTCACGAGCGTCGATCACGTATCACACATCGCTCTCGTAGCCCATGCGGCGGGCGATCCTGCGTTGATCGCGGAAGCGCGCTACGTCGCCGATGAGGAAGGGGCCAGCGCTGAGATTTCGATCGCGGTTGCCGATGCTTGCCAGAGACAAGGTCTTGGAACACGTTTGCTCGCTGCTCTGATCGACGCAGCGCACAGGGCCGGCGTCGCCCGATTGGTTGGAGAGGTGCTGCGTACCAATAAGGCGATGCGCGCACTCGCGGCCAAAGCGGATTTCGTCGTGCGCCAACATCCTGAAGCGCGTAAGGTCCGCATCACCCGAGAGATTGATGCCGGTTGGGGTTGACCGGCCATGCTCACCTTACTTCAGTCATCACCCAAAGCAGGCACAATGGCGCCGAGAAAGCTTGGAAATGGGCCGCCATGCACTTCACCGCCAATCCGTTGCATCCAATCTTCGCGGCCGAGCTGATCGGCATCGATCTTGCGCGACGCTTGTCGCCCGATCAAGTGGTGGCGGTGCTCGATGCGATGGACCAATACGCCGTCTGCGTGGTGCATCACGATCGCGCGCTTTCCGATGAAGAACATGTTGCGGTAAGCGCGCAGTTCGGTCCGATGCAACGCTCGCAGGTGTTGAAGGTATCGGGTGTCAAACCGCGCCTCGCTTACGGCGAGATCATCGACCAGAGCAATCTGGACGACCTGGGAAACCTCTACAACGAGGGTGATCGGCGATTGTTGTACAAGCGCGCCAATCGCCTGTGGCACACCGACATGTCGTTCCATCCGGTGCGCGCCACCTACTCGCTGTTGTCGGCGCATGTGATTCCGCCGAGCGGTGCTGATACGGAATTCACGGATTTGCGTGCCGCGTACGATGCATTGCCCGCTGCGATGAAGGCGCGCATCGACACCTTGAGCGCGGAGCATTCCTACTGGTACTCGCGCATCCTGGCGGGTGGCCCGCCGGCGAGCGAGGAGGAACAGCGGTCACGGCCACCGGCGCGTCATCGTCTCGTTCACACGCATCCGCGCTCCGGCCGCAAGTCGCTCTACCTGGCTTCGCACGCTTCACACATTCCGGGAATGCCGGTCGACGAAGGTCGTGCGCTGATCGCTGAGCTGACCGCGTTCGCAACGCAGCCTAAATTCGTGTTCGCGCACAAATGGCGGGTCGGCGACGTTTTGATCTGGGACAACCTCTGCACGATGCATCGCGCGACCGCATTCGACGATACCGCGATTCGCCGCGATGTCAGGCGCACGACGTGTCGCGAGGCGATGGTGGATTGACCGAAGGAGAACAGCAACATGAGGCAGTTCGCGATCTTTCATCGAATCATGCGCGCCGTCGTCTGGGCGAGCCTCGGACTCCCGCTTGCCGTGTTTGCGCAGACGTATCCCGTCAAACCGATCCGCATCGTGGTGCCTTATCCTCCGGGCGGCGTCGACCTCGTGATCCGACTGCTGGTTCCGTCGATGGAGAAAACGCTCGGGCAGCCGGTGATCATCGACTATCGACCCGGCGCGGGCGGATTGATCGGCACGGAGCATGTCGCGCGCAGTGCGCCGGACGGCTATACGCTGCTCGCGACGGTTGCAAACTCCTGGATCAATCTGCCCGCGCTGCGCAAACAGACTCCGTACGATCCGATCAAGGATCTCACGCCGGTCGGCCTGCTGATGGAGGGCGTTTCGCTCATCGTGGCCCATCCGTCGTTTCCCGCGAACAATATGGCCGAGCTCGTGGCGTACGCGAAGCGCAACCCCGGCAAGGTGGTCTATGCGACGAGCGGGATCGGCGGATCGCAGCACCTCGAAGGGGAGACGATCCAGCGACTCGCGGCGATCGATTGGGTGCATGCGCCGTTCCAGGGATTCGGTCCGATGATCCCCGCGCTAACGGGCGGCCAGGTGCCTGTCGGATTCATCACCTATGCCGTGGCGAAAGGCTTCCTCGCCACCGGAAAATGGAAACTCATCGCGGTGACGAACTCCGATTCGGTCGGCAGGACGATGGCCCCGCCGGGTGCGCAAATCGTGGCCGACGTGGTCCCGGGCTTCGAGGCGATGCCGGTGTGGATGGCGATCGGCGGGCCCGCCGGTTTGCCGCGTCCGATCGTCAATCGTCTGAACGAGGCCATCGCCCAAGCACAGCGCGAGCCGAACATCGTCGAGCGCTATGCGGAGGACAAGCAGGTCAACATCGCGACGACACCCGAGGCGTTCGAGCGGAGAGTCAGGAGCGATCTCGAGGTGGTGCGCAAGGCGATCGCCGCCGCAGGGATTCCGCCGCAGGAGTAGTCGCGCCCAATCGATGATTCTGGACGCTTGCACGTCCGTTTTCAATCGTCCGAACCCGCATGGCTGACGGAGTCGAACCAGCAGCGAACCGGGATGCGTACCCGGCTTCGCTCACCGTCGGAATGTCCGGCGCGCCTGGATTGCGAATGGCCGTGGCGATATCGAACGCGCGCAATTTGCCGGGCTTCACATGCGGCATCGCCGCGAGAATCTCCACCGACATGAATGATATCTGGCCGGAGATGAGATCTGGCACCGCAGGTCCGGTCCCTTTGCACGGGACATTCACCAGATCGACGCCCGCCATTTGCTTGAACATTTTGCCCGCGATGTGATGCGGCGTGCCATTTCCAGCGGAAGCGTATAGCCATCGGGCGCGGACCTCGCCGCCGCTTCGCTGCCCACCGCGCCCGCGCCGCCCACGCGGTTATCCACGATCACGTTGTGCGCCAGATTTTCGGAGAGCTTCTGCGCCATCGCACGCCCGAGGATATCAACCGCTCCACCTGGCGGAAACGGCACGATCAGGCGGATCGGTATGCTGGGATACGACTGCGCTGAGCCGCTCGCCGGCGCTTGCGCGTTCGATCCCATCGCAACGAACGACATCGAGAGTGCAAGTATCAGTAACTTTGCCAGCATCCGGCGACTCCGATTGCGGGACCTGCAACGTCTGCGACTCTAGCTGAACCGCGTGTGCAGCCCTCGCGTGGCCTATCGGTTCCCTCTGCTTGCGGCCCAACCTGCGATGAGTGTGACAATCACCGGGTCGAATTGGCGATCGCCGGTACGCAGACTGTATCGTTGCCGGTAATGCCGCAGAATCAAACAACGCCCTTTGAACCAGTGAATGTGGGAGGAGATGTCGTGCAGATGATCATCATGCGGGCGGCGGCTCTTGTCGCCGCTCTGCTTTGCGCCCTGCCGGCGGCGCCGACGCGGGCGCAGGACTGGCCGCAGCGAGCCGTCAAGTTCATCGTACCGTTAGGCCCGGGCGCCGGCGCGGATATCGGTGCGCGACTGCTCGCCGATCGTCTTTCCGCACGCTGGAACAGACCCGTGGTGGTCGAGAATCGGCCCGGCGCCGACGGCCTCGTGGCGATCCAGGCATTTGTCGGTGCCAACGACGACCACACGCTGCTCTTTGGCCCCAGTGGCGCGTTCACGGTCCATCCGTTTCAGTATGAAAAGCTGCCCTACACGCTGGCCGATCTGCTGCCGATCGCCCGGGTATCCAATACGATCATTGCCGTCGCGGTGCCTGCCTCGATGAAGGTCGGTACCCTGGAGGAATTTGTCGCCCGCGCACGCGCGGAACCGGGAAAGCTGAACGCGGCGGTCGTCCCCGGTATCACCGAATTCACCTTCGATTATTTTGCGAAGGTGGCTGGGTTGAGCATCGCGAAGATCCCATACCGCGATATCGTCCAGGCCGCCACCGATCTCGGCGAGGGACGCGTCCAGGTGATGGTCGCGTCGTACGCGATCCTGAAGGCGCACGCCGAGGCGGGACGCATCAAGACGCTGGTCGTGACCGGCCGCCAGCGGGCGCCGATTCTGACCCAGGTGCCGACTGCGATCGAAGCGGGTTACCCGGCCCTCGAATTGGAGGGCTTGGTGGGCTTGTTCGGTCCGCGTAGCATGCCGCGCGCGCTGCGCGAGCGGATAGGTGCCGATGTCGTGGCGGTCGCCGCCGATCCTGCGATCGCGGCCCGGCTCATCGGCACCGCCCAGATCGTCAATCCCGGAGGGGCGGCTGAATTCAGCGCGGCGATCGAAGCGCAGTCCGCCCAGGTCGCCGCGATCGCACAGGCGCTTGGCATCAAGGCGAAGCAGTAAGGGCGCGCCGTCGGTGGCAGGGCGACCGCCGTGCCCCACTCGCGCCAGCGACCCGGCGAGGATTTTTCGTTAACGCACATTGAGGGGTGATCATGGAACTTGGCATCCGCGGCCGCAAGGCCATTGTTTGCGCATCATCCAAGGGGCTTGGACGGGGCGTTGCCTTCGCGCTCGCACGTGAAGGCGTCGAGCTCGTGATCAACGCGCGGGGGCGTGATGCACTCGAGGCCACCGCGGCGGAGATCCGAGCAGCGACCGGCGCGAAGGTTACCGCGATCGCAACCGATGTGACCACCGAGGCGGGCCGTCAGGCAGTGCTCGCGGCATGCCCTGATCCGGACATCCTGATCAATAACGCGGGTGGGCCGCCGCCCGGGGATTTTCGCGATGTGGATCGCGATGCGTGGATCCGCGCGCTCGATGCAAACATGCTGACGCCGATCTTTCTTGTGCGTGCGACGATCGACAAGATGATCGAGCGCCGATTCGGGCGGATCGTCAACATCACCTCTGCAAGCGTCAAGTCTCCCGGATCTTCACCGTCGCTCGGTGTGTCGGTGGGCGTGCGCGCCGGGCTCACCGGATTCATGGGCGTGCTCGCGCGCCAGGTCGCGCATCACAACGTCACGATCAACGGCGCGTTGCCGGGACGCATCAAGACCGATCGACTCTTGTCGATCACCGAGTTCGAAGCGAAGCAGTCGGGTAAGCCGATTGATACCGTCCACGCGGCGCACCAGGCCATCATTCCTGCGAAGCGCTATGGCACCGTCGAGGAATTCGCCGCGGCAACGGCGTTTCTTTGCAGCGCGCATGCGGGCTACATCACCGCGCAGAATCTCATGCTGGACGGCGGGACGTATCCGGGGTTTGCGTAAGGAGCGCGCGCGACCGCGCGCTCCATTGGACCGGCGTATCGACCGGGGGACCGGAGCATCGACCGGACCAACGCGTCGACCGCGCGTCGTTATCGCGCCCGCATTCCCATCTGCCGCACTACCGGGCGCCAAGCTTGCTCTTCCGCCCGAATGAATGTCTTGGTTTGGGCGAGTGTGATCGGCCGCGCGATCGCGCCGAGCTCCTGAAACCGGCGCAGCAGTCCGGGATCGCCAAGCGCGGCACGCAAGTGGTCGTTGATCTTGGCAACCAGATTAGCTGGTGTGCTGCTCGGTGCGACCAGTGCCACCCAAGCGATCGGCGCGAAGCCCGGAAGCGTCTCCGACACCGTCGGTAGGTCAGGATAGTTGGGTAGCCGCTCTGTCGGCGTCACCGCCAAGGGCTTCGCCGTATCGGACTTCGCCGCACCCGCCGATGCGCCGGCGCTTTCGACAATCATCGATACGCGCCCAATGAATCGACGCAAAGCGATGGGGCGACGGCAATCATCATCGGCGTTTGCGCCAACAAACCGATGGGCGCGAAATCGCGATCGAGATCGAATGGCAATTGTTCGACGACCGTCATGTGGTCATGGCCGGCATCAGCAGCGAATGGGCGCGCCGCCGCAAGGTCGCCTTGGCGGAACTGATGGATGCGCCGTGGATTCTCCCGCCACCCGACAGTCTGGCGAGGCGCTACACCGACGACGCCTTTCGCGCACTTGGGCTCGAGCCACCGCGCGCGCAGGTCGCCACGTTCTCCATGCCGCTATGTCATCAGTTGCTGGCGACCGGTCGATATCTCGCCGTCCTTCGCCGTGAAGCACTGCGGCTGGCGAAGCATCTCCAGTTCAAGCAGGTCGGTGTGGCGTTTCCGGGCATTGCACGACCGATCGGCATCATGACGCTCAAGAACCGCACGCTGAATCCGTTCGCCCGATTGTTCATCGAGAGCGCGCGTACGACGGCGGAGCTCCTAACGCGGCGCGATCAGTGAGATCAGACCCATGCATCTCCGGGATTTGCTTCACGATAGGATCGCGGCCCTGTCAAACCATGGCGAGGACCGGGCGCGCAATCAAGACAATCCCAGCGGCCATCAGCAACACGTTCACGACGCGAGAAAACGCGGCGTTAGAGAGTTTTCGGAATACGCCCACACCCAGGGTGGCCGCTAGTAATGCCACCGGCATCGCGAGGATGAGTTGACGTTCTATCCCGGAGAAATCGAAGCCGCGCTGCATCCAGGCGACGGTCGCGAGCTGCATCGTAAGAATGTACGGCTGGCAGATGCCGCGCTGGAAGGTCTTGCTCAAGCCTTGCAGGCCGCACCAGATCACGATCGGCGCACTGGGGAAACCGGAGAGACCGCCCACTAGGCCACCAAGGGCGCCGGTGACGAAATCGCCTGATCGGCTCGCGCGGATACTTCTCATTTTGAACGGCATCAGCGCGAACGAGGCGTACGCTACAAGGATCGTACCGAGCGTGATCTGAAACGTCGACATCGGTACGACCTGCAGGATCGCTACCCCGAACGGCACGGTCAGCAGCCCGCCCGCAGCAAACGGCAATGCTCGCCGCCACTCCATCGCGCTGTGTAACGCAACGAGGCCGTATGATTGAATGGTGATGCTGCAAACGACAACGAGCCCCACCATCGCCACCGGACTGAGTCCGGTGGCGACCAGGCCCGCGCCGGCGATCGGTCCGAACGCGAATCCGCAGATGCTCGCCAGGATCGCGGCAATGAAAATCCACGCCGTGATCGCTGCGTCGATTTGCGCCGTGGGCGACCCGGTGATGATCCCGGTGACCACGCTTGCCGTGGCGATGCAAGCGATCAGTCCGATCACGCCATGCGCAGTCAATGCGGCGCGCCGGGTCATCGTGTTGGTAACGCGACCGATTACTCTTTCCATGACGGTTCCAATCGAATGTGCACTCCGGAATCCGAGCGCAGCGGTCGTTGCGTGGCTTAGGAGTTCGTTCAATTCGAGAGGATCGAGCTCGGGATCGCCGTTTGACGTGGGCCGATCGCGCAGGGGCTAACGTATCGGTGTGACGCCTACGATTGACCTACCGATCCGTAATCCCGATGGAGTAGCCTTGCAATGGCGCGAATGGTCGGACCACCGGACGGAAGAACGCGAGCGCGTCCATGCCGAGCTTCTTGCCCAGGTTTTCGCTGGCTTCGATGGAACGTTTGTTCATCGTGCCCGTATTGGTGACGCGCAGTGTGCTCGCCTCCGCACGCATAGTTGAGGTCCTGAGGTCGAATCGAGCCAATCCGGCAGACTCGAATTCGCGCTCCATGACCGTCTGGATCGCCGCGGCGACGGCGCACGCTACGCACGGCGTCGCGGCGCTTTGGCTATCCCGTGTGGCCGCCGCCGCCACATGGACGCTGTTTGCTGCCGAGGATGTCAGCGCATAGATCCGCGCGCGCTCGATTGGATTGAGCGCCGTCGATGCGATGAACCGCCTGACTTCGGGACTCCACGCCAATAGGTGCGTAGCCGGTCCGCCTGAGGGCGCGATACCTTTCGGATGACCCGAAATGTTTGGAGGCGAGGCATCCTGCGCGTGAACGTCTGTCGACCATGACGCGAACACGGCGCCGCCAAGGTTTCTTCCCCAAATGCGCGCCCTCAGGGCAGCGTCTTGATTCGGGTGCGCCGCGAGAAATCGATCGAGCGCCGTGTCCAACACATCGTTCCGGTCCGGGTGGAGCTGCGTGAGGACGTGGTGCGCCGCCCCGATCGCTTCGATCTCGCCTGACGAGCCCAAGGCGCGCTGCGGCTTGACCAAGAAGCGCGGCTCGTACTTGCCGAGGATGAAGTTCATGGTTTCGAAGACGGCGATGCTCACCGTCGCCATGCTGCGGGCGGCCCGCGCGGGTTGATGCTCCGAAGCGGCGATGACTTGCTCCGCGATCGCGTGCCACGCCGATATTGCGTCGGCGCGAGCAGACGAAAGCGGCAGCAACAACACGATAAACCAGCAGGCAAGAATCCTTAAGGTACGTTGCCAAACCTGTGCGATGCGCGCATCCATGGGAGGTCCTTTGCGGTAAGCCCGAACCCCCAGGCGGGCCACGCCTGTGAAAGGGCTCAAAGCAAAGGAGAGTCTGGCGATCGCGTGTGGCCGTCTCTGCGGTGCCGTGCACAAGCTCCGTGTGACGTATTCACACTTTCAGTATTCGACGATGTGATGCGCAAGCGGTGCTGTCACGTCGACGAGTGATGCGCGACACCGCGGACCGCGGGCGCGACCGAACGTCGATCTTCAATCCTTGCGTCGACAACGTAGACCGAACCCGGCTACGCCGGATACCGCCAAGGCGCCGCACCGCCCCCGCGCGCCGCATCGGGCGTCCATAAGGGGATCGCCAATTCGGGTCCAGCCGGCGCGAACACCACCCGCACGCGCGATCCGATGCCGACCGTCTCCACCACGTCAGGCGGTGCGAGAACGCCATCGGGCATCGCGAGATTGCCGATCATCCGGATCGCTTCATGCTCGCTCGGCTGTCCGCGCTGCTCGTCCAGCTCCACCAGCAACGCGAGGTACGGCACATGCGCACGAAACGCCGGCTGCACCGCATGCCGCACTTCGGTGTACGAGTACACGGTGCCGCGTCCGCTCATCGGCACCCAATCGAACGCGTTGCCGGTGCACCAGGGACACGCGGGCCCGGGTGGATAGCGGACGAGTGCGCACGCCTTGCAGCGTTGCAGTCGCAGCTCGCCTTGCGCGCAATAGCGAAAGTAGGCCGCGTTCTCGCCATCGAGATCGGCGATCGAAAGCGTCATGCCAAGATATTGTCCGGTCGTTGTCATTGCGCGCCCCCATCGCGACTCATGACGAGCGCTGATCCATACGCCGGTGTTCCCCAACCAAAGTTCGCGGTCACATCCACCTTGCGCACTTGCCGGCAGCCGCCTTCGCGATAGTCGTACGTATGCGCGCGACGCCCATCGGGACCGATCGGGCAGGAATCATCGGCATCATGACGGAGCTGGCGGACGTTTTCGACGACCATGCTCACGCCATGCGTGTAGCCCTCGCATAAATGTCCGCCCGAAGTATTGTTCGGACGCCTCCCGCCAAGTTCGATCGCGCCGCTAGCAACATAGGCGCCGCCTTCGCCTTTCGCGCAGAAGCCATAGTCTTCGAGTTGAAGCATGGTCGTGAATGTGAATGCGTCATAGGAACCGGTCACGTCGATGTCGTTCGGTCCCACCCCCGCACCGCTCCACAGTCGCGGTGCCGCCCACTTCGCCGCGACTGTCGTGATCGGGCCGTGCTGGAAGTGCATGTCGGGCCGCGGCTTGCACATACGGCCGACGACACCGAGGATCACCGCGGGTGGATGCCGGAGCGCACGGGCGCGCTCGATCGATGTCACGATGATCGCGGTCGCGTTGTCGGTTTCAATACAACAGTCGAGCAGATGCAGCGGCGTGCAGATCATGCGGCTCCCAAGAACATCGTCGACGGTGACGCGCTTGCGATGGAGGGCCTTGGGATTATTGGAGGCGTGCTTGCTGTGGGCCACGCGCACCATCGCAACCTGCTCCGGACGCGTACCGAATTCGTACATGTGGCGCATGAAGGTGGGCGCGAACCACTGGCCGGGCGTGCGCCATCCATAGGCGCGCTCATGCAACTCGTCCCCGGTGACAGGCGTATCCGCACGCCCACTACCGCCGACCCGCGCCTGGCTGTAGCCGTTCATGGCGCGATAGATGACCACCGTCTTGCACATGCCGGCTTCGATCGCCCCCAGCGCAAGGCCAACCAACGCCTCCGTGCTCGACCCGCCGCCGTATACATCCATGAAAAAATTCGGGCGTATCCCCAGATCGCCTGCAACGAAGTGCGACGTGATCGAGTCGCCCATCTGGTATGCGAGGACGCCATCGACGTCCCGTGCGGCGAGCCCTGCGTCCTGCATCGCATTGCGAATCGCCCAGCATGCGAGCGCGCGGGTGGTCATGCCGGATCCACGCGTGTAGGTCGTCTCGCCTACGCCTGCGATGGCGTAGCGACCGCGCAGGTGCCGGCCGCCCTCGATTACGTGTTCGGATGTCTGCATGCTTGATGCCTGTTCCGTTCGGTAGGATGATCCGGAGGTTACACGATCATCCGACTGTACTATTCTGCACGGGTACCCTCCCATTGCGAGATTCGCCGATGACAGCCCCTCACGCGACGCGCAACGAATCGCCTGCCGGTCTGACCGAAGTGCAACGGGCGGGCCGCCTCGCCGTTGGCGATCTGTTGCGAGCACAGGCGGTTCGTACGCCGAACGCGCCCGCCGTCACCGAAGGCAATCGAACGTTGTCCTACGCGGCGTTCAACGCGCGGGTGAATCGGCTCGCCAATGCGCTGGGTACGCTTGGTATCGCGCGGGGGGTACGCATTGCGATCCTGTCGGAGAATCGCATCGAGTACGTCGAGCTGGAATTCGCCTGCGCGAAAATCGGCGCAATTGCCTGCGCACTCAACTGGCGTCTTGCCGATCCGGAGCTCGAACACTGTATTCGGTTGGTGGCCCCGGCGCTCGCAGTCGTGTCACCCCGTTTCGCTGCCACGCTCGATCGCATCGATCATCACGTTCCGCGCATCTTGCCGCTTGGCGCGCCGTACGAGGCCGCACTCGCATCCGCCGCAGACAGTGAGCCGAACGTCGATATCGATCCCGAAGACGGTCTGCTCGTGTTGTACACCAGCGGTACGACGGGCTTGCCGAAAGGCGCGCTCATCAGCCATCGCGCGGAGATCGCGCGCATGCATGTGAACCGCGAGGAGATGCTGCTCGAACCGGGCGACGTGTTCATTGCCTGGCCGCCGATGTTTCATATGGCATCGAGCGATCAGATGATTTCGTGCCTTGGCACCGGCGCTCATGTCATCGTGGTCGATGGGTTCGATCTCGATCGCATCATTTCACTCGCCGGTACCTATAAGCTGTGGTGGCTGATCATCATGCCTGGGACCGTCGAGCGGTTCTGCGCCGCCGTGCGTGAGCGGGGCATCACACCGAAGGGCGCAAAGCTCCTGGGTGCGATGGCCGACCTCATTCCCCGGCAACAGATCGCCGACGTTACGGCACTCATGCAGGCGCCGTTCTCCAACACGTTTGGGGCGACCGAAACCGGAATCCCACCCGCCTCCGCGGGGTTCCTCGCGATCGGGCAGGTTCCGGAATCCCTCTCGAAAACGATCAGCACACTCTGCGAGATACGGCTCGTCGATGCGAACGACCGCGATGTCGCCGACGGCGAAACAGGCGAGCTCGCGATGCGCGGACCCACGCTGTTCAGCGGCTATTGGAACGCCCCAGAGGCGACCGCGCACGATTTTCGCGGCGGATGGTTCCACATGGGCGATGCGTTCCGCCGCAACCGGGATGGGACGCTCTCATTCGTCGATCGCGTGAAGTACATGATCAAATCAGGTGGAGAAAATATCTATCCCGCTGAGATAGAGCGAGTCTTGCTGTCGGATCCACGCGTCCTTGAAGCGGTTGTCGTGCGCAAGCCCGACCTGCAATGGGGCGAGGTGCCGGTCGCATTCGTCGCCCGCAATGACGAGGCGCTGACCGCGGATATCCTGATCGCACTGTGTCGCGGACAGCTCGCGGGCTACAAGCGGCCGAAGGAGATCCACTTCGTCCAGTTCGATGCCATCCCGCGCAGCACCACCGGAAAAGTGCAGCGTGGTGAAGTCGAGAAGTGGTTGAAGTGAACGGCTCGGCTCGATTTTCGTCTGTGAGCGAGGCTGCATGAAACTCGACCCAGCCGGATTCGTGCGCGACTTGCGCCTCGCCCCGCACGAACTGACCGAACGCGTGACGCCCCAGGTGGACCTCTTTGTGCTGGCGCATGTGGGCGTGCCGCAGATCGACGCCGCGACGTGGCGGCTCGATATCGGCGGCTTGGTCGAGCGCCCGCGTACGTTCTCGTTCGATGAAATCCGTCAATTGCCCAAACGCAGCGTCGAGAGCTTTCATCAATGCGCCGGGTTCCCGCGTCGACCTGACATCGCAACGCGTCGCGTAGCGAACGTGGTGTGGAGTGGGGCTGATCTTGGCGAGATCTTGCGGGCGGCCGGAGTCAGCCCTCAGGCGAGATATCTCGTTTCCCATGGTGTTGATCGCGGCGAGTACGACGGACTGCCGGCGTCGGATTATGTGAAGGACATGCCGATCGAGCGACTCGCCGAAGGATCTGTACTGCTTGCCTATGAGATCAACGGTGAACCGTTGACCAGGGCGCACGGATTCCCGATTCGCCTGGTGATCCCAGGCTATTACGGCACCAACGCGGTGAAGTGGTTGCGCCGATTGGAATTGACGGCAGAGCGCGCGGATGGGGTATTCACGCGCGAGTTGTACAACGATCCGGTTGCGCCTGGAACCTCACCGGAGGGTTCAATGACGCGTCCAGTCTGGGAAGCTGGTCCGGAGGCGATCATCGTGGCCCCAAGACACGGCGCGACCCTTGGGCTCAAGGCCACCGAGATCTTTGGATGGGCTTGGGCAGCGAGCGATGTGGCACGTGTCGAGGTCAGCACTGATCGTGGCGGGACGTGGTTGCAAGCAACGGTCGAGCCGCGCGCGCAGTGGTCGTGGCAACGTTTTTCGGTGCAGTGGCATCCACCCGCGATCGGCCAATACATCGTGATGGCCCGGGCGACCGACGTGCGGGGTGCGGCACAGCCAATGGAGCGTGCAAGGAATTCCGTCCACACCGTGCGCGTAGATATTGCGCAGATGTAGGGACAGGCCCTTTGGATTCCAACTCGGGATTATTTTGCCGATCGCAGTTCCAACTTGAGGACAATCTATGAGCGCATCCCCGAATCTCTTCAGCCTCGATGGCAAGGTCGCGCTGGTGACCGGCGCCGGAAGTGGTCTTGGACTCGCCTTTGCGCAAGGCCTCGCGGCGCAAGGTGCGACGGTCGTCTGCGCGGACCGCAACGCGGAGTGGGCCGAGCGTGCCGTCGGGCTCGTCGGACAATCGGGCGCGAAGGCAACCGCCATCACCGTCGATGTGGCCGACGTGGCATCCGTCGAGGCGATGATGAAGCGTATCGTTGCAACACACCGGCGCATTGACATCTTGTTCAACAACGCCGGTATCGCAACGAAGCCGTATCGCGTCCATGAGCTACCGGTCGAGGATTGGGATCGCCTCATTGCGATCAACTTGCGCGGCGTATTCCTTTGCACCCGTGGTGTCCTGCCGGTGATGCTCGCCAACGGTGGCGGATCGATCGTGAGCATCGCTTCCATCATCGGGATCGTCGGCTGTTATCCGGGCCACACGATGGTCAATGCCACCTACGCCGCATCCAAGGCGGGTGTGAGCGGATTCACGCGTCAGCTCGCAGTCGAATACGCGAAGGATAATATCCGCGCGAACGCGATAGCGCCGGGGTGGCACGGCGGCACCCGGCTTGGCACCGAAGCGCGGGAAGGCGCAACGCCCGAGGCGATAGCCCGGTTCGAATCATCGATCGCAAACGGGGTACCGATGGGCCGCCGCGGCACGCCCGAGGAACTGGTCGGACTCGCTGTCTATCTTGCAAGCGATGCGTCTCGCTATTTGACCGGACAGACGATCGTGCACGACGGCGGGTGGACGAGTGCCTGAGCGGCGCAAGTCACGCCACTTCGCACCGTCTGGTAAGGTTCGCGCGCCCGCCGCCGCAACGCGGCTTTTCATCCCCGAGCTCAACGGACCACGATCATGCCCGTCATCACCAACATCGAAGATCTGCGCGTACTTGCAGAACGGCGCGTTCCCCGCATGTTCTACGACTACGCCGACGGCGGCTCGTGGACAGAATCGACGTATCGCTCGAATGAAGCGGATTTTGCGAAGATCAAATTTCGCCAGCGCGTCGCGATCGACGTTGATGAGCGCAGCATCCGCGCGAAGATGATCGGGCAGGATGTCGCCATGCCGGTGGCCATCGCACCGACCGGACTTACCGGCATGCAGCATGCCGACGGTGAGATCCTCGCCGCCCGCGCTGCAGCGAAATTCGGCGTGCCCTTCACGCTATCGACCATGAGCATCTGCTCACTCGAAGATATCAAGACGCACGTCGGATCCCCGTTCTGGTTTCAGCTCTACGTGATGCGCGATCGGGACTTCGTCGGGCGCCTGATTGATCGTGCCAAGGCCGCCGGCTGTTCGGCGTTGATGGTGACGCTTGACCTCCAGATCATCGGTCAGCGTCATAAAGACCTGAAGAACGGCTTGAGCGCGCCACCCAAGCTTACGCTTGCTAACATTCTCAACATAATGACCAAGCCGCGCTGGTGCATGGGGATGCTCGGCACGCCGCGCCGCCAGTTCGGGAACATCCACGGGCATGTGAAGGGCGTGGAGGATATGGGTTCCCTTTCCGCCTGGACTGCGAGCCAGTTCGATCCGCGCCTCAATTGGAATGACATCGAGTGGATCAAAAAGCGCTGGGGCGGGAAATTGATCTTGAAGGGCGTGCTCGATGCCGAGGATGCGCGCATCGCGGTCGGCACCGGCGCCGATGCGATCATCGTGAGCAACCACGGCGGCCGGCAGCTTGACGGTGCGCCGAGTTCCATCGAGGCATTGCCGGCCGTTACCGATGCGGTGGGCGACAAGATCGAAGTCTGGATGGACGGTGGCATCCGTGGTGGCCAGGACGTTCTTCGCGCGTGGGCACTGGGTGCGCGAGGGACCATGATCGGCCGCGCGTTTCTCTATGGCCTTGGCGCGATGGGTGAAGCGGGCGTCACCAAAGCACTGGAGATGATCGCCAAGGAGCTCGATCTCACGATGGCATTTTGCGGCAAGCGGAGCCTTGCGGACGTTGACCGATCGATCTTGCTGAATCGAGCGCCCTGACTCGCCCGTCCGCATTGTCGTGTGAGAATTGGACTCGCGATGTAAATTCGAGGCGCGTTCATAGCAACCATTTCAACCAGCGGGCGAATCATGAAATTCGGCGTCTTCGATCACCTCGATGCGAACGGCCAAGTGCTGCGCGACCAGTACGAGCAACGCTTGCGCCTCATCCAGGGCTACGAGCGCGCCGGCATGTATTGCTATCATCTGGCTGAGCATCACGCGACGCCCCTCGGAATGGCGCCTTCGCCCTCGGTGTTCCTCGCGGCCGCGGCCCAGCGCACGAGCACGATCAGGCTCGGTGCCCTTGTGTTCACCCTCGCGCTGTATCACCCGCTCAGGCTGGCCGAGGAAATCTGCATGCTCGATCACCTGAGCAACGGGCGGCTCGATGTGGGCATCGGCCGTGGTATCAGCCCGATCGAGATCGATATGTATGGCGTGGACAACGCAACCGCGCAGGCGCGGTATCTCGAAGCATCGAAGGTGATCCTGCAGGCGCTCACCTCGCCGATGCTCGATCACGAGGGCACCTATTTCAAGTTTCGCAATGTGCCGATGCCGATGTCGCCGCTGCAAAAGCCGCATCCGCCGCTCTGGTACGGCGTGCCCAATCCGACATCGGTCGAATGGCTCGCGCGAAACGGCATCAACGCCGTCACGCTTGGGCCGCCGGCCGTCGTGCGCGGCATCACCGATCGCTACCGCGAAATCTGGGCCGCCGACGGGCGCGATCCCGCCGCCATTCCCCACATGGGCTTTACCCGTCACGTGGTCGTCGCGGACACCGACGCGAAGGCGCTCGACATTGCATTGCGTGCATACGGGCGCTGGCATCGCAGTTTCTGGTATCTGTGGCTCGAGCACAATGCCCTCGGTGTGCAGCCGCCGCATGCGGTATTTCCAGCCGACTTCAATGCGCTGATCGAACGAGGCACGGCGATCGTCGGGTCGCCCGATACCGTGCGGGAGAAATTTCTTGCGCAGGCAACCGCGAGCGGCGCCAACTATGCGCTGCTCGACGTGTCGTTCGGTGACATGGCACCGGAGGATTCCGCGCGATCGATCGATCTATTCGCGAAGCATGTGATGCCGGCATTTGAATAGTCGAATAATAGGAATAACCGGGGACAGACCACGTTTTTCAGTGGAAAACGTGGTCTGTCCCCTATTATTAGACGGAGGCGTACGATCATGAAATTCGGCTACTTCTCGCATGTGTGGGCGAAGCCCGGGATGCAACCCAGTGAGCGTTATCACCAGTTGTGGCGTGAGCTTCAGGTTGCTGATGAACTCGGATTCGAGTACGGATTTTGCGTCGAGCACCACTTCCGGCCCGATGAGAGTTGGATGTCCGATCCCAACATGTTCATCGTCGGGGCGGGCGCGCGCACCAAGCGGATCCGGCTTGGGGCAATGGGTTACGTCGTGCCGTTGCATCATCCGATGCGGCTCGCGGAAGAAATCGCCCAGGCGGATCAAATGATCGATGGCCGGCTCGAAGTGGGGCTGGTGCCAGGCATCGTGCAGGAATACTTCCGGCCGTTCGGCGTCGACTATCCTTCGCGACGTGCGGTCACGCTCGAGTTCGTCGACTTCCTCAAAGCGGCGTACACCGATGCACCCCACTTCGATTTTAACGGCGAGTTCTATAAGCTGGAGCGCGGCAAGATCGGGGTGAATCCGAAGCAACGGCCGACGCCCCCGCTCTGGATCGAAACGCGTGATCCCCCGACGCTCGAGTTCTGCGCAAAACGCGGCATCAACTCCGGCTACTTCTTTCTCTTCGATCGCGCCTCCGCGGCGCCGCGATACCGCAAGTATCTCGAGCAGTGGGCAGCGGCCGGCTGGCCTCGCCCTCCCAGAATCGGCTATTCGACGGCAATCTACGTCGATGAAACCGACGAGAAGGCGATTGCGAAGGGCTTGCGCGAAGCCGGGCGTGCGTATCGATCATTCGTGGGTTCCGCGCCGACCGATGAAGCCTTGGAGAAAATGTTGAATGAACGCGCGGACCTCTTCATCACGCGCGGTGAGGCCGGTGCGGCGGAAATCGTGCGGCACCTGAACAATCCCGAGTGGCTCTTCGAGAAGGATCTGATTCTGGTTGGATCGCCCGCAACGATCACCAAAAAACTCAAGAGCTGGGCCACCAACGGCGTGTTCAACACGTTTCTCGGCGAATTCAACTTTGGCGGACTCGGCGAGGAAGATCTCATGCGCTCGATCCGTTTATTCGGTACCGAAGTAATGCCCGCGCTCAAGGATTTCGAGCCGTTCTAAAAAAAATTGGGGACAGACCACGGTTTTCTGTTTCTCAAGGCGGGAGCGTGCAGGAAAACGTGGTCTGTCCCCTATTGTTTCAATTGTTTCTATTGTTTCAGCACCGCGCCGCCGCGTTGCGCCCCGCGATGCGCCCCGATACGAATGCCCATCCGAGATGGTGGCCGTGTCCTTCCAGCAGCATGCCACCCTGACCATTTGATCCCGCGGCGAACAGGCCCGGAATCGGTGTGCCGTCCTCCTGCAGCACTTCGGTCTTCGCCGACACCTTCAACCCACCGTTGGTGAATACGACATAGGCTTTGGCAGGGCCCAATGCGAAGTATGGAGGATGGTCGAGCGACCACTCGCGATCGCCCGGTCCATGCTTGGCCGCGCTGTCATGTAGTGCTGCGGCCGGCATGCCGAGCCGAGCGGCCAGTGCGTCGATCGTTGGCGCGGTGAAGAAGATGTCTTTTCGCGTACGTCGATAATCGTCGAGATACGCATATGCGATACCTGGCGCTGTCGAGATGAAGTGTGGCCACGCCTCGAACATCTTCGCGATGCGTGAATCAAAAACGAGATAGCTGATCGCACCGGGCGCTCCAGCTGTTGCATGATGTCGATTGCCGCCGCGCTCCATGATGCGTCGCCCGTCGCGATCGACGAGCATCACACCTTCGTTGAAGAGCGTTGCATCCGGTGCAAGCGATGTCGTCAAGAACCGCATCATGAACGGTCGTAGAAATGCTGCAGGCAGATGCTCGAAAGCAAAGCGCATTGATCGCGTGAGCCAGCGGTACGGCGGTAGCTGCGTCACCCATGCCGGTCGAACCGGTGGCACGAACCGAATCACCGGTCCGCGCAGATGATCGCCGTTCACGATCGCACCGCCTGCATCGAGGCCCATGGCGATGCCATCGCCAGTGCTGGACGGATTCATGGGAGCGGACGCTGCGGCAAGAGCGGAGGCGAAGCGTTCCTTCATTTCCCGATTCGCGCTGAAATCGCCGGCGGCCAGGACGACACCCCCTTTGGCGTGCCAGACGTGCTCGGACCCGTCAGCCATTTGCACACGAACGCCGCGTGCGGCCTCGCCATCGAAAATCAGTTCAATGACCCTTGCCTTCAATTCGATATGCACGCCCTGGCGGCGGCATAGTCGGCCGAGGTGATAGGGGAAGGCGCGCGAATTGGGCAACACGTTGTGCATGCGCGGTTGTCGATGCGGAGGTTCCGGCATCGGACCGATGAATTCGAGCCCGGCCGACTCCAGCCACCTGAACATCTCGGGTGTTTCTTCGCAGAGCACGCGATTGAGATCCAAATTGTCGCGCGCGAGTTCTTTGCCTGAAAATAGTTTTAGATCTTCCCAGTGGTCCGCCGGACTATCTTCGATCCCGCGTGCGCGCTGATAAGAAGTGCGGGTCGCACTCACCGATCCTACCGACCACGCGGTTGTCCCGCCCAACTCGGCGTTCTTCTCGAGCAGAACCACGGAGCGACCGGCCGAGGCGGCCGCACTTGCCGCCGCGAGCCCGGCACCACCGCCGCCGATGACAATGACGTCGGTATGCTTGATCGGTCCCTCCGATCGCTCGGCGTTTCGCAGCGGCATGCTCTTCTCCGGGTTTTTTTCGGCGTGGATGCTCGGCATGTTTGGCCTTATCGCTCTACTTATCTCTTGCGGCAGCGAACGTGTTCACTGCACCGGCGTGCACTGCAGATCAGCGCCGACTGTCAGTGGGCCGGTGTACACCTTCTTTAGCTCCGCGATGGCAGCATCAAGTCCGAACATGCCGATGTGACTGACGATCAGCCGTCCAACGCCCGCTTCCTGGGCGAGGCGGCCAACGACGGCCGGCGCAGCGTGAAGAGGATTGGTCGCACCAGCCGCGATCGCAAGATGCATGATCATTACATTCGCTCCGCGCGCAAAGTCGACGAACTTTGGGTTCGTGCCGTTCTGATCGGAGCTGAACACGATCGACACATCTCGAGTTTGCACCCGGTACGCAAGTGTCGGCAGATTGCCGTGAGGTATGCCGAGCGCTGTCACGGTCAGGCCCTGTTGGTTGAATACTGTCGTCGGATCCGCCTTCGTTGCATCAACGACGCTCACATCCAGCCTAACACCTCCACCTGTTGCGCCCTGGGTGCCACCCATGGTGGGCCCGAGCACTTGGAAGGCGCCGCTCTTCTCATCGAATAGACGACTGAGAAAAACCGGGAAAGCAGGCGCCGCGTCATTGCCGGAGGGACCAACGATGGGCAGCGGTTCTTTGCGGGCCTGATGGCTCAACCAGAGTAGGGCGGGCAGATCCGAGACGTGGTCCGGATGAAGATGGCTGATCGCGACCAAGGACAGATCGCTGATCTTTGCCTGCGCCTGCCCGAAACGAAGGAAGGCGCCGCCACCCATGTCGACAAGAATTTTCGGCTGATCACCGATCCAGAGAAGATAACTTGTCGATGCGCGTTCGCGATTGATCGCGGGTCCGCCCGAACCCAGGATCTGGACACTGACCGGACTTCCCGTGCAGCTTTGCGCCAACGCGCTGGAGGGCAGGCAAACCAAGCTAAGAAAACAAACGAATACGAATCGAATCATGAGTGCCCCTTCTATGCGGTGCGATAGCTATAGTCTAAGATAGTTCATGCACCGGGGCGGTACTGATCAGAACGCCGACATTGCGCGACCGATCGCCGGGCGGCGAACTCGTGTATATCGTTCATCGATTCATGCGCCATCCCGTGCGTCCCTTAATCCGCAGAATCTCCAACCATGTTGATGACCGGACAGGAGTACCTAGGCAGCATCAAAGACGGGCGGCGTATCTACATCGGCAGCGAATTGGTCAACGATGTCACCACGCATCCTGCGTTTCGCAATGCCGCGCGCTCGATCGCCATGATCTATGATCGTAAGCGTGCACCGGAGCATCGTGAATTGATGACGTTTGAGGAAGAGGGCGAGCGTTTTTCCGCCTACTATCTTCTTCCACGCAATCGAGACGACCTCTTTCGACGCTTCGAAACCCATCGGCGCATCGCGTCATGGTCGTGCGGTCTGATCGGCCGGTCTCCCGACAATTTTCCGAGCTATGTGAGTGGGCTGGTCATGGACCCGGCGTTGTTCGACGCGATCCGACCAGGATTCGGCGAGAACATCCGTTCGTACTACCGTCATATGCGTGCGAGTGATGCCTTCGTTGCGCACACAGTGACGAATCCACAGGGCTGGCGAGCACCCGCACCTGGTCAGGTCGACCTACGCACGCCACCAACGCTTCGCATCGTTGCCGAGGACGATCAAGGCGTCACCATCAACGGTCTCAAGATGCTCGGAACGTCGGCCGTGTTCTGTCACGAGACGTGGTGCGGCAACCTCCAGCCGGTGCCGCCCGGTCGTGAATCGGAAGCGATCACGTGCGCGGTGCCGCTCAATGCACCGGGCGTGAGCATCTGGACGCGTAAGTCGTTCGAGCGTTACGCGGTGAGCGCCCGCGACAATCCTCTGTCGTCCCGTTTCGATGAGACCGATAGCGCAGTATTGTTCGAGAACGTGAGAGTGCCTTGGGAGCGGGTCTTCTGCACCGACAACATCGAGATGTCGCGCGCGATGTACATGCGCACCCCGGGGCATGTGATGGCGAATCACCAGTCGAACGTGCGGTTTCTCGAAAAGCTCAAGCTCATCATTGGCGTTGGGCGCAAGCTCGCCGAGGCGAATAACGCCAGCCACATTCCCGCCGTGCAATCAACGTTGGGACGCCTTGCCGCGATGGAGGCCACGCTCGAAGGGTTGATCATGGGTCAGATCGGTTGCGGTGAGAATTGGGTGAAGGATTTTCACACGGTGAATCGCCGCTATGTCTATGCCGCTTTGCATTGGTGTACGAATCACCACGGAGAGATCAGCGATACAGTGCGGGAGTTGATGGGCGCAGGCGTGTTCCAGATGCCTGCTGATGCAACCGTGTTGGACGATCCGGTGCTGCGCGAGAAATTCGAAACATACTGGTCCGCGCCCGGTCAGAGCGCCGCCGACCGCATGAAGTTGTTCCGGTTGGCGTGGGATCTACTTGGCTCGGAATTCGCCGGCCGCCACATGCAATACGAGAAGTTCTATGCGGGCCCGAGTTTCGTGATGGATGCGTACAGTTATCAGAGCGGGTTGTGGACAGAATGGACCGGCATCGTCGATCGCCTGCTCGCGGAGATGGATGCTCCACTCGCGACGTGAAATCAACCCCAAAGGAGAATCAATCATGGCAAGCCAGATTAAAGCCAACGGCATCGAAATGAGCTACCAGTTGGACGGTCCTCTCGATGCGCCCGTCCTCATGCTGAGCAATTCGTTGCTCACCGACTTCGGCATGTGGGATCTGCAAGTGCCGGCCTTCTCGGCGAAGTATCGGCTTCTCCGGTACGACACGCGAGGGCATGGCGGTACCGAGGCCACCAAAGGGCCGTACACGATCGAGCTGCTCGCCGCGGATGTCATCGCACTGCTCGATGCGCTCCGCATCGATCGCGTGGATTTTCTTGGCCTGTCGATGGGCGGGATGATCGCGCAATTGCTCGCGGCGAACCATCCCGCTCGACTGAGGTCAGTGTCGTTGTGCGATACCGCCTGCCATCTTCCACCCGAATCGGCATGGGACGATCGGATTGCGCTCGCTCTGAGCAAAGGTACGTCTGCGTTCGTGAAGCCGATGACGGAACGCTGGTTGACGCAACCGTATCGCGACAGCCACCCGGCGGTGATGGAGAGGATGGGCGCGATGATTTCGCGCACCGCGGTGGATGGCCTGGTGGGCTGCGCGCACGCGATCAAGAAAATGAACCAGGTGGCCATTTTGCCCGGCATCAAGATGCGAACGTTGATCGTGGTGGGTGAGCAGGACGTCGGTACGCCGGTGTCTGCCGCCGAGTTCCTGCATCGTGAGATCCAGGGCTCCAAGCTCGTGGTAATCAAGAACGCCGGGCATCTGCCGAATATCGAGCAAACCGATCAGTTCAACCGGACCGTGCTTGATTTTCTTGCTGGTTAGGCGAGATCGCCAAGTCCGCTTTCCAAATCGGAGCCGCGCAGGCTCGCTTCGATTCGCGCGCTCAAGTCGCGCGCCGCTGTGTCGTGCCGCTTTGCCTCACCGGGCCGCTCGGCTTCCCGCGCGACTCGCGCCAATGCACCACGTATATCCCACGATAGGCGCATCGTGCCGAGCTGCTCGCTCGCTTCAAGCGCGGTGCCGAGCGCGTTGGCCGCCGCTTCGAGGTTTCCGCTTGCCAGCATCGCTTCGCCTCGCCAGCGATGGGCTCGCGCGATTGCCTCACGCAGGTTGCCTTGCTCGCCAAGCGACTGGAGCTGATCGGCGTAGTGGTTGCACTGCTTGGCATCGCCGCGCCGCACGTGCAATTCGGCAAGGCCCTCGTAGCAACGGGGCAAGAACCAGCCCTCGCGGTTCTGCAGGGAGTGCTTGAGCGCACCTTCCAATTCACGATCGATGTCGAGCGCGCCTTGGCGCATCCGCGCGATGGCGCGGTTCACATGCAAGAGCGGCGTCCAATGGGTGATGCTTGCCTGTTGAGCAATCCCCAGGCCGCGATCGAACGCCTCGGTCGCCTTCGTGTCGAGCGATAGGTCGAGCAGCAGGTGGCCTAGCATGTTGCAGGCCATGATCTGATAGCGCACCAAGTTCAATGATTCGAGCTGCGTCAGCGTTTCATTGAGGCCCTGCCAAGCCTCACCGAATTGCCCGAGGCAGTGCCGGATATGATCTCGAGCAATTCGCAGTGGGCCGATGTGCCACGCGAGATCTGCGGCCTGCGCGATAGCGAGCCCGGCGTCGAGATGCTTGATGGCATGCGGATAGTCGCCGAGCCCCATCGATCCGAGATTCGCCCATCCGATCATCATCAGGTTCTCCGACTCGTAGCTTTTGTCGCCGATCCCTTTGGCGAACGCTGTCGAGCGGAGGTAGCACTCGATCGCGAGCGCCGGCTTCGCATCGGCGAAATAGGCCTCGCCCCGGCCGTGGAAGGCCTGAACGGCGACCAGATCTGTGAGGGCCAATCGTTCGCAAATTTCGACCGCTTCCTGATGATGCAAGATCGCCTCGGCGTTACGACCGTTGCTCCATGCGACCGTACCCAGATGATAGAGCGCGTCGGCGGCATGTGGTTCGTCGTGCATCGATCGTGACGCGGCGAGGGCTTCGCTGAGACACGTGGTCGCGCGCTGATACAAGTCGCCGCGTCGATACGCCATGCCGAGCTGGATCATCAAGTCCCGCTCACGCACCGGATCGCCAGCCATCCGGGCGGCAGCAATGACATGCTCGAAATCGGCTACAGCGCCGTCGATTTGCCCGGCCTGTGCGCGCGTCGTGCCGCGTTGCTCGCGGATGCGGAGCCGGATGTCCTCGGCTGCTGCGTCCGGATGGGCGTCAATGAGCTCGATCACGCGGTCGAGCAGGCCAAGCGACTCGCGCGTCGCGAACAGTCGCTGCGAGCGCTCGACTGCTTTCACGAGATAGGCGACCGCTTTCGCCCAGACTTGTCCGCGCGCGAAGTGCTCGGCGAGATGCGCGGCGCGTTCGTCCGATGGACCGCCTGCGTGCGGCTCGAGCGCTTCGGCGACGGCGCGATGCAGCAACATCCGTCGCGCGCCGCCGATGTCGACATAGACGGCTTCGCGGATCTTGTCGTGGCTGAAGTCGTAGTCGCCTCCCACCTCTTCTTCGCGGAGCAGCCCACGCTGAACGAGCGTGTCGATCATATCGAGCAAGGCCGGTGCCGATGCCTTGGTGGCCGCCAGCAAAGTATCGAATTTAAAGCGTCGACCAAGTACCGCCGCGACGTCGAGCAGCGCGCGTGCCTCGCGCGGCACGTGTGCAAGGCGCGCGCGCACGGAATTGCGCACCGCCTCGGGCAGGCTCTTCGCTGTGGGTGATGATCTGGAATCGGCGCCCCCGGGCAAACCTTGGTCGGCGATCGACTGCATCATCGAAATCAGAAAGAATGGGTGCCCATCGGTCTCGCGATGCAGCGATAGTCCGACCGCGGGCGCATGAAAAGCCGGATCGGCGGCTGCCAACAGTAGGCGCGTATCGGCCTCTGTCAGGCGTGATAGCGGGAAGTGTCGCGTACTCGGATCGCGCCGGATGCTCTCGAGCAGGGTGGCCACGCGGGCATTCCCGACGATTTCCTCGCCACGATACGCAAGGATCAGGAGGATGCGTCGGCGGGCCGTATGTCGGGCGACGGTATGCAGAAATTGCAGGCTGGCATCATCGACCCAATGGATGTCGTCCACAGCGACGATCAGCGGCCCGCTGCCCGCCAAGGTGTCGAACAACTGCTCGATGGCATGAAACAGGCGCGCCTGTCTGGCCTCGGTGAGTTGTGTCGATAGCACCGGAAGATCGGGCACCCGTTCCGCCACGGTGGGCACCAGCGATGCGATCTCCGCAAGCGAGATCGGGGGCAGTCGACCGAGCGTGCCGCTCGCGCAGTGATCGAGTGCCTGGGTGACCAATTCGATCACCGGTTGATAGGGCATGCCCTGCTCGATTTCGTAACAGCTCGAAAGGAGCGTAGGGAGGCCGAGCGATTCGGCGTGTCGTATGACCTCACCGATCAGACGGCTCTTGCCGATCCCGGGTTCGCCTTCGATCAGTGCCACATAGCCATTGCCGGTGGCCAAGTTGGCGATCAGCCCGCGAAGTTGACCGAATTGCGCGCCCCGGCCGACAAATGGCAAGCGACCTAGATCGCTCAACGCTGGTGTCGCGATGGGTGCCAACGGGTTGCTTGCAGAGCGGAATCCAGTTGCGGTGTCGGATCGAGCGACAGGCAAATTCGCCGGCGTGGAGACCGGCTTTGATCCGACTGCCAGTTGTTCGATTCGGTGAATCGCCCGCGCGGCCTCGAGGAACGCCGCGCGCTCATCGGCCGGCACCGCGAGCCGATCGGCCAGGCGCTCGGCAAGTGCCCGCGACGGCCGGCGCTCGTCCGCTTCGATCTTGCGGATCGCAAAGCGCGAGCAGCTGACCCGTTGCGCTAGTTCCTCCTGCGTCAGGTCGAGCGCTTTCCGGCGCCGTCGCAACCAATAACCAAAAGAGGATGTCCGTTCGGCACGCTCATCCACGGATGACCCGCCCAATGTGTCTTTGTCGCAACGTGTCTTAGTCGTTTTGCTGATGCAATCGAGTGTAACCCAGCGCCGCGCTGTCCCCCTATTTGTCCCCCAATTTGTCACCCCGGGGGTGACCAGCATCCACGGTCGATCCGCTGAAATGCCATCCGTAGCAACGCAGTTCTTTCAACCCTTGCTTGATGGAGATCCACCATGAATACCGCGACCCTACCCGCCGTCGACTTTGCGGCGATCAAGACCAGACAGCAGTCGGCCTGGACAGCCGGCGACTATGCCGTTGTCGGCACGACCCTGCAAATCGTCGGCGAATCCCTATGCGAGGCGATCGACCTGCGCGCCGGGTCGAAGGTTCTCGATGTCGCAGCCGGGAATGGCAACGCCTCGCTTGCGGCGGCCCGGCGCTGGTGCGACGTCGTTGCAACGGACTACGTCGTGGCGCTGCTCGATCGGGCGCGTGTGCGGGCTGGTGCCGAATGCCTCGCAATCGAATTCAAGGAGGCCGATGCCGAGGCGCTGCCTTTCGCGGACAACTCTTTCGATGCAGTGCTCTCGACGTTCGGCGTCATGTTCACGCCCAACCAGGACCTAGCGGCACGGGAGCTCATGCGCGTATGCAAACCGGGTGGAAAGATCGGCTTGGCTAATTGGACGCCGGGCAGCCTGGTCGGCGAGATGTTCAAGCTGATCGGCAAGTACGCGCCACCGCCTGCCGGCGCCAAGTCGCCTGCGCTTTGGGGCACCGAGGCGCGGCTTCGCGAGATGTTCGGCGACCAGGCGCGTGTCATCGACGCCACCCGTAAGCATTTCGTCTTTCGCTATCGCTCGGCCGAGCATTGGCTCAATGTGTTCAAGACCTACTACGGCCCGATGCTGAAGACGTTCGGCGCGTTGCCCGCCGAAAAGCAAAGCGAGCTCGCTCGGGATCTGATCGAGCTGGCCGAACGATTCAACCGGGGCGGTGATGGTACGTTGATCGCCCCGAGTGAGTACCTGGAAGTCGTGATCACCAAGAAGTAACACACGGATTACCAATCCCATTCTTAAGGAGCATCCAATGAAAACAATGATCAGCGTCGTCTCACTCGCCGTCGTAACAACATGGGTTCCCACCTCCTGGGCGAACACGAGCGCGACCGAGCAAGCACATAACTCGCCGACTTTGACGTGGAATCGGATCGCGCTGGAAGCGGTAGAGCGCGCCAAACCCAATCAACTTCAGGCACTACGGTTGCTGGCGTATGTGTCGCTGGCGCAGTACGCAGCATTCGCGGAAACTAAACATGAATCCAACGACGCCGTTGCAACCTCCTCGATGCGGGTCATCGGCGGGTTGTTTCCTTCGCAGGTCGCGTTCGTAGAAGATCGCCATCGTCAGCACGTGCCGCGCGCCGCCGACACTGAGCTTCCGGTTGCGCGGCATTTGCTTGCGGAGGCGCAGCAGGACCGCTTCTCGCAAACGTGGACGGGTCAAGCACCGCAGGCGCCCTTCACTTGGCGTAGCCTGGTGAATCCTCCCGCGCCGCCTGCACTGCCGGCGCTCGGTGCCATGCGCACATTCCTGGTCGATTCTGGCAGTGTCTTTCGATCCGCACCACCGCCCGCGCACGACAGTACGCGGTTTCGGGACGATCTGGCGGAGGTGCGACGCCACACCGCAGCGTCGACGGAAGAATCGACGCGCATCGCGAAGTTCTACGACATGACCACGGGAACGCTGGTGGCCGGCTTCTGGAACGAACGCGCGACAGAGCTTATTCGCAAAAACGCCGTCGGCGAGCTGCAAGCCGCACGCGTCCTAGCGACGATGAATGTGGCCATGATGGACGCCGCGATCAGCTGCCACGACACGAAGTACACGTATTGGGTGCCGCGCCCGTCACAGGCCGATACGTCCATCAAGCCGCTCATTAGCGTGCCCAACCATCCGTCGTATCCCAGCAATCACTCATGCATCTCGACCGCAGCCGGACTCGTTCTTGCCCACTTCTTTCCGCAGGATCGCGGCCGACTCGAAGCAATTGCCGTTGAAGCGGGAATCTCGCGGATCTACGCCGGCCTGCACTTTCGGTTTGATGTGGATGCCGGCGAGGAGATCGGCCGCAAGGTGGCGAACGTGGCGATTGCCCGTCACGATTCCGTGTTGGCTCGCTGGACACGGACGTTGATCGCAAGAAACTGATCGTCTCGCTCCATGCATTGCGTGCAACGGGGGCAGAATTCCCCGTTGTGCGAAAATTCCAGCACATCGCGTTTCAACGAGGAGAGCCCTGTGAAGATCGCCAGCAACGTGACCGAACTGGTCGGCAACACCCCGCTGGTTCGAATCAACCGGCTCACACAGGGCTGCCACGCCGAGGTTCTCGCCAAGCTCGAGTTTTTCAACCCGGGTCTCTCGGTGAAGGATCGCATCGGCGTCGCGATGATCGAAGCGGCCGAGCGGGCTGGGTTGATTGGGCCCGAGACAATCATCGTTGAGCCGACCAGCGGGAACACCGGTATCGCCATCGCGATGGTTTGTGCCGCAAAGGGCTATCGCTCAATTCTCACGATGCCGGAGACGATGAGCCGGGAGCGGCGGGCGCTGATCCGCGCCTATGGTGCAGAGCTGGTGTTGACGCCCGCAGCCGAGGGTGCGATGGGCGCCGTCAAGCGTGCCGAGGAAATCGTTGCGTCCGATCCAAAGAAGTACTTCATGCCGCAGCAGTTCGAAAATGCCGCGAATCCGGACGTGCATCGCCGGACCACCGCAGAAGAAATCTGGCGGGATACGGATGGCCGCGCCGACGTCCTGGTGTCTGGTGTCGGGACGGGCGGCACGATCAGCGGTGTTGGACAGGTGATCAAGGCGAGGAAGCCCAGTTTTCGATGCATAGCGGTCGAGCCGGATGCCTCGCCAGTTTTATCTGGCGGGCAGAAGGGGCCGC